>NZ_DASPMQ010000055.1:0-136741 GCF_035626975.1 Brevundimonas sp.
CGCCCGCGCCGCCGCCGAGGCCGCCCGCGCCGAAGCCGCCAAGCTGACCGCCGCCGCTCCGGCCAAGGCCCCGGTGAAGTCCGCCGCTCCGACCGCTCCGGTCAAGGCTCCGGAGCCGGCTCCGGCTCCGACCCCCGCCCCGACCGAGGCCGTCGCGCCGCCGGCCGCCCCGCCCCGCCCCGCCCCGCCGGCCCGGCCGGTGGTCAATTTCGGCCAGCGCGCGCCCAAGCCCGGCGCTCCGGCCCGGCCCGCCGCCGAACGCCCGGCCTTCGGGGGCCGCTCGGCCCGCGAGACCGCCATGGGCGGCGGCGAGCGCAACTACGCCGAACGGCCGCAGGCTCCGGCCCGCCCGCAGGGCGGCGCCGCCCGTCCGGCCGAACCGGTCCGCTATTCGGCCCTGAACCCGCGTCCGGCGCCCGGCGCCGCCCGTCCGGGTCCGCGCACCGGCCCCGGCGGCCGTCCGGCCCCGAACGCGCCGCCCGCGACGCCCGATGTCGCCCGTCCCGTCCGCGCCGGCTTCGGCCGCCCCGCGGGCAGCAAGGTCGAGGAGGAGCGCGACAAGCGCTTCTCGGACGCCGGACCCGGCAAGGCCGTCAGCCGCACGCGCGGCGAGCCCAAGCGCCGCGAAGGCCGCCTGACCATCCAGGCCGTGGCCGGCGGCGACGAGGACGCCGCCGAGCGGATGCGCTCGCTGGCCTCGGTCCGCCGGGCCCGCGAACGCGAGAAGGAAAAGCGCAAGGGCGGCTCGACCGACGCGCCGAACCGGCCGCGCGAGGTCGTCATTCCCGACGTCATCACCGTGCAGGAACTGTCCAACCGGATGGCCGTGCGCGGCGTCGACATCATCAAATTCCTGATGCGTCAGGGCCTGATGATGAAGATCAACGACGTCATCGACACCGACACCGCCGAACTGGTCGCCGATGAGTTCGGCATGGCCGTGCGCCGCGTTTCGGAATCCGACATCGAGACGGGCTTCCTGTCCGACGCCGTCGACGACGAGGCGACCACGCCGCGCGCGCCGGTGGTGGCCATCATGGGCCACGTCGACCACGGCAAGACCTCGCTGCTCGACGCCCTCCGCACCACCGACGTGGCGGCGGGCGAGGCCGGCGGCATCACCCAGCACATCGGCGCCTATCAGGTGAAGATGGCCGACGGTCAGGCCGTGACCTTCCTCGACACGCCCGGCCACGCCGCGTTCAGCGCGATGCGGACGCGGGGCGCCCACGTCACCGACATCGTCATCCTGGTGGTGGCGGCCGACGACGGGGTCATGCCGCAGACGATCGAGAGCATCCAGCACGCCAAGGCGGCCGGCGCCCCGATCATCGTGGCGGTCAACAAGATCGACAAGCCGGACGCCGATCCGCAGAAGGTCGTCAACGAGCTGCTGCAGTACGAGATCATCGGCGAGGCCCTGGGCGGCGACACCCAGATCGTCGAGGTTTCGGCCAAGGCGCGCACCAACCTGGACGGCCTGCTCGAGGCCATCCTGCTGCAGGCCGAGGTCATGGACCTGAAGGCCGATCCCGAGCGGTCGGCCGAGGGCGTGGTCATCGAGGCCAAGCTGGACAAGGGCCGCGGCCCGGTCGCCACGGTCCTGGTCAAGCGCGGCACCCTGAAGCGCGGCGACATCGTCGTGGCCGGCTCGGCCTGGGGCAAGGTTCGCGCCCTGCTGAACGAACGCAACGAGCAGCTGACCGAAGCGGGTCCCTCCGTTCCCGTCGAGATTCTCGGCCTGGACGAGGCGCCGAGCCCCGGCGAGCCGCTCGCCGTCGTGGAATCGGAAGCCCGCGCCCGCGAGCTGACCGAGTACCGCGCCCGCGTGAAGCGCGAGAAGGCCACCGGCGGCATCAACCAGGTCTCGCTGGTCGACATGATGTCCAAGCTGCAGTCCAAGAAGGTCTCGGAACTGCCGGTCATCATCAAGGCCGACGTGCAGGGATCGGCGGAAGCCATCGTCGGCTCGCTGGACAAGATGGGCAACGAGGAGGTCCGCGCGCGCACCGTCATGTCGGGCGCCGGCGGCATCACCGAGAGCGACGTGCAGCTGGCCAAGTCGGCCGGCGCGCCGATCCTCGGCTTCAATGTCCGCGCCTCGAAACAGGCCCGCGACCTCGCCGAGCGCGAGGGCGTGGAGATCCGCTACTATTCGATCATCTACGACCTGCTCGACGACATGAAGGGCGTGCTCTCGGGCATGCTGGCGCCGCTGCAGCGGGAAACCTTCCTGGGCAACGCCCAGGTGCTGCAGGTGTTCGACATCTCCAAGACCGGCAAGATCGCCGGCTGCCGTGTGTCGGAAGGCGTGGTCCGCAAGGGCGCCAAGGTCCGCATCATCCGCGACGACGTGGTGGTGCTGGAGCTGGGCACGCTCACGACCCTCAAGCGCTTCAAGGACGAGGTCAACGAGGTCCCGTCGGGCCAGGAGTGCGGCATGCATTTCCAGGGTTTCCAGGACATCAAGGCCGGCGACTACATCGAGTGCTTCACGGTCGAAGAGATCAAACGCACCCTCGAGTAGGACGGGCATTGGGGACGGCGGCGCCCACGCGCCGCCGTTTCGCCTCATCCTTCACGGATCAACGCTCCATGCGCAGCCTCGTGACCGCCACCCTTGTCATCGCCGCCCTCGCCGCCGCCGGCCCGGCCGCGGCCGAGACGCGCTATCTGGCCTACGACGCCGCGGACCGGGTCACCCAGGCCCTGACGCGCGGCGTGACGCTGGAAGCTGACCGCGGCCTGTTCGGCGCCATCAGCGTGCGGCGGATCATCTCCACCTCCCAGCGCGGCGCGGCCGACATCCGCCGCGGCGGCCCCGACGCGGTGCGCCGCGCCCTTCCGGCGGGCTCCACCGAGAGCGCGGTCTACCATATCGCGCCGGAAGGCGACGGCCGCGGCCTGACCCGCGCCCTGTGTCCGGCGGCGGACGAGGCCTGGCTGGTGCTGGGCCGGGTCAGCCTGGGTCGGCCCCTGACCCTGCACGCCGTCGGCCGATGGTCGGACGGCGCCTACCGTCACTGTGTCCAGCTGTCCTATGCCTGGCGCGGCGAGTGGGCGATGCCGCCCGCGCAAGGTCCCGACGACTCCGGCGCCCCTGTCGGGCGATAGGCGTTCACCTCGCCGCCGACCCCCGCTAGGGTTGCAGCCATGACCGTCGCCACGGCTCCCTCCCAGACCGCGATGAAGCGCCTCGCCGGCGTGCTCTCGTTCGTCTGCCTGGTGCTGTTCCTGCTGGCCATCGAGCAGAAGCACACGGTGGCCGCCTGGCAGGCCGTCCGCTACGACGCCGCGCCCGCGGCGCAGAGGCTCGCGGACTGGGTCGGCCGCCTGCCCTCGGGCGGCGCCGACGGTCTGGACGGTCTCAAGGCGGCGGTCGCGGGCGACGACCGGCCGCTCGCCGCCGAACCCGGCTCCACCGCCATACTGAGGGGCGAATATGGTCCGGCCGACGACGCGACCCGCGCGGCCGCCGGCGCCCTCACCCTTGTTCGCGCCGAGCTGCGCTTCGAGACCGGCGAACGCCTGCGCACCCGCCCGCTGCGCATCGTCTCCGGCGGGGAGGCCTTCGCGCCCGGCCAGACCTTCGCGGCGCGGCTGAACGCCCCCGCCGACGCCCAGATCGAACTGCGCGAGGTGGTCGCGCCGGCGCGAGGGCGGACGATCCCGCCATCGGCCCTGTGCGGCGGCGAGCCGGCGGGGGTCGCGGCCCTGCTGCACCGCCGTGACCGCGTCGACCTGATGCTGTTCCGCGCCGGACGCCCGGTCGGACCCGACGCGCCGCCGACCGCCCTGTGCGGCGTGTGGCGCTTCACGGCCCGATGAAACGCCCGGGGAAACGCAAGGACCGCACCGGCGCGGGCCTGTTCGCAGCCGCGGCCCTGGTCGGTCTGATCGCCGCGCTGTGGACCTGGACCGCGCCGGGGAACGCCGCCCGCTGGCGGGCCGCGCCGGACGCTCCCGGCGTCGAATTGCACCTGCTCGACAACGGCTTCCACACCGACCTCGCCGTCCCGCGCGCGGCCCTGGAGGCGCGCCCGGGTCCGCTGGCCGAGGCGGTGCGCGCCCTGCCGGCCGGCGACTGGATCCTGATCGGCTGGGGCGACGCCAAATTCTATGTCGACCAGAGCCCGATGGAGAGCCGGCTGCCGGACGGGGCGCGGGCCTTCTTCCGGCCGGGCAATGCGTCCGTGATCATGCTCGACCCCGCCCAGCGCGATCCGGGGGGCCTGTTCTCTGAGGATGGCCGCCGCACCTTCCGCATCACCCCGGCGGGGTTCGAGGCCATGGCCGGGCGCATCGAGGCGTCGCTCGACCTGTCGACCGGCGCGCCGCGCGTCGCCGCCGCCCGCGCCGGGGACGACGCCCGCTTCTTCGCCAGCCGCGAGCATTTCTCGATCGGCCATCTGTGCAACCACTGGACGGCCGGCGTGCTCAACGCGGCGGGCCTGCCGGTGCGCCCGTTCCGCTCGATCACCTCGTCCGAGCTCATGGCCGCAGTCGGCCGGGCCGAACTGGACACCGCGCCTTCCGGGGACTAGACCCCGCGATCACTTTTTCTGGCGCGATCGGAAGGCTCTGCCTTCCCGACCCGACGCGCCTTTCGCTTTTTCGAGCCGGGTCCGAGCCCCGGCGGGCGACGGAGACATCCATGAGCAGCCGCAAACCCAATCCGAAGGCCGGAACCGTCAGCCAGCGCCAGCTGCGCGCCTCCGAGATGATCCGCCACGCGCTGGTCGAGGTCATGCGCGAGAACGAAATCCGCGATCCGGCCCTGACCGGCGTCTCGATCACCGTCACCGAGGTGCGCCTGTCGCCCGACCTCAAGCACGCCACCTGCTTCGTCGAGCCGCTGGGCGCCGGGGTGGATACGACCGACGTCGGCGGCCAGGTCGACGCCATCGTCAAGGCGCTGAACGCCCACGCCAAATTCCTGCGCGGCGCGCTGGGGCGGCATATCGACATGCGCTTCACGCCCGACCTGCGCTTCCGCCACGACGTCAGTTTCGAGGCCGCCGAACGGCTCAACCGCCTGCTCGACGATCCGCGCGTTCAGGCCGACGTCCATGTGTCGCCGTCCGAGGACGACGACGCGGACGAAACAGCGTGAAGGCCGCAGTTTTCGTCATTCTCGCGATCGCCGGGCTGGCCGGCTGCGCGACGGCTTCGCAGAATGGGAACGCCGGAGCCGTCGCCGACCTGCGTGATCCCGGCGTGGACATTCTAGCGGCGGACGGTGTTTGGGACGGCGGCCCCGATGGCCGGATGATCGTGAGCGGCGACCGTGTAACGGTCGAATCCGGGTGCGGAGACCTGCTGCTGCGGCCCGCGGAAGGACCGGCGCCGATCGCGGACGGGCCCGGCCGGACGTATCGCCTGGTCGTCGAGGCGTTCTCGCCCGCCGACGATCCCGACGGCCCGTGTGAGGAAGCCCAGCCGGGTGTCCATGTCGCCCTTGTCGTGCTGAGCCTTGCCCTGCATCCCGCGTTCGACTCCCCGGGAGGCTTGGTGATGCGGGTCTCGCCGATGACCGAAAGGAGCCAGGTGCTGCCTTGGCACCTCGCGATGATGTCCCTGCGGCGGATGGACTGATGGCCCGCCGCAAGAAGGGCGACATCGTCAACGGGTGGGTCTGCCTCGACAAGCCGCTGGAGATGGGCTCGACCGACGCCGTGTCGAAGGTCCGCCGGCTGTTCAACGCCCAGAAGGCGGGCCACGCCGGGACGCTGGATCCGCTGGCCTCGGGCATCCTGCCCATCGCCCTGGGTGAGGCGACCAAGACCGTGGCCTTCATGATGGACGCCGAGAAGGTCTACCGCTTCACCGTCAACTGGGGCGTCTCGACCGACAGCCTCGACCGCGAGGGCGAGATTACGGCCCGGTCCGACGTGCGGCCGTCCGTCGAGGCGGTGCGCGCGGCGCTGACGGCTTTTGTCGGCGAGATCGATCAGGTTCCGCCGCAGTACTCGGCCATCAAGGTCGACGGCCAGCGCGCCTATGATTTGGCCCGCGAGGGCGCCGAGTTCGAACTGGCCTCGCGCCGGGTGACCATCCACGACGCGGTTGTCAGCGACAGCCCGGACGCCGACCACGTCGAGCTCACGATCCGGACCGGCAAGGGCGTCTATGTGCGCTCGCTGGCCCGCGATCTGGCGACGGCCCTCGGGGCGGAGGGGCATGTTTCGGCCCTGCGCCGCGAGCGGGTCGGACCGTTCTCGACGGAAAACGCCGTGTCGCTGGATTTCCTGACCGATCTGGTGCATAGGGACGCCGCCTCGGAAGGCTTGCTTCCCGTCGCGACCGCCCTGGACGACATCCCGGAGCTGGCCGTGACGGATCAAGACGCCTTCTCGCTTCGGCAGGGACGGCCGATCGTACTGCTCCCCAGACAGGTCGAAACGTTGAAGAGCCGCCTTCGGGAGGGCTCCAGAACCGTTTCAGCCTTTCAGGGCCAGACGCTCGTCGCTCTCGGTCAGTTGCGGGCCGGCCGGCTAGAACCCGACCGCGTATTTAACCTCCAGTAGGAGCTCCCCCGATGTCGATTACTGCTGAACGCAAGCACGAAGTCATCGCCGACAACGCCCGCACCGAGGGCGACACCGGTTCGGCCGAGGTCCAGGTCGCGATCCTCTCGGAACGCATCGCCAACCTCACCGAGCACTTCAAGACCCACAAGAAGGACAACCACTCGCGCCGCGGCCTGCTCAAGATGGTCTCGCAGCGTCGTCGTCTTCTTGACCACCTGTCGAAGGTCGATCGCGAGCGCTACACGGCGCTGATCACCAAGCTGAACCTGCGCCGCTAAGGACGCCGGGGACGAGCGGAAGAGCTTTTCGAGGCGCGGGCCATGTCCGCGCCTCGTTCCGCATCCAGAACCAACCCGCGCGCCTCGGGTTTTCAGGCGCATGACGCGAGGGCTGAACACCGGTCCTCAACCACTCCCGGGTCTTCCACGATGGCGTGGCGGCCCATGGACCGAAGGACTGAACGCCCGACGCTCCACCCACTGATGGGACCCCGCGCGGAATCCGCCCGCGGGATACGAAAGACGAAACATGTTCGATATCAAACGCAAGACGATCGAGTGGGCCGGACGCCCGCTGACGCTGGAGACGGGCCGCATCGCCCGTCAGGCCGACGGCGCCGTGCTGGCGACCTACGGCGAGACCGTGGTTCTGGCCACCGTCGTCTACGGCCGCGCGCCCAAGCCGGGCCTGGATTTCTTCCCGCTGACCGTCAACTACCAGGAAAAGACCTTCGCCGCCGGCAAGATCCCGGGCGGCTATTTCAAGCGTGAAGGCCGTCCGACCGAGAAGGAGACCCTGGTCTCCCGCCTGATCGACCGTCCGATCCGCCCGTTGTTCGTCAAGGGCTTCAAGAACGAGACCCAGGTCGTCGTCACCGTCCTCCAGCATGACATGGAGAACGATCCGGACGTGCTGGGCATGATCGCCGCCTCGGCCGCCCTGACCATCTCCGGCGTGCCCTTCATGGGCCCGATCGGCTCGGCCCGCGTCGGCTACATCGACGGCGAGTACGTGCTGAACCCGACCCTCGACCAGATGCCGGACAGCCAGCTCGATCTCGTCGTCGCCGGCACCCAGGACGCCCTGATGATGGTCGAATCCGAGGCCAAGGAGCTGTCGGAAGAGATCATGCTGAACGCCCTGATGTTCGCGCATCGCGGCATGCAGCCGGTGATCGACGCGATCATCGACCTGGCCGAGCACGCCGCCAAGGAGCCGTTCGACTTCCAGCCGGACGACGTCTCGGACATCGTCGCCTCGATCCAGAAGCTGGTCGGCGAGGACATCAAGGCCGCCTACACCCACGTGGGCAAGTACGACCGCCGCTCGGGCGTCGACGTGGCCAAAAAGAAGGCCGCCGAGACCTTGGTGAAGACCGACGAGAACCCGGACGGCGTCGACGCCTCCAAATTCTCCACGGCCTTCAAGGAATGCGAAGCCCACGTCCTGCGCCGCGACATCATCGACAACGGCCACCGCGTCGACGGCCGCGCCCTCGACAAGGTCCGGGACATCGTCTCGGAAGTCGGCATCTTCCCGCGCACCCACGGTTCGGCCCTGTTCACCCGGGGTGAAACCCAGGCCATCGTCGTCGCCACGCTCGGCACCGGCGAGGACGAGCAGTACGTCGACGCGCTGAGCGGGACGTACAAGGAGAAGTTCCTCCTGCACTACAACTTCCCTCCCTATTCGGTCGGCGAGACCGGCCGGATGGGCGGCGCGGGCCGTCGGGAAATCGGTCACGGCAAGCTGGCGTGGCGGGCGATCCGTCCGATGCTGCCGTCGTCGGAAGAATTCCCCTACACCATCCGTCTGGTGTCCGAGATCACCGAGTCCAACGGCTCCTCGTCGATGGCCACGGTCTGCGGTTCGTCGCTGGCCCTGATGGACGCCGGCGTGCCCCTCAAGCGTCCCGTCTCCGGCATCGCCATGGGCCTGATCCTCGAGCCGTCGGGCGAGTTCGCCATCCTGTCCGACATCCTCGGTGACGAGGATCACCTCGGGGACATGGACTTCAAGGTGGCCGGCACGCGCGAAGGCATCACCAGCCTGCAGATGGACATCAAGGTCGCCGGCATCACCGAAGAGATCATGCGCAAGGCGATCGCCCAGGCCTCGGCCGGCCGCCTGCACATCCTCGACGAGATGGACAAGGCCATCGACGGCGCCCGCACCGAGCTGGGCGAGTACGCGCCCAAGATCGAGCAGATCAAGGTTCCGACCGACAAGATCCGCGACATCATCGGCACGGGCGGCAAGATCATCCGCGAGATCGTCGAAAAGACCGGCGCCAAGATCAACATCGAGGACGACGGCACGGTGAAGATCGCCGCCTCCGAGCAGGAGAAGATCGACGCCGCCAAAAACTGGATTTCGTCGATCGTGTCCGAGCCCGAGCCCGGCATGATCTACTCCGGCAAGGTCGTGAAGGTCGTCGATTTCGGCGCCTTCGTGAACTTCTTCGGCGCCAAGGACGGTCTGGTCCACGTGTCGCAGATCAGCCAGGAGCGCGTCGCCAATCCCGCCGATGTCCTGACCGAAGGCCAGGAAGTGAAGGTCAAGTTCCTGGGCATGGACGACCGCGGCAAGACCAAGCTGTCGATGAAGGTCGTCGATCAGGAAACCGGTGAGGACCTGACCGACAAGATCAACGCAGAGCGCGCCGAGCGCGGCGAGCCCCCGATGTCGGAAGACACCGGCGGCCGTCCCAAGCGCGAAGGCGGCGGCGATCGTGACCGCGGGCGCAGCCGTCGCTGAGACGCGGCGTCATCGCTGAACTGAAGGAGGCCCCGGTGGAAACGCCGGGGCCTTTGTCATGGCTCTCGATCGTCGCGATAGATGCGGCCGTCGCGCATGACGAAATGGACGGCCTTCAGGGTCGTGACGTCCGTCAGCGGATCGCCCGAGACAGCGATCAGGTCGGCCCGCTTGCCCGGCTCCAGCGAGCCGATCTCCTGCGACAGGCCCAGCAGATCGGCGGCGTTGACGGTGGCCGCTTCGATAGCCGTGGCCGGCGTCATGCCGTGCTGGACCATCAGCTCGAATTCGTCGGCGTTCCGGCCGTGCTTCGACACTCCGGCGTCGGTCCCGAACGCGATTCGCACGCCGGCGGGGACCGCGCGCTGCAGCGACTGTCCGGTGATCGAGATGCGCCACTGGATCTTGGGCAGGACCTCCGGTGAATAGGCGTTGGGGTCCGCGGCCAACCGTTCGCGATAGCCGTTCACCGTCGACAGCGTCGGCACATAGTAGGCGCCGGAGCGGCGGAACAGGTCGATGGTCTCATCGTCGAAGATGGTGCCGTGTTCGATCGAATCCGCGCCGAGGCGCAGGGCCAGATTGATCCCGTCGGCCCCATGCGCGTGGACGGCGACCTTCTTGCCGTACAGGTGCGCGGTGTCGATCAGCGCGCGCGCCTCGTCCTCGAACATCTGGGCGCCGAGACCCGCGCCGATGCGGCTGTTCACTCCGCCGGTGGTGGCGATCTTGATGACGTCGGCGCCCCGGCCGATCTGAAGCCTCACCGCCTCGCGGCAGCTGGCGACATCGTTGCAGACATTGTCGTGATCGGCGTGTTCGCGCAGATCGTCGCTCAGCCCCAGTCGGCCGTCCATATGGCCCGAGGTCGTCGATATGGACGTCGCCGCGTCGATGATGCGCGGTCCGGGCAGCGTATGGGCCGCCGTCGCGTCGCGCAGCGCCAGGGTGACTCCGCCGTCGTCGCCGAGGTTCCTGACGGTGGTGAAGCCGGCCATCAGGGTCTTTCGGGCGTTGTCGGCGGCGCGATAGGCGTGGGTGGGCAGATTCTCCGTCAGACCGGAAACCAGTCCGGCCTGCCCGCCGAGATCCGAAACCAGATGCACGTGGCTGTCGATGAGACCGGGCAGGACGAACTGATCGCGCAGATCGACGACGCGTGCGCCGGCCACCGCGTCGGCGCCTACGAAACCGTCGCGGATTTCGACCACACGGCCGTCGCGGATCACCACCGTAGAGGGACCCCGCGCCGCGCGACCCGGACGGTCCAGCAGGCGGCCGGCCTGA
Organism: Brevundimonas sp.; assembly: GCF_035626975.1. Lineage (GTDB taxonomy): Bacteria > Pseudomonadota > Alphaproteobacteria > Caulobacterales > Caulobacteraceae > Brevundimonas. The sequence continues at coordinate 10,575 of NZ_DASPMQ010000055.1, forward strand.
ACAAGGGTGGTTTCGCCGGTCGCCGACGCGGCCGGCGCGGGCGTCTGGCTCCACGCCGACGGCGACCCGGCCAGAACCCCGGCGGCGACGGTGGCCGCGATCATGGATGTCTTCATCGGTACACTCCCTGCCCGCAAACCGTTAGAGCGCGGCGGGAGAGAACTGGCAAATCCGCCGTCCTACCGCGGCGCCCGCTTGGCCAGGATCCGCTGCAGCGTCCGCCGGTGCATGCCCAGCCGGCGCGCCGTCTCCGAGACGTTATGGTCGCACAGTTCGTAGACGCGCTGGATATGCTCCCAGCGCACGCGGTCGGCGCTCATCGGATTGTCGGGCGGCTCGGGGGCCTCGCCGGTGGCCAGCAGGGCCTTGACCACGTCGTCGGCGTCGGCGGGCTTCTGCAGATAGTCGACCGCGCCGGCCTTGACCGCCGCCACGGCGGTGGCGATGGCGCCGTAGCCGGTCAGCATGACGATGCGGGCGTCCTCGCGCCGCTCGCGGATCGCCTCGACCACCTTCAGCCCGTTGCCGTCCTCGAGCCGCATGTCCAGCACGGCGAAGGCGGGGACGGAGGCGCGCAGAGCCTCGCGGGCCTCGGCCACCGAGCCGGCCGTGGTGACCTCGAAGCCGCGGCTCTCCAGGGCCCGCCCGAGCCGGGTTCGCAGGGCGTTGTCGTCGTCGAGCAGCAGGAGGGTCTTGTCCTCGAGGGCGGCGATCCGGTCTTCGCTGTCGGGCATCATCGTTCTCCTGGACTCCAAGTCGGTAACCCCGGGGCTGCGGTCAAGGTTCAGCGGCGGGGTGCGACATCACGACGGCGGAACCTCAAGGGCGGGGCGCGGCCAGCGCACGGCGACGCGCGCGCCCCTGGGATGGCTCTTCTGCGGCTGGCCCTTCTGGGGGGCGGGCCCGCCGTCGCCCGCGCCGACCGACACCTTGCCGCCGGTCCGCTCCAGCAGGGTGCGAGCGATGAAGAAGCCCAGGCCCATGCCGCCCTGGCTGGGGGCGATGGTCTCCGGGGCCGGGCCCGCCTTGCCGGCCTTCCTGCCCTTGCGCCCGGGCGCGGCGGCGGCGACCGAGGCGGCGAGCTGGGCGGCCAGCGCCCGCCGCGCCTTGCCGTGAGGCCGGCTGGTCACATAGGGCTCGCCCAGCCGGGGCAGGATGTCGGGCGGGATGCCGGGGCCGTCGTCGACGACCTCGATCTCGATGAAGCCGGCGTCGACCAGGGCCTGCACCCGCACCCGGCTGTTGGCGAAGTCGGCGGCGTTCTCGACCAGGGTCGACAGGCCGTGCACCACCTCGGGCAGGCGGCGCACGCGCGGCGCGGCCTCTCCGGACGCGGTCCGAACCGCCACCTCGAACGCCAGGTCGAAGCCCCGGTGCGGCTCGACCACCTCCTCCAGCAGGGCCTTCAGTCCGACATCGGCGAAGACGGAATCGCCCTCCTCCGGCTGTTGCGACAGCTGCTTGAGAATGTCCCGGCAGCGTTCGGCCTGCTGCAGGATCAGGGCCGCGTCCTCGGCAGCCGCGCCGTCCCTGGCCGAGGCGCGCAGCAGTTCTCGCGCCACCACCTGGATCGTCGCCAGCGGCGTGCCCAGTTCGTGCGCCGCCGCCGCCGCCAGCCCGCCCAGCGCCGCCAGCCGCTGCTCGCGCTGCAGCACGTCCTGGGTGGTGGCCAGGGCCAGTTCCAGCTTTTCGGCGTCCGCCGCCACCCGCCAGGCGTAGGCGGCGGTGAAGACCACGCCGGTGATCAGGGCCAGACCGACGCCGAAGCGATACAGCGGCGGCAAGTCGAGCTCCGTCCCCGCCTGCCACGGCAGGGGCATGGAGAAGAAGAACAGGCCGACGGTCGCCGCCAGCACCAGCAGCCCCATCAGCGCCGCCTGCCGCCCGGGCAGGGAGGCGGCGGCCACCGTCACCGGCGCGACCAGCAGCAGGCAGAACGGGTTCTGCAGTCCGCCGGTCAGGGCCAGCAGGGCCGACAGCTGCAGGATGTCGAAGCCCAGATGGGCCGCCGTCAGCGCCCCGTCCGGCGCCGAGCCGTCGCTGCGTTTGAGCCGCGCCGTGGCGTTCAGGTTCATCGCCACGCTGGCGGCGATACAGGCCAGACAGCCCCACAGCGGCAGGTCGAAATGGAACCAGCCGACGGCCACGGCGACCGTGGCGCTCTGCCCGGCGATGGCCATCCAGCGCAGGATGACCAGCGTCCGCAGCGACAGGCCCCGGCTGCGGCGCGGCAGGTTGCGCCAACCGGCGAAGCGGCCGCCCCCGTCGATGACGGCGGACTGCGACGACAGGGGGTCTTGGGTCGGGCTCACGGCTCTTCTATAGACCAGCCGCGCCCGCAAGGCGCGTCTTGCCGGGGGTCGTGATGCCGCGCCGTTCCATCCTGCTGTTCGCCGGCGCCTGCGCCGCCATCGCCGCCGCCCTGCTGGTGGTGACCCTGGTCATCGTCAGTCGCCCGGCGGGTGGGTTGCAGCCGGGCGAGGTCGTCTCGACCGGTCAGGCCGACGTCGGCGGCCCCTTCCAGTTGGTCGACCAGGAGGGCCGGCCCGTCGACCAGACGATGCTGGAGGGCAAGTGGTCGCTGGTCTTCTTCGGCTTCACCTACTGCCCCGACTTCTGCCCGACCACGCTGCAGGCGCTCGATGCGACGAAACAGCGACTGGGCGACAGGGGGAAGGACCTGCAGATCGTCTTCATCAGCGTCGATCCGGAGCGCGACACGCCCCAGGCGCTGAAGGACTATCTGTCCTCCGACGGCTTCCCCGAGGGCGTCATCGGCCTGACCGGCACGCCGGCGCGGATCCGGGCGGCCGCCGACGCCTACAAGGCCTACTATGCGAAATCCGGCGAGGGCGAGGACTACACCATGAACCACTCGCTGACGGTCTATCTGATGGGTCCCGACGGCCGGTTCCGCACCGCCGTCGCCGAGGAGCTCGGTCCCGAGACGTCGGCCCGGGTGATCGAACAGGCGATGGCGCGCGGCTGAGGCCGCCGGCGGTCCGGGCGACAACCTGGGCCGTTCACGACAAACTGATCAGCGATAATCCTTTTGCAGTGCGGCGCATTCTATGGTGCCCTGCCATATAAGGCGGGGGCCGTCTCAGGACACGCATGCTGTATTCGCTTCACGAGCTCGCCTACGCATCGGCGACGCCGTTCCGGTTCGGGGCCCAGATGGCCCGCCAGTTCTGGAGTTCTCCGCTCAATCCCGCCGCCGACACCGCCATCGGGCGCACGGCCTATGCCTCGGCCGAGCTGTTCGAGAGCGTCACCCGCCGCTACGGCAAGCCGGCCTGGGGCCTTGAGGTCATCAATATCGACAACCGGCCGGTCCGCACCACCGAACAGGTGGTCTGGTCCTCGCCGTGGTGCCGGCTGGTGCGGTTCGCCCGGCACGTCGGCGACCTGAAGCGCATTGGCAGGTCGGCCGCCGCCCCGGCGGTGCTGATCGTCGCCCCCCTGTCGGGCCATTACGCCACCCTGCTGCGCGGCACGGTCGAGGGTTTCCTCCAGGACCACGACGTCTACGTCACCGACTGGTCCAACGCCCGGCAGGTGCCGATGCTGGAGGGGCGGTTCGACTTTTTCGACTACATCGACCACGTCCGGACCATGCTGGGCGTCATCGGCCCGCGCGCCCATGTGGTCGGGGTCTGCCAGCCCGGCCCCCCGGTGCTCGCCGCCTGCGCCCTGATGGCCGAGGACGGGGATCCCAACCGCCCGGCCTCGATGACCTTCATGGGCTCGCCGATCGACGCCCGCCTGTCGCCGACGGTGACCAACCAGCTGGCGGAAGAAAAGCCCTTCACCTGGTTCAGGTCGAACATGATCCACACCGTGCCCTGGCCCTATCCGGGCTTCGGGCGGCGGGTCTATCCGGGCTTCGTGCAGCTCTACAGCTTCATGTCGATGAACGAGGAGCGCCACGTCGACGCCCACCGCGAGTATTTCCAGGACCTGGTCGACGGCGACGGCGACGGCGTCGAGAAGCACGAGCAGTTCTACGACGAGTACCTGTCGGTGCTGGACCTGAGCGAGGAATTCTACCTCCAGACCATCGACATCGTGTTCCAGCAGCATCTGCTGCCGCGCGGCCTGCTCGAGCATCGCGGCCGCAAGGTCGATCTGACGAGGATCACGGACATCGGCCTGATGACGGTCGAGGGGGCCAAGGACGACATCTCGGGCGTCGGCCAGACCCAGGCGGCGCATACGCTGTGCACCGGCCTGCCGGACGAGCGACGCATGCTGTACGTCCACCCCGAGGTCGGCCATTACGGCGTCTTCAACGGCCGCCGCTTCCGCGACGACATCTATCCGCGCGTGCGCGACTTCATCGCCCTGAACGAGGCCCTGAGTGCAGTACCGGAACGGCCAGCGGCTGCCGCCTGACGCCGTCGGCGTCCCGGCGCGGCTGTCGGTCAACCCCCGCGCCCGGCGGCTGTCGATCCGCATCGACGGCCGCGCCGGCGAGGCGGTGCTGGTCGCCCCCTCGGAACGCAAGCTGGGCGACGTCGTCGCCTTCGCCCGCAGCAAGGCCGGCTGGATGCGCCAGCGGCTGGCCGAGCGGCCGCAGGGGTCGCCGCTTCAGCCCGGCGGGACCGTGGCCCTGTTCGGTCGCCCGACCCGTCTGGCCGCCACCGGCGGGGCCGGGGCCGCGCGCCTGACCGAGGACGCCGAGGGACCGCTGATCGTCTCGGGCGGCGAGGGCGAGGCCTTCGCGCGGCGGGTCGAAAACCTGTTCAAACGGGTGGCGAGGGAAACGCTTCAGGCGCGCACCGATTTCCATCTCCGCGCCCTTGGCCTTCGTCCCGTGAAGATGTCGATCGCCGATCCGAAGTCGCGCTGGGGCTCGTGCAGCCCGCACAACCGGACCATCCGCTACAGCTGGCGGGTGATCATGGCCCCGCCGCCGGTGATCGACTATCTGGCCGCCCACGAGGTCGCCCACCTGGTCCACGCCGACCACAGCCCGGCCTACTGGTCGGTGGTCCAGCGCCTGATCGGCGACCACCGCCCGCCCAGGAAATGGCTGAGGGACAACGGGCCCGCGCTGCACGCGGTGGGCCGGTAGGGTCCACCACCAGTTCGCGACGATTTTGGCCACGCGCCGAGCACAAAACGCGGTGCAGTTCGGCCAGTTCGACCATGCAATTTGCTGCAGAAACCGCCGAAATCTGCAGTCGACAGCTGACGGTGGAGCGGCAGGTCCTCTTTTCGCCCCGCGTCATCCTCGGTCAAGCCCGAGGATGGCGCCTGGTCAGAAGAACAGCGGGTCGGCCTTCTCCGGCGGCGGGGCCGGCTGGGGCTGCGGCTGCGGCGCGGGGGGATCCCGCTGCGGCTGCGGCTGGGTCGGGCGCAGCACCGGCTGGTCAGTGCGGTTGGGCGCGATCGGGCGCTGCGCCGGCTGCGGCTCGAGCAGCCCCTCGTCCAGCGGATCGACGCCGGTGTCGCCCGGCGGATTGTCGCCGAACAGGTCGCCGATGCGGCCGATCAGGCTCTCGACCGGGCTGGGCGGCTGCCAGCCCTCGGGCATGGCCGGGCCGTTGGGAATGGCCGGGGCGTTCAGGCGCGGCAGGGCCGCCTCCATGAAGCCGCGCCAGATGGCCGCCGGGGACGAGCCGCCGGTGACGCCGCGCATCGCGCTGTTGTCGTCCTTGCCGACCCAGACGGCGGTGACGAAGCCGCCAGTGTAGCCCACGAACCATGCGTCCTTGTAGTCCGACGTGGTGCCGGTCTTGCCCGCCACGTCGCGGCCCGCGATGGCCGCCGACCGCCCGGTGCCCGAGGTCATGACCCCGCGCAGCATCTGGTTCATATAGTAGAGGAACGGGTTCGAGATCGCCTGCACCGGTCCGGCCTCGCGGCTGGCGCGCTGGTAGATGATCCGGCCCTGCGGCGTGCGGATGCGGCTGATGCCATAGGCGCTGACGCGCTTTCCGCCGTTGGCGAAGGCGTCATAGGCCTGGGCCATCTCCAGCGGCGAGACCTCGACCGCGCCCAGCGCCATGGACGGGTCCAGCCCGATGCGCGAGGTGATGCCGAGGCGGCGCGCCGTGCGGGCGACGTTGTCGCGGCCGACCTGGTCGGCCATGCCCGCCGCTATGGTGTTGGTCGACTGGGCCACGGCCTGGGCCATGGTCATCTCGCCGCGGAAATCGCCGGTGTAGTTGCGGGGCGACCAGTTGCCGATGCGGATCGGCTGGTCGTTGACCAGGGTCTGGGGGGTGTAGCCGCTTTCCAGCGCGGTCAGATAGACGAAGGGCTTCCACGCCGAACCGGCCTGGCGGCGCGCGTCGACCGCCCGGTTGAACTGGCTGTCGGCGTAGGACGCGCCGCCGATCATGGCCCGGACCCGGCCCTCGCCGTCCAGCGCCACCAGCGCCGCTTGCTGCACGCCCTTGGACCGGTCGCGGTCGAGGATGCGGCGCACCGCCCGCTCCGCCGAGGTCTGCAGCGTCAGGTCCAGCGTCGTCTCGACGATCATGTCCTCGGTCGGCTCCCCGACCAGTTCGCGGATCTGCTTGTCCAGCCAGTCGACGAAATACTGCGCGTGCTGGCTGGCCAGCGTCCGCGACACCCGGACCGGCTCGGTCACCGCCTGGGCCCGCTGGGCCGGGGTGATCACCCCGGCGTCGACCATTTCGTTCAACACCACGGTCGCCCGGGTCGCGGCCCGCTCGCTCTCGGACACCGGCGAATAGCGCGACGGGGCCTTGAGCAGCCCGGCCAGCAGCGCCGCCTCGCCGACGGTCAGCTGTTTGGCGCTCTTGTCGAAATAGCGCTGCGACGCGGCCTCGATGCCATAGGCCCCGGCGCCGAAATAGACCCGGTTCAGATAGAGGGCGAGAATCTCCTTCTTGGAGAATTTCATCTCCAGCCAGACCGCCAGCATCAACTCCTGGACCTTGCGCTTCAGGTTCTGGTCCGGGCTCAGGAACAGGTTCTTGGCCAGCTGCTGGGTCAGGGTCGAGCCGCCCTGCACCACGCGTCCGGCGCGCATGTTGGCGGCGATGGCGCGGCTCATGCCGATCGGGTCGAAACCGGGATGGTGGTAGAAGCGCCGGTCCTCGATGGCGATGAAGGCCGCCGGAACGTAGTCGGGCAGGGCGTCCAGGTCCGCCGGCGGCGCCTGCTGGGTGCCGCGCACCGCGATCAGGGCCCCGTTGCGGTCGAGGTAGGTGATCGAGGGCTGGCGATCGACATTGTACAGGGTCGAGGTGTCGGGCAGGTCGCGGGCGAAGACGGCGAAGAAGACCACCAGGAAGATGACGCCCCAGATGGCCAGAACCGACCCCCAGTAGATCAGGCGCTGCACACGCGTACGCACCGGCTTCGGCTGCCCGTCGCCGCCGCCGCGCCCAAAGCTGAAGCCGGAACCCGCCATCAAAACCTCATCTGTCCGGTCCCGGTCTTAGCGGTTCGCCGGACGCACGCAAACGCCCCTCACGTCGTCACGGGACCGTGAGGGACGTTTCCGCCGAAACGATGACGCTTGAACGTCCTATTCTAAAAACGCGTTCACCTCGGCGGCGAATACGGCGGGCTGGTCCAGCATGATGAAGTGGGCGCTGTCGTCGATCCGCTTCAGCGTGGCGGCGGGCAAGCCGGCGAACGAGGCGCGATAGATGCCGTCGGTGATCTCGGCGGTCATCCGCGGGTCGTTGAATTTGACGTAGAGCACGGTGGTCGGCGCGGTGATGTTGGTCAGCTCGGGCCGCAGGTCCGTGACGATCAGTTCGCGGAACGCCGCCGCCGAGACCTTCTGGTCGCTGGTCCGGCTGTCTTCCAGCGGTCCGGCGCGCAGGGATTCGGTGTTGATCATGGCGGTGATCTGGGCGTCCGCCTGCTGCTGGTATTGGTCGCGCGGCGAGTTGGCCATGCCCTGATGGATCATGTCGGCCACGGGCGTGACGCTTTCGGCGGTCGGAGTCGTGCCCGGCTGGGCGAACATCGCGCCCATGAACGGCACCATGTCGACGACCATCAGCCTGCCGACGCTGTCCGGATGGCGGGCGGCCAGCATCATGCCGATCGTGCCGCCCATGGAGTGACCGATCACCGCCGGCTTCTCCAGGCCCTGCTCGCGGATATAGCGGGCGATGTCTTCGGCCACGGGCGCGGAGACGGGACCCTCGGCATTGTCCTCGGCCGGCGCGCCGGAGAAGCCCTGTACGTGGATGCGATGGACGCGGTAGCGGCCCTTCAACTCATCCGTCAGCGCATCGAACACCTCGGGCGAGGACGACAGGCCGGGGATCAGGATGACGTCGCCGACCGGGTGCTCGGGGCCGTCGACGCGGACATGGAAGCGGCCGGACTCGAAGTCGGCGTGCCGGTGGCCGTGACCGGCGGGCTGGGCGTGGGCGGCATGGTTGTCCTGGGCCAGGGCGGGGGCGGCAAGGACGGGGCTGATCAGGGCGGCGGCGGCCAGCAGGGCCGTCAGGGCGGATTTCATCGGGGTTGTCTCTCCATGAGCGTCGCGGATGGATAGGCTATTCACTTTATGACGTAAAGCACTTTTCATGATGCTCAACCCGATGGCTGGCGGCGACCCGGAAGCCCGGCCTAGAATAGCAGGCATGACGCCCCCCGATACCGCTCCCGTCGCAGCGCCCGAGACCCGTTCCGCCCCGCCACTCGCCTTCGGCAAGGGGTTCGTGCTCGACACCTGGTATTTCGTCGCCCTGTCGCGCGACGTGAAGCCCGCCTCGCTGAAGCGCCACGAACTGCTGGGCGAGCCGGTCCTGATCGGCCGCACCCGTGCGGGCGAGGCCTACGCCATGCGCGACATCTGCCCGCACCGCGCCGCGCCGCTGTCGGCGGGCCGGCTGGTCGAGAAGCCGGGCGAGGGCGAGACCATCGAGTGCTGCTACCACGGCTGGCGCTTCCGCCCCGACGGCGTCTGCGCCGCCATCCCGTCGCTGGTCGAGGACCAGGCCTATGAGCCCGGGCGGATTCGCGTGCGCTCGTATCCGGTGCGAGAGAGCCAGGGCATGATCTTTGTCTGGGTCTCGTCGGATCCGCGCAATCCGGCCGAACCCGACCATGAGCCGCCGCAGTTCCCCGGCGTCGTCGGCGGCGAGGCGAAACTGGTCGAGTGGATGGATTTCGAGGCCCATATCGATCACGCCGTGGTCGGTCTGATGGACCCCGCCCATGGCCCCTATGTGCATCAGCAATGGTGGTGGCGGTCCGCGCATTCCATGCACGAGAAGGCCAAGGCCTTCGAACCGCGCGAACTGGGCTTCGCCATGGTCCGCCACGCCCCGTCCTCGAACAGCCGGGCCTACAGGATCCTCGGCGGCGCCCCCGCCACGGAGATCACCTTCCGCCTGCCCGGTTATCGCTGGGAGCATATCCAGGTGGGCGAGAAACAGGTGCTCGCCCTGACCTGCCTGACTCCGGTCAGCGAGGCGAAGACGCGCATCACCCAGATTTTCTGGTCCGACCACTGGGTGTTCGACCTCGCCAAGCCCTTCCTGCGCATGGGCGTGGTCGCCTTCCTGAAACAGGACGGCGGCATGGTGAACCTGCAGAACGAGGGCCTGCGTTACGACCCGGCCCTGATCTGGATCGATGACGCCGACAAACAGGCGAAGTGGTACCAGCAGCTCAAGCGCGAATGGGGCAAGAGTCGCGCCGAAGGGCGGGCCTTCGCCAACCCGGTCAAGCCGGCGACGCTCCGATGGAAGAGCTGAGGCGCATCGACTGACGGGGAGAATGAGGATCCTTGTCATCCCGGACGCCGCGCAGCAGCGATCCGGGACCCCGACGTTCTCCGACTCCAGGAACCCGCAACCGCGCCTCGCAGTTTATGAGACGCAGGGTTGTGGGCGAAGGAGGCTGGCGTGTTCCCGACCCGGAAAATCCGATCGATTGCGATCTCTCTCCCAGTCTCTCTTCTCGCGCTTTCGAACAGCGTCGACGCGCAGGACCAGCCGCAAGGCCCACCCCAGGGCCGGGGCCTTGGCCCGCCGCAGCATGTGATCGACGCCCCCCGGCGAACCGGTCGTCCGCTACCCGGTCGCTTCATCGTCACGCTCGAGCCGCGGGCCGACCCCCGGGCCGTCGCCGCCGAGCACGGGGTCGAGCCGGACTACGTCTATCAGACCGTCCTCATCGGCTTCGCGGGCGGCATGTCCGACCTGGCCCGCAGCGGCTTGCTTCGCGACAATCGCGTGGTCCGCGTCGAGCAGGACGCCGAGGCGGTGATCACCCAATCGGCCAACAGCTGGGGCATCGACCGCATCGACCAGGCGTCGCTGCCGCTGAACGGAAGTTATAGCGCCACCGCGACCGGGCGGGGCGTGACGGTCTACGTCCTCGACACCGGCATCCGGTTCGACCACGCCCTGTTCGGCGGCCGGGCGGTTCGCGGCATCGACGTCATCAATGACGGGCAGAACGGGGGCGACTGCAACGGTCACGGAACCCATGTCGCCGGCACGATCGGCGGGGGGTACGGCTACGGGGTCGCGCCGGGGGTGACCCTGGCGTCCGCCCGCGTGCTCAACTGCCAGGGCAGCGGATCCATCAGCGGGATCATCTACGCCCTCGACTGGGTCGCGGCGAACGCCCGCCGTCCCGCCGTCGTCAACATGTCGCTGGGCGGCTCGAGCTCCGCCTCCCTCGACGCCGCCGTGGAGCGGATCGTCGGCAACGGGATCGCGGCCGTGGTGGCCGCGGGCAACGAAACCGCCGACGCGTGCGGCGTATCCCCGGCGCGGGCCCCGAACGCCCTGACCATCGGGGCGACCGACAACCGCGACGCCCGCGGAAGTTTTTCGAACTACGGCAGCTGCGTCGATCTGTTCGCGCCCGGCGCCGCCATCATCTCGGGATATCACACGGGCTCCACCGCCCTGGCCCAGCTGAGCGGCACGTCCATGGCCGCTCCGCACGTCGCGGGAGCGGCGGCCTTGTTGCTTGAGGGAACCCCTTCGGCCTCCCCCGCGGCGTTGCGCGACGCGCTCTACCAAAGCGCCACCAGGGGCAAGGTCACCGACGCGCGGAGCGTCAACAATCACCTGCTGTTCGTCGGCGCCGCGCCGGCTCCCGCCCCGGCCCCCGGGACGATCACGGGAACCGCCGGCGCCGACACCGTCAACCGGTCGACCACCGTGCCGGGACAGCCCCTCCCGGGCGCGGGCGCCGAACGGATCTACGGTCTGGCCGGCAATGACAACCTGCACGGGGAAGGGGGCGACGACACCCTCGACGGGGGCGACGGCGACGACACCCTCAACGGCGGTCCGGGCGCTGATGTGATCGACGGCGGCGCGGGCGTCGACACCGTCACCTACGCCGACGCCGCCGCCGCGGTGAACCTGAACCTCGGCGCGACGGCCGCCCAGAACACGGGTGGATCGGGCGTTGACACGGTCCGGAACCTCGAGCGGGTCATCGGTTCGATGCACAACGACCTCCTGCAGGGAAACAGCGCCGCGAACAGTCTCCTGGGCGGAGCGGGTCATGACCAGCTGAACGGCGTCGCCGGGATCGACACGGTGGAGGGCGAAGCGGGCTACGACATCGTCAACGGCGGCTCGGGGAGCGATCGGCTCGTGGGCGGCGCGGGCGGGGATCGGTTCCGCTTCGACTCGGCTCTCAGCGCCACGACGAACGTCGACACGATCGCCGACTTTTCCGTCGTCGACGACACGATCCTGCTCGGCCGGGCCGTCTTTCCGGCGCTGGCCCTCGGCAGCCTGCCGTCCACGGCCTTCCACGCCGGCACGGCGGCCCAGACCACGAGCCACCGGATCGTGTACGACCGCGCGACGGGCAACATCTACTACGACCCGGACGGCAGCGGGGCCGCGGCCCAGACGCTCTTCGCCAGGGTCACGGCCGGCCTCGGCCTGACGAGCGGCGACTTCACCATCGCCAACTGAGGCCGGGGGGCAAAAAATAAGGCCGCGACGGGGGGCGTCGCGGCCTTTCACAAGTTCCGTTGAGCCGTGACTACTGCCGGCTGATCGCGCCGGCCAGGATCACGTCGACCTGCTTGCCCATGCGCTCGGTCAGCTGGGCCATCGCCCAGCCGTCGTAGGCGGCGTGGCGGTAGTTGGCCAGGAAGGCGCCGTAGATCATTTCGCCCAGCAGCCGGACGTCGGCGTCCTGGCTCAGCTCGCCCTCGCGCACGCCGGCCTGGAGCGTGTCGGTGATCACCGACAGCAGCGGTTTGATCGCGGCGCGGGTGCGCATCTCGGCGGCGACCGGCTGGAACCACGAACGGGCGATCACCGCCTGCACCAGCGGCAGGTGCTCGAGCGAGTCATGGTAGCCCGAGCCGAGCGCGGCCAGCACACGCGCGCGCACCGACCCTTCCGCATCGGCGGAGGCCTTCATGGTTTCCGCCAGCCTGGCCAGATCCGTCGACAACACGGCCTCGAACAGCTCGGCCTTGTCCTGGAAGTTGGCGAACACGGCGCCGGTCGACATGCCGGCGCCCTTGGCGATGTCGCGGATGGTGGCCGGTTCGTAGCCGCGCTCGGCGAACAGCTGGCGGGCGGCGTCGAGAACCTTCTGGCGCGTGCGGACCTTGGCGGCCTGGCGGCGGTTCAGACGGGGGGTCTCGGCTTCGGTCTGGGTTTCGGACTGGGAGGGGGACAGGGCGATATCTCGCATAAAACGGGTACTCGACTAAACGGCGGCTGACGCCCGCCGATCGAAAACTGACCGCCGGAGCGATGGGGAGGAAGCGGAACGCGATGCCGTGTGTCCGCCGGGAGTCATCTACTGACGACAGGGGCAGTCATCACGCAACGATGACCAAAATGGGGTACGGAGATTAACGTGGCAATGACTGCCGGGGTTAACGCCGCGACATCTTGACCGCCTCACCCCCGTGTGGATCGCAGCGCCCGGGGCCGCCGGGGCCGCGCCTGGTTGTCGGGCATCGCCTCCTGGAACAGCGTGCGGAAGCGATCCCGGCGCTCGTGGATCGAGGCCAGCACCAGCCCCATCGGCACCCCCAGGTCGACCAGGGTGTTCTCGGCCAGCTGCAGGGCCGCCTCGGTGGTCTCGGGCACCGCGTCGGTGACGCCCAGATGATACAGCCGCTCGGCGTGGCGTTCGTCGCGGGCGCGGGCGATCAGGATCAGATCGGGCCGCAGGCCCCGCGCCGCCCGCACCACCTCGTCCACCTTGGTCGGCGCGTCCATGGTCACCACCACCGCCCGCGCCGTCGCGACGCCGCACAGCTGCAGCATCTCCGGCCGCCCGGCGTCGCCGTAGAAGACATTGGCCCCCTCGGCCCGGCCCTTGGCCACCGTCGAGGCGTTGGCGTCCAGCGCCAGATAGGACTGGCCGTGCTCGGTCAGCATTTCGCCGACCAGCCGGCCGACCCGGCCGAAGCCGACGATCAGCACCTGGTTCCCGGCGGCGGCCGGCGTCAGCGCCTCGGCGGGCAGGTCCGGTGCGGCCGTCTTCCCCCGGGTCAGCCGTCCGGCCAGCACCGCCATGGCCGGGATGGTGAAGATGCTGATCGTCGCGGCGACGAGCACCGTTCCGGTGAAGGCCGGCGAGGCGATGCCCTCGACGAGGCCCGCGCCCAGGATGACGAAGGCGAACTCGCCGGCCGGTCCCAGCACCAGCGCCGTCTCGATCGCCGCCTTGTTCTTGACGCCCCACAGCCGGGCCGCGCCGAAGATCATCGCCACCTTGACCGCCGTCAGGGCCGCGGCGAGGCCGAACACGCCCAGCGGATCGGCCACCACGACGTCGAGGTCCAGCCCGATCCCGACGCCGACGAAGAACACCCCGAGCAGCAGCCCCTTGAACGGTTCGATGGCCAGCTCGACCTCGCGCCGGAACTCGGTCTCCGCCAGCAGCACGCCGGCGATCAGGGCGCCCAGGCTCATCGACAGGCCCGCCGCCTGGGCCGCCACCCCGGCCCCGACGACGACCAGCAGACTGGCTGCGACGAACATCTCCTGGCCCTGTCCCCGCGACTTGGCCCTGGCGACGGATCGGAACATCGGCCGCAGCACCAGCCGCCCCAGTCCGACCAGCAGCGCCAGGCCGACCGCCGCCGGGACCAGCGTCAGCAACGCCGTCCGCAGCGTGCCCGCATCGATGTCGCCGCCGCTCTGGGCGAGAGCCGCCAGCACGGTCACGGTGATCAGGATCGGCGCCACGGCCAGATCCTGCGCCAGCAGGACCGCGAAGGTCGCCCGCCCCGAGGCGGTCTGCACCCGTCCGCGCTCGGCCAGCACGGGCATGACCACCGCGGTCGACGACAGCGCCAGCCCCATGCCCAGCACCGCGGCCGAGACCAGCGTCTGGCCCATCAGCATGAACAGGCCGGCCAGCACCACGGTGCAGGCGGCGACCTGGGTCAGGCCGAGGCCGAACACCAGCTTGCGCATCGACCGGAGCCGTTCCCACGACAGCTCCAGCCCGATCATGAACAGCAGGAAGGCCACGCCCAGTTCGGACAGCGAGCGGATCTGGCCGGCGTCGGAAATGGTCAGCCACGACAGCCACGGGGCGGTGTCCGCCAGCCGCGCCAGCCCGTCGGGGCCCAGCAGCACGCCCGCGGCGAGGAAGCCGAGGATGGGGCTGATCTTCAGCCGGTTGAACAGCGGAACCATGACGCCCGCCGCGGCCAGGAAGACCACCAGATCCTTGTATTCGCCGCCCGCGCCGCCGTGACCCGTCATTCGTCCTCCATAAGGCCCAGCCTACAGGCCAGGGGGGCATCCTGTCCGGGTTTCCCGCGCATCATGACAAAAAATTCAGGCGACACGCCTCCCCTCGCGCGTAGGGTCGCCGCCGACCTTCCGGAAAGCGAAGTCAAGTCGAGGGAAACCCACATGAAGAAGCTGCTTATCGGCGCCGCCGTCGGCGCCCTGCTCCTGCCCGCCGCCCCGGCGCTGGCCCAGCATTTCGCCGACGACGGCCATGACCACGCCTGCATCGATGAGGCCTGCACGGTCTTCGAACTGTTCCAGACCCCCGAGGTCGGCGCCACCGTGCTCGGCTACCAGGGCGTCGAGACGCCGAAATACGGAACCTGGGGCTTCGACCTCAATGGCCGCGACACCTCGGTGTCCCCCGGCGACAACTTCATGCGCTACGCCAACGGCGCCGCGCTGGACCGCCTGCAGATTCCGTCGGACCGCACCAGCTACGGCTCGTTCAACCTGTTGCGGGAACTGTCGGACAACCGCGTCAAGGTGATGATCGACGCCCTCGCGGCGCGCACCGACCTGGCCCCCGGCTCGGACGAACAGAAGATCGCCGACGCCTACCGCTCCTACATGGACGAGGCCCGCATCGAGGCGCTCGACGCCCAGCCGCTGCAGCCCTACCTCGCCGCCATCCGCGCCGCCGACACCCATGACAAGGCCGCCGTCTACATGGGCGAGACCCAGGGCCGCATCGGCGGCACGATCTTCGGCACCGGCATCACCACCGACCAGAAGGCGCCGACCCGCTACGTCGTTTCGACCAGCCAGTCAGGCCTGGGCCTGCCCAACCGCGACTACTATCTGGAAGAACGCTGGGCCGAGAAGAAGGCCCTGTACCGGGCCTATGTCGAACGCATGCTCGAGATGATCGGCTGGGAGAATCCCGCCGCCAACGCCGACGCCATCCTCGCCTTCGAGACCCGTATCGCCGAGGCCCACTGGACCCCGATCCAGAACCGCAACCGCGACGAGACCTACAACGAATACACCATCGCCCGGCTGGCCTCGGAGGCCCCGGGCTTCCCGTGGCAGGACTACTATTCGGCCATCGGCGTCGGCGAGGTCCCGCGCCTGATCGTCCGTCAGGACACCGCCATGCCGAAGATCGCGGCCATCTACGCCGAGACCCCGATCGAGGTGATCCAGGCGTGGCAGGCCTTCCACACCACCGACGACGGCGCGTCGCGCCTGTCGCGCCGCTTCGCCGACGCCCAGTGGGAGTTCCGCTCGCGCGACCTCAATGGCCAGCCGATGCAGCGTCCCCGCGACAAGCGCGGCATCAGCTTCGCCGAGGGCATGCTGGGCGAGGCGGTCGGCCGCCAGTACGTGGCCGAATACTTCCCCGCCGAGTCCAAGGCCAAGATGGAAGAGTTGGTCGCCAATCTGCGCACCGCGCTCGGCAACCGCATCAATACCTACGACTGGATGAGCGACGAGACCAAGGCCGCCGCCCAGGAAAAGCTGGCCAAGTTCACGGTCAAGATCGGCTACCCGAACAAGTGGCGCGACTATTCGGCGCTTGAGGTCCGGCCCGACGACCTGTTCGGCAATGCCGAGCGCGCCGGCCTGTTCCAGTGGAACTACCAGCTGAACCGCCTGAACCAGCCGGTCGACAAGGACGAGTGGGGCATGACCCCGCAGACGGTGAACGCCTACTACAACTCGACCAACAACGAGATCGTCTTCCCCGCCGCCATCCTGCAGCCGCCGTTCTTCGATCCGGACGCCGACCCGGCCGTCAACTACGGCGGCATCGGCGGCGTCATCGGCCACGAGATCGGCCACGGCTTCGACGACCAGGGCTCCAAGTCCGACGGCGACGGCGTGCTGCGCAACTGGTGGACGCCCCAGGACAAGGCCAATTTCGAGGCCCTCACCGCGCGTCTCGGCGCCCAGTACGACCAGTTCGAGCCGCTTCCCGGCTTCAAGGTCCAGGGCGGTCTGACCATGGGCGAAAACATCGGCGACGCCGCCGGCAACGCGGTAGGCCTCGAGGCCTACCACCTGTCGCTGAACGGTCAGCCGGCCCCGGTTCTGGACGGCACGACCGGCGACCAGCGCTTCTTCTACGGCTGGGCGCAGGTCTGGCAGTCGAAGTATCGCGACGACGCCCTGCGCAACCAGATCGCCACCGATCCGCACAGCCCGGCCGAATTCCGGGTCATCGGCCCGGTCCGCAACGTCGACGCCTGGTACGAGGCCTTCGACGTCCAGCCGGGCTCGAAATACTACCTCGCTCCGGAAGACCGCGTCCGCATCTGGTAGGACCGGCGGTCACATCGAACAGGGAAGGGCCGGAGCGGCGACGCTCCGGCCCTTTTTTGCGTCTTGCCCATCCTCCGGTGAGCGCAGCGAGACCGGGGGACCCAGCGGCGCCGAAGGCGATCTGTTCAGGCAGGCTGGTTCAGCGACGGCTCTCCCGGCAAGGTCGCGCTCTCGCGCGCCGCCGGGTCCTCCGGTCTGCGCCGCTTCGCAGCTCGCCGAAGGATGCGACGGCGCTGGGTTCCAGGCACGAAAAAGCCCGCCGCGGGGGATACATCGCGGCGGGCTTCTTTCGCTCTCTACGGAGCGGACGTTTCCTCCCCGAAACGCCTCCGAAAGGCCGCCACGCCGAAACATGGCGGCTCTCGAGTGACAGAAGAATGACGACATTCCGGCCGCCAAGTCAATGAAGTCGCAGTCGAAACGCCCGATTTTCATGCGTTATCAGTGATAACTCACGCATCCGTGTGCGGACGATCAGCGATCCGCCGAACGATGGCCACCAGGTCCGCGCGGGCCGCCACCACCTGCCCCGGGCGCTCGGCCTTCCAGGCCTCGTTGTCGGTGATCCCGGCGGCCAGGGCGCGGCCGGCGTCCAGATCCTTGATGGTCACCTGGCCGGCCGCGATCTCGTCGCCGCCCAGGATCACGACGGCCGGCGCGCCGCGGCGGTCGGCGTATTTCATCTGCGCCTTCATGCCCGCCCGGCCGAGGTAGAGCTCGGCCGCGATCCCGGCGTTGCGCAGCTCGGACACGGCGTCGAGGTAGTGCTGCATGTCGGCTTCGGAGAAGACGATCACGACCACCGGGCCGCGCACCGCGTCCTCGCCGCCCCGTCCGGCCGCGCGCAGGGCCGAGGCCAGCCGCGACACCCCGAACGAAAAGCCCGTCGCGGGCAGCCGTTCGCCGGTGAAGCGCGCCACCAGGTCGTCGTAGCGTCCGCCGCCGCCGATCGAACCGAAGCGCACCGCCCGGCCCTTGTCGTCGGTGGTCTCCAGCAGCAGTTCGGCCTCGAACACCGCCCCGGTGTAGTATTCCAGCCCGCGCACGATGGTTGGATCGAAGCGCACCGCGTCCTGACCGACCTTCATCGCGTTGAGGGCGGCGTCGATGGCCGCCAGTTCGGCGAGGGCGGCCTCGCCGGCGGCCCCGATGTTCCCGGACCGCGCCACCGCGTCGAGCGTCGCGGCGCGCGAGGCCTGTCCGTCCCCGGCGGAGGCGAGGAAGCCCTCGATGGCGGCGATGACCGGCGAGGGCAGGCGGGCGCCTTTGGTATAGTCGCCGGACTCGTCCAGACGGCCTTCGCCGAGCAGGGCGGCGACGCCCTCCCAGCCGAGCCGGTCATATTTGTCGATGGCGCGCAGGGCGGTCAGCTTCTGGCCCGCGTCCCCGACGCCGCCCGCCTCGAACAGGCCGTCGAACAGTTTGCGGTTCGACACCCGGAGCACGGCCTGGTCGGGCGCGAGCCCCGCCGCCTGCAGGCCCTCGCAGGCCATGGCGATGATCTCGGCGTCGGCTTCGGGCCGGTCCGACCCGACCGTGTCGGCGTCGCACTGCACGAACTCGCGGAAGCGGCCGGGGCCGGGCTTCTCGTTGCGCCACACCGGTCCGAAGGCGTAGCGGCGGAACGGCTTGGGCAGGGTTTCCCAGTTCTGCGCCGCGAACCGGGCCAGCGGCGCGGTCAGGTCGTAGCGCAGCGCCATCCATTCGCCGTTCCCCTCGGCGTCGGGGTCGTCCTGCAGGGCGAAGACGCCTTCGTTCGGGCGGTCGGCGTCCGGCAGGAATTTGCCCAGGGCGTCGGCGTATTCGAAGGCCCCGGTGTCGAGCGGCTCGAAGCCCCAGCGCTCGTAGACGGCGGACACGCGTGTCACCAGCCGGCGCTCGGCGATCAGGTCGCGGCCGCGCCGGTCGGCGAAGCCCCGGGGGCTGCGGGCTTCAGGTCGGATGGGAGCGTCGGTCATGCCGCGCGCTTAAGCCATCGCCCGCCATCGGGCAACGATCCGGCCGCGAGGCGGCGCCTAGATCGCGACCGGGTCCGCCTGCGCGGTCACGGCCGCCGTCTTGCGGATCGGCACCAGCCGTCCGTAGGTCAGGCAGCGCCAGATCCATTCGAGCGGCCCCATCTGGAACACCGACAGCCACAGCGGCGACCAGATCAGCTGCGCCACCCAGATCGCGCCGACCGCTCCCCACAGGGCGCCGGGTCCCAGGGTTCCGTACCAGTGAGGCCCCCACGGCATGTAGAACAGGCTGGTCATGATCAGCGTCTGGGTCAGATAGTTGGTGAAGGCCATCCGCCCGACCGGGGCCAGCACGGCGGTGACCATCTTCAGACCGAAGCGGGTCATCAGGACCAGCAGGCTGACGTAGCCGAGGGTGATCAGCGGCGCCGCGCCGCCCAGGGCGCTGACCAGGCCTTCCGCCGGCAGGACGCCGCCGTTCAGCTCCGTCCAGGCGTAGTAGCCGAACGCCGCCAGATTGGCCGCGCCCAGCGCCGCCATCAGAAGGTAGAGCCACACCGGGGAGCGACCGAAGAGGTAACCCGACTTGAACAGGCCCAGCCCGACCATCATCAGGGGCACGCTGATCGGGGTCAGGAACAGGCTGAAGCCCTGGATCATCGCCCAGCCCTTCAGGTTTTCGGTCATCGCGGGAATGTAGCCGGAGCGGACCAGTTCCACCGTGGCCATGACGTCCGCCGGCGTGACGCTGGGCTGATTGGCCTCGAACTGGGCCTTGAATTCAGGCCCCAGCGCCGACATCAGCGCCGGTCCCAGCAGGGGTACGGCGCTGGCGATCAGCGCCCAGAGCGCGGTGAACGATCCCCCGACCCACAGCAGCCGTTTCGCGGGCCACGAGCGCAGCAGCATCATCAGCAGGCCGGCGTAGGCGTAGTGCAGCAGGATGTCGCCCAGCCAGAAGGCCAGGCCATGGATCAGGCCGAACACGCCCAGCCAGAACAGGCGCCGCCGCAGCAGCTTGCCCCGGGCCTTGTCCGCCCGTTCGCCGCCGACGAGGAAGATCGAGACGCCGAACAGCATGGTGAAAAGGGTGCGGAACTTGTCGGCGAAGAAGACGTCGGTGACCCAGTGGCCGATCAGGTTCGCGCCTTCCATCGGGAAGGGCGGGGTCTCGGCCATCTCGGCCGACATCGGCCAGGCGAAGGCCATGGCGTTGACCGCCAGAATGCCGAGGATCGCCCAGCCCCGCAGCATGTCGAGGTTGAAGATGCGGTCCTTGGGCGCGACGGGCGCCAGCACCGGCTGCGGTTGAGGCGTATCGGCTGCGGCCATGGCGTTTCCCCCCACTCAGGCGAGGCGCAGCTTGGCCCCAATGGCGCGGCCGTCAAACTGAATTTGCTGTAACCATCCGGCCCGGCGGGCTCAGTCCGGCCCGCGTTCGCCCATCAGGCCCAGCCGGTCGCGCACCTCGGGCTGCGGCCGGAAGGCGATGAAGGCGGCGCACAGGCCGGCCCACAGGGCGTAGCTGACCCCGACCAGCACCGCGACCGACAGGCCGCCGACGCCATAGATCAGCAGCGAGGTCTCGCTGCCGCCCACCGCCTCGCCGACATTGGCCGCGCTGAACCACTGCAGCACCGCCTGGACCAGGGCGAACACCGCGCCCAGCCCCGCGGCCAGCAGGCCGCCGTAGAACATGAAGCGCCAGATCACCCCGAGCCGCGTCGCCGGCCGCCCGGTCAGCCGCCGCTCCTTGTCCAGCAGCCACAGGCCGCCGGGCACGGCCAGCAGGCCGATGAACAGCACCGTCAGGCGCCAGTCGATCTCCAGCCCCGGCAGCCAGTTCCTCGGCGGCCACAGCGGCAGGGTGATGATCAGCGGCGGCCACAGCCCCCCGAGAATCGCCGCCAGCACGATACGGTGCGGCTCGCGCCGCCACGTCACCCGGGTCTGGCCGGGAAAGTCCTCCGGCGTCTCGAGCCGGCGGATCATCGGGTCGGAGCCGGCGTCTCGCCGGAATAGTCGTAGAAGCCGCGGCCGGACTTGCGCCCCAGCCAGCCGGCCTCGACGTATTTCACCAGCAGCGGGCAGGGCCGGTATTTGCTGTCGGCCAGCCCCTCGTAGAGCACGTTCATGATCGCCAGCACGACGTCCAGCCCCATGAAGTCGGCCAGCTCCAGCGGCCCCATCGGATGGTTGGCGCCCAGCTTCAGCGCCTTGTCGATCGACGCCACGTTCCCGACCCCCTCGTAGAGGACGTAGATCGCCTCGTTGATCATCGGCACGAGAATGCGGTTGACGATGAAGGCCGGGAAGTCCTCGGCGTTGGTGGTGGTCTTGCCCAGGCTTTCGGCGAAGGCCACGGCCGTGTCGTAGGTCTCGGCCGAGGTGGCGATGCCGCGGATGATCTCGACCAGCTTCATCACCGGCGCCGGCTTCATGAAGTGCAGGCCGATGAACCGGTCGGGCCGGTCGGTCGCCGAGGCCAGCCGGGTGATCGAGATCGACGAGGTGTTCGAGGCCAGCAGGGTGTCCGGCCCCAGATGCGGGACAAGATCGGCGAGAATGGCCTTCTTGACCGCCTCGTCCTCGACGGCCGCCTCGATGACCAGATCGGCCTTGGCCGCCTCGGCCAGGGATTTCGCCGGACGGATCCGGGCCACGGCCGCGTCGGCCTCCCCCTGGCTGGTCAGTCCGCGCGCCACCTGCCGGGCGAGGCTGGCGGCGATCGCCCCCTGGGCCTGCGGCACGCGCTCGGGCGCGGCGTCATGGAGCAGCACGTCGTAGCCGCCCGCGGCGACGGCCTGGGCGATGCCCGCCCCCATCTGGCCCGCGCCAACGATGGCGACTGATCGGATCGTGGTCATGAAGTCCGGTGAACTGGCGGGCGCGAGGCCCGAACGGAGCGGCACCTTAGGACGGTCGCCGCGCCACGCAAGCGCCGTGCGCCGCGCGGCGTCCCGGGCGGCGCGTCCTGTCGCCCGCGGGCCACGCTCAGCCGAGCATCTGGATCAGGAAGGGCGCGCTCATCCGGTTGAACAGGATACGCAGGAAATGGATCGCCAGCAGCGCCACGATGGGGCTGATGTCCAGCCCGCCCAGCGGCGGAATGACCCGCCGGAACGGCGCCAGGATCGGCGCGGTGATGGCGTCGAGGACCGTGGCGATCTGGCTGACGAACCGGTTGCGGTGGTTGATCACGTCGAAGGCGAACAGCCAGCTCATGATGGCCGAGATGATAATGGCCCAGGTCATGAGCCCGAGGACGGTGTTGACCAGCCAGACGATGGCGTAACCCATGAATCGATCGCTCCCGAATATTTCCGACTTCTAGCGTGCGTCGCGCGAGCCTGTCCAAGGATTCGCGGCGCCCGGAGCCCGATCGGCGTCGAACACCGTTGACACCACCGGGCCCCCGCTCGTATGTCGCGCCCTCGCCTGAACCCGGAAACGGGGCCGTAGCTCAGTTGGTAGAGCGCGTCGTTCGCAATGACGAGGTCAGGGGTTCGACTCCCCTCGGCTCCACCATCCTGCTTCGCGCTGACGCGCTTCGCAGGACAGGTCCGGTAGCGCGAAGCAGGATGCCCTCCGAAGCCTTGGCGAAGGAGGGCTGCTCCACCTTGAGGATTGGCAGGCATCCCCCCGTGAAGCAGGATGTGCTTCGATGGGAGGGGCCCATGCACTACGTCTATTTGATTGAGGGCCGGGACGGACAGCGCTACGTCGGCCTTACAACGGACTTGCCGGCCAGGCTGGCCTCTCACAATGGCGGCCAATCAAAACACACCTCGAAGTACCGGCCTTGGCGACTCGTCACCTATGTGGCGTTCAGCGACGTTTCGCAGGCAACGGCGTTCGAGCGTTACCTGAAGTCTGGCTCCGGCCACGCTTTCGCGCGGCGTCGGCTCTGGGCCACACCTTCCCACGAAACCTGACAACGCCGTTCTGTCAGCTTGACGAAGGTCCGGGATTGGCGTGCAGTCGATCCCGGGCTGAGCAACACGAACTCAATCGGGGGAATCACCATGAAACGTCTCATCAGCGCGCTGGCGCTCACCGCCGCACTCGCCGCGCCCGGCCTCGCGGTCGCCCAGAACGCCGGCCTGACCGCCAACTTCGGCGAGATCCGCCTCAACGTGGGCTTCACGCCGGATCCCCACCGGGTCAACCTGACCGCCGGCGGATCGATCGACGCCTACAAGGACACCAACCTGCCGGCCGCCTGCGTGGGGGACATCTCCGACGCGCCGGACTATGAGGTCACCTACAGCGCCGGCTCGCTGCCGCTGGTGTTCCGCACCCGTTCGTCGACCGACACCACCCTGATCATCAACGGCCCGGACGGCCGCTGGTACTGCGACGACGACAGCTGGGGCGACGGCGACGCCGAGGTCCGCTTCAACCAGCCGTCCAGCGGCACCTACGACATCTGGATCGGCACCTTCAGCGGCGGCACCGCCGCGGCGGCCCTGCTGATCACCGAGACGCCGTAGGATTCTTCCGGGACGCCAACGCTCGCGACGCGGTCGCTCGCTTCTTGAGCGCGCGACCGCCCGTCATCCCCGACCTGATCGGGGACGGGGCGTTTTCGTCACTGATCCTCGTCGAAACGCCGCCCGACCAGGTCGGCCAGCGCCGCTACCGCCGCCTCGGCTTCGGGCCCCTCGGCGACGATCTCGATGCCGCAGCCGTTGCCGGCCCCCAGCATCAGCAGGCCCATGATCGACAGGGCGTTGACGGTGACGCCGTCGCGGGTGACGTGGACCTCGGCGTCGAACCCCGAGGCCAGTTTGACGAATTTGGCGCTGGCCCGGGCATGCAGCCCCCGGGTGTTGCAGATGTTGGCGGTCGCCGCCGCCCGTCCCGCCCCGTCGCTCGCCGCGTCGCTCATTTCTCGCCCTGCAGCACCCAGCTGGCCACCGAGATATATTTTCGCCCCGCGTCCTGGGCGTGGGCCACGCAGGCCTCGAGCGGCTCGCGGCCGCGCACGCTGGCCAGCTTGATCAGCATCGGCAGGTTCAGGCCGGCGATGACCTCGGCGTGGGTCTCCTCCATCACCGAAATGGCCAGATTCGACGGCGTGCCGCCGAACATGTCGGTCAGCAGGATGACGCCGTCGCCGTCGTCCACCGCACGGGCGGCGTCGACGATGTCGCGGCGGCGGCGCTCCATGTCGTCTTCCGGCCCGATGCAGATGGCGGCGACGCCCCGCTGGGGCCCGACGACGTGCTCCATGGCCGACAGGAATTCGGAGGCCAGACCCCCGTGGGTGACGATCACCAGGCCGATCATGCAGGCTTCACCAAGCTCGCGCCCCCGCGTCCCGGCCGTCCCATGGACAGGCCGCAAGCCGCGCGGAATAGCCCAACTCGGTCCCGGGTTAAAGCCGGGCGAGCGCCGCCGCGACCTTTTCGACCGCCGAAGCCTCGAATCCGTTCAGGCGCAGCACCGGCAACGCCACGCCATCCACCATGCGCGCGGCGGGCTCAGGCAGCCGTTCGACCGGCTCCTCGACCAACTCGACGGCCAGCACCACGCGCGTCAGACCGCGGGCGCAGACGGGGACGATGGCCAGGCCCCGCACCTCCATCCGGCCGGCGATCGTCTCGGGCGGGACCGCGTACAGGGCGCCGCCCGAGGCGGTCACATGGGCGTAGTCGTCGGCCACAAGACGCCATCCGCGCCCGATCAGCCGCAGCGTCAGGTCGCTCTTGCCCGCGGCCGATGGTCCGGTGATCAGCACCGCGCGCCAGCCCACGCCGGGCGTCCAGCGCGCCGCGACCGTGCCGTGCAGGGGCTGGCGTCCGCTCAAGACAAGGCTCCCGTCATGGTCGCCGTCCCGTCGGGGCGGCCGGCAGGGCGACCTCGAAGCGAGCCCCCGCGATCTCGCCATCCGGTCCTTGCCGGTTCTCGGCCCAGACCCGGCCGCCATGGGCCTCGACGATCTGTTTGACGATCGACAGGCCGAGACCGGAGTTGGTCCCGAAGGCCGTGCCGCGCGGCCGCGAGGTGTAGAAGCGCTCGAAGACCGTCTCCAGGTTCTCGGGCGGGATGCCCGGCCCGTCGTCCTCGACCCGCACCCGCACCGGTTGGTCGGGATCGATATCGTCGCGCGACAGCGTCACCCGCACCACGCCGCCCGGGGGGCTGAACGAGCGGGCGTTGTCGATCAGGTTGCGGAACACCTGTCCCAGCGGACCGTCGCGGCCCCGGATCATGGCGTGATCGGTCGCCGGGGCGGCGAAGGTCACATGCACCCCCCCGTCCGGCGTGATGGCGGCCTCGTAGACGCCGACGATCTCGCTCAGCAGCACGGTCAGGTCGACGACGCGCGGCCGGTCGCGGTTCAGCTCGGCGTCCAGCCGCGAGGCGTTCGAGATGTCGGTGATCAGCCGGTCCAGCCGCCGCACGTCCTGCTGCAGCAGCGCCGTCAGCTTTTCGCGCTGCGCCTCGGTCCTGACCAGCGGCAGGGTCTCCAGCGCCGAGCGGATCGAGGTCAGCGGATTCTTGATCTCGTGGGCCACGTCGGCGGCGAACCGTTCGATGGCGTCCATCCGGTCCGACAGGGTCTCGGTCATGGTCTCCAGCGAGCGGGCCAGATCGCCGATCTCGTCCTTGCGGTGATCGAGGTCGGGCAGGGAGATGGCCCGGGCCCGCTGCAGCCGCACCGCGTCCGCCGCCGCCGACAGCCGCATCACCGGCCGCGCCACGAACAGGTGCAGCAGCAGCGAGCCGAGCAGGTTCACGAACAGCGCCACCAGGGCGAACGGCATCAGCGCCAGCCGCTGCGCCGCCAGGGTCTCGTCGACGTCGGCGGCCTCCAGCGTCAGCACGCCCAGGACCTGTTCGACATGGCGCACGGGGATGGACACCGACACGACGCGGTCGCCGCTCTCCGACATCCGCAGGGTCGCGGACGACCGGCCCTCGAGCGCCGTCTCGACTTCCTCGGCCAGGGCCCTGCGGGCCTGCTCGATCTCGCGGGCGTCGCGCACGGTTTCCCGGGCGTCGGGAACAGCCGGCGGGCTGCCGGCGGGCAGGGCCGGGGGCAGCGGCTCGCCGGGAATGGCCTCGGTCACCAGGTAGCTGTCGGCCACCACGATGCCGTCGACATCGAACAGCCGGGCGCGCTGGCCCTCCGGGATGAAGTTGTCGCGCAGCCAGCGGCTGGCCTCGATGGGATCGAGATAGGGCGTCGGCTCGCCGCGGGTGACGCCGATCTGGGGTTCTCCCAGAACCTGCACCAGCAGCTCCGCCTGCGCCTCCAGCGTCTCCTGGCGCGCCTCGATCAGGCCGCGGCTCCATTCGTTGAGCACCAGCGCCCCGACGAACAGGATCAGCAGGCTGAGCAGGTTGAGCGCGAGGATGAACCCGCCCAGCCGCGAGCCGCCGAACCGCTTGGGGCGGCGCGGGCGGTCGTCGTCGGCCGGATCGGCCGGCTCAGCTTTCGCGGTATCGATATCCGACGCCATACAGGGTCTCGATCGCGTCGAACTCGGGATCGACGACCCGGAACTTTTTACGCATCCGCTTGACGTGGCTGTCGATGGTGCGGTCATCGACATAGACCTGGTCGTCGTAGGCGGCGTCCATCAGGTTGTCGCGGCTCTTCACGAAGCCGGGCCGCTGGGCCAGCGCCTGCAGCAGCAGGAATTCCGTCACCGTCAGCTTCACCGGCTTGCCGTCCCAGGTGCTTTCGTGCCGGGCCGGGTCCATCGACAGCTTGCCGCGCTTTATGGCCTTGGTCGAGGTGTCGCCCGAGGGCTCCGGTTCCCCCCCGTCCGCGCCGGTGCGCCGCAGCAGCGCCTTGACCCGCTCGATCAGCAGCCGCTGGCTGAACGGCTTGTGGATGTAGTCGTCGGCGCCGAGGTTGAAGCCGAGAATCTCGTCGATCTCCTCGTCCCTCGAGGTCAGCATGATGACCGGAATCTGCGAGGTCTGGCGCAGACGGCGCAGCACCTCCATCCCGTCCATCCGG
This sequence comes from Brevundimonas sp., assembly GCF_035626975.1. Classification (GTDB taxonomy): domain Bacteria; phylum Pseudomonadota; class Alphaproteobacteria; order Caulobacterales; family Caulobacteraceae; genus Brevundimonas. Next base: position 37,478 of record NZ_DASPMQ010000055.1, read on the forward strand.
GGCATCTTCACATCGAGGATCGCCAGATCGGGCGGATTCGACTCCAGCGCCTCCAGACCGGTCGCGCCGTCGTGCCAGGCGGTGACCTTGTGCCCATGGCTTTCCAGCGCCAGCGAGACGGACGCCACGATGTTTTCGTCGTCATCGACCAGGGTGATGTTGGCCAAGGCGCTCTCCTTGCAGGCTTCGCATTCCCGCACTCAACGCGCGGCAAGCGTAACCGTTCTAAATCAACTGGGTGAGATTACGGCGATAAAATGGGCCGCCGCGCCTGAATGCGCAATGAAACCCGCCCTTAAAGCCTTGCTGTCATGATCGGGGTTCATCTGTGCGAGCGTTTCATGGCCGGCCCCGTCCATTACGAAGTCTATATCCGCAAGACAGCGCCCGCGCCCTGGAGCCTCCAGATGGCGACGGAGGACCGCGCCAACGCGATCGAGACGGCCGAGGAACTGCTGAGTGACAACCGGGCCGCGGCCGTCCGCGTCACCAAGGAGACGCTCGACCCCGACACCATGGCCTTCAACAGCGTCACGGTCCTGACCCGCGGCGCGCCCGAGGTGCAGCGCAAGCGCGTGGTGTCCGACGAGGACGCCGGTCCGCGCTGCGGATCGCCCCAGGACCTCTACGCACCCGCGGCGCGCGAGCTGATCAGCCGCGTGCTCGAGGACTGGCTGAACCGCCAGGGCGTGACGGCCTTCGAACTGCTGCACCGGCCGGATCTGGCCGAGAAGCTCGAGGCGTCCGGCGTCGAACTGCAGCACGCCATCCAGAAGGTCGCCGTGCCCGAAAGCCAGGCCGTGGGCCAGCCGGTGCACGATCTGGTCCGCCACTACCAGAAGCTCGCCGACCGCACGATCGAGCGCCTGCTGTTCGCGGGGCGCAAGAACCAGTTTCCGGATCTCGAGAACCATTCGCTCGCCGATCTGGCCCACCGGCTGGCCGGCCAGTCCGACCGCGCCTTCATCATGGGCGGCGTCGTCTCGGGCGCCCTGAAGGGGGTGCGCGGCGGCCGGGCCCGGCTGGATCGCCTGATGGATCTCGCCGAGCGCGCGCCGATGGACGGCCCGCCGCACGCCATGGTCATGGTGCCGATCGAACAGGTGATGTGCGAGCTGTTCGCCGCCCGGACCAACCTGGCCGACGTGCTCGGTCCGGCCCTCGACCAGGGCGCCTCGCTCGCCGCCGTGGTGCGGATGGTGGCGCCGCGCGAGGTCACGGCCCTGATCGCCCAGGACCCCCGGCTGGCGCTGCAGGTGCCGGTCGTCGACGGGCCCGCCGCCCGGCTGGGCGAGCGGGTGGCGTCGGGGCAGTTCCCGCTGCTGTCGGCCTCGCTGGCGCGCATGGTGGTGCGCGAGCTGATGAGCCCGCGTCGCCTGCGCCCCAACGACGCCGCCGGCGAGATCGACATCCTGCGCACCCTGGCCATGACGTTGACGGCGACCGCCGGACGCCTGCTGACCCTGGAAGAGGTCCAGTCGGCCTTCAACGAACGCTCCAAGGCGCTCGTCACCGCCGATTTCGTCGCCGCCTATGTGAAGCCCTGCACCACCGTGCTGTGCGAGGCCGAGGCCCTGACCCGGCTGTGCGAGAACGTCACCGGCCTGGCCAACAAGCGCGCCGCCGCCCGGTGGCTGTCGGCCTGCGTCGGTTCGCTGCGCTTCGAGAGCGAGATGCGCGCCGCCTCCGCCGACCAGACCGCGGCCCAGAAGCTGGGCGTGCTGGCCGGCCTGGTCCGGGCCGTGCGCGGCTGCGGCCTGTCCGAGCGCGACGAGGCCGAGATCGTCACCGCCATCGGCTCGGTCGGCGGAGCCGTCGAGGCCGAGGCCCGGATCACGGCCATGCTGGCCCGCTCGCCGGCCCCGCTGCAGCAGAAGTTGGCGGTGCTGCTGCGCATGGCCGCCGGCGAAACCGCCCCGCAGGGCCCCGCCGCCGACCGGGCCCGGGTCGAGGCGGTCAAGCTGTTCCGCGCCCCCGACAACCGCGCCGCCCTCGCCGCCGCCCCGGAAACCCTGGCGCCGCTCCGCGGACTGATGAAGGCGGCCGGTCTGGCGGCCTGATCAGGCCGCGTCAGGTCGGGAGGACCCGAAGGGGCGCCGATCGCGGCCTAGTCAAAAATGTCGAAGATGCTGTCGCGCTTCTTCTTGCGGTATTTGTAGTCGTCGTCGCGGTAGCGCGGCGGCTCGCGATAGCCCTGCTGCGGCGGCGGCTGCTGGCCCCACGGCTGCGGCGGCGCGGCCTGCGGCGGATAGGGCTGGGGCGCGGGCTGCTGCGGGGCGGGGGCGGCCGAGGCGCGGCCCTCGGCGGTCGCCGCCTCCATCAGCTTCTCCAGCTCGCCGCGGTCCAGCCAGACGCCGCGGCAGTTCGGGCACATGTCGAACTGGACGCCGCCGCGCTCCAGCGTCTGCATGGCGGCGTTGTCGTTGGGGCACATCAGCAGCGGCATGGGCGTCTCTCTCTGGTGAAGCTGATCAAGAGCTATGGCCGCCCGGCGGTTCCCGCAAGCGCGACAAATCAGCAGACCTGCCCCGCGGCCCAGCCCGACGACCACGCCCACTGGAAATTATAGCCGCCCAGCCAGCCGGTCACGTCGACCGCCTCGCCGATCACATACAGTCCGGGGACGGATTTCGCCGCCATGGTCTGCTGGTCCAGCTGGTCCGTCGCCACCCCGCCCAGGGTCACCTCGGCGGTGCGGTAGCCCTCGGTCCCCACCGGCTTGACGCTCCAGCCGTTGACCGCCGCATCCAGCCGCCGCAGCGCCCTGTCCCCGATCTCGGCCAGCTTGCCCTGCACCCCCTCGCGCTCGCAGACGCTCTCGGCCAGGCGGCGCGGCACGATATGTCCCAGCGCCGTGTGCGCCATCTGCTTGCCGTTCTCCTCCTTGGCCGCCTTGAGCCGTCCGTACACGTCCTCGCCCGGCGCCATGCTGACCGTGATCGCCTCCCCCTCGCGCCAGTAGCTCGAGATCTGCAGGATCGCCGGCCCCGACAGCCCCCGGTGGGTGAACAGCATCGCCTCTGCGAAACTGGTCCCGCCGCCCCTGACCACCGCGTCCACCGCCACCCCCGCCAGCGGCGTCAGCCGCTCCAGCAGCCCGGCCTCGAAGGTCAGCGGGACCAGCGCCGGCCGCGTCTCCGTGACCCTCAGCCCGAACCCCCGCGCTGCCTCATAGGCCCAGCCCGTCGCCCCCATCTTGGGGATCGACTTGCCGCCGGTGGCCAGCACCAGCGACGACGCCCGCACCCCCGACCCGTCCGACAGCGCCGCCTCATACCCGTCGCCCACGCGTTCGACCCGCTCGACCGACACCCCCAGCGACAGCCGCGCCCCCGCCTCGCGCAGGTCGTCCGTCAGCATACGGATGATCTGCTTCGCGCTGTCGTCGCAGAACAGCTGGCCCAGCGTCTTCTCGTGCCAGGCGATCCCCGCCTTATCCACCCGCCTGATGAAGTCGTGCTGGGTGAACCGCTTCAGGGCCGAGGTCGCGAACCGCGGATTCTCCCCCAGAAAGTTCGCCGGTCCGGTCCCCAGATTGGTGAAGTTGCACCGCCCCCCGCCCGAGATGCGGATCTTCTCCCCCGGCGCCCGCGCGTGGTCGATCAGCCGCACGGTCCGCCCGCGCCGCCCGGCCTCGACGGCGCACATCATCCCGGCCGCGCCCGCCCCGACGATCAGCACATCCACGTGTTCAGCCTTCATGGGCGGCCCTTAGCACTCTCCCTCCCCCGATGGGGAGGGCGGCCGTCGCGCCGCGGGCGTCAGCGCCGCGCCCACAGCTCCCCGTCCCGAAAAATCCGCTCCGTCTGTCTCAGCAGCCGCTCCAGCTCGCGGAAGTCGTCGTCGCGCTGGTCGTACATCGCCCGCAGCATGGCGTTCAGGATCGACCCATAGGTCGCCGTCGGATCGTCGGGCTTGAACTCGAAGCTCATCTCCGGCCGCGGCCCGCGCCTCCTCGCCGCCTTCAGCCCCGCCGCCCGCCGCATCCGCCTCAGGGTCAGGAAGTCCGCCGCCCGCCCCTCCCTCGCCGCCGCCGTCTCCAGCGCCGTCAGCGCCGCCGCGCTGGCCAGCGGGTCGTCCGGGTCCCAGTCGAACGCCAGCCCCGCCCGTCCCGCCGTCGCCACCCCCGTCCCGGGCGCCGCCGCCGTCGGCCCGCGCGGCCGGTACACCGCCTCCGGCCGGTCCATCTTGCGCATCCCCCGCTCCTCCGCCTGGCGCGAGATGGTCGCCTCCGCCACGCCATATTCCAGCGCCAGCGCCTCGATCGCCTCCCCGGCCACATAGCGCGCCAGCAGTTCGTCCCACCGCCGCGGCGTCATCCGGGCGCGGCCCTGATGGAACACGTGGTCGGCCGGCCAGCCGCCCTCCGGCCGCCGCCGCCGGTCCACCCACCCCGGCGTCACCCCGCGCTTCAGCCCCCGCTTCTTCGCCTGCCAGTTCATCGTGCTGAGCGACACCCCCAGCTCGACCGCCAGATCGCCCCGCCGCGCCCCCGCCTTCTCCCGCTCGAAGGCCGCGTCCCACGTCTCGTCTGAATGTCTGCTCGGCTTGCCCATGCGCGGGAGTCTGCGCCCGCCGCTTCCTGCGGCGGACAAACCGCGTCCAGAAAAGGCGAAGCGACGGGAAAGCTGGAAGAATATCCCCCCAACCCGACTATAATCCCCCGGATTGCCGGCACAGCGTCACGCTCACCTCCCCATCGGCGAAGGCCGATGGGGAGGACAGACCGCGCAGCGGTCAGGAGGGGGCGGCGCCGGCCGAGGGTGATTGGCGCCCGACGTCCCGCCGCCTGCGCCGCCCCCTCCTGATCGTCGCCGGCGCGCCGATCTGTCCTCCCCATTCGCCTGACGCGAATGGAGAGGTGACCCCCGCGCTCACCCCCCTGTGGATACCCTGAACAAACCGCGAACATCCCCTTGCCCCCGCGCCCCCCGCGGGGCTAACTCCCTCCCGGGTCGGCCATCAGTTCACGGAGTTCCCTCATGCCCCTGCCGCCGCCCCGGCCCCCCGAAGCCGACCCCGCCGCCCGCCTTCTCGCCGCCCGCCTGCTGGAGGGCCTCCAGGGCCTCGACCTGACCAGCGCCGACGGCCGCGCCGGCATCGGCGCCCTTCTGGCCGAGATCGAGCGCCTCTCCCCCGGCGCCATCCTCCAGCAGGCGGCGCGGATCGAGCTGAGGCGGGTGGGGTGGCCGTCCTCTCCGGGTCGTTCAGATCCCTGTAGGTAACCGCCGGAGGCCGCGAGTTCGTCGTATGGAATTTGGCGCGGTCAGGCTAAACTCTGGCGGGAACAACCCATCAACCTTTGTTCTGTTAACCTCGATCTATGGCCTCGGCACAGCAACTTATCGGGCTCATAAAGAGTCATGCGGAAGGTGATGAAGCGCGCTTCTTCGACCTCGCGATTCAGCTCGCCGCTGCTGAAGAGCAGAAGGGTCATAAGAAACTTGCCGATCAGCTACGAGCGTGGGCAGACGCGGGCCGAACGCCACCGCCCCCTGCTACTGATCGAACGCCTTTGCTCGCGACACCTAGAGGTGAACTCGCTGAGCTAATCGGCGCGAGTTACCCAAAGACACGTCTGGCAGAACTCGTACTGCCCCATAATCTTCAAGACGAGTTGCGGCATATCATTGTGGAAACGCGTCAGCGAGATCGATTGGAGGCGCGCGGGCTGCACCCTCGCCGGCGGCTCCTTCTTGCCGGCCCTCCGGGCACGGGCAAGACCATGACCGCTGCCGCCTTGGCCGGCGAGTTAAAGTTGCCGATGTTCTCGGTGCTCCTCCACGGCTTAATCAGTAAGCACTTCGGAGAAACCGCTAGCAAGCTCAGGTTGATATTCGATGCAATCCGAACTACTCGAGGGGTGTATCTGTTTGATGAGATCGATGCGCTAGCCGGCGCACGCACGGGAGGAAACGACGTAGGGGAGGCAAGGCGGATTCTGAACTCTTTCTTGCAGTTCTTAGAGGAAGACCCCGGTCCGTCACTTTTGATCGCCACGACCAATCTGCCCGAGCTGTTGGATTCCGCCATCCTCCGTCGGTTTGACCTAGTGCTTCGGTATGAACAGCCCAGCGATGAACATATTGTTGAAACCGTCCGTCGCCGCCTCAGAAGCTTTGACACAACTCAAGTCCGTTGGACTGAGATCGCAGAGAACGCTCGTGGGCTGTCCCCCGCCGATCTCGTCCGCGCCACTGAGGACGCGGCGCGTCGGACAGTGTTGTCTGGCGCAGATGAGATTTCCCCTACAGTGCTGCTCGAGTCCTTCGAGCGTCGGCGCGCACTACAGCTGATCGGCACTCCAAATGGCTCCAAGAAACCTCCCGCATCTCCTCGTCCCTCTCAGCGGGGAAGCTCAAAGGTTTCGACCGGTTCAAACCGGCGGCGGACGACGTCCTAGCGATGTTCTAAATCGACGGGCCCACGCGGCGTCGATCCTCCAGAATATCGATGACCTCACACCCGCCAGGGACTCAGCCGGGGTCTATATCTCCCTCGTGGGTCGTCCAGGCGAAGTCATTGACGCGGAAAAGTTCAATAAGTCCGGGCTAACGCTCCTTAGCGTCGAACCATCTTCCTCACGACCTGACGATGCGCCGAGCCTCGTCTTTTTTGCCCCTCGGGATGGGTTGGCAAAGCTGAAAACCAAGGTTGAGAAGTTCCGCGACGAGGACACAAGAACCGGACGTCCAAAAAACGCGGACCTAGCGCAGAGTATCGCTAGGCTTGAGCGCGCGACACTTCGCGCCCTTTGGCGAGGGTCAAGAGCGAAGTTTCCGGAGACTGCAGCGGCAGTCGATTGGGAGGTATGGGTAGCCAATGACGGTGTTGAGGCTTTCGTTGTTTCCGCTGGTGCCGCAGGCGTTCATGTAGCGGCTGACCGATTAGATTTCCCAGAGCAGACCGTTCTGCGGGTAACAGCCAGCCGAGCAACACTGGCTCCTTTAGTTGCGTCATCACCGCATGTTCGAGCCCTTGCAAAGCCGGCGACCACCAGCGACTTTTTCGACAGCCTGCCGGTTCCCGAACAGGCGGATTGGGCAGACGAGCTCTTGGAGCGAGCCCAATTCGACGATGATGCGGCACAGCCCTACGTAACGCTTTTGGATACCGGAATCAGCTTGGGGCATCCCTTGCTCGCCCCGGTTCTCTCAGGCACCGATCGGCACGCCGCAGATCCCGCTTGGGACTTAGGCGATCTTAACGGGCACGGAACCGGCATGGCCGGAATTGCGACATTTGGCGATCTGTCGATAGCGCTCCACAGCGTGGGACCTATTAGCGTCAAGCACCGGCTGGAGTCGGCCAAGGTAATCCCTGATGCTGGCGTCAATCATCATCATCTGCTTGGTGCGATCACGCGCAGAGGCGTGAACGCCGTTGAAGCCGCTAACCAGCGTCACCGCGTCTTTACGTTGGCTTCCAGCACGGCTGACGACCATCCGCACGATGGGGCACCGACGTCTTGGTCGACCGAACTTGATCAGCTTTGCTCCGGTCGCTCTGGAGATAGGAAAGCTGGACGACTGTTTGTGATTGCCGCCGGTAACGTCAAATCCGATCAGCATGTTACCGCCAATTATCACGCCGTCTGCGACGGAGAGGCCGAGGAGCTTGAATCTCCGGCGCAAGCTTGGAATCCGATCACCGTCGGCGCCAGCACGGACAAATCCATTCTCGGTCCAGACATGGCAGGGGCTCCCTTGGCACCCGCTGGAGAGCTCTCGCCATTCAGCAAAACGGCTTCCTGGAATTCGACTTGGCCTCTAAAGCCAGACATCGTTCTTGAAGGTGGCAACCTGGTCTTGGACAATCTGCCTCCGGCTTTGTCCTGTGCCGATCTAAGCCTGCTGACGACGCATAACCAACCAGCGGAGCGATTGTTCACGACTTTTGAGGCAACTAGCGCGGCTTGCGCGCTAGCAGCGCGTATGGCCGCGACCGTATGGTCGGACTACCCGGACCGATGGCCCGAGACGATCCGCGCGCTGTTAGTCGCGTCAGCACGCTGGACCAATCCAATGCTTTCTCATTTGCCGGCCGAACCGGCAAAAGGAGACTTTGAGCTTCTGTTCAAACGATACGGATACGGCGTTCCAGATTTGCAAAGAGCATTGAAGAGTTCACGGAGCGCAATCACTTTGATCGCGGAGGATCGGATTACCCCGTACGCCCATTCAGAAACGAGAGGCGCCCCTGCGGTTCATAACGAGATCAAGCTTCATCAGCTTCCGTGGCCCATGGAAGAACTTAGGCGGCTAGGCAATCACCCAGTTACCCTTCGTATTGCGCTATCCACTTTCGTGGAGCCCAATCCAGCGGAAGCGGCAAGAGGGCGTAAGCTGCAGTATGCCTCGCATGGCCTTCGGTTCAAATTGAACCGTGCCAACGAAGGTCCCCAAGACTTTTCAGTCCGTATAAACGCAGCAGCGCAAGTCGATGATGGTCAAACACCGCTTGCGGGTGGGGGTGATGATGACGGCTGGCGTTTCGGCAGTCGAAGGCGCGATGTCGGATCTCTGCACATCGACGAACTGACTTGCCCGGCAAGTGACCTCGCGCGTCGAAGCATTGTTGCGGTTCACCCTGTTGCTGGATGGTGGAAATCCAAGCTTCGGCAAGATGACGCTCTACCCCGAGCCCGTTATTCGCTGATCATTGAGATCGACGCAGGGGACGCTGAGGTAGACCTGCATGCCGAAGTTTCAGCGACCATCGCAGCCCAAATTGACGCTGCGGTGATCATCTGATGCTCGCTAGTGCGCCTCGTCCCAATTCCCCGCCGCCCGCGCCTCCACCACCAGCGGCACCGTCAGCGCCACGGCCGGTTCCGCCGCCCCCTCCATGACCCGCATGATCCCCGGGATGGCGCGCTCCGCCTCCCGTTCCAGCCTCGAACACCCGTTCGTCGTGGACCTGCAGCGGCGCCCGCGCGACCTCGGTCGCCCGCCCGTCACCCGACCGGCGCCATCGCATCCACCCCGCACTCGTACCGCTCACAGTATCGTCGCCGCAGCTCTTCCATCGCGGCCAGGTCGGCCGGGGTGGGATCGGGGCAGGCGGCGAGAAATTCCGCCTCCGACGGCCAGTCGACCGGGGCGCCGGCGCGGAGGCGGCGCAGCTGCGCCTCATCGAACAGGCGCGCCATCTGGATGGCCATCACGGCCTTCTCGCGCGCCGCGTCGCGGGGGAACAGTTCGTCGAGCCACGGGGTCACGACCGCCCGGCGGTCATGGTCCAGCCCGTCAAGCATCTGCTCGCGATAGACCGGCGGCAGCCCTTCGGCGCCCACCCTTTCCTCGACCATCTCCCGCGCCAGCGCCAGGGTGGCGGGCGTGGGTTCGGGGCCCGTCCAGCCGCCATAGGGCGCGCGCCGGTCCGGCATCCGGAAGCGGACCGCCGTCTGGATCCGGCTGGGGACGACCACCCCGTCACGGCGCGCCGCGCCGACTTCGGCGCTGGCCACCACGACCCTCGCCGCCGCGCCGAAGCCCAGTCCGCGCGGCGCCTCGTCGACGACCTCGCAGAGATACGGATGGCCGTCAGCCTGGATGGGACACAGCAACCTCACGCGGCCGCTCTCCCCGAGCAGGGCCGCGAAGCCCGGATAGAGTTTTCCGGCCAGGTCCTGCTGCACGGGACTGGACCAGTAGGGATTGGACTGCTCCTGCGCCGCCGCGGCCCCGCCGACGGCCGTCAGTATCGCCGCCAGCCCCAAAACCGTCGATGTTCGCTTCATGGCGTCCCCCGTCCCGAAAGGCATCCGACCACGCGGACGGGCGTAAGTCCACGGCGGCGCAGAACCTCAGTGCGCCTCGTCCCAGTTCGCCGCCGCCCGCGCCTCCACCACCAGCGGCACCGTCAGCGCCACGGCCGGTTCCGCCGCCCCTTCCATCACCCGTTTGATCACCGGGATGGCGCGTTCGGCCTCCCCCTCCGGAGCCTCGAAGACCAGTTCGTCGTGGACCTGCAGCAGCATGCGGGTTGAGAGGCCCGCGGCCTCCAGCGCCCCGGGCATGCGCACCATGGCCCGGCGGATGATGTCGGCGGCGGCGCCCTGGATGGGGGCGTTGATGGCGGCGCGTTCGCCGAACTGGCGCTCGGCCCCCGACTTGGAGTGGATGGCCGGGATGTGGATGCGGCGGCCGAAGCAGGTCTCGACGAACCCCTGCTCGCGCACCAGGCCCCGGGTCCGGTCCATATAGGCGCGGATGCCGGGGAAGCGCTCGAAATAGGTCTTGATGTAGGCGCCGGCCTCGCCCTGGTCGATGTTGAGCTGGGCGGCCAGGCCGAAGGCGCTGATGCCGTAGACGATGCCGAAGTTGATCGCCTTGGCGCGGCGGCGGGTCTCGGGGTCCATCTGGTCGACGGGGACGCCGAACATCTCGCTGGCCGTGGCGGTGTGGATGTCGATGCCGGCGGCGAAGGCGCGCTTCAGCTCGGGGATGTCGCCGATGTGGGCCAGCAGGCGCAGCTCGATCTGGCTGTAGTCGGCGCTGATCAGCACATGGCCGGGGGCGGCGATGAAGGCCTGGCGGATCTGGCGGCCGGTCTCGGTGCGGATCGGGATGTTCTGCAGGTTGGGGTCGCTGCTGGCGAGGCGGCCGGTGGTGGCGGCGGCCAGCTGGTAGCTGGTGTGGACGCGGTCGGTCTGGGGGTCGGCGGCCTCGATCAGGGCGTCGGTGTAGGTGCCCTTGAGCTTGGCCAGCTGGCGCCAGTCGAGCAGGACGCGCGGCAGTTCGTGGGTGAGGGCGAGTTCCTCGAGGACCGAGGCCTCGGTGCCCCACTGGCCGCTGGCGGTCTTCCTGCCGCCGGGCAGGGCCATCTCGCCGAACAGGATGTCGCCGATCTGGCGCGGGCTGCCGACGTTGAACGGGCGGCCGGCGAGGGCGTGGGCGCGCTGTTCCAGCTCGGCCATGCGCATGCCGAACTCTGACGACAGGCGTTTGAGCTTGCCGGGGTCGACGCGCACGCCGGCCCGCTCCATGTCGGCCAGCACCGCGGGCAGGGGGCGCTCCAGGGTCTCGTAGACCGTGGTCAGCCGGGCCTGCGCCAGCCGGGGCTTGAGGATGCGCCACAGGCGCAGGGTGACGTCGGCGTCCTCGGCGGCGTAGCAGGTCGCCGGTTTGAGCTCGACGTGCTTGAAGGATTTCTGGGCCTTGCCCGTCCCGGCCACGCTCTTGAAAGCGATCGGCTCGTGCCCCAGATGCAGCCTGGCCAGCTCGTCCATGCCGTGCCCGTGCAGCCCGCCCTCCAGCACGTAGGACATCAGCATGGTGTCGTCGATCGGCGCGACGCGAATGCCCCGCTGCGCCATCACCGCCAGATCGTACTTGCCGTTCTGCACGACCTTCAGAACCGCCGGATTCTCCAGAATTCCCGCTAAACGTGTAAGCGCCTCGGCCTTCGGGATCTGGGTCAGGGGCTCCCGCTGGTCGGTCTCCCCCCCGAAGTCCAGCCCGCCCGCGCCGGCCATCGGGGCGTGCTCATGGGTCAGCGGCACATAGCAGGCGTCGTTCGGCCCGATGGCCAGCGACACCCCGCACAGCCCGGCATGGGTGGCGGACAGCGCGTCCGTCTCGGTGTCGAAGCCGACCACCCCGGCCAACGTCGCCCGGGCGATGAAGGCGTCGAGCTCCTCCAGCGTCTGGATGCAGCGGTAGGCCTCGGGATCGAAGCCCTGGCCCTCGACCGGGGCGGTCGGCGCGGCGGGGGCGTAGCGAGGGCTGATGACCGGGGCCGACAGGGGTTTCGGCCGGGCGACGAAGGCGGTGCCGTCGCGGGCCGGGGCCTTGCCGTCGCCGACGCGGGTGCGCAGCGAACGGAACTCCATCTCGTCGAGGAAGGCGGCGAGGACCTCGGGATCGGGATCGCGGACGGCGAAGTCGTCGATCGGCTCGGGCGCGGGGGCGTCGCAGGTCAGGGTCACCAGCTCGCGGCTGAGCAGGATCTGGTCGCGGAAATTGATCAGGGTCTCGCGCCGCTTGGGCTGTTTGATCTCGCCGGCGCGGGCCAGCAGCGTGTCCAGATCGCCGTATTCGTCGAGCAACTGGGCCGCGGTCTTGGGGCCGATGCCGGGGGCGCCGGGGACGTTGTCGACGCTGTCGCCGATCAGGGCCTGCAGGTCGATCATCTTGTCCGGAGTCACCCCGAACTTCTCCATGACCGCGTCCTCGGCCAGGCGACGATCCTTCATCGGATCCCACATGACCACAGAGGGGCCGATCAGCTGCATCAGGTCCTTGTCGGACGAGACGATGACCGCCTCGCCGCCCGCGTCGCGGGCCTTGCAGGCATAGGTGGCGATCAGGTCGTCGGCCTCGTAGCCGGGCAGTTCGACGCAGTGGACGCCGAAGGCGGCGGTGGCGCGCCGGACCAGCGGGAACTGCGGGATCAGGTCCTCGGGCGGGGCCGAGCGGTTGGCCTTGTACTGGTCGTACAGGGTGTTGCGGAAGGTCTTCTCGGAGTGGTCGAAGATGGCCACGAGATGGGTCGGACCGTCGGCGCCCTTCATGTCGCGGATCAGCTTCCACAGCATGTTGCAGTAGCCCTGCACCGCGCCGACGGGCAGGCCGTCCGACTTGCGGGTCAGGGGCGGCAGGGCGTGGTAGGCGCGGAAGATGTAGGCCGAGGCGTCGATCATCCACAGCCGCAGCGCGGGGCCGTCCTGGGTCAGCGGGCGGTCGGGGGATTCAGCGGCGGTGTCGGTCATGCGGCGAACATAGGCGGGCGCGCCGCCTGCGTCACCGCCCGTGCGCTACGAGATCCAGGTGTTCTTGCACTCGCCGACGGTCCAGCCGGCGAAGCCGGAGATGACGCGGCATTCGTAGCCCATGCCGGCGAGCGGGCCATGCAGGATGCCGGTCTCGATGACCGCGCCGCGGCCGTCGTAGCGGGGCTGTTTGAACGACACCCACTGGACGCGCTGCGGCTGGGGCCGGTCGTCGGGATCGAACGTCGTGGGGAAGCTGAGCCCATGGCGGCTCCAGTCGCAATTCGGCGCCCACCCCGAGCCCTCGCCGTCCAGCCACAGAGGCGGGGGGACGTTGTCGGCGGCATTGAAACGATAATGCTCCTTCGCCACGGCCGCGATGACGGCGCAGTCGTTGCCGTTGTCGGCCGTGGGCGGCGGCGGCGCGTCCGGCGTGGCGCAGGCCGTCAGAGGCAGGCACAGGGCGGCGGCGAGGGGGGCGAGGACGCGCATGACGGCTCCTTATCGGGATCTCAGGCCGGTGATGGTGCGGTTCGGTGCGATATCCTCGGCCGAGGTTATCAGGTGAACGAGCGCCGGGCACCCGGCGTTCCGCGCCGCCGCCAGCGCGGCCGGGAAGTCCTCCGTCCGCTCGCAGCGCACGCCGAAGGCGCCGAACGCCTCGGCGTATTTGACGAAGTCGGGGTTCCTCAGGTCTGTGGCGATGACCCGGTCGGCGCCCGGATAGTGGCCCTCCTGGTGCATGCGGATGGTGCCGTAGGTCCCGTTGTCGACCACCACCACGACGACGTTGATGCCGTACTGGACCGCCGTGGCGATCTCCTGCCCGGTCATCAGATAGTCCCCGTCGCCGGCGATGCAGATGACGTCGCGGTCGGGGTGGACGCTCTTGGCGGCGAGGGCGGCGGGGTAGCCGTAGCCCATGGCCCCCGAGGTCGGCGCCAACTGGGTGCGGCAGGCGCGGTGGCGGTAGAAGCGGTGCAGCCAGGCGGCGAAATTGCCCGCCCCGTTGGTGACGATGGCGTCGGCCGGCAGCACCTCGGCGAGGTGCGCCATGCACTCGCTCATGTTGACCGCCCCGGTCACCGGCACGGGGGTCGAGAAGGCGTGGTAGTCGGCGTGGGCCGCCGCCGCCTCGTCATGCCAGGTCCGGCCTGGGTCGATCCCGGCCAGCGCCAGCGCGGCCAGCGAGTTGTCCGCCGTCGCGCTCATCAGCGGCGTCCACACCCGGCCCAGTTCCTCGGCGCCGGGGTGGATGTGGATCAGGGTTTCGGCGGTGCGGGCGCGCTCGAACAGGGTGTAGCCCTGCGTCGGGTTCTCGCCGAGCCGCGCGCCGACCGCGAGGATCAGGTCGGCGTTCTTCGCCCGCGCCATCAGCTTCGGATTGCAGCCGAGGCCGAGGTCGCCGGCGTAGTTGCTCCGGTCGTTGGAGACCAGGTCCTTGCGCCGGAACGACAGGGCCAGCGGAAGACCCAGCCGCTCGGCCCAGTCGCCGAGGGCGGCGGCGGCGTCCTCGCTCCAGCCGGAGCCGCCCAGCACCAGCAGCGGGCGCTCCGCCGCCGCCAGCCGCTCCCGCACGGCTGTGACGAAGGCCGGGTCCAGCGCCGCCTTCGCCGGCGTCACCGGCCGGACCGGGGCCGGGCCGCCGTCGGCGTGCAGGATGTTCTCGGGAAGGGCGATGACCACCGGCCCCATGCGGCCCTGCAGCGCCGTGGCGAAGGCGCGCTCGACCACCTCGACGGTGCGCTCCGGACTCTCGATCTCGGTGGCCCATTTGGCCAGGCCGCCGAAGACCTCGCGATAGTCGACCTCCTGGAAGGCGCCGCGTCCCCGGTCGGTCAGGGCGATCTGGCCGACAAACAGGATCATCGGCGTGGAATCCTGATGCGCCGTGTGCACGCCGATCGAGGCATGGGTCGCTCCGGGGGCGCGCGTGACCATGCACACCCCGGGCTTGCCGGTCAGCTTGCCGTAGGCCTCGGCCATGTTGGCGGCGCCGGCCTCGTGGCGGCAGGCGATGACCTGGATGCGGTCGCGCACGTCGGCGAGCGCATCCAGGACCGCCAGATAGCTCTCGCCCGGCACGCAGAAGACCCGGTCGATCCCGTTCATCACGAGGGTCTCGACCAGGCGGCGGGCGGCGGTATTCTGTGGCTGCTGGGTCATCCCGGCGGGTTAGCAGACGGCTCCAAACTTGGCCATGCAACCCCACGGCCACGCTTGGCGTTCGAGCGGAGGCATTCAACGTCGAAGGGGATTCCCATGAAGAAGATCATCGCGCTCGGCCTCGTCGCCGCCGCCATCGCGGTCTCGGCCTGCAACACCATCTCGGGTATCGGTCGTGATGTCCGCGCCGCCGGCGACGCGGTGACCTCGGGCGCCGAGAGCGCCAAGAACTAGACGCACGCCGTCCCGGATCGCCGCCGCGGCGTCCGGGCGTCGCGACGGGAGCTAGTAGCTGACCCCGGTCAGGTAGAGGCCGTCCGACGGCGCCACGGTCCCGCATTCGGACCGGTCCCTTGCCTCCAGCGCCCGCGCCACGTCCTCGACGGCCCAGCGGCCCTGCCCGACTTCCGCCAGCGTGCCGGTCATGGACCGCACCTGGCGATGCAGGAAGCTGCGCGCCTCGAACACCAGATGCACCTCTTCCCCGACCCGCTCGACGCGGGCGACGTCCAGCGTCTTCAGCGGCGATTTCGACTGGCAGCCGACGTCGCGGAAGGTGGTGAAGTCGTGCAGGCCGACCAGCGCCTGCGCCGCCGCCTGCATGGCCCCGGCGTCGAGCGGTTTCCTGACATGCCAGACCCGGCCCCGGTCCAGCGCCGGGCGCCCGGCCCGATTCAGGATGCGGTAAAGGTAGCGCCGCCCCGTGGCCGAGAAGCGGGCGTGCCAGTCCGGCGCCGCCTCGACACAGTCCAGCACCGCCACGGCCTCGTCGACCAGGTGGGCGTTGAGCGCATTCATCACCGTTTTCGCCGGCCACGCCTTCTCCAGATCGACGCCGATGACCTGCCCCGTGGCGTGCACGCCGGTGTCAGTGCGCCCGGCGGCGGCGATGCGCACCGTCTCGCCGCAGAAGGCGGTGATCGCCGCCTCGACCGCGCCCTGCACCGTCGGCTGGTCAGTCTGGGCCTGGAAGCCGTTGTAGCCCGAGCCGTCGTATTCGAGGGTCAGCCGGTACCGGGGCATCAGGCCAGCACGGTCCCGGCCGGAATGGCGAAGCCGCGCAGCATCTCGTCGGCCGGCTGCGCCGCCTTGCCCGGGCGCTGGACGGTCAGCAGCCGCACGACGCCTTCGCCGCAGGCCACGCGCAGGCCGCCGTCGAGCACCTCGCCCGGAGCGCCCTCGCCCGGCCCGGACACCCGCGACATCAGCGCCTTGATCCGCATCGGGTCCTCGGGCCCGGGCGCCTCGAACCACGCTCCGGGGAAGGGGGACAGGCCACGGATGTGGCAGTCGATCTCGGCCGCCGGACGGGTCCAGTCGATCCGCGCCTCGGCCGGGGTGATCTTGCGGGCGTAGGTCGGTTCGCCGGTCTGGGGCACGCCCTCGACGCCGCCGCGCCCGATCGCCGCCAGGGCGCGGGGCCACAGGCTGGCGCCGATGTGCGACATCCGCTCCGCCAGGGTGGCGGCGGTGTCGTCGGGGCGGATGTCGAGCACTTCGGACAGCAGGATCGGCCCCTCGTCCAGCCCCTCGGACATCCGCATGATCTGCACGCCGGTCTGCCGGTCGCCGGCCATGATCGCCCGCTGGATCGGCGCCGCGCCACGCCAGCGCGGCAGCAGGGATCCATGCAGGTTGAAACAGCCCAGGCGTGGCGCGTCGAGCACCTCCGGCTTGAGGATCTGGCCGTAGGCGACCACGCAGGCGGCGTCGACCTCGAGGCTGCGGAAGGTCTCGATGGCTTCGGCGGCCTTCATCGAGGCGGGGGTGAACACCGGCAGGCCCATGGTCTCGGCGAAGGCGTGAACAGGCGACGGCGTCAGCTTCTGGCCCCGGCCCCGCGGCTTTGGCGGCTGGCTGTAGACAGCCACGACCTCATGGCCGCTGGCGATCAGCTCGGCCAGCGACGGCACGGCGAAGTCGGGGGTTCCCATGAAGGCGAGGCGCATCAGTGCGGGTCCGGAAGCAACAAACCGCGCTCAAGTAGCGCGAAGCGCGGTAGCGCCCCAGCAGAGATTTAGTCCCAGCGGGTGTGAACGCCGCCGCCCTCGTCCCACTCGCCGCCGGCGTCGAGCGCGTCGTCGAAGCTCAACAACCGGTCCAGCAGGACGCCGGCCACGACACCCACGGCGGCGACGCCGACCAGCGTGATCAGGCTGGCCACGCCGACCCTCTCGTTGCGGGTCAGCCGGCGGCGGCCGGTCGGGTCGATGATGCGGTCGCCGTTGCGCTTGAGACGGGCCATCAGGCGGCCAGCCTCGCCGCCTTCTTGACGCGGGCGATGGCGCGCTCGCGCTTCAGGCGGGAGAGATGGTCGATGAACAGCACGCCCTCGAGGTGGTCCATCTCGTGCTGGATGCAGACGGCGTAGAGGCCGTCGACCTCTTCCTCGACCGTCTCGCCGGCGTAGTTCAGGTAGCGGATGCGGACGCGGGCCGGGCGTTCGACGGCGTCATAGATGTCCGGGACCGACAGGCAGCCTTCCTCGTACTGGAACAGCTCGTCCGAGGCCCACAGAATCTCGGGATTGACGAAATAGCGCGGGTTGCGGCGGGCCTGTTCGTCGGCGGCGCGGGCTTCGTCCGACGCGTCCTCGTCCGGGCCGTCGCCGGCGACCTCGCGGTCGCCGAGGTCCATCACGATAACCCTGCGCAGGTCGCCGACCTGCACCGCCGCCAGGCCGATGCCCGGGGCCGCGTACATCGTGGCCAGCATATCGTCCATCAGGGCGCGCAACTCATCGGTCACCGGACCTTCGACCGGGCGGGAAACCTGCTTCAGCACCGCCAGATCGGCGGCGTTGTCGATGGTGAGGATGCGACGGATGGCCATGGCGGGGAGGTAGGCGGACATGGCCCGAACGTCAAGATTTCCCAGTGTCGCACTGGGTTTTACAGGGCCGCCGGCAGGGTCGCCTGCATCACCGAACGCACCACGCCCAGCGCCAGCCAGCCGAGGCCGATCGCGATCGCGAGCCCGCCCAGGCCCATGGCCTTCCAGCGGTTGCGGCAGAGCGCCGCGAACCGTTCAGGGTCGACCGCCCGCTCCACCCGCTTGCGGCTGTGGCCCCGGGAGTAGATCACCCCGCTGGCTTGCGCGTTGAGAAGCGGGATCAGTTCCTTGAGGATCAGTACGACCCCCGCGATCATCAGAAAAAACGGCATCTTCCCCCCATTCGCCAGGCGGCACCCTGGCAGTCGATCCCGCGCCCGGCAACGGCTCGCTTCCGGCGGCCGCTGATCGCGACAACGGATGCGCGCGCCTCATTCGCCCGATGCGATAGCCCGTGCGGTCGATGGTTCGGCCGGGCGGAACGGCCGGGCGAGTTGTCGTGCAAAATGCCCGGCCGTTGCGTCTTCGGCGTCGCCGAGGCCCCGGCGCATGGCGCCGAGCCCGATCAGGGGCCGGGGCGTGTAGGTGCCGAACAGCCTGTCCCACAGGCTGAGGATGTCGCCGAAATTGCTGTCGGTCTCGCGCGGGTCGGTCGAATGGTGGACGTGGTGCATCGGCGGGGTGACCAGCACCAGCCGCAGCGCCCTGTCGACCGGCTCGGGCAGACGCAGGTTGGCGTGCCCCCACAGGCCGAAGCCCAGGGCCACGACCTGGTAGGCGGCCAGCACCGGCGCTGAAAGGCCGAGCGCCAACGTCACGGCGCACAGCCAGGGCGCCACCACCAGCAGTTCGATCGGATGGTTTCGCAGGGTCGTCGACAGGTCCACCGCCGTGTCGGCATGGTGCACCCGGTGCACCCGCCACAGCAGCGGCCAGGCGTGGGCGGCGCGGTGGAACAGATAGTGGGCCAGGCTGACGGCCAGCACCGTAGCCGACGCCTCCAGCCAGGCCGGAAAATCCGCAAGGTTGAGCAGCCCCCAGCCGTTGCGTCCGGCCAGCAGGGCGGCGCCCGGAACGGACAGCGGCAACAGGGCGCCGAGGCCGAAGCTGAGCAGGCCGAGGCCGAAATTGGTCAGCAGCCGGCCGCGTGATTCGACGGGCCGTCGAACCAGGGGCCGGAGCGTCTCGACCGCCGTCAGGGCGACAAACAGCGCCGCCAGGCCCACAGTCGCGGCGCCGCCGGGACCGGACAAACTCCCGCCAAGGCTGGAAAGGCTCGGAACCAGGGGCAGGGACACAAATATGGCCTTGAATCGAATGGGTTACCAGCTTAGCTGATGGGCCGTCATCGCATGCTTGGGCGGATTCAGGGAAGGGAAGTTTTCATGTCGCGTGTTGTGGATCTCGCTCTCAAGGGCGGCCTCGTCGCCGGTTTCGTCGCCATCGCCTCGCCGGCCCTCGCCGGCGTGCCGACCCCGGTTCCGCTGCTCGGCGCCGGCGTGCCCGCCCTGCTCGCCCTGGGCGGCGCCTACTACCTGGTCCGCAAGGCCCGGAGCCGCGGCTAACCCGGATGACCGACGCGGCCTGTGAAGCCCCCGCGGGCGCGGCCGCGTCGCTCGTTCTCACGCGCAATCGCCTCTACGGCGGCCTGTTCCTGCTCGCCGCGCTGAATGCGGCGAGTGGCGCGGCCGTCGACGCCATCGGCGACCTGGGGGTGGCCGGGGCGGTGCTGGCGCTTTTCAACATCAGCGCCGTGGTCTGGATGGCGCTGGCCGCCGGCCTCGCCCTGACCTGGCGCGAGCCGGACTACGCCCCCGTCCGGCCGCTCGACCTCTGGCTGGCCGGCGCCGTCGCCCTCGCCGCCCTGCTGCCCGTGCCCGCCGTCAGCGGGGTGATGCTGACCGTCGTCGGCCTCCACGCCGCCATAACGGCCGGCCCCGGCTCCCCGCTTCGGCGTGCGGCGATCATCTTCCTGGCCGTCAGCGGGACGCTGCTGTGGGGCAAGGTGCTGCTGACCGTCTTCACCCGACCGGTGCTCGAGATGGACAGCTGGCTGATGTCCTCGCTTCTCCATGTCCGCCAGGAAGGCAACGTCGTCTGGCGCGAGGGGGGCGCGGTCGCGGCCGTCGTCTCCACCGGTTGCTCCTCGATCCACGGCATCTCGGTCGCGCTCGTCTGCTGGGCGGCGATCTGCCAGTATTTCGCGGTCCCCCTCGACCGCCGCTCGGTCCTCACCGCCCTGGCCGCGGTGCTCGCCACAATGGCGGTCAACATGGCGCGCATCGGCGGCATCCTCGTCTCGCCGGAGTGGGCGCGCATCATCCATGACGGCTGGGGCGCGACGGTGAGCATGTGGGTCACCCTCGTCCTCGTTACCGCCATCTGCCTGTTCGGAGCCCGGCGTGAAGTCTTTGCGCGCGCCTAGCCTGATCCTCGCCGCGGCGGTTCTGGTGACGCTCGGGGGCAAGGCCGTCACCCGCCAGCCGCCCGAGCCGGACACTGCCCTGTTCACCCGGGACGTCGAGCAGCGGCTCCGGACCCGGGGCTATTCCGTCACGAGCCGGACCCTTCCGTCCGGCGTCTATCTCTACGGCGCACGCGGCGACTGCCGCCTGATGGTGACGGAACAGGACGCCTTCGGGACCCTGGCCGACCGCAACAACCAGTTCGCCCGCGAGGTCGGTCCGCTGCACTACGTATGGCGCGGCCGGCGTCGCGAGACCGCACCCCGGGCCGAAATCCTTCTGCGTTTTCTGGTGCGGCGCGAACTGGTGCGGCTTGGCCCGTCGCCGCCGCGCCAGCCGCTCGGCGCGATCGCGACCGGACCGGGCTGCTCGCCCGCCGACACGGCCGGCCTGACGCCGTCCGACCTGCCCCGCTGACGCTCAGGTCGCGCCCGGGAGCAGCCTCGGCTTCCGGTCCGGACCAATGGCGACATAGGTGAAAACGCCCTCGGTGACCCGCACCGCCTCGCCGTGGGCCTCGTTGCGCGAACGCTTCCAGGCCTCGACGTGGACGCGGATCGAGGTGCGGCCGGTCTTGACGACCTCGGCGTGCAGCGAGACCTCGTCCCCGACCGACACCGGCTGGTGGAAGACCATGCCGTCGACGGCGATGGTCACGCAGCGGCCCTGGGCCATCTCGAAGGCCGGGGTCGCGCCCGCGAGGTCCATCTGCGCCAGCAGCCAGCCGCCGAAGATGTCGCCCTCCGGATTGGTGTCCGCAGGCATGGCGATGACGCGGCCGACGAGCCGGCCGCCCGGGCCGTTCACGGGCGCATCGCCCATCAGAAGGCGCTCTGGCCGGTGATGGCCCGGCCGAGGATCAGGGCGTGGACGTCGTGCGCGCCCTCATAGGTGTTGACCGTCTCAAGGTTCATGGCGTGGCGCATCACGTGCATCTCGCCGGTGATGCCGGCGCCGCCGTGCATGTCGCGGGCGACGCGGGCGATATCCAGCGCCTTGCCGCAGTTGTTGCGCTTCATCATCGAGATGGCCTCGGGAACCCAGGCCCCCTGGTCGAGCAGCCGGCCCAGCGCCAGCGCCCCCTCGAAGCCGAGGAATATCTCGGTCTGCATGTCGGCCAGCTTCTTCTGCACCAACTGGCGCGACGAGAGGGGGCGGCCGAACAGCATGCGCTCGCCGACATAGTCGCGGGTCAGGTGGAAACAGGCCTCGGCGGCGCCCATGGCCCCCCAGGCGATGCCGTAACGGGCCTTGTTCAGGCACGAGAACGGGCCGCGCAGGCCCTTGACTCCCGGGAGCAGGTTCTCCTCCGGCACGAAGACGTCGTTCAGGCCGATATCGCCGGTGATCGAGGCGCGGAGCGACAGCTTGTCGCCGATCTTGTCGGTGCTGAAGCCGTCCATGCCGCGCTCGACGATGAAGCCGCGGATCACGTCGTCCAGCTTGGCCCAGACCACCGCCAGATCCGAGATCGGCGAGTTGGTGATCCAGTATTTGGCGCCGTTCAGGCGATAGCCGCCGTCGACGGCCACGGCTTTGGTCTTCATTGAGGCCGGGTCCGACCCGCCGTCGGCCTCGGTCAGGCCGAAACAGCCGATCAGTTCGCCCGCCGCCATGCGCGGCAGGAACCGCATCTTCTGCTCTTCGGAACCGAAGGCATGGATGGGGTACATGGCCAGCGAGGACTGCACGCTCATGGCCGAGCGGTAGCCGCTGTCGACCGCCTCGATCTCGCGGGCGATCAGGCCGTAGGCGACATGGCTGACCGAGGAGCCGCCGTACTGTTCCGGCAGCATGGCCCCGAGGAAGCCCATCTCGCCCAGTTCGGTCATGATGGCCCGGTCGAAGGTCTCGTCGCGGAAGGCCTCGACGATGCGGGGGAGCAGCTTCTCGCGGGCGTAGGAGCGCGCCGCGTCCTGGATCATCCGTTCGTCGTCGGTCAGCCGGCCCGACAGGTCCAGCGGGTCGTCCCAGCGGAAGGTCTTGGCGGGAGAAGCAGAGCCGTCGGCCATGGGTGGTCTTTCCTGAGCGTGTCGGGGCTTCAGGCGATCGTGACGCCGGCCCCCTGTTCTGCGGCGCGGTTTAGGCCAGAATAGCGGCCGCGGGTAGAGGGAGCGCCCGCGACACGCTAGGCTGTCGGCATGATCCAGACCTTCAATCGCCTGTTCGTCGACCACCCCCGCGAGGTGAAAGAGAGCTATGTCCACCACATGGCGGCCTCGGCGCGATTCGGCTTCCGCCTGCTGAAACTGGCCGGCTGCGCCTTTCTGCACGCCCTTGTACCCGGGGTGCACAAGGCCACGGTGTCGAAGTCGATCTGCTGCATGGCCGAGGAACTGGACGGCCGCGCCCGCGAGGCCCGCGAATGCCGCATGCGCAACGCCGGGGTCTGGGATCCGGGGCTTTAGCCAGGGCGGGCGAACCTATAAGCACGGCGGATGACACACGGTCCTCTCTCCGGCGTTCGCGTCCTCGACCTCAGCCGCGTGCTGGCCGGACCGTGGGCGACGCAGACCCTGGCCGATCTCGGGGCCGAGGTGATCAAGATCGAGCGCCCCGGCGCCGGCGACGACACCCGCCACTGGGGCCCGCCGTTCACGACGAAGACCGACGGCTCGAAGGGCGACGCCGCCTATTTCCTGTGCGCCAACCGGGGCAAGAAGTCGGTCGAGCTGGACATCGCCACGCCTGAGGGGGCCGACATCGTCCGTGAGCTGACGAAGACTTGCGACATCCTCGTCGAGAACTTCAAGGCCGGCGGGCTGAAGAAGTACGGCCTCGATCACGCCGCCCTGTCGGCGATCAATCCGAAGCTGGTCTACTGCTCGATCACCGGTTTCGGCCAGGACGGGCCGGACGCGCACCGGGCCGGCTACGACTACATGATCCAGGCCATGGGCGGGCTGATGTCGGTCACCGGCCAGCCCGACGGCGCGCCCGGGGCCGAGCCGATGAAGGTCGGGGTGGCGGTCGCCGACCTGTTCACCGGCCTCTACGCCTCCAACGCCATCCTCGCCGCCCTGCTGCACGCCCGCGCGACGGGCGAGGGCCAGCACATCGACATCGCCCTGTTCGACGTCCAGGCGGCCATGCTGGCCAACCAGGCGACCAACTTCTTCGTCAGCGGCAAGGCGCCGACGCGGATGGGCAACGCCCACCCCAACCTCGCCCCCTACCAACCCTTTCCGTGCGTGGACGGAATGGTGGTCATCGCGGTCGGAAACGACGGCCAGTTCCGGGCGCTGGCGCAGGCGCTCGGCGCGCCCGGCCTCGGGGCCGATCCCCGCTTCCTCACCAACGCCCTGCGCATCGAGCATCGCGCGGTAATGACGGCCGAGCTCTCGGCCCTGACGGCGGGACGGACCATGCACGGGCTGATGGCCGCGCTCGAGGCGGCCGGCGTGCCGTGCGGGCCGGTCAATACGATCGATCAGGTCTTTGACGAGCCGCAGGCGAAACATCGGAGGCTCAAGGTGACGCAGGCGCGCGCGGACCTGTCAGAACCGGTTCGCACCGTCGCTTCGCCCATCCGCATGTCCGCGACCCCGGTGGTCTACGACCGCGCGCCGCCGGCGCTGGGTCAGGATACGGACGAGGTGCTGGGGCGGCTGCGCTCCGGTCGCTAGGGCGGGTCCAGAAGCAGCTTTGCGACGATCACGACCGCGAACGTCGCCGCCGTGAGGCCCGCCAGGAGTCCGGCGACGGCGAGCAGCATGCCTTGCCAGGCGGGGGAGCGGAACCGGCGCGGCAGGCTGGTGCCCCAGAAGCCGCCGGTGGCGAAGGCCGCGAGGGCCATCAGGGCGCCCGCCGTTCGCGTCCCGCCGTCCATCCCGGGGATGTCGTCGCCCTCGTCCGTCGCGAACTCGCCGGCCCGCACCCGGGCGAGCAGGGCGCGGGCCTCGGTGATGAGGGACGCCGGCGCCATCAGCCGGATGCCGAGCGCCCGCTGCATCAGCGGATCGACGGTGGTCTGGAACCGCTCGGTGACGGTGGCGTCGATGCCGTGCGACGCCAGAAACGCGGCCGCGAGTTCGGCCTCGTAGACATCGGTGAAACGGGCGATCTCACGGAGGCTCATTCGGCCAGCCTAACATGCCGGCTCCCGCTTGCCAGACACGGCGAAGCCTCACTGACTCGCCAGAGCCGTCCACAGCAGCTTGACCAGAAAACCCAATACGGCCAAGGCCGGTACGCAGAGAATTGGAGCCCAGAGCACTAAAGGATGCGGCCTGCGGTATCCGGGTTCCGGAGCAATCGCCAAGGCCAGCGCCGCCCCCAGCCCTTCCCGGGAGTCCTTGTTGGGGTCCGCGTCGGCGAAACCACCGTTGGTCACCTTCTTCAGCAACTCCACCGCCTCCGGATAGTCGCTGGCGGAGACCCAGACCGGGCACTCCATGTGCCCGGAATGAGTTGACGTCGCCTCCACCTCGCCGTGGTAGCTGGCGCCGGCGAATGCGTTCAGGCTGTGCCGCTGGAGGAAATAGGCGGCCAGTTCGGCTTCGTGGCGTTCGGCGAAGCCAGCGACTTGCACCATCTTCGCCACGGAGGAGCCTCCCCTACAGATCCAGCAGCGCCCGCGCCGGATCCTCGAGCAGTTCCTTGACCCGCACAAGGAAGGTCACCGCCTCCTTGCCGTCGACGATGCGGTGGTCGTAGCTCAGGGCCAGGTACATCATCGGCCGGATCACCACCTCGCCGTTCACCGCCATCGGGCGCTGGACGATGTTGTGCATGCCCAGGATGCCCGACTGCGGCGCGTTGAGGATCGGCGTCGACATCAGCGAGCCGTAGGTGCCGCCGTTGGTGATGGTGAAGGTGCCGCCCTGCAGCTGGTCCAGGGTCAGGTCGCCGTCGCGCGCCGCCTTGCCCAGCGCCGCGATGCCCTTCTCGATGCCCGCCAGAGTCAGCGCATCGGCGTCCCGAAGGACCGGCACGACCAGGCCCTTGTCGGTCCCGACGGCCACGCCGATGTCGTAGTGGTTCTTGTAGATGATGTCCGTGCCGTCGATCTCGGCGTTGACCGCCGGAATCTCCTTCAGGGCGGCGACGATCGCCTTGGTGAAGAAGCTCATGAAGCCGAGCTTCACCCCGTGGCGCTTCTCGAAGACGTCCTTGTACTGGGTCCGCAGGGCCATGATGTTGGTCATGTCCACCTCGTTGAAGGTGGTCAGCTGGGCGGCGGTGTTCTGGGATTCCTTCAGGCGGCGCGCAATGGTCTGGCGCAGCCGGGTCATCTTGACCCGTTCCTCGCGCGGCTGGTCGGCGCGCGGGGCGGCGGGGGCGGCCTGGGCCGGAGCGGGCGCGGCCTTCGGCGCGGCGTTGATGGCGGCGAGGGCGTCGCCCTTGGTGATGTTGCCCTTGGGCCCGGTGGCCGCGATGGCCTTCGGGTCGAGCTGGTTCTCGCTGACCACGCGCTGGACGGCGGGCGACAGGTGCGGCTCGTCGGCCTTGATCTGGGCCGATCCGGCGTTGGCGGGGGCGGCGGGGGCTGCGGCCGGAGTGGCGGCTGCGCCGGAGGCCGCGATGCTGCCGATCTGCTGGCCCGGGGTGACGGTGGCGCCGGCGTCGGCGTCGATGGTCAGCACGCCCGCGGCCGGGGCCGACACCTCGACGGCGACCTTGTCGGTCTCGATCTCGACCAGCATCTCGTCCTTGGCGACGGTGTCGCCGGACTTCTTCAGCCAGGTCCCCATCGAGCCCTCGGCGACGCTCTCCCCCATGGTCGGCGTCATGATCGGCACGGTGCCGCCGGAAGCGGCGGCGGGCGCGGCGGTCGGTGCGGCGGCCGGTTCGGCCTTCGGCGCTTCAGCCTTCGGAGCCTCGGCCTTCGGAGCCTCGGGGGCGGCGGCGGCCGGCGCAGCGCTCGCGCCCTCGCTGACCACGCCCAGCACGGCGCCCGGGGTCACGGTCTCGCCGTCGGGCGCCTTGATCTCGGACAGCACGCCGTCGGCGGGCGACACCACCTCCAGCGAGACCTTGTCGGTCTCCAGCTCGACCAGGACCTCGTCCTTCTTCACCGGATCGCCGGCCTTCTTCGTCCACTTGCCGATGGTGGCTTCGGTGACGGATTCGCCGAGGGCGGGGGTCAGGATGTCGGCCATGGTCGGGTCCAGGTCTCGTTCAGATATCTATGGGTATCAGGCGAAGGCGTCGGTCAGGAAGGCGTCGAGTTCTTTCAGGTGCCGGCTCATCAGGCCCGCGGCGGTCGAGGCCGAGGCCGGGCGGCCGACGTAGCGGGCCCGTTTCGACTTCACGTTCAGCTTCTCGAGCGTCAGTTCGATCCACGGGTCGACGAAGGTCCAGCCGCCCATGTTCTTCGGCTCTTCCTGGCACCAGACCAGTTCGGCGTTGGGGAAGCGGGCCAGTTCGGTCATCAGCGACTTCATCGGCCAGGGATAGAACTGCTCCAGCCGCATCAGATAGACGTCGTCGATCCCGTCCCGTTCACGGCGGTCCAGCAGGTCGTAATAGACCTTGCCCGAACAGAGCACGACGCGGCGGATGTCCTTGTCGGCCCTGATCTTGATTCCGGCGACCTCGGGCCGCGTCTGGGCGTCGTCGTGCAGCACGCGGTGGAAGGACGATCCCTCCGCCATGTCGGCGATGGTCGACACCGCCTTCTTGTGCCGCAACAGCGACTTGGGCGTCATGATGATCAGCGGCTTGCGGAACGGCCGGTGCATCTGACGGCGCAGGATGTGGAAATAGTTGGCCGGGGTGGTGCAGTTGGCGACCTGGATATTGTCCTCGGCGCACTGCTGCAGGAACCGCTCCAGCCGCGCCGACGAGTGCTCCGGTCCCTGGCCTTCGTAGCCGTGCGGCAGCAGCATGGTCAGGCCGCACATGCGCAGCCATTTGCGCTCGCCCGAGGTGATGAACTGGTCGATCACCACCTGCGCCCCGTTCACGAAGTCGCCGAACTGGGCCTCCCACATCACCAGGGTGTTGGGATCGGTCAGGGCGTAGCCGTATTCGAAGCCCAGCACCGCCTCTTCCGACAGGGCCGAGTCGATGACCTCGAACTCGGCCTGGCCCTCGCGCAGGTTGTTGAGCGGGACGTAGCGGGCCTCGGTGGTCTGGTCGACGATGCCGGAGTGGCGCTGACTGAAGGTGCCGCGCACCGAATCCTGCCCCGACAGGCGGACCGGGAAGCCCTCGTCCAGCAGGGAGGCGAAGGCCAGGCTCTCGGCGGTGGCCCAGTCGATGTTCTCGCCCGTCGCGATCATCTCGCGCCGGCCGTCCATGACGCGCTTCAGCGTCTTGTGCATGTCGACCTGGTTCGGGATCGTCGTCAGCCTGTGGCCGAGGTCGGCCAGCTTCGCCGCCGGCACCGAGGTCTCGCCCCGGCGCTCCTCGCCCTCGGGCTGGCCGATTCCGGTCCACTGGCCGTCCATCCAGTCGGCCTTCTTGGCCTCGAAGGTCTTGCCCGCCTCGTACTCGGCGTCGAGGAAGGCCTCGAACCGCGCCACCTCGGCGTCGACCTCGGCCTGGCTGGTCACGCCCTCGGCGATCAGGCGCGCGGTATAGATCTCGCGCGTCGACTGCAGGGCGCGGATCCTCGAATACATCACCGGCTGGGTGAAGGTCGGGTCGTCGCCCTCGTTGTGGCCGAAGCGGCGGTAGCAGAACATGTCCACCACCACGTCCTTGTGGAACTTCTGCCGGAACTCGGTGGCCACCTTGGCGGCGAAGACGACGGCTTCCGGATCGTCGCCGTTGACGTGGAAGATCGGCGCCTGGACCATCAGGGCCACATCCGACGGATAGGGCGACGAGCGGCTGTTCCGCGGGCTGGTGGTGAAGCCGATCTGGTTGTTGATGACGAAATGCAGGGTGCCGCCGGTGCGGTAGCCCTTCAGCCCCATCAGGGCGAAGCATTCGGCAACCACGCCCTGGCCGGCGAAGGCGGCGTCGCCGTGGATCAGCAGCGGCACGACCTTGGAGCGGTCCAGCGCCCATTGCTCCGACGGCTGGCCTGCGTTGGCTTCGCGGATGTCGAACGCCTGTTTCGCCCGCGCCTTGCCCAGCACCACCGGGTTGACGATCTCGAGGTGCGAGGGGTTGGCGGTCAGCGACAGGTGCACGGTGTTGCCGTCGAACTCGCGATCCGAGCTGGCGCCCATGTGGTATTTGACGTCGCCCGAGCCCTCGATGTCCGAGGGCACGGTCGAGCCGCCCTGGAACTCGTGGAAGATCGCGCGGTAGGGCTTGCCCATCACCGCCGCCAGGGTGTTGAGCCGCCCGCGGTGAGCCATGCCCAGCACGATCTCGTCGACCCCCAGCGCGCCGCCGCGCTTGATGATCTGCTCCAGCGCCGGGACCATGGCCTCGCCGCCGTCCAGACCGAACCGCTTGGTGCCGGGGAAGCGCTTGTGCAGGAAGCGCTCGAAGCCCTCGGCCTCGATCAGCTTGTTGAGGATCGCCAGCTTGCCTTCGCGGGTGAAGGCGTTCTGTTCGAACTTCTCCGGCCCCTCGAACCGCTGCTGCAGCCAGGATTTCTCCTCCGGCTCGGCGATATGCATGAACTGGATGCCGATATGGCCGCAGTAGGTGCGGCGCAGCAGCGCCAGCACCTCGCGGATGGTGCCGGTCTGCAGACCCAGCACGCCGTCCAGATAGATCGGCCGGTCGAGGTCGGCCTCGCTGAAGCCGTAGAACTCCGGCGTCAGCTCGGGGTTCTCGGTCGGCTGCTCGATGCCCAGCGGGTCCAGGGTCGCCTGCAGATGGCCGCGCACGCGATAGCTGCGGATCAGCATCAGGGCGCGAATCGAATCGTGGGCGGCGGCGCGGATGGCTTCGGCCGGGACTGCGGCGGCCGGGGCCGCGGCGGCCGGGGGCGCGGCTTCGACCGCCCTGGCCGGCGCGGCGCCGGCCTTCTTCGGATCGGGTTTGGCGACGGGCCAGCGGCCGTCGAACACGGCGGCGTCTTCGCTCGGCTCCGATACGGGCGAGCGGCCCCAGGCCCCGGCGCCGCTGGCGGCCATCACCGTTTCGGCGTTGTCCCGCAACTGGTCAAAGAAGGCGCGCCATTCGCTCGAGACGGATGCCGGGTCGGCCGCCCACTTCTCGTGGAGGTCCTCAATGAACGAGGCATTGGAGCCATACAGGAAGCTGGTCTCGGCAAAGACCTGGTTCAGCCGACCGGCATCGTCCGCCATTGTTCTCGTCACGTCCCTTGGGCGGTGCGCGCACGCCTGCGCGAAACCGGCGCCGCTGATATAGGCGCTGTTTCCTTATGGGTCATGACCGAATGGGGGCGAAAAAGTCGAATTCCGCTAAAAATCCGACAATTTGCGCAGGTTTATGCCCCATCAGTGGGACATAAGCTCAGCCCTTCAGCACCTCGACCAAGGTCGCGCCCAGTCGCGCCGGCGACGGCGAGACGCGGATGCCGGCGGCTTCCATCGCCGCGATCTTGGACTCCGCATCGCCCTTGCCGCCCGAGACCACGGCGCCCGCGTGCCCCATGGTCCGGCCCTTGGGCGCGGTCCGGCCGGCGATGAAGCCGACCATCGGCTTGGAGCGGCCCTTCTTCGCCTCGTCGATCAGGAACTGGGCCGCGTCCTCCTCGGCCCCGCCGCCAATCTCGCCGATCATCACGATCGACTGCGTCTCGTCGTCGGCGAGGAACAGCTCGAGCACATCGATGAATTCGGTGCCCTTGACCGGGTCGCCGCCGATGCCGACCGCCGTGGTCTGGCCGAGGCCCTCGTTGGTGGTCTGGAACACCGCCTCATAGGTCAGGGTGCCCGAGCGCGAGACGATGCCGACGTTGCCCTTCTTGAAGATCGAGCCCGGCATGATGCCGATCTTGCACTCTTCCGGGGTCAGGATGCCCGGGCAGTTGGGGCCCAGCAGCCGCGACTTCGAGCGGTCCAGCCGCGCCTTGACCCGCACCATGTCCAGCACCGGGATGCCCTCGGTGATGCAGGTGATGAAGGGAACCTCGGCCTCGATGGCCTCGAGGATGGCGTCGGCCGCCCCCGCCGGCGGGACATAGATCACCGTCGCATCGGCGCCGGTGGCTTCCTTCGCCTCGGCGACCGAGGCGAAGATCGGCAGGCTCTCGCCCTCCGACCCGTGCCAGATCTCGCCGCCCTTCTTGGGGTGCACGCCGCCGACCATCTTCGTGCCGTAGTAGCGCAGCGCCTGCTCGGTGTGGAACGTCCCGGTCTTGCCGGTCAGGCCCTGGACGATGACCTTGGTGTTCTTGTCGACGAGGATGGACATGTGATTGCTTCTGTTCAGGCGAAGAGGAAAGGATTCACGACGCGCCGCCCGGCGGCCGCGATGATCCCGTCTCGGCGGGACAACCGGCGCGCGGCGCGGGACTCACTCCACAATCTCGGCGCGGGCGAGTTCAAACTGGGTGCGCTGTTGATCGCTATATGCGATCAGTCCAAACAACGCCGGGGCCGGAGGGGCGTCATCGAGCCTGACAACCACTCCATTTTCCAATGCGAACTCCCAACGGGCCATGGCACCCTGTTGTTGGACGGGTCCGATTCCAACCCAAGCTTGGGCAGCGGCGATGGCGTCATAGGGCCGCTGCTGCGCGAACAGGTGGACGGCGCACACGCTGGTGGGCTCCCGGGGGTCGTTGTCGGATTGCATCCCCGTCAACAACACGAAGATGCCGTCAGCCGTCGGTCGAACCCTGGCTTGAGCGCCCTCGACGTCGGACAAATTGGCCAGTTCGTCCAACCGTTCGCCGACCATCAGCTCCCAACCGGCATCCTCAGCCGCGGATAAGGCCGACGCTGGCTGGGCTTCGGTATCCAAGCATAGCATCTTGAACACGCCGAACGCGTCCTGAGCGACCGCGGGGGGTGCTGCCGCTGCACAGACCCCGAAGAACAGGGCGGGGGCTAGGAGCCGCCGCATCAGCCGACCGCCGCGACGATCTTCTGGGCGGCGTCGTCGAGGTCGTCGGCGGCGGTGATGGCCAGGCCCGACTCGTTGAGGATGGCCTTGCCTTCCTTGACGTTGGTGCCTTCCAGACGCACGACCAGCGGCACCTTCAGACCCACTTCCTTCACCGCCGCGACCACGCCCTCGGCGATGACGTCGCAGCGCATGATGCCGCCGAAGATGTTGACCAGGATGCCCTGCACGGCGGGGTCGGCGGTGATGATCTTGAACGCCGCCGCGACCTTTTCCTTGGAGGCGCCGCCGCCGACGTCGCAGAAGTTGGCGGGCTCTTTCCCGTACAGCTTGATGATGTCCATCGTAGCCATGGCCAGGCCGGCGCCGTTGACCATGCAGCCGATGTTGCCGTCCAGCGCCACATAGGCGAGGTCCCACTCCGAGGCCTCGATCTCCTTGGCGTCTTCCTCGGTCTCGTCGCGCAGCGCCTTGATGTCCTCGTGGCGGAACAGGGCGTTGCCGTCGAAGCTGACCTTGGCGTCCAGCACCCGCAGGTGACCGTCGGTCATGACGATCAGCGGATTGACCTCCAGCATCGACATGTCGGTGTCGACGAAGGCCTTGTAGAGCGTCGGGAACAGGGTCTTGCCGTCCTCGGCCGCCGCGCCGGTCAGTTCGAAGGCGGCGTTGATCTTCGCCACGTCGGCCGCGGTGACGCCGGCTTCCGGGTCGATGACGATGGTCTGGATCTTCTCGGGCGTGTCGTGGGCGACGGCCTCGATGTCCATGCCGCCCTCGGTCGAGACGACGAAGGCGATGCGGCCGTACTGGCGGTCGACCAGCAGCGAGCAATACAGCTCGCGATCGATGTCGGCGCCGTCCTCGATATAGAGGCGGTTGACCTGTTTGCCGGCCGGGCCGGTCTGGGCGGTCACCAGGGTGTTGCCCAGCATTTCCTTCGCATGGGCCACGACCTCTTCGATCGAGCGGGCCAGGCGCACGCCGCCCTTGCCGTCGGGGCCGAGCTCCCTGAACTTGCCCTTGCCGCGCCCGCCGGCGTGGATCTGCGACTTCACGACATACAGGGGCCCGGGCAGTTGCTTCGCCGCCGCTTCGGCCTGATCGGCCGAGGTGATGGCCACGCCGGCCGCGACCGGGGCGCCGAAGCCCTTCAGGACCTGCTTGGCCTGATACTCGTGAATGTTCATGGATCGACGCCTGACCGCTTGGGGGGAGGATTGCGGGGCTTATAGGCGCGCGTTGTTCGCAGGTGCAACCGGGCGAGGGGATTCGGCCGGACGGGAACCTCAGGCGGGCGCCTCCTCTGTCCGCGGCCCGCGGGCGAAGCGGAAGGTCAGGGCGATCAGGAAGGCGCCGATGCCCATGGCCCATGAACCGACATAGAGCCAGCCGTATTCGCCCATGGCGTCATAGATCATGCCGCCGAACAGCGGCCCGGTCGCCATGCCCAGACTGCCGGCCATGGCCGTGCCGCCGATCACCGTGCCCATCATCCGCAGCGGAAAATTCTCCCGGGCGATCACCGCATAGAGCGGCATGACCCCGGCGTAGATGAAGCCGACCATGATCGCCACGGCGTAGAAACCCCGAAGGTCGCTGACGAAGGCGTAGGCGAGGACCGCGAACGCCTGCAGCAGCAGGCCGGTGACCAGCACCCGCCCGGCCCCGAACCGGTCGCCCAGCAGGCCGAAGCCGAGGCGGCCGAACAGCCCCGCCAGACCCTCGACGCTGTAGATCGAGACGGCGGCGATCATCGGAATGCCGCAGCTGACGGCATAGCTCACCGTATGGAAGATCGGCCCGGAGTGGGTGGCGCAGCAGAAGAAATTGGCCAGCAGCAGGACGATGAACAGCGGCGACCGCACCACCTGACGTACCGACGGTCCCGTCTGCGCCGGCGCCGGCTCGCCCGACGCCGTCGCGGCGGCGGCCCGGTCCAGGGCCGGCGGCCGGCGGATCAGCAGCGCCGTCGGGATCATCACCGCCGCGACGATGCCGGATATGATCAGCAGGGTGGTCCGCCAGTCGTGGCTCGAGACCAGCAACGCCGTCAGGGGCGACATGGTCATCGGCGCCATGCCCATCCCGGCGGACACCAGCGACACCGCCAGCGCCCTCTGGCTGTCGAACCAGCCGGTCACGCAGGCCATCATCGGGGCGAAGATCGCGGCGGTCGCCGTGCCCACCAGCAGGCCGAACACGAACTGGAATTCGATCAGCGCCGTCGCCCGGCTGGCCCAGGCGATGCTCGCCGCCAGCAGCGCCGATCCGATCAGGACGACGGGCCGCGGCCCGATCCGGTCCGACAGCACGCCCCAGCCGACGCTGCCGACCGCCATGGCCAGGAAGCCGATCGTCATGGCCGTGGACACCCCGGTGACCGACCAGCCGGTGTCGCGCGCGATGGGCTGCAGCAGCACGGGCAGGGAGAACATGGCGCCGATGGCGATGCAGCCGAGCAGGCCTCCGGCCGCGACGATCACCCACCGGTAGGAAGCACGGGCCATGACGCATCTCCATGCGACGATCAGAATTAAACCGACCGGTTAAATAGAGGAGATGGGCGAGGGACGCAAGCCCGGTCGAATTGCCGAGGGGTTGGCCCGCGCCTAGTCGACCCAGTCCCGCTTCAGGGTGCGCGAGGCGCCGAACAGCAGGG
This sequence comes from Brevundimonas sp., assembly GCF_035626975.1. Classification (GTDB taxonomy): domain Bacteria; phylum Pseudomonadota; class Alphaproteobacteria; order Caulobacterales; family Caulobacteraceae; genus Brevundimonas. Next base: position 71,202 of record NZ_DASPMQ010000055.1, read on the forward strand.
CCGAGGCCAGCAGGTAGAAGCCCATGCCGGTGTAGATCGCCCAGCGCAGGCTCTCGTCGCCGAAGCGCGGGGCCAGCAGGTCGCTCATCCAGCCGAAATAGTAGAAGCCCACCGCGATGCCGAGCAGGTTGTTGAACAGCAGGAACAGGGCCGAGGCGGTCGAGCGTATCGGCGCCGGCACGAGATGCTGGATCGAGGCGGTGATCGGCCCGAGCCAGGCCAGGTTCAGGCCCGTCGGGATCAGGAAGATCAGGAAGGCCAGGATCAGCTGCTGGGCGTTGGTTCCGCCCCCGGGAATGACCAGGCCGATCAGCCACGGCGAGTTCATCGCCAGGATGAAGCACGGCGCCGAGATCAGGAAGGCGACGGCCGGGGTCAGGGGATAGGCGCCCTTGCCCCGCTTCGAGAGCCTGTCAGCGATCGCGCCGCCGCCCCAGATGCCCAGCATGCCGCCGATCAGGGCGATGCCCGCGTAGTACCAGCTGGTCTGGGACAGGGTCAGGCCGAAGCTGCGCATGAAGAACAGCGGCAGCCAGCCGGCCACGCCGTAGCCGCACACCGACGACGAGGCCGCCCCGAGGGCCAGCAACCAGAAGCTCCGCTTGGGCAGAACGGCCGAGGCCGTGCGCCGGGCGATCATCAGGGACACGCCGATCACGAGGGCCAGCAGGCCGCCGAAGCCGAACACGAGGGGATTGCCCAGGGTCAGGCCGGCGAAATGGATCAGGGCGGCGAGACCGAGGGCGCCGCCGGCGATCCCCAGCATGATCAGCGAGGCGATCCGGCCGGCGTCGCCCGAGCCGACCACGGGGGCCGCGGCGATCGTCGCCAGCTCGGCGTCGGTCTTGATCGTATCGGTCCCGCCGCGCCGGGGGTTCCGCACGGTGAACAGAAGCAGGGGCGCCAGCAGCAGACCGAGCAGGCCGACGACGATGAAGGCCGTGCGCCAGCCATAGGCCGCGGCCAGCAGGCCGCCGACCAGGGTGCCCGCCGCCGTGCCCAGCGGAATGCCGAAGGCGAAGGCGGCCAGGGCGCGGGCCCGCTGGTTCGGGGGGAAATAGTCGGCGATCAGCGAATAGGCCGGGGCCACGCCGCCCGCCTCGCCGACGCCGACGCCCATCCGGAACAGAAACAACTGGGTGAACGACGTCGCCACGCCGCACAGGGCCGTGAAGCCGCTCCACACCGCCAGCGCCCCGGTCATGATCCACACCCGGCTGTAGCGGTCCGCCAGCCAGGCCAGCGGGATGGCCAGGGTCGAATAGACCGAGGCGAAGGCGATCCCTCCCAGCAGGCCGAACTGGCTGTCCGACAGGCCGAACTCGGCCTTCAGCGGCGCCGCCAGGATGCCGATGATCTGCCGGTCCAGGAAGTTCAGCATGTAGACGAGGATCAGGATCGCCAGGACGTAGTAGCGATATCCCGGGCGGACGGGCGCGGCGGCGGCCGTGGCGGTCATGGCGTTTCCCTCGACTTCGTCTTCTTCGTTGGCGGAACGGTAGCGGCGCCGTGGCGCGTCGTAAAAGAAAAAGGGCGGCGGCTCAGGTGAACCGCCGCCCGTGATCAGTTGCGATCAGGCTTCAGGACTCTTCCCGGATCAGAACTTGATCTGCACCGAGGCGGTCACGGTCTGCGGCGGGCCGTAGTAGCCGATGATCGAGTTGTTGAAGAGCGCGCCCGGGAAGTTGTAGCCGCCCACGCGGTACTCCTCGTCGGTCAGGTTCTTGCCATACAGGCCCAGGGTGTAGCGGTCGCTCGGATCGGTCCAGACGATCGACAGGTCGACCAGCGAATAGGCCTCCTGGTCGAGGATCGGGTTCGGGAACTCGAACTGGCTGTAGTCGCCGCGGTAGGAGATGGACGGGGTCACCGCCAGCTCGCCGCCGGCCACGTCGCCGATCCAGGTGAATCCGAGGTAGCCGGTCCATTCCGGGGCGTTCTGCAGCACCACCAGGTCCGAGATATCCTCATAGACGCCCAGCGCCAGGTTGTAGCGCAGGAACTCCTCGAAATCGGAGTGCAGGTAGCCGACCGCGAAATTGGCCGACAGATTGTCGAGAAGCCGCAGCTGACCCTCGAATTCGGCGCCGTAGAAGGTCGAGGAGCCGACGTTGTCGACGAAGCTGGCGATGCCGGCCACGGCGGGCACCTGGGTCGTGACCTGCTGGTCCTGGTACTCGTTGTAGAAGACGGAGGCGGCGAACGACAGCCGGTCCAGCGCGCCCTTCAGGCCGATCTCGTAGGAGTCGACGGTTTCGGGATCGTAACCATTGACGGTGCCGGGCGTGAAGATGGCGTCGCCGCGCATGTCGAAGCCGCCCGACTTGAAGCCTTGCGAGAAGGAGACGTAGGTCGTGACGTCGTCGCTCAGATCGTAGGACAGGGCGATGCGCGGCGTGAGCTGGGTGAAGTCCTCGGTGTTGGTGTAGTTGGTCCGCACCAGCGTCGGCGCGCGGGGCGTGCCGCCCAGCAACGGGCTGTTGACGGCGCCGGCGTAGTTGGCGCGGAACACCGTCCCGGTCTTCTCGTCCCGGGTGAGGCGAAGGCCCAGCGACAGGTGCAGGCGTTCGGTCAGGTCGGCGCTGACGTCAGCGAAGGCGGCCCAGCTCTCGGTGTCCACCGAGCCGGCGGTGCCGATGACGAAGCCGGCGCCGCCCAGGATGGTGTCGAAGGCCCCCTCGGCGTGGCCGTCGAGGTAGTAGAGGCCGACGATCCCGTCGAACCCGTCGAAATCGAACAGGAGCTGGAACTCCTGCGTCAGCTGGTCGTCGGCGTAGTAGGCCGGGATGTCGAGCGTCGGCGACGGGGTGTTGTCGAAATCGATCAGCGTATCGGTGTCGCCTTCCCGCCAGGCGGTGATCGACTTGAAGGTCCAGTGTTCATTCGCATCGAACTGGATTGTCGCCGACGCGCCATGGTTCATCACCGAATTCTCGTCGCCGATGCCGGCGTTGGTGTCGTAGACGCTGGGCAGGATGGCGCCGGCCGGCGTCGCTCCGGCGACTTCGCGGTGGCCGTGGCGGGGATTGGAATCGTCCTGGACCCGATCATAGGCCAGGCGGATCGACAGGTTGTCGGCCGGCTCCCATTCGGCGCTCACCCGACCGGCAAGCACGTCCTTGTTGTAGTGCTCGGCCCCGGTGTTGATGTTGGTGCCATAGCCGTCTCGCTGGTAGCTGGCGATGGCGCCGCCGACGCGGAAATTGTCGGCCAGCGGCATGCTCCCCGAGGCCAGCAGATCGATCTGGTTGTAGCTGCCGTAGGCGCCGCGCAGGGTCAGTTCCGGATCCTGCGACAGGCGCGAGGTCACGTATTTGATCGCGCCGCCCACGGTGTTGCGGCCGTACAGCGAACCCTGCGGCCCGCGCAGCACCTCGATGCGCTGGACATCATAGATGTCGAGCACCGCGCCCTGCGGCCGGGCGACATAGACGTCGTCGACATACAGGCCCACGCCGGGCTCGAAGCCCCACAGCGGATCCTGCTGGCCGACGCCACGGATGAAGGAGATCAGGGTCGAGTTCGAGCCGCGCGCCACCTGCACCGTGGCGTTCGGTGTCTGCTGCTGCAGCGCCGTGATGTCCGAGGCCCCGGTCTGTTCCAGGCGTTCCTCGCCCAGGGCCGAGACCGAGATCGGCACGTCCTTCAGTGCTTCGTTACGGCGGCGGGCGGTGACGATGACGTCCTCGACGGCGGTGTCTTCCGTTTGCGGCACGGCGTCCTGCGCCAGCACGACGGTCGAAAGCGCACTCCAGGCGGCGCCCGCGAGCAAGGCGGTCTTTACGTAGCGGTTCATATGAAGCCCCATTCCTGTGTTTCCAGCCCAAGACGCTTTTATTCAGCGTTCAATGATTTTCCGGGACCGTAACCGTTTTCCCCCGCCTGTCAAACGGCGGCGCTTGTCCGGAGACGGCCCGCGCCCGACCTGTGGCGCCGTTGCCATGACGGGCTGACGCGGCCTAGCCTGCGTCGCATGACCAAGCTCGACGCGCCCGCTCCAGAGTCCGCCGCCGCCCCCGCGCGCCGCGGTCGCCCGTCGAAAGCCAAGGCCGAGGGGACCGCCGACACCCGCGAGTCCATCCTCGACGCCGCCGAGGATCTGTTCTCCAAGCATGGCTTCTACGGCGTCACCATCCGCGAGGTGGCGCGCGAGGCCGGCGTCGACACCGCCCTGGTGCACTACTATTTTGGGGCCAAGCGCGCCCTGTTCGACGCCGTCTTCCTGCGCCGGGCCGAGGTCTGGAACAACGAGCGGGTCGACGCCATCAACCGATACGCCCGCGATGCTGAGCCGGACGGCATGACGCTGGAAGGGCTGTTCGAAGCCTTCCTGCGCCCGCCGTTCCAGTGGTCGCTCAAGGGCGGGCCGGGGTGGAAACACTACGCCGCCCTCGTGGCCCAGACCAACGCCAACCCGACCTTCGGCGGCGAGACCATGGCCCGCTATTTCGACCCCGCCATCCGGCGTCTGATCGAGCTGATCAAACAGATCATGCCCGAGGCGCGCGAGGTCGATCTGTACTGGGCCTATCACAACCTGTCGGGGGCCCTGACCCTGACCCTGGGCGAGACCGGGCGGCTGGACCGGCTGTCGGGCGGCCTGTGCCGGTCGGGCGATCTGGAGAGCGCCTGCGACTACATGGTTCGCTTCGCCGCCGCGGGATTCCGCGCCGTGTGCGGGCCGGAGTCCGGCCAACCCGCGTCCGGCCGATGAGCGACGTACCGGCGACCCGGAATGTGGTGCGCTTCGCCATCGACCGCGGCCTGATCCGCGGCGTGGCGGTGGCGCTGGCGGGCGGGGCCGTGCTGGCCTTCACCGGCGCTTTCGGCATGGACGACCAGTCGCTCGGCTTCCGCCTGGCCTACTGGGAGCCGATGATGCTGCTCGGGGCCTCGTGGGGCCACCTGTGTTCGCGGCTCGTCGAACGCCGGATCGACCTGGAGCGGCGGCCGTGGCTGGCGACGCTGGCGCTGACCCTGGTCATCTCCGGCCCGCTTTCGATCATGGTCTGGGCGCTCACCGGCTGGTTCTTCGACGACGACCGGTCCGTGACCCTGGCGCGCCTTCCGGACTTCCTTGGGCCGGTCGCCCTGGTCACCGGGGTGCTGAGCGCCCTCAACGTCTTCCTGTCGCGCACCCCGGTCCAGACCCACGCCGCCCCGGCGGGCGCCGCGCCCGCCCGCTTTCTCGAGCGTCTGCCGTTCAAGCTGCGCGGGGCCGCGTTGCGCGCGGTCGAGGCCGAGGATCACTATCTGCGCGTCCACACCGACCGGGGCTCCGACCTGATCCTGATGCGGCTGACCGACGCCCTCGCCGAGCTGGAGGGACTCGAGGGCGCCCAGACCCATCGCAGCTGGTGGGTGGCCAAGGACGCAGTGCGCGGCGTGGCGCGCGGCGACGGCCGGGCCACCCTGACGCTGGAGGGCGGGCTCGAAGCCCCGGTCAGCCGCCGCTACGCCCGGGCCCTGCGCGAGGCCGGCTGGTACTAGGCGGCCCAGACTCCGTGGAACCCGGCCGGCAGGGCCACGTCGGCCCGCCACGTCGCGACCGGCCCGTCGGCCACCCGCGCGGCCTCGAACACGTGCAGCTCCGTCACCCCCTCGACGAGGTTGATCGACGGCGCCACCAGCCAGGCCTCGGCCTCGCCCGTTCGGCCGGGTTTCGGCACGATCACCGCCTCCTCGACGATGTGGCGGACGCCGAAGTCGAAGCGGTCCGACCGTCCGGTCTCCCAGTCGTGCATGGCCAGCCCGGTCGGCAGCGGCCGTCCGGCCGTCTCGCCGGCGACATGCGCCGTCAGGCGGCGCGGCAGGCCGGCCCGGCGCGGATCGTTCTTCGGGAACTCCGCCGTCACGCCGGAGCTGGCCATTTCGGCCCGGCCGTCGGCGTGCAGGGTGATCAGCGACAGCACGGCCGGCTCGCCCGGGACGGTTCCGCGCTGCTCGACCAGCACCCGCGCTCCGTCGATGGCGAAGGCCACGTCCTTGCCCGCCGCCACGTCGAAGCGGATCGCGCCCGACGCGTCCTCCCAGGCGTCGCCGAGATGGAAATAGCTGAACGCCGGAAGTTCGAAGATCCGGCTTCGGCCCAGGTCCGCCTTGTCGACCACCATCACCTGGGTGCCCAGTTCGGGCTTCCAGGCGAACTGCGAGGCGTAGGGCATGCCCCGGTGATCGAACACCCACGGCTGCAGCACCAGGATCAGATGCCGGGCCGTGGCGGTGAAGTCGTGCATGAAGCAGGCGCGGGGCAGGTCGATCAGCCGGGCGGTATGCAGGCTGCGGTCGGCGTTGAGCCGCCAGATGATCGCCTTGCCGCCGTTCAGGCCCATGTTCCAGATCGTGCCGTCCGGGTCGTAGCGGGGATGGGCCTGGAAGGGCATGCCCTTCAGGTCGTCGCGCAGGGTGACGACCCGGCGGGTCGACAGGTCCGACGCCGAGAGCGCCGTCGGCGAGCCGCCCTCCCACAACGCCCAGACCTCATCGCCGGCGAGCATCACGGCGGTGTTGGCGGCGTTGGCGTCGTCGTTGAGCCCGATGCGGGCCCGGGGGTCGCCCGCCGTGCCGAAGCCGGGCGTGACGACGGCGTCCAGTTCGGTCTCATAGCGGCGCTTCGGCGTGTCGGCGAAGCGCGCCTCCACCGTCGCCTGACCGTCCGAGACGCGGAAGGCCCGCATCAGGCCGTCGCCGTCGAACCAGTGGGTGACGCTGCCGCCCGGCCGCCGGAACTTGCCCGGTCCGTTGCGGAACAGCGTCCCGGTCAGGTCAGCCGGGGCGCGGCCGTGAACCAGGCGCATGGCGCGCGGGGCCACATCGGCCTCGAGGTCGGCGGTGGCCAGGGCCCAGTCGGCCGTGGCCTGCATGGCGGCCATGGCGCGGACGGTCTCGGGCGTGACGACGGCGGCGGACAGGGCGGCGGCGCCCATCAGAAAATTGCGGCGGGAGGCGATCATCGCACCCTCCTCAACGAAGACGGATGGTCTGGGCGGTGGCGCCCGAGACGGTGAAACGGGCCTGGTCCCAGCGGGCCGGACCCATGTTGCCGACGGCGTTGTTCGAGAAGGCGTAGGGTTCGGTGGGGATGCCGAACGGGTTGACGTTCATCTCGCCGTCGCCGTTCACGTCGTGGAAGGCCCTGGCCGCATAGTCGCCGGCGGGCAGGCCGTCGAAGGTCGCCGTGGTCTCGCCGGCGGCGACGTCCAGCTTCATCTGCCCGACCGGCCGGCCGCCGCTCCAGGCCGCGGACGAGTCGTACAGGGCGACCATGACGGCGCCGGTGCGGGCGCTGGTCTCGAAGGTCAGGGACACGGAGCCGTCGCCGCCCGCGGTCCGGGCCAGGACGGGGCTGGACAGCAGCAGCAGGCCGGCGGCGGCGGCGCTCAGGGTGGCGATTTGCAGGCGGATCATGGCGGTCTCTTGTGCGGGGAGACCCGACTGCCGGGCCTCGACCCCCTGACCGTGTTCCCGCCCCGCGCCGGGCGCCACGCCGGATGCGGGGTTCGTCGCGCCGCCTTCGTGAACGGCGGCGCGCGGTCGTTCGCGAAGCGCCAACGACCGCGCCGGCTACAGGCTCTTGTCGTCCTCGCGTGTGGAAGGCTCGTCGGCGCCGGCCTCCTTCACGGCGGAGGTCGTCCGCCGGATGCGCCGCTTCAGCAGCCGGTCGGACAGGGCCTCGGCGTGTTTGAGGGTGAAGGCCAGCGCCGCCGGGTTGCCCCGGCGCGGCCCGACCGTGTCGGCGACCACCGCGCCCCGCTCCCCGAGCGGGACCGGCTCGCCGGTGGTGGTGTCGATGGCGGTCTGGTGCTCGACCTCGGCGTTCAGCTCCGCCCCCATCAGGATGATCTGCACGCTCAGCCAGGTCCACAGCAGAAAGCCCATCATCGCCGCCAGCGGGCCGTAGGAGTCCACCTTGACGAAGGTCTGCAGATACCAGCTGAACCCCAGCGACAGTCCGACGCTCAGCAGCGAGGCGAACAGGGCCCCCGGCGTCAGCCAGCGCCAGCGCGCCCGCTGCCGGCACGGGCCGAGGCGATACACGAGGGTCAGCGAGGCCACATAGACCACCAGCAGCAGCGGCCACCGCAGCGGCGCCAGATGGGCCCACTCGTCGGCCAGGCCGAAATATCCCAGCACCAGCGGCACGCCGACCACCATGCCCGCCGCGATCATGATCGCCGCCAGGCCGGTGACGGTGAAGGCCATGCACAGCAGGTTGTATTTGAAGAAATTGCGCCGCTCGACCTCGTGATAGGCGACGTTGAGCCCGTAGAAGAGCACCTTGATCGCGCCGTTGGCGGTCCACAGCGACAGGGCCAGCGTCCAGAACAGGGTGATGGTCAGCTGGGTGTTGGAATTCGCGGCCAGCCGCTGCAACTCCCCGGCCAGGAACTGGGCCACGCCCGCCGGCATCACCGAGTAGAGGAAATACAGCCGCCCCACCACGTCATTGGGGTCGGCGAACAGGCCGTAGATGGTCACGAAGGCGGCCAGGGTCGGGAACAGCGACAGCATCACGAAGAAGGTCACCCCGCCGGCGATGAAGCCGACCCGGTCGCCGAAATAGGACATGCCCAGGCGCCAGAAGATGTCTGTCCAGCCCTTGTGCGGGATCTGCTCCGGCCGCCGCGCCAGCCGCCCGCGGCCCGGCTCCTTGGCCTCGAAATCCTCGGGAACCGGCGCCCTCGGCGGCCGCGGCTCGGGACGGGGCGGCCGCAGCTCCAGCCCGTAGCGATGGCCGTGCCGGTAGATCAGATGCGCCGCGCCGGCCCCGGCGGCCAGGGCGCCGGCCAGCGCGGCGACGACCCCCCACGCGCCGAGCGCGCCCTTTCGTCCAGACGACTTTTGCATCGGGGCCACAACGGCTCCGGTCGGGCGGCGTTCCGGCGCCGCGCCGCTTGATCTCCGCGCAAACCCGCGCCAAGGCCAGAGCATGACCGACGCCGCTCCCGAAACCCCGTCCGGGCCGACCCTGCTGACCGCATGGAAGGCCGCCGCCGCCCGGCTCAAGGCGGGCCGCATCGACAGCCCCTCGATCGACGCCCGCCTGCTGCTCGAGGTCGCCGCCGGCTGCTCGCGCACCGACATCCTGACCGACCCCTACCGCGCCGTGACGTCGGGCCAGCAGGGCGTGCTCGATGACTATGTCGAGCGCCGCCTGCGCCGCGAGCCGGTCTCGCGCATCCTCGGCAAGAAGGGCTTCTGGAAGATCATGCTGAACGTCACGCCCGACGTGCTCAGCCCCCGGCCCGACACCGAGGCCATTCTTGACGTCGTCCTGCTCGCATATCCGCCCAACAGGGCCTTCGAGATCATCGATCTCGGCACCGGCTCGGGCGCCATCCTGCTGGCGATCCTGGCCGAGCGGTCCGGCGCGCGCGGCGTCGGCACGGATATCTCCTTCGAGGCGCTGGCGGTGGCCAGGGAGAACGCCACCAACCTCGAGCTCGACAATCGCGCGACCTTCCTGCGCACCGAATGGGCCGCCGGCTTCGCCGACCACAGCTTCGACGTCGTCGTCTCCAACCCGCCCTATATTCCCTCCGGCGACATCCCCGGCCTCGACCCCGAGGTGCGCGACCACGATCCGCTGCTGGCGCTCGACGGCGGCCCCGACGGGCTGACCGCCTATCGCGAACTGGCCCCCGAAATCCGGCGCATTCTCCGCCCCGAGGGCCTGTTCGCCGTCGAGATCGGCTGGGACCAGGGCCCGCAGGTCAAGGCGCTGTTTGAGGCCGCCGGCTTCGACAATGTGATCGTGGTCAAGGACCTGTCGGATCGGGACCGCGTGGTCACCAACGGCCCGGATCCGCGCACCAATCCCGTTCCGAAGATGTGACGCGGCGCCGCGGGCCGTGCGAACAAACCCCTTGGAAACACCGCCCGCACACGCTAAGTCTCGCCTGTCTCCCACCCAAACGCACGCCTTGGACCGCTTCAGGCCCATTCACGCGCGCCCAGGGCAGTGACGGTCTGATCACTCGATCGGGCGGACCACGGGGCGGCGACGGAATTCCGATCACATCGTCAGCGGGGATTCGCCCCGCGCGAAGCGGAACGACGAAACGGACGGCGACAGGCTGCATCTCGCAGGCCCGCCCGTCCCCTCACAAAGCACGGTACGTCCGATGAGAGATTTCAAGGGCATGAAGCGTCAGCGCGGACGCAACAGGAAGCCCGGCGGCGGCAGCGGCGGCGGCAACGCCAACGCCACCAACCCGAACCGGTCCTGGGATTCCCAAGGCCCGGAGAACATCAAGGTCCGCGGCAACGCCCAGACCGTCTACGAGCGCTACATGCAGCTGGCGCGCGACGCCTCGGCGGCCGGCGACCGGGTGCTGGCCGAGAACTACACCCAGCACGCCGAACACTATTTCCGCGTCCTGCGCGCCCTGCAGCCCTCACGTCCGGTGTCCGAGATCGCCCAGCGCGAACTGGCCGGCCAGGGCTTCGACATCGACTTCGAGGACGAGACCGGGGCCCAGGCGGCCGCCATCATGGCCGCCGAGAAGGCCGAGGCCGACCGCGTCGCGGCCGCCGAGGCCCGCCAGCGCGACAACGACGAGCGCCAGAACGACCGCTCGTATGACCGTCCCAACGACCGCCCCAATGATCGTCAGGCCGAGCAGCCGCGCCGCGAATGGCGCGACCGCGACGACCAGCCGCGCGAACCCCGCGATCCGGCGCCCCGCGCCGAGGGCGAGGGCCCGGTCGGCGAGGGCGGCCGCCGTGAGACCCGCCGTGAGCGCTGGGAGCGTCGCCAGCAGGAGCGCAATCTGCGTTTCCAGGGCGAGCGCACCGAGGGCGATCAGACCGACGGCCCGTCGACCGCCGACGAAGGCGAGCCTTCGAGCGCGCCGACCGATCGTGACGAACAGGCCCCCGCCCGTGCGGAACGGCCGCAACGCGAGCGTCGTCCGCGCCGCGACGCCGCCGACGCCGGCGCTGCCGACGACGCCCCGACCGCCCTGCCGGGCTTCCTGACCCGCTCAGCCGCTCCGGCCGCCCCCGTGCTGGACGGCCCGCCGGAAGGCGGCGAGGCCGGAGCCCCGGCGCCCAAGCGCCGCGCCCCCCGCCGCAAGGCCGAGGTTCCCGCCGACGAAGGCTGACGGAATCGCCCCTCCGGGGGCGAGGGCGCTTGACGTCGCCCGCCGGGACCGGTCCAAGGAACGTCTGTATGTTCCCGGACTCCCGCCGACGCCCCCGGGGCGCGGCGTCGGGTCCGCGACCCAACGGGAGCGCCGTATGCTTCGCCTGTTCCGGCCGTCGGTCCTGATTGTCCTCGCCGCCGTCTCGATTTCCGCCTGCGCCGCGACCCCGCCGCCGCCGCCGGGGCCCGGCGGTCCGGGCTCCGGCCCGGTGCTGCGCGACTGGCGCGGCGTCGTCACCGCCGTCGACCGCGACCGCTACAACCGGCTCGACGCCGCCTGGTCGCTCGCCGTCCAGCAGGCCCGCCGCCAGCGCGGTTCCGGCGACCTCGCCGCGACCGGCGACCTGATCGACCCGCGCGCCCAGCGGCCCTCCGTCGCGCCCCCTGTCGGCGACTACCGCTGCCGCACCGTCAAACTGGGCTCGCAGGGCGGCGAGGACGGTCTGGGCTATGTCGTCTACGGCTGGTTCGCCTGCCGCATCGAGCAGACCCCGGGCGGCCTGAAGTTCACCAAGCTGACCGGCAGCCAGCGTCCCTCGGGCCTGCTGTTTCCCGAGAACGACCGCCAGATGGTGCTGCTCGGCTCCATGGCCCTGGCCTCCGAGCCGCCCGCCAACTCCTACGGCCAGCGCCCCGACCGCGATCTGGTCGCGGTGCTGGAGCGGATCGGCGAACGCCGCTGGCGGCTGGTCCTGCCGTGGCCCCAAAACGAGTCCAACCTCGATCTTATCGAACTGATCCCGGCCTGAATTCCCGCCTGAACTCCCGCGCGGTTCAGCCGTTCGGAGACGGTCCAGCCGAAGGAAGATCGCCCATGCGGACGTTCGTCGCCGTCGCCTCGCTCGCCGTCCTGCTCGCCGCCTGTGAGCGGAGCCCGGCTCCGGCCCCCGAACCTCCCGTTGCCGACCGTCCGGTCGCCCCGGCCCCCGCGACGCCGCCCGTGGACCACCCCGCTCCGCCGTCCGCCGGCCAGCAGGGCGGTTCCGGCGACTGGCGCGAGATCGCCAGGGCCGCCGACGCCTCCGCCCTGGGCCGTCTCGACGAGGCCTGGCGTCTCGCCCGCGCCGAGGCGGAGGAGGCCGGGTTCGCCGAACAGGTTGAGGCGCTCGGCCCGCTGGTCGACCCCAACGCCGGACAGGCCGGCCGGCTCCAGCCCGCTCCCGGCGCCTACCGCTGCCGCACCATCAAACTGGGCTCGAAGGGGCCGGGCGGCCTCGGCTATGTCGCCTACCCCTGGTTCCGCTGCATGGTTGAGCTCACCCCGGGCGGCGATCTGATCCTGACCAAGGCGACCGGCTCGCAGCGCTCGCGCGGCCTGCTCTATCCCGACACCGACCGCCGCCTCGTCTTCATCGGCGCCCAGGCCTGGGGCTCGGGCGAGACAGGCTACCCGACCTACGGCCAGACGCGCGAGCGCGACCAGATCGGCGTGTTCGAGCGCATCGGCCCCGAGCGCTGGCGCCTGGTCATCCCGTGGCCGAAGCAGGAAGCCAAGCTGGAGATCCTCGAACTGGTGCCCTGACCGCGCCTTGACGATCGGTCACCCGACGACGACGTCCGCATATTCCGGATGGGCATTGGCGAAGCGCACCATGAACGGGCAGGCCAGGACGGCCTTGCGCCCCGACTGGCGAAGCAGGTCGAACGTGCCCCGCGCCAGCGCGGTGGCGATCCCCTGGCCCGAGAACTCCGACGGCACCTCGGTATGGATGAAGACCAGTTTCCCGTCCTCGTCCGTGTAGTAGGCCGCGGCGACGGCGTCGTCGCGGATCGGTCGTTCGAAGCGACGCAGTCCGGCGTTCTCCCGCACCTCGACGTCCACGGGCGAGGACGAACGGGCGCGCGGCATGGAGGCCTCCTCCCGCAGAAGCGCGGCCTGCACCGAGGGCCGCTGTTCCATTCGCCGCTGCAGCCCCAGCAGCGCTTCGGGCACGGCGATGCCGAACCTCCCGGCCCAACGAAGCATCACGAAGAGGTAGCAATCGGCGACGCTGAGCTCCCGGCCGAACAGATAATCGCCCTGCATCCTGTCGGCCGTGAACCCGAGCAGGCTCGCCACCGTGTCACGCGCCGTCTGCTTCTCGGCCTCGCCGCCGCCGTGCCACAGCGGCTTGAAGGCGCGGTGGATCTCCGTCGAGATGAAGCTGAGCATCTCCAGCTGGCGGGTCCGGGACAATGAACCGTTGCGGCGCAGCTGCGGATACTGTTCGGCGATCCAGTCCAGCACCGCGATGTTCTCGGTGAGGATCTCGCAGTCGTCGAGCACCAGCGCGGGCACATAACCCTTGGGGTTGATGGTGCGGAAATCCTCGCCCGATGCGGTCCGCTTGGTGCGGATGTCGACCGCCTCTGTCTCGAACTTCGCGCCGACTTCCAGCAGGGCGATGTGGTCGGCCAGGCTGCAGGCGCCCGGGGAATAATAGAGCTTCATCATGTCGGCGGTCCTCCGCGATGGCCGCGACGCGCGGCCGTTCTCGAATATGTGACGGCGTCAGTCCGCCGGGATCGACTGGCGCAGCCAGTCGGCGAAGGTCAGCGAACCGAGGCGCGCGTTCGGGCCCGGGACGAGCGACTGGTCGTTCAGCTCGGCGCCGAAATAGCGGGCGTGCGCATCGGGCACGACCCGCCGCGGATCCTGTCGCGCGCTGAGCAGTTCGCGGGCGAGTTCGTCGAGCGGGATGGCTTCAGGACCGCCGACCTCGACGGTGGCGTTGAGCGGCGCCCCGAGGGTGACGTCGGCGAGCGCCTCGACCACCTCGTCCGACACGATCGGCTGAATCAACGCCGGCGACAGGCGATAGACGTCGCCGTCGAGCCCCCCTGTCGCGATGCGCTCGATGAACTCGAAGAACTGCGTCGATTGCAGGATCGAATACGGGACGCCTGAGGTCTTGATCAGAGTCTCCTGCGCGGCCTTGGCGCGCAGATAGCCGCTTTCGACAACACGCTGCGCGCCGACCACCGACAGGGCGACGTGGTGCTTCACGCCCGCCGCCTTCTCGGCCGCCAGCAGATTGCGGCCGGCGGTCTGGAAGAAATCCATCACCGCCTGGTCCTCGAACGACGGGGAGTTGGCGACGTCGACCACGACCTCGGCGCCTGCGAGCGCCTCCGCCAGGCCTTCGCCGGTGAGCGTGTTGACCCCGGTGTTCGGCGAGGCCGCCACGACCTCGTTCCCGCGCTGGCGCAGCCGGTCGACGAGCTTCGAGCCGATGAGGCCGCTGCCTCCGATGACGACGATTTTCATGGCGGTGTCTCCGTGATTTCAGGTCAGGCTTTGATGAAGTCGAGCAGGGCGGCGTTGACGCGGTCGGCGTGGGTCGTGGCCATGCCGTGCGGCAGGCCCCGCCAGGTCTTGAGCGTGCCGGTTTTCACCAGCTTGGCGGTATGGTGCGCATTCGCGACCGGCACGATCTGATCGTCCTCGCCGTGCAGGATGAGCACCGGCGCGTCGATGGCGCGGAGATCGGCGCTGAAGTCGGTTTCCGAGAAGGCCTTGATGCACGCGTACTGCGCATTGGCCGCGCCCATCATGGCCTGGCGCCACCAGTTGGACCGCACCGCCTCGTTCAGGACCGCGCCGTCGCGGTTGTAGCCGTAGAACGGGATCGGGAAGGTCCAGTAGAAGTCGGCGCGGTTGGCGGCGAGCGCGGCGCGCAGGCCGTCGAAAACCTCGAGCGGCGCGCCGTCCGGCCAGGCGGACGTTTTCACCAGCGTCGGCGGCACCGCGCCGATCAGCACCAGTTTCGCGGCGCGCTGGCTGCCGTGTCCGGCGACATAACGGGCCGCCTCGCCGCCGCCCGTCGAGTGGCCGACGTGGATGGCGCCCCGGAGATCGAGGTCCGAAACCAGGGCCGCGACGTCCGCCGCATAGGTGTCCATGTCATGGCCGTCGGCGATCTGCGACGACCGTCCATGGCCGCGACGGTCATGCGCTATGACGCGGAAGCCCTGCCCCAGAAAGAAGAGCATCTGCGCGTCCCAGTCGTCGCCGCTCAATGGCCAGCCGTGGTGAAAGACGATGGGCGTGGCGTCCCGGGGCCCCCAGTCCTTGTAGAAGATCTCCGCGCCGTCCCCGGCCCTGATCGTGCTCATGACATCGCTCCGCGTGGGTGCTTTCGATGCGGAGGTTGTGAACCAGGCCCGGGGCGCGCGTCCTTGGGGCCGCCTTGAGGCCGCGTCCAAATTTCATCCAAAAGCCCGGCGGCCCGTGATACGAAAACCTATGCTGTTGCTGTTCGGGGACTGCGTGCTCGACCCTGATCGCCGCGAGCTCAACCGGGCTTCCGGCGCGATCGCCGTCGGCCCGCAGGTCTTCGATCTGCTGCTCTACCTGATCGAGAACCGCGGGCGCGTGGTCAGCAAGGACGACCTGCTCGAGGCGGTGTGGCGCGGACGGATCGTCAGCGAGTCCACGATCACCAGCCATATCAACGCGGCCCGGACCGTGAATCGGCGACAGCGGTCAGGAACAGAAATTCATCCGCACGGTGGCCCGCAAGGGTTTCCGGTTCGTGGGTGATGTCACGGAGGCTTCGTCAACCGCCGGCGAGCCGGACAAGCCGGCGTACGATCACGCCCTGCCGCTGCCCGACAAGCCCTCGATCGCCGTTCTGCCCTTCGTGAACATGAGCGGCGACGCCGAGCAGGACTACTTCGCCGACGGCATGGTCGAGGACATCATCACCGACCTCTCGCACATACGCTGGCTGTTCGTGATCGCGCGCAATTCGAGCTTCACCTACAAGGGCCGGACCAGCGACGTGAAGCAGATCGGGCGCGAGCTCGGCGTACGCTATGTGCTCGAAGGCAGCGTCCGCAGGGCCGCCAACCGCGTGCGCATCACCGGACAGCTCGTCGACGCGGGGACCGGCGGCCATCTCTGGGCCGAGCGGTACGAGGGCGCGCTGGACGACATCTTCGAGCTTCAGGACCGGATCACCGGAAACGTCGTCAGCGCGATCGCCCAGGAACTCGAACGCGCCGAGATCGAACGCGCCAAACGCAAGCCGACCGGGAGCCTCGACGCCTACGACTATTTCCTGCGCGGCATGGCGAGCTTCCACGCCGGGACGCCGGCGAGCATCGACGAAGCGCTCGCGCATTTCCGCAAGGCCATCGCGCTCGATCCCGACTACGCCTCGGCCTATGGCATGGCCGCGTGGTGCCTGTTCTGGCGCAGGCTCAACGGCTGGACCGCCGACCCCGCCGGCGACACTGCCGAGGGCGCGCGGCTGGCGCGCAGCGCCGTCGATCTCGGCAGGAACGACGCGGTCGCGCTGACCCGCGGCGGCCATGCGCTCGCGCATTTCACCCGCGATCTCGATACCGGGATCGACTTCCTGGACAAGGCGCTGGTGCTCAATCCCAATCTCGCGGCCGCCTGGTTCCTGGGCGGATACCTGAGGATCTGGCGGGGCGAGCCCGACGAAGCGATCGAGCGGTTCGAGCACGCCATGCGGCTCAGTCCGCTCGATTCCGAGATGTTCCGGATGCAGGCGGGCGTCGCGATGGCGCATCTGATGGCGGGGCGCTTCGACGCCGCGTGCGCGTGGGCGGAGAAGGCGTTTCGCGACACCCGCTTTGCGCTGCCGGCGACCATCATCGCCGCGAGCGGCGCGCTGGCCGGACGGATGGATGACGCGCGGCGCGCCATGGACGAGGTCCGCCGGCTCGACCCGGCCCTGCGGATCGCCACGCTGGGCGAATGGCTGCCCTTCCGGCGACCGGAAGACGCCGCTCTCTTTGCGGACGGCCTGGGAAAAGCCGGGCTGCCGGATTGAGCGCCTAGGCCGCCACGCAGGCCAGCGGCTGCTGATACAGCACCGTCGCGGGCTCCAGACGGCGGGCCTCGGCCAGCGCCGCCTCGGCTTCCGCGCAACGGCCGGCCCCGGCGAGGGCGGCGGCGAGGCTGTGGCGGACGGCGCCGATCTGCGGGGCTCCCTGCACCGCCTTCTCGCAGAATGGCAGGCCCTCGGCCGCGCGGCCGGCGCGGACCAGGATGTAGCAGTGATTGTTCAGGTAGCCGGCGTTGGCCGGTTCCGCCTTCACGGCGACCAGGCTGGCTTCCAGCGCTCCGGAGAAATCGCCCAGCTGCTCCAGCACCAGGGCCAGGGTGGCGTAACCCTCGACATCCTTGACCGGCAGGGCGCGATAGGCCGCGAAGGCCTCCTCGAACGCCGGGTCGCGGCCGGCCTTGAGGATCGGCAGGATAAGGCTCAGCAGGAAGCGCCGCCTGTCTTCGGCTTCGGCCGCCCCGGCAGCGGGACTGCCTTCCTGGGTGGCTGCTTCGCCGGACAGCAGCTCCCACGCGGCCCGCGCGTCGGCGGTCGCTTCCTTGTCCCGGCCCACCTGCCGCCAGGTATCGGCCCGGAAGGTGTAGAGGCTGTCCGAGGCGTAGGGGCCGAAATCGCCGACCTGGTCGAACAGCCGCTCCGCCGCGGCGTAGTCGCGATTCTGATAGGCCTCCGAGGCCCCATACAGCCGGGCCAGCCGCTGGAGTTGCGATCCCTCCGGCAGCGCCCCGGCGCAGGCGACCCAGTCTGTTTCGACCCCGGACGCCGGGTCGCAGACGGCCGGAATATCCTGCGGCGCCTCCATCGGCGCGGTCGTCAGCAACAAGGCGAAGGCGAGGGTGATCATCAGGTCAAACCTTGCTCAGCCGCAGGTCGTGGAAGTCGTAGCTGAAGTCCGCGTCGGGCGAGACCGCCTTCATCGTCGCCGTGACGGGGGCGCCGTCGGCCAGCGCGAAGGTGATGAACAGGTCCTCCTCGCGCCGGTCGGGGAAGCGGGTCCGCAGCGTCTCGCCGTCATAGGCCTCCAGCGGCCCTTTCAGCGCCGGCGTCCGGCTGAAGGCCAGCCACAGGCCGCCGCCCCGCCGCTCGATCACGATGTCGCCGTACCAGGGATCGCGCCACGTCCCGGCATAGGCCTCGAGCGGCAGCGACGGCGGGGCGCCCGTCGCCTGTTTGGCGTCGATCTCGGCGGCGGCGGCGATCGACCTGGCGTCGTTCTCCCCCTGCATCCGCACGCTGTCGGCGATCCAGTCGAACCCGGCCTTGCCCATCACGATGTCGGCGATGCCGCTGCGCAGCGTCCGCGTCAGCATGCCTTCCTCGGCGTTGGTGAAATAGCTGAAGCCGGCGTCGCGGCCCGGGATCAGCACCGTCCCGGAGATGAAGCCGGGCGCCCCGCCGCCGTGGGTGATGAAGCGCTCGCCGCGATAGTCCTGCACCTGCCAGCCCATGGCGTAGGTCGAGGCGATGGCCCGGCCCGGCAGGTCCGCCGTCGGCCCGGCCGAGTTGGAGATGATGATGTTGGGCTTCCACATCTCATTGCCGCGCGCCTCGGAATACAGCCGCGTCCCGTCCGGCAGTTCGCCGCGCTTCAGCTGCACCGCGATCCACTTCGCCCAGTCGACCGGATTGGTGACGAAGCCGCCCGCCGCCCCGGCCGAGGCCCAGTCCCACACCTCCTGGATCGACTGGCCGATGGTCCGCATCTCCCCCTGGTAGCGCAGCGGCGGGCCCAGCCGGCCGTGCGGCAGCGCCGACGTCGCCGGGTCGGCGGCGGTCATCAGCGGCAGGGTCTCGCCCATGCCCAGCCGGTCGAGGATGCGCGTCTGCACGAACGCCTCCCACGGCATCCCCGACGCCGCCGCGACCACCTCGCCGGCGACCACGAACATCAGGTTGCAGTAGTGATAGGTGGTGCGGAACTGGTCCTCGATCGGCACTTGCGGCACGGCCGCCATGATTTCCGCGCGGGTCCGGTCGCTGTTCGGCCAGAACAGCAGGTCTCCCGCGCCCAGGCCGAAGCCGATGCGGTGGCTGATCAGGTCGCGCACCGTGACCATGCCGTTCAGCTCGGGCTTCGACAGCGAGAAGCCGGGCAGATAGGTGCGCACCGGCTCGTCCCATTTGACCCTGCCCTCGTCGACGAGGATGGCCAGGGCCGCCGCCGTCACCGCCTTGGTGTTCGAGGCGATGGCGAAATGCGTGTGCTCGTCCACCGGGGCTCCGCCGATCGCCCGCACGCCGTAGCCGCGCGTCAGCACCGCCTGCCCGTCCTTGACGACTGCGATCGAGACCGCCGGCTGATCCGGGAAGGCGGCCATGGCCTTCTTCACGAAGGCGTCCACCGCCTCGGCCAGCGCCTCGCCGGCCGGCGCCGGACCGGTCTGGGCGTGCGACAGCGAGGGCAGGGCGGCGCCGGCCGCGACGGACGAAACCAGCGCCGTGCGGCGCGTGAGGCGGATGGACATGCAGATGTTCCCGACAGACTTCGGCCGGGACGCTAGCCCGCCCCCGGCCTCCCCGCCAAGCCGAAACACATCGCCCCGCCGGACGGGCGCTTTCAGCGATTGCTCACGCGCCGCTCATGCCGCTCACGCGCGCTCGTGCCCTCCTCGTCCGCAGGGAAGACGGCGCGACAGCGCCTCGCACAGGGGGGCGACGGAATGCCTGGAGTCACATGCATCGGCGGCGCTCCAGCCGCCGTCCAGGGCCGGGGCGGTCGGTCCGGCCGTCCGGATGAAGAAGAAGTAACTCGGTCCGCCCCGGCCCGGCTGTTATGGAAAGGAAACTTGACCACCTTGCGCAAGGGGCGCGCCTTGATGACTTCCATCCGATTCCTGCTGCTGGTCGGCACGGCGCTTGGCGCCTCCTCCGGCGCGGCCCTCGCCCAGTCGACGGCGCCCGCCCCGGCGGCGCCGGCGCAGGCTCCGTCGCAGCCCGCCCCCCAGACCTCGCCGCCCTCGCAGGACCCCGCTCCGGAAGCCGAAACGGAGGAAGAGGCCGCGACCGTCGCGGACGTGGTAGTCGAGGGCCGGACGACCGACGTCCGCACCTCGATCGACTCGGTCAGCTACAGCCTCGCCAACGACCTCCAGGCCGCCACCGGGACGCTGGCCGAAGCCCTGCGCAACGTCCCCTCGGTCGAGGTCGATCCCGACGGCAATGTCAGCCTGCGCGGCGACGCCAACGTCACCATCCTGGTCGATGGACGCCCCTCGACCCAGTTCAACGGCCCGAGCCGCGGCCAGATGGTGCTGCAGATTCCGGCCAGCCAGTACGCCCGCATCGAGGTGATGACCAACCCGTCCGCCGCCTACAGCCCCGAGGGCTCCGGCGGCGTGATCAACCTGATCTCGAAGCCCAACGCCGTGCGCCCCGGGAATACGACCACCGGTTCGCTCCGCGCCAACATCGGCGACAGCGGCCGCTACAATTTCGGCGGCTCCATCGCCCATGTGATGGGCAAGACCATCCTGTCGGCCGACATCGGCGTGCGCCACGACGCCTTCCTTCAGATCGTGGAGCGCATCCGCGAACGCTTCGACGCCGGCTCGGGCCAGTTCCTCGAGGCGCGCCAGTCCCAGCACATCGAAGGCGATTCCGACAACATCTTCGTGCGGTTGGCGGCCGAGCATAACCTCGACGACAAGACCCAGCTGACCGGCGAGGTCCGCCACGTCGACGTCGACAGCCTCGCCGACGCCATCGACCTCTACGAGGCCGACGCCGCCGGCGGCGGCCTCGCCACGGCCTATACCCGCTACTCGAGCGGCGGCTTCGCGGGCCAGTTCTCGGGCGGTTCGGCGCGGCTGCTGCGCCGCTTCGACGACCAGGGTCACGAATGGTCCAACGAGGTCCGCTTCGACCGCAACCGCTTCACCTTCGGCTTCGACACCGAGGTCGACCAGCAGATCCCGCCCTCGCCCGTCTTCTACGAGAGCGTCGAGAACCGGAACCGTCAGAACCAGCTGGGAATCACCAGCGCCTATGTCCGCCCCACGGCCGACGGCGGCCGCCTGCGTCTGGGCTACGAGCTGCAGGCGCTCAATCTGGAACTCGACAACTCGGTCGCGCGCGGCCCGACGCCGGATACCCTCACGCCCGATCCGATCGTCTCCAACGAGTTCCACGTCGACCAGGCGGTGCACGCCGTCTACGCCACCTGGGAGAAGCCGTTCAGCGAGAAGCTGTCGGCCCAGTTCGGCCTGCGGCTGGAACAGGCTGACATCGATCTCGACCAGGTGACGACCGACATCCAGTCGTCCAACGACTATTTCCGCGCCTATCCGACGATGCACGTGTCCTACACCCTCGGCGAGGGCGAATCCCTGCGCGCCAGCTACAGCCGGCGCATCCAGCGGCCCAATCCGCAGGACCTGAACCCCTTCCTGACCTACCAGGACAACCTCAACTACCGCTCGGGCAACCCGGACCTGCTGCCGCAGGAGACCGACTCCTTCGAGGTCATGTGGCAGAAGCGGGTCCAGCAGACCTTCTACCAGGCCACCCTCTACTACCGTGACACCACCGACGCCTTCACCCAGGTGACCACGGACATCGGCGGCGGCATCCTGCTGACCCGGCCCGAGAACCTCGGCTCGAGCACGGCCACCGGGATCGAGCTGGTGGCCAACGGGGCGCTGCATTCGACCCTGCGCTACAACGCCAGTATCAACGCCTTCCGGCAGGAGATCGACGCCTCGGGCATCCCCGGCGCCGTCGACCGCGAGGGCGACAGCATCGGCGGCCGCCTGACCCTCAACTGGCAGCCGACCCAGAACGACTTCCTGCAGGTGTCCGGCATCTGGGCCGGCGACCAGCTGCTGGCCCAGGGCGTCCGCGAGCAAGCGACCCTGGTCAACCTCGGCTACCGGCGGAAGCTCAACAAGGACTGGTCCTTCCAGGCGACCGTGCGCGACCTGTTCGACGAATACGGCTCGACCACCACCCTCGAGACCCCGACCTTCACCGATCGCACCAGCGTCCTCTTCGGCGGCCGGGCGGCCTATATCGGCCTGACCTGGACCTTCGGCTCCGGCCAGCGGCGGCCCGAACAGTTCGACTTCTCGGCCCCGACGACGGGCAACTGACCACAAGGCGGCCCCGGCCCCCTTGCGTGACGTTTCGGCCACACCCACCTGAGCCGCAACCGGACGGCGCGCTGCTTGCTTGTGAGGGCGTGCGGTCCGGACTCCGCCTCATCAGGGGAATGCCTTGAACCTCGACCTCTATTCCGACCGCGCCAAACAGGCGGTCCAGTCGGCCCAGTCGCTGGCCCTCGCCCGCCGGCATCAGCAATTCGCCCCCGAACACCTGCTCAAGGTGCTGCTCGAGGAGCGCGACGGCCTCGCCCGCACCCTGATCACCGCCGCCGGCGGCGATCCGGCCGCCGCCGAGCGCGCCGTCGAAACCGCCCTGTCCAAGCGCGCCCAGGTCTCCGGCGGCTCGGGCCAGCTCTATCTCGACGGCGACACCGCCCGCGTCTTCGCCGCCGCCGAACAGGCCTCGAAGAAGGCCGGCGACGCCTTCGTCACCACCGAACGGCTGCTCTCGGCCATCGCCCGCGAGGGCGGGGTCGCCGCCACCGTGCTGGCCTCGGTCGGGGCCACGCCCGACACGCTCGACGCCGCCATCAACGAGATCCGCAAGGGCGCCACCGCCGACTCCGCTTCGGCCGAGGACGCGTACGACGCCCTCAAACGCTACGCCCGCGACCTGACCCTGGCCGCCCGCGACGGCAAGATCGACCCGGTCATCGGCCGCGACGAGGAGATCCGCCGCACCATCCAGGTCCTCGCCCGCCGCACCAAGAACAACCCCGTGCTGATCGGCGAGCCCGGCGTCGGCAAGACCGCCATCGTCGAGGGCCTGGCCCTGCGCATCGTCAACGGCGACGTGCCCGAGAGCCTGCGCGAGAAGAAGGTCATGGCCCTCGACATGGGCTCCCTGATCGCGGGCGCCAAATACCGCGGCGAGTTCGAGGAGCGGCTCAAGGCCGTGCTCAACGAGGTGGCCGCCGCCGAGGGCGGCATCGTCCTGTTCATCGACGAGATGCACACCCTGGTCGGGGCCGGCAAGGGCGACGGGGCCATGGACGCCTCCAACCTGCTCAAGCCCGCCCTGGCGCGCGGCGACCTGCACTGCGTCGGCGCCACCACCCTCGACGAATACCGCAAGCACGTCGAGAAGGACGCCGCCCTCGCCCGCCGCTTCCAGCCGGTCTTCGTCGCCGAGCCCAGCGTCGAGGACACCGTCTCGATCCTGCGCGGGCTCAAGGAGAAGTACGAGGTCCATCACGGGGTGCGCATTTCCGACAGCGCCATCGTCGCCGCCGCCACCCTGTCGAACCGCTACATCACCGACCGCTTCCTGCCCGACAAGGCCATCGACCTGATCGACGAGGCCGCCAGTCGCGTGCGCATGGCCGTCGATTCCAAGCCCGAGGCCCTCGACGAGATCGACCGCCGCGCCGTCCAGCTCAAGATCGAGCGCGAGGCCCTGAAGAAGGAGACCGACAAGGCCTCCCTCGCCCGCCTGGAAAAACTCGAGGACGAGATCGCCGAGCTCGAGGGCCAGTCCGACGACCTGACCGCCCGCTGGAAGTCGGAAAAGGAAAAGGTCGGCCAGGGCGCCCAGCTGCGCGAGACCCTCGACCGCCTGCGCGCCGAACTGGCCTCGGCCCAGCGCGCCGGCGACCTCGGCCGCGCCTCCGAGATCGCCTACGGCCAGATCCCCCAGATCGAGAAACAACTCGCCGAGGCCGAGGCGGCCGAATCCGGCAAGGCCGGCGGCGGCGGGCCGCTCACGCCCGAGGTCGTCGACGCCGAACAGATCGCCCAGGTCGTCTCGCGCTGGACCGGCGTCCCGGTCGACAAGATGCTGGAGGGAGAGCGCGAGAAACTGCTCAAGATGGAGGACGCCCTGGCCCGCCGCGTGGTCGGCCAGGACGAGGCCCTCGCCGCCGTCTCCGACGCCGTGCGCCGCGCCCGCGCCGGCCTCAACGACCCCAACCGCCCGCTCGGCAGCTTCCTGTTCCTCGGCCCCACCGGCGTCGGCAAGACCGAGCTGACCAAGGCCCTGGCCGAGTTCCTGTTCGACGACGAGGCCGCCATCACCCGCATGGACATGTCGGAGTACATGGAGAAGCACAGCGTCTCCCGCCTGATCGGCGCGCCCCCCGGCTACGTCGGCTACGACGAGGGCGGCGCCCTGACCGAGGCCGTGCGCCGCCGGCCCTATCAGGTCGTGCTGTTCGACGAGGTCGAGAAGGCCCACCCCGACGTCTTCAATGTCCTGCTGCAGGTGCTCGACGACGGCCGCCTGACCGACGGCCAGGGCCGGGTGATCGACTTCAAGAACACCCTGATCATCATGACCAGCAACCTCGGCTCCGAGGCTCTCGCCGGCCAGTCCGAGGGCGACGACGTCGAGACGGTCCGCCCCTACGTCATGGAGCAGGTCCGCGCCCACTTCCGCCCCGAGTTCCTCAACCGCATCGACGAGATCATCCTGTTCCGCCGGTTGGGCCGCGGCCAGATGGCCGGCATCGTCCGCATCCAGCTGGCCCGCTTCGAAAGGCTCCTCGCCGACCGCCGCCTGACCCTGGCGCTGGACGACAGCGCCGCCGCCTGGCTCGCCGACAAGGGCTACGACCCGGTCTACGGCGCCCGGCCGCTCAAGCGCGTCATCCAGAAGGAACTGGTCGACCCGATCGCCCGCAAACTGCTGGCGGGCGAGATCGAGGACGGGTCGGTGATTGCGGTGTCAGCGGGTGAGGGCGGGCTGGAGATCGGGAAGGCGCGGGTGCATTGATGCGGGGCCTCAAAGCGGGAGTTCAGTCTGCGGGCTGTCGTCTACGCGGATGACGCCGACGAGCAGCCATTGTTCCTGCCTTCGCTTGTGCGTCCCCAAGGCGAACCGAACTCCCCGTCGGACATAGTCGTCCTCGTAGGTCCCGCGAAGTGACTTGAGAGCCTCTGCCTCACTATGTAGCGACTCCCTGCGGCGAAAGAATGCGGTCGACGTTTCCCAATCGTCACAGGTGTGTCTGCGAGCTACGCCTGCCCCGTCAATCCACGAAAACCGGAATGTGTAGGGGCATGGCACGAGGGGTTGGACTTGCCGCTCGAACGCCGAAAGCTGCGAGGTGAGTGCCGTGTGTTTCTGCCGCTCTCTTTCGATTGCCGCGTCTGACTTCCGCTTCCAGACGAAACTGACGTTGTCCGGCTTGACGAGGGTCAGGCTCTCCCCGAGCGACTCCGCGTGTTTCTGGCATTCTCGGGTAAGAAGACGAGCGACCCGCGAGCGTTCATTTGCTGAGAGGCTGCCGGTTACCGCAATGCTCTGTGGATCGACCTTTTGACTCTCGCGCCTACGGTCATCAGACGGTTGCGTGAAGCGATAAGATAGGCGGTCCCAACGACGGAATTGCTTCTCGTCATCGAGAACACGGAAAGCGACGGGGTAGAGCCTGCGCCAGCGCATGTCGGTGCCCACGCCGGCGCAACAGACGGTTTCGAAGTAGTTGCTACTCCTATGCGGGAGCGCCTTCACCAAGATCACGCAACTGTCCGGCAAGCTTACCAAGCGAGACATCGGATCGCACTCCTAGGTGGCGAACCTTATACTCAACAACCGATTCGAGGTAATCTGCAACGATCTTGCGATGGCATTCGTGGTGATCGCGTTCGTAACAGAGCAGGCACACGCTCATCTGCCGAGCAAGGGCGGCGATCTGCTCAAGTGCTTCAGAGGCCTGGTCCGTCTGGAGAACCGCCGCGTAGGTTCGGCGGAACTTTGCAAAATCGCCAGAGCGAGCAGCGTCGCGACCTTCCTTGGGGTCGCCCAACTCTCTCAGATGAATATAGCCGATGCCTTGCGCTTCTAGGGAATCGCGGAGAGCCGACTTCGAAAAACCAGGGCGGCGCGACTGAGCCCGATCGCGGATATCGACGACCATTTGAACGCCCACAAGCCGTAGCGTCCCGATAAAGTCATCCGGGCGGGCACCCTCATATCCAATTGTCGAAAGCATCACACGGTCTCCGTTAACCATATCTGCTTGCGCATCGGTTGAGATTTCCTAAAGACTCCGGGGCATTGGCGATACCCTCTCCCTCCTTTCGTCATCCTCCGGCAAGCCGCGCCTTCGCGGCGCAGACCGGGGGACCCAGCGGCGCGCGCGAGCGCGACCCTGTCGGGAGCGCCGCCGCCCGAAACAGCCTGCCTGAACAGGTCGCCTTCGGCGCCGCTGGGTCCTCCGGTCTCGCTGCGCCCGCCGGAGGATGACGAAAGCAGGAACGGGTCGTGACGAAACTCCCGGTTGCGCGTAACTTGCACGCATGAGGACGCGCCGCACCTTCATCGCCACCTACATCATGGGCAGCGGGCGGAACGGGACGCTCTACACCGGCATGACGGCCAACCTTGTCGCCCGGGTGTGGCGGCACAGGACCCACGCCTTCCCCGGCTTCACCGACGACCACGACTGCACCCGGCTGCTCTGGTTCGAGCGCCACGCCTGGGTGACCGCGGCCATCCGGCGCGAGAAGCGGATCAAGAAATGGCTGCGCGACTGGAAGCTGGCGCTGATCGAGCGCGACATCCCCGGATGGCTGGACCTCGCGGCCGACTGGTTCCCCGAGACCGACCCGGACTGGACGCCGCCGCAAGAGCCGGACTGACGCCCGCCCCCCTCAGTACATCCACCCGAACACCCCCGCGAAGCTCGCGATCGCCCGCGCCAGCGGCAGCTCCACCGGCGTGCCCACGGCCAGAAGACTGCCGGCCTCCACGGCCACCGACACGCCCAGCCCCACCCACCAGGCCGGATGCACCCGGCGCCGCGTGGCGAAGTCATGAACCATGCCCGCCACGATGAAGAGCTTGGTCGAGGCCAGCGCCGCGGGCATGGCCCAGTCGTTGGAGCCGAACGCCCCGACCCACAGCCGCCAGGTCCCCGCCGCGATCACCGTCGCGCCGGCGCTGATCATCAGCCGCTTGTGCCACTCCGGCCGGCCGCGGTTGAGCAGGGCCGCGATGTAGAAGCCGAGGAACAGCACCAGCCCGGCCGCGATCGGCAGGCTGAACGCCTTCCAGAAGTCCGGGCCCTCGCCGGCCAGCGCCGCCTGCACCTTGACCCCGATGACCAGAAAGCCGGTGAAGGCCATCGCCGCCGCCAGCAGCAGACTGCCGACGCCCAGGGCCCGGTGCAGGCTGAAGACGCGCCGGGGCAGGGCCGCCTGCACCGGCAGGAAGGCGCACCACGCCAGATAGACGATCCCGTGGGCGTGCACCGCCCATGACACCGGGGCGTAGGTCCCTGCGGCCAGCGGCCCGAGATAGGTGAGGGCGAACCCGGCGAAGGCCGTCAGCGATATCGCCAGCGCCAGCTCCGGAAAGAACCAGCCGTGCCGTCCCTGTATCGCCATGTCAGCCCTCCCCCCGAGGCGACCAGACTGACGGACGGGGACATCCTTGTCACCTATCCCCGTTATCCGCCGGCGGCGGCTCCCGCAGAACGATCCGCTGGCCCGACCGGGGAGCCGGACTGACGCCCGCTTGCCGCGCACCCCGATCCCCCGCACACTCCGCGAATGACCGGCGACGTCCCCACGGCCCAGCCGACCCGCGTCCTGCTCGTCGCCCTGGGCGCCGCCTGGGTCGTCACCCTCGCCGGCCTCGTCTGGATGATGAACCTGGCCGGGATGCGCCCCCACCACGCGTTGCTCTTCCCGATCTACATGGACCTCGTGCTGAAGGCGTGTGTGGTGCTGTCGGTCGTCTCGGCCGCGATCGGGATCATCAGCGTGCGCGCCGGCGCGCGACCTCGCGCCTTGATCGGCGTCGGCGGCGCATTCGGATGGGGCGTCATGGGCGCCCTTTATGGCGCGGCGAACGCACGGCTCATGCTGATCAATATGAACCCGCCGATCCCCTTCGCCATCTACGCTCCCGGCTACGCCGAGGCGCTCGTCGTTCTGCTGGTCGGCCTTACCGGCACGCTCCTCGGTCTCGCCCTGCTCAGCGTTCGAAGCCCTCGCCGAATTTGACGGCCACCGCCGCCGCCTCGGCCCCCCTCACTCGCAACGCATCGTCGGCCGGTACACCTGCATCGCATTCGTCCCGCTGTTCCCACCCAGGGTGATCCCGCCGCCCGGCAGGAAGATCCGCCCCCCGATCACCGCCGCGCCTTTCAGCCCGTGCACCGCGATCGGCAGGTCGGGCAGCTGCGTCCAGCGGTCGGCGCCCGGGTCGTAGGAGTAGGTGTTGGGCGTCAGGCCCAGCACATGGGTCGGTTCGCCCTCGCCGCCGAACACGAACATGCAGCCGGCGTGGGCCGCGCCGGTGATCCCGCCCCGCGGCGCCGGCAGCGGCGCGCCGCGGGTCCAGGCCCGGGTTGCGGGATCGTAGATCTCGACGATGTCGGTGCGCTCGGCCCCGGCGCCCGGACCGAAGCGGCCGCCCGCGACGATGACCTTCCCGTTCAGGGCGACCATGGCCAGATGGTTGCGCTGGGTCGGCAGGTCGGGGAGCCTTTCCCATGTGTCGGTCGCCGGGTCGTAGACCTCGAAGGCGTGGCCCCCGGGCGGGCGGCCGCCGGCCACATAGATCCGGCCGTCGATCACCGCCTTGCCGCCGCCGCTGCGCGCGGTCGGCATCGGCGCGCGTTCGACCCATCCGCCGACCGCCGGATCATGCATCCAGACCTGGTCGAGGTAGACCTCGGGCCGCCCGGTGCTGGCGCCGTCCGCCTCGCCGCCGATCACATAGAGTTTGCCGCTGACGGCCGCGACCATCATGTGGTGCAGCGGCCGGGGCAGGCGGGGCCCCAGCGTCCAGCGGCCCGTGGCCGGGTCATAGATCTGCACCAGGCTGGACGGGAGCCGCCCGGGCGGGTAGCCGCCCAGCACCCAGATCCGGCCGTCGAACTCGGCCACCGAATGCTCGGAGCGGGCCAGCGGCATCGCCGTGCCCATGCTCCAGCCGTCGAACTCGGGCATGACCCCGACCGGAGGGCCGGCGCTGACCCGCGCGTTCCACGCCTCGAACAGTTCGCCGTCCTGGATCGGGGTGGCCGGCCCCAGTGGCGGACCTTGCGGCGGTCCCCCGCCCGGCCCCTGCTGCGCCGCCGCCGCCGTCGCGACCAGCAGGGCCGCCGCCGCCATCGCTGTCGCCGTCCGATAACGATTCATGTCGATCCTCCCGCTCCCTCACCACCCGGCCAGGCTCTGCGAGGCCGGCTCCCGGTGCAGGGTTCAACGAGCGACGTCGTCCGGTCCGTCGGCGGGGCCCGGCCCGGGGACCGCGGCCCGCGCCGCCCCCTCCGTCCGGTCCGCTGATCGCGGCCCGGCCACCTCCCCACGGGGTGGGGAGGTGAAACCCGTCCTCACCTCCCCATCGCAGATGGGGAGGGGGACCGCGCGAAGCGGGGTGGAGGGGGCGGCGCAGGCGCCGTGACGCTGTGCTGACAATCCGGGAATTCATAGTCGGGTTCGGCGACTCAATTCCCTACCCGATCAACGACATCGCCTGCTGGAATTCCCCGCTTCCTGCGCACGCTATCCGGCGGGCGCATAATACTGGCGTCCCGTCGCAAGGGAGGCTCGCTCGGCCGGCGATCCGAAGCGGCGGCGGGAGTGGAGGGAGCGGGCCGCGCCGATCTCATTTGATCGGCAGCGGAAGTCGGCCGGGTGCAAGACCGGACGGCTCAGGGGCGGGGAGGAGTACCCGCACCGGTCCGGGAGGTGGTCGTCGCCACCCCCGCCCGCGGCGCGCAGAAGGGCAGCTCGATAAGATCGAGTCCTATCCGCCCGTGCGCAGTCGAAAACCGTCCGCGCGGAGCGTCTGTCTTCTGCCGAAACACACAATCCATACGGTCTCCGGGCGGAAGCCCGGACGCTCCGCCCACGCCTCCCGTCTCACGTCCAGGCTGCCCTCAAACAATGCACTTTACAACACAAAGTGCTTCGTGCATGGTCGAAACACACAAGGGGAGACCGATGACCGCCGCCACCCACACCCTCGCCGACACGCCCTCCGGGCCGACCGTCGCCGTCTGCGCCGGACGCGTGCTGCTGCTGGCCGGCGCGGTGTTCGGCGCCGCCAACCTGGTCCAGTGGGGCGTCCTCGGCGGCGCCCTGCCGTGGCACGAGGCGACGCTGGGCCTCAACTGGCTGGTCGCCGCCGGCGTGTTCATCGCCGCCCTGATCCGTCTGCGGACGATCGGCGGCGAGGCCGCCCGCCGCGCCGCCGGCTGGTCGCGCCGCGCCATCCTGCTGATCGTCGGCGCCGCCCTCGCCCTGGCCGGCGCCTCCGCCGTCACCGGCGACTGGGGCCTGATGCCGTGGCTCTCGGTCGCCACCCTGATCCTCTACGGCCTCGCCTGGACGATCGCCTTCGCGCGCACCCGCCGGGCCGGCATGGCCCTGATCGCGGCCGTCGCCGCCGGCGGGGCGGCCGTCGTCGCCGCCCGTCTGGGCACGGCCGACCAGTATCTGCTGCAGGCGGCGACGCTTGCTCTCGTGGCCCTGCTTCCGGGCCTGTGGCTGGCCTCCGGCCGCCGACTCTGAAAGGACCCGACCGATGATGACCGAGAAGACCGAAGACCCCGCCGCCGACATCGCCTGGATGCGCCGCCTCGCCGAGGAGGGCCGTCAGGCGCCGATGCAGGGCGCCTCCATCCTGTTCGCCGCCGGCCTGCTCTACGGCGCCGCCAGCCTCGGCCACTGGGCTGTGGCCTCCGGCCTCGCCGGGCTGGAAATGGACGCGGTGAACTACATCTGGGCCGGCGTCACCGTCGTGTTCTTCGCCGCGCTCGTCCTCGTCATCCGCGCGCTCAAGCGCGCCGGCGGGGTCGAGACCTCGGCCAACCGCGCCTCGGGCACGGCCTGGGCTTCGGTCGGCTGGGGCATCTTCGCCCTGTCCGCGTCCATGGCCGTCCTCGGCTGGCGCCTCGGCGAGGACGCCGTCATGGTCGGCTTCGCCCTGATGCCGTCGATGATCATGGTCTTCTACGGCAGCGGCTGGGCGGTCACCGCCGCCATGCAGCGCTCCCGGCCGCTGTGGATGCTGGCCATCGCCTCCTTCGCGGCCGCGCCCCTGATCGCCCTTCTGGTCGGTACGGCTGAACAATACCTGGCCTACGCCGCCGCCCTCTTCCTGCTGATGGGGCTTCCGGGCTTCCTGCTGATGCGGGCGG
Organism: Brevundimonas sp.; assembly: GCF_035626975.1. Lineage (GTDB taxonomy): Bacteria > Pseudomonadota > Alphaproteobacteria > Caulobacterales > Caulobacteraceae > Brevundimonas. The sequence goes on from NZ_DASPMQ010000055.1 coordinate 102,343, forward strand.
CGAGGGGCTGAGCGTGGCGGACGATTTCGACATCAACCGCATCGACGAGGTCATCCACGGCCGCGTCCGGCTCGGCATCATGGCCGTGCTCTCGGGGGTGGAGAGCGCCGACTTCAACACCCTCAAGGCCCGGCTCCAGACCACCGACGGCAATCTCTCGGTCCATCTGAGAAAGCTCGAGGACGCCGGCTTCGTGGCGGTGGTCAAACGGTTCGAGGGCCGCAAGCCCCTGACCGAGGCGAGCATGACGGCCGAGGGCCGCCGCGCCTTCGTCGCCTACCTCGACGCCATGCAGGGCCTCGTCGGAAAGGCGTGAGCGCAACGGTGGGAAGCGTCGCGGACGTGGGCTAGACAGGCGGCATGACCGGCCGCATCCAGCGCTTCGACGCCCTCGACAACTTCCGCGACTACGGCGACTACGCCTCGGCCGCCGGCCGGCGCGTGGTCGCCGGCCGGCTGTTCCGCTCGGCCCACCACGCCCGGGCCTCGGAGGCGGACCTCCAGCGGCTCGCGGGCCTCGGCCTCGCCGCCGTGGTCGACCTGCGCCGCCCCGGCGAGCGCCGCGACCAGCCCTCGCGCCGCCCGCCCGGCTTCACGGGCCAGGTCATCGAGAGCGCTCACGACGACGGCCGCGAGGCCCCGCACATCACCTTCCTCAAGACCGCCGACCTGACCATCGACGCCGGCCGCCGCTTCATGACCGAGACCTACCGTCAGCTGCCGTTCGAGCCCGCCCATCTCGACCTGTTCGCCCGCTATTTCCGCGCCCTGGCCGAGGCCGACGGCCCCGTCCTGATCCACTGCGCCGCCGGCAAGGACCGCACCGGCCTCCTCGCGGCCCTGACCCACCACCTGCTCGGCGTGCATCCGGACGACATGATCGGGGACTTCCTCCTCACCAACACCGCCGTCGACCTGGCCGGCCGCGCCCCGGCCATCGCCCGGCAGCTCGAGGCCATGACCGGCCGCCGCGCCGCCCACGACGCCGTCGTCGCCTTCCTCGGCGTCGAGCCGGTCTATCTCGAAACCGCCCTGGCCGAGGTCGCCGCCCGCCACGGCTCGATCGACGGCTATCTGCAACAGGCGCTCGGCGTCGACGCGGCCCTGCGCGACCGTATCGGCGAACGGCTGGCGGCGTGATCCAGCCCTTCCAGGCGAGCGAGACCCGCGTCCGGCCCTGGCGCGATCCCCTCGCCGTCGCCGCCGGCCTGCGCCACCGCGACGGAGCGCTGGCCCTGCTCTCGGACGGGGGGCCGCTGGGCCGCTGGTCCTTCGTCGCCGCCGATCCCGACTGGACCGGCGAGACCGACCACCTCGACCGGCTGCGCGATCCCGCCCTGTCGCGCGGCGTCGTCGGCCTCCATGCCTACGACGCGGGCGCCCGACCGGCCACAGGCCCGCGCCCCCAGATCTGGCCCGACCTGATGCTGGCCCGCTACCCCGCCATGCTGGCCTTCGACCACCGGGACGGGACCGTCACCGTCACGGGCCGTGGCCCCGACGCCGCCTCGGCGGCGGCCGCCGCCGACGGCGCCGAAGTCTGGCTGGCGCAGGCCGTCGAGGCGCCGTTCCCGCCGCCGCCCGCTCCGGAGATGCGGGCCGAGGCGCCGCCCGGGGCCTATCTCGCCGCCGTCGCCGACGTGGTCGATCGCATCGCCGCCGGCGAGCTGTTCCAGGCCAACATCGCCCGCGCCTGGTCCGGCGAACTGAAGGCCGGCGCCGACCCGTTCGACGTGATGCTGCGGCTGGCCGGCCGCGCGGCGGCCTACGGCGCCTTCTGGCGGCTGGGCGACCGGGCCCTGGTCTCCAACTCGCCCGAGCTGTTCCTGACCTTCGACCCCCAAAGCCGCCGCATCGAGACCCGGCCGATCAAGGGCACCCGCCCGCGCCACGCCGATCCCGCCCGGGACGCCGCCCTCGCCGCCGAGCTCCGCTCAAGCGCCAAGGACCGGGCCGAGAACCTGATGATCGTCGACCTGATGCGCAACGACCTGTCCCGCGTGGCCGAGCCCGGCACGGTGGCGGCGGACCGCCTGTTCGAGATCGAGAGCCACCCGACCGTGCACCACCTGGTCTCGACCGTGACCGGAACGGCCCGGTCCGGGACCGGCGTCGCCGACCTGCTGGCCGCGACCTTCCCCCCCGGCTCGATCACCGGCGCGCCCAAGCATCAGGCCATGAAGGTCATCGCCGCCCACGAGCCGCCGCGCGGACCATGGTGCGGCAGCCTGTTCCACCTCGACGGCGACGGCGGACTGACCGCCTCGGTGCTGATCCGCACGGCCTCGTTCGAACGGTCGGAAGGGCGCTGGCGCTTTCGGGCCCTGGCCGGCGCGGGCATCGTCGCCGACAGCGATCCGGCTTCGGAACTGGCCGAGACCGAGGTCAAGATCCTCGCCCTGCGCGAAGCCCTGACCGGCGGGGATCAGGTCGCGGGGCAGGTCGGGCAGAGCGTCTTGTCGACGGTCCGCGGCCGCAGATAATAGGTATGCGAAAACCGTGTCAGCCCGGGCATCAGATAGTCCGCGGCCGAGTCGTAGTCGTAGGTCACCTCCGCCACGACCACGCTCTCGCCGGCCGCGACCAGGTCCGCCGGCAGCGTCATCGTCGAACCGACGCCGCGGGCCGACATGCCGTCGGCGCGGCTCCAATCCACCGTCGGCACGCCGCCGACATTGGTGACGCTGGACACCCGCTGATGCAGCGTCGTGACCGGGAACGGCTTCATCATCAGGTCGCCGATGTTGAAGATGTCGTCGATCGCCGCCGGCGTCACCGTCTCCTCCTGGGCCACCAGGTCCGCGACCATGGCCGAGACGTGGCCCATCCGCTTCTGGGCCATGAAGCCCTGACAGAACTCGGTCATGCCCATGTAGAAGGTGATCAGCACCGGCGCGATCATGGCGAATTCGATCGCCGAGACGCCGCGCTCGTCGCCGGTCAGCCGCCTGATCAGACTGCGCTTCATCCGGCGGGCTCGTTTCGGAAGGCGGTGGTCGCGGTCAGTATGGCCGTGCGGTCGCCCACCTGCGACAGGCCCTGGGACAGGAAGGTCGTCAGCAGCGGATGCTGATACCAGACCCGCACGAGGATCAGGTCGCCGGGGTTGCCGTTGGCGTAGGTCAGGCCGCTCTGGTCGAATCCGTCTCCGGCCAGCGGATCGGGCGGCGTCGTGTTGAACTGGGGGATGACTCGCACGTCGATGGTGGCGTTGGTGGCGCAGTCGCCCGAGAAGATGCTCATGCGGCTGCACAGGTTCGCCTTGAACTGGGCCGCGGTCATGCCCTGGGCGCTGGCCTGGCCGGTGCGCACCAGCCGGCCGGTGGCGATAGCCGCGTTCTCGAGCACGGAGTCGAGCGTGAAGATCAGCGCCACTTCGAGGATGGCGAAGATCATGACGCAGAAGGGCAGAACCACCAGACCGAACTCGACGGCGGCCGATCCGTCGCGGTTGCGCAGCAGGCCGCGCCGAAACGGGCGGCCTCCAAAGGTCCAGCGGCGACGGCGCGGGCTCAAGGCAGCCTATTGGGCGGCGGGCGCGGGACCGCTGGTTCCCCGCACGGACGGAGAGCACGAAGCGGCGCAGGCCATTTCGGTCGACTGGGCGCCCCGCCAGACCCGGACCCGTCCCGCGCCGTCGCCGGCGGTGACGACGACCTGGCTCTGGAAGACGGTGCGGCCGATCGGATCGACCGCGACCACTTCGGTCACGCCATAGCCCTTGCCGGTGATGTACAGCGTGTTGGCGTCCACCACGGTGACGTCGGCGATCTCGGGGTTGCCGACGATGACCGACCCGGCCGGGCCGCTCAACTGGACGCGCTGGGCCTGGTCGATCTCGACGCTGATGCGTCCGGACTGGGCCACGGCGAGGCCGGGGCCGGCCAGCAGGGCGGCGGCGCCGAGAGCGAGGAGCAGACGATTGGTGCGGGTCATGGCGACGGTGTCCATAGAGCGAGCGCGCGCGGGAGCGTGACGGCGAACCTGACCTCGAAACCTCAATAAAGTTTGAAACTCGCGCTGGAATACCGGCCAAGGCCAGTCACAGCGCGATGAAAGGGTGTTTTGAACCGTCAAGTTTGAGGATTTTGCAGTAAATCTTCCGGTAACCACGCCCGGCGACCTCGCCTTAACCGATATGGGCGATAACGACGGTGCGTTTTGGGGGTCAAGCGGGCTACCGGCTCCCCCCCGCGTTAGTAGCTCGCTTCCTCTTCTGAAAAGGGAACCATGACCATGAAGAAGTTCATTTCGAAGTTCATGTCCGACGAGTCGGGCGCCACGGCCATCGAGTATGGTCTGATCGCCGCCCTCATCGCCGTGGTGATCATTGCGGCCGTCACCGCCCTGGGCACCAACATCTCGACCCAGTTCGGCAAGGTCGCCACCGCCATCGGCGCCACCTAAGCGTCGTAGCGTCTTGAACCAGGCGAGGGCCGGAGCGGAAACGCTCCGGCCCTTTGCTTTTGTGCGCCAGGCAACGCGGCCTTAAAGGTCGCCAGGTCAGGATAGGCGGATGGAAGCCCTGCAACTGCTCTTGCTCGCCATTCTTCCCGCCCTGGCCATCGTCGCCGGGCTGAAGGATCTGACGTCGATGAAGATCCCGAACTGGATCTCCGGCCTGCTGATCCTCGGCTTCTATCCGACCGCCCTGCTGCTGGGCCTCGCGCCGATGGCGCTCGCGATCCACACAGGCGTCGCCGCGGCGGCCCTGCTGATCGGGATGGGCCTTTTCGCCCTGCACCTTCTGGGCGGCGGCGACGTCAAGCTGATGGCCTCAACCTGCCTGTGGCTGGGGGTCCCCGGGTCCGGCGTGTTCGTGCTGACGACCGCGGTGATCGGGGGCCTGTTCTGCCTGGCCCTGCTCTTCGCCCGGGTCTGGTTGCAGCCCTATGTCGCCAACAGGTCCGGCTGGGTCGCCCGGCTGATGGAGCCCAAGGGCCACATTCCATACGGCGTCGCTATCGCCGCGGGGGCCTTGGTCGCCTACCCGGCCTCCCCCCTGATGGTCGCCTTCCTGGCCGGCTAGGCTCGCCCCTGCCGCAGCGGGTCGAACCCCGCCGGGCGCACTTAGGCCCACGTTAACCCGCACCCGCCATGTTCGTTAACGGTAGGGGGCCGAAGGACCGATCACGGGTCCGGCCGGCCCTGCCGGAGACAGTCGATGAAGCCCGCCCGTATCATCGTGATCTGCGTCGCCGCCGTGGCCGCCATCGGGCTGGCCCTGGTCGTGCGCGCCATGGGATCCCCTTCGAAGGAACCGACCGCCGTGGCCACCGCCGCGCCCGTCGAGGTCCGGCCCATGGCCAAGGTGCTGGTCGCCGCCAAGGACCTGCAGGCCGGCAGACGGCTCGACGAGTCCGACATGGAATGGAAGGATTGGCCGGTCGATGAGGTCAATCCGGCCTTCATCACGGACGGCACGGTGCCGATCCCCGCCGCCGGCGCCGCCGCAGCTCCGAAAAAGGCGGACGCGAAGCCCACCGGCGCTGTCGCCACGGTGACCCGCGCCGCGACCAATCTCGCGACCGGCGGGGCCAAGGCGGACTATGTCGGCTCGGTGGTGCGCGAACCCATTCTCGCGGGCGAACCCATTGTGATGCGCAAGATCGTCCGCGCCGGAGACAGCGGCTACATGGCCGCCTACCTCGAGCCGGGCATGCGCGCCATGGCCATTCGCGTCACGGTCGAGACCGCCGCCGGCGGCTTCATCCTTCCGGGCGACCGCGTTGATGTCGTGCTGACGCGCGAGACCACGCTCGGCAACCTGGGCGCCAGCGAGGGCGACCGCTCCAAATTCACCTCGGCCACGGTCATGCAGAACATCAAGGTCCTGGCCATCGACCAGTCGACCCGCGCCGGCGACGATGAGCAGACCGTGATCGGCGCGACGGCGACCCTCGAGGTCGGTCCGCGTGACGCCGAGGCGCTCGCCCTGGCCAAGTCCGAAGGCGAACTGAGCCTGACCCTGCGCTCCTACGCCGACACGGGCGGCCCTTCCGGCCGCGTCTCGGCCGGCCCGCGCCAATCCGCCGCTGTCCGCGTCTATCGCGGCGGCGCGCCTGAAGTGGTGGTGGTTCAATGAGGCGCCCGCTGACCTATCTCGCCGCTGTCGCGCTGACCGGGTTGCTGGCGGCCGCCGTGCCGCCCGCCTCGCAGGTGCAGGCCCAGACCCGGGCCGCCGTATCCATGGGTTCGCAGTCGCAGCTGATCAGCCTGCCGCGTGGTTCGTCGATGGCCGTCGACCTGCCCGCCGACGCCCGGGACGTTATCGTGCCCAACCCGCTGGTGGCCGAGGCCATGCTGCATTCGCCGCGCCGGATCACCATCATCGGCCTGTCGCCGGGCGAGACCGACGCCGTCGTGTTGGACAACGCCGGCCGCACCATTCTGTCGCTGCGGATCCGCGTCGACGCCGGCGTGTCGGCGCTCCAGGACACGCTCAGCCGGGTCATGCCGGGCGCCAATGTCCACGCCGAGGCGGTCAACGACAGCGTCATCCTGACCGGCACCGTATTCAGCCCGGGCGAAGCCGACCGGGCCAGCCAGGTCGCCCGCGCCTTCGTCGCGACGCCCGACAAGGTCATCAATATGATGACCATCGAAGGCTCGGATCAGATCACCGTCAGGGCTCGCATCGTCGAGGTGCAGCGGACCGCCGTGAAGCAGCTCGGCCTGGACGCCACCGCCGTGCTCGCCAGCGTCGGCAACGGCCTCTCGCTGACGCAGGCCGCGACCTTCGCGGTCTCCGGCAACCAGCTCGGCGGCGGCATAATCAACTACCAGGACTCGGCCGGTGACGGCAGCAGGCTGAATACATCGCTGCGTGCGTTCGAACGCGCCGGCCTCGTCCGCATCCTCGCCGAACCCAACATCACCACCGCCAATGGCGAGAGCGCCGAATTCCTGGCGGGCGGCGAGTTCCCGGTGCCGGTCGGGCAGGAAACCGACGGCGACAGCATCAAGGTGACGATCGAGTTCAAACCCTACGGCGTGCGTCTGGCGGTGCGGCCGATCGTGCTGTCGCCGGGCCGGATTTCGCTCCAGCTGTCGACCGAGGTCTCCGAACTGACGTCGCTGGGGGCCTTCACCCTGGGGGGCGGCGCCGGAGGCGGCACCGCCCTGGTCATCCCGGGCCTCAACGTGCGGCGCGCGTCCAACACCGTCGAACTGCCCTCGGGCGGATCGCTGATGATCGCCGGCCTGCTGCGCGAGGACACCCGGCAGAACATCGACCAGCTGCCCGGCCTCGGCGACCTGCCGGTGCTCGGGGCGCTGTTCCGGTCGCGCGACTATCTCTCGGGCGAAACCGAACTGGTGATCATCGTCGAGGCCTACATCGTCTCGCCGACGTCGCCGGGGCGCATGCAGACGCCCGCCGACGGGCTGCAGATCGCCAACGACGCCCAGACCATCCTGTTCGGCCAGCTGAACCAGCACTATGGCCGCCCGAACGTCGCCGCCGACGCCGCCGACGCGGGCTGGAGCGGCCCCGTGGGCTATGTGATCGAATGAGGCCCCCGATGATGCGCGCCCTTCTCCTCACTGTCGCTGCGACCGCCGTCCTGGGCGGCTGCGCTTCGACCGGCACGCCCGACACGCAGCCGCTCACGCCGCTGTCGCGCTACTCCCTTCGGGTCGAGCCGGGCCTGGACCGGATCGCTCTCGCCGTGCATGAGGACGGTCTGTCATCGAACCAGCAGGCCGCGCTCAACGATCTGGCGGGCCGCTATCTGGCCTCCGGAAACGGCTGGATCCGGATCGAGGGCCCTTCAGGTGACGATCCGGCGGCGGCGCGTCAGACCTGGGCCGTCCGTTCGGCGCTGCAGTCGGCTGGCTTGCCGGCCGAGCGGATCGTCGTCGCCTCGTACGCCGCGCCGGATCCGAGGGCGCCCATTCTCGCCGGATTCGAGACGGTCCGGGCCGTGGTCCCCAACTGCGCCGCGGAACCGCGCTCCATGGACGGTCGGTTCTCGAATGCCGGCTCCATGGGCCTGGGCTGCGCCATAAACGCCAACCTCGCGGCCCAGATCGCCGATCCCCGCGACATCGCCGGTCATCGCCCGATCAGTCCGGCGGACTCCGGCCGGGCCGCGGTGGTGTTCGACAATTACCGTCGGGGCGAAGTCACCTCGGCTCCGCAAGAAGAGCTGGTCCAGGGCCGTATCGCCCGGGCCGTGGAATAGCCTGACCATGACCAACGCCTTCGCCCCGCGCCCGGCCGAAGACTTCGAGGACGAGTTCGACCTCGACATGGGCTATGTCGCGTCGGGCGCTCGACCCGGCGATCCCGGCCCGTCGTTCGCGCCGGCCCAGGGCGGCATGGGACTGGACGATGAGGCGGCTCGTCCGCCGCTGCAGTTCACCACCCCGGTCGTGGCGGCGCCGGCGCCGACCGTGGCCGCGGCCCCGTCGTATCCCGCTGCGCCGGTGCAAGGTCAGGTTCCGACCGTGGCCGGTTTCAATCCCGTCGGCGACCTCGTCGCCGGCGCCTCGGCGGCGTTCTCGCCGCCCGCGCTGGGCGGGGGCGGGCCCGAGGTTTCGGTGCCGCGCATCGCCATCCACGTCTTCGCCGAACGTCAGGACACCCTGGCCGCCGCCGAACGCGCCGGCCAGGATCGCCGTCTGTCGCGCGCCACGACCCAGATCCGGGTCGGCGGCGTCGCCGCGGCGGTCGAGGCCTATCAGCACGAGCCGACGCCGCCGCTGATCATCGTCGAATGCCTGAAGGACCCGCAGACCCTGCTGTGGGAAGTCGACCAGCTGGCCGAGGTCTGCGACGCGGGCACCAAGGTGGTGGTTATCGGCGCCACCAACGACATCCTCCTGTTCCGGGAACTGATGCGGCGGGGAGTCAGCGAGTATCTGGTCGCGCCGCTTCAGCCGCTGCAGCTGATCGCGGCCATCGGCGGACTGTTCTCCGATCCGGCCCAGCCTTTCGTCGGCCGATCGATCGCCTTCGTCGGCGCCCGGGGCGGGACCGGCTCCAGCTCGGTGGCGCACAATACCGCCTATGCGATGAGCGAGCGGATCGGCGCCAACACGGTGATCGTCGACTACGATCTGCCGTTCGGCACCGCCGGTCTCGATTTCAACCAGGATCCGCTGAACGGCATCGCCGACGCCCTGAGTCAGCCCGACCGTCTCGACCCGGTCCTGCTGGACCGCATGATGGTCCGCTGCACCGACAAGCTGAGCCTGTTCGCCGCCCCCGCCACCCTGGACGTGGACTGGGACATCTCGCCGGAAGCCTTCGAGGAGGTGACCACGCAGATTCGTTCGACGGCGCCCTTCGTGGTGCTTGACCTGCCGCACCTCTGGTCGGGCTGGATGCGCCGTACGTTGATCGCCGCCGACGAGGTGGTGGTGGTCGCGACGCCGGATCTGGCCAGTCTTCGCAACGCCAAGAACATGATCGACCTGATCCGTCAGGGCCGTCCCAACGATGCGCCGCCACGGCTGGTGCTGAATCAGGTCGGCGTCCCGGGGCGCCCGGAAATTCCCGCGAAGGAGTTCGGCGCGGCCCTGGGGGTGCACCCGAGCCTGATCATCCCGTTCGATCCCAAGGTGTTCGGAACGGCCGCAAACAACGGCCAGATGATCCTCGACTCGGGCGCCAAGTCCAAAGCGGCCGACGCCTTCCAGATGCTGGCCCAGATCGTCTCGCGCCGCGAACTGCCGATGTTGACCGGGCCGAAGGGCGGCGCCGGCAAGGGCGAGGGCCGGTCGATGTTCTCCGGCCTGTTCAAGAAGAAGTCCTGACGCGTGTTCGGCAAGCGCACAGGTCAGCCAGGAGCCCCAGCCCCGGCCCCGCGCCCCGCGCCGGCCGACGCTCCGTTCGCGCCTCAACCGGATTCCGGCGTCCAGACCCAGGCCTTCGCGTTCGGCGGCGACGTCGCCGAGCTGGACCGGGAAGAGCGCCGCGTTGAATCCTATAACGCCAAGCCCGCTTCCGAGGCCGCCGACCGCCTCGACGCGCTGGCTACGCGTCCCAGGCCCGCTGCCGCCACGGCCGCGCCAAAGAATGCACCCGGTCCCAAGGCCACGCCCGGCTTCGAACAGCTGAAGAAGGCCCAGGCTGTCGCCGAGATCGTCCGCGAACAGTCGGACTACTACCACGCCACCAAGACGACGATCTTCAACGCCTTGATGAACACGATCGACCTGGCCCAGCTGGCGCAGCTGGACACCAAGGCCGCGTCGGAAGAGATCCGCGACATCGTCGCCGAGCTTGTGGCGATCAAGAACGTCTCGATGTCGGTGGCCGAGCAGGAAACCCTGGTCCAGGACATCGTCAATGACGTGCTGGGCTACGGGCCGCTGGAGCCGCTGCTCGCCCGCGACGACATCGCCGACATCATGGTCAACGGCGCGGGCCGGGTGTTCATCGAAGTCGGCGGCAAGGTCCAGCTGACCAATGTCCGCTTTCGCGACAACACCCAGCTGATGAACATCTGCCAGCGGATCGTGTCGCAGGTCGGCCGCCGCGTCGATGAAAGCTCGCCGATCTGCGACGCCCGCCTGCCCGACGGCAGCCGCGTCAACGTCATCGCCCCGCCGCTGGCCATTGACGGCGCGACCCTGACGATCCGGAAGTTCAAGAAAGACAAGCTGACGATGAAGAACCTGGTGGAGTACAACTCCATCAGTCCCGAAGGCGCCCGCGTGCTCGGCGTCATCGGCGCGTCGCGCTGCAACCTCGTCATCTCGGGCGGCACCGGTTCGGGCAAGACGACGCTGCTTAACACGCTGACCGCCTTCATCGATCCCACCGAACGCGTCATCACCTGCGAGGACGCCGCCGAGCTGCAACTGCAGCAGCCGCACGTGGTGCGTCTTGAGACCCGGCCGCCGAATCTCGAGGGCCAGGGCATGATCACCATGCGCGATCTGGTGAAGAACTGTCTGCGGATGCGCCCCGAGCGGATCATCGTCGGCGAGGTCCGCGGACCGGAAGCGTTCGACCTGCTGCAGGCCATGAACACCGGCCACGACGGCTCCATGGGCACGCTCCACGCCAACTCCCCGCGCGAAGCCATCAGCCGTATGGAATCGATGATCACCATGGGCGGCTACGGCCTGCCGTCCAAGACCATCCGCGAGATGATCGTCGGCTCGGTCGATGTGATCATCCAGGCGGCGCGCCTTCGCGACGGGTCGCGCCGCATCACCCACATCACCGAGGTGGTCGGTCTGGAAGGCGATGTGATCGTCACCCAGGACCTGTTCGTCTACGAGATCACCGGCGAGGACGAGAACGGCAAGATCATCGGTCGCCACCGGTCGACCGGCATCGCCCGTCCCCGCTTCTGGGACCGCGCCCGCTACTACGGCCTGGAGCGCGAACTGGCCGAAGCCCTCGACGCGGCGGAGTAGGCGGCGATGCTCCCCATCCTCGCGGCGGTTCTGGCCTTCGTCACCCTTGGCGGCCTGGGTTGGGCGTTTGTGGGCGGCGGCGATTCTTCCGACGCCGCGGTCAAGCGCGCGCAGAATTTCGGCGGGCCGAAGCAGAACATGGCCGCCGCGCGCAAGGCCGCCGCGGCCAACACGCCGGAAGCCCGCCGCAAACAGATTCTGCAGCAACTGCAGGAGTCGGAACGCGCCCAGCGCAAGGCCCGGATCAGCCTCACCGCCAAGCTGAAGCAGGCGGGCCTGGCCACCAGCGTGCGGACCTTCTGGATCATCAGCGCCGTGCTGGCGGTGATCGCCTTCCTGGCTCCCCTGGTGTTCGGCTTCAACATCCTGATCGGGCTCGGCGCCGCCGTGGTCTTCGGCCTCGGCCTGCCGCGCTGGGTGGTCGGCTTTCTGGGCAAGAGCCGGCGCAAGAAGTTCGGCAGCCATTTCGCGGACGCCGTCGACGTCATCGTCCGGGGCATCAAGTCAGGCCTGCCGGTGCACGACTGCTTCAAGATCATCGCGCGCGAGAGCCCGGCTCCGCTGGGCGCGGAGTTCCAGACCCTGGTCGAGGGACTGGGCGTCGGCCTGACCCTGCAGCAGGCGCTGGAAAAGATGTATGAGCGCATGCCGACGCCTGAGCTGAAATTCTTCGCCATCGTCATCGGCATTCAGCAAAAGACCGGCGGCAACCTGGCTGAAGCGCTGGGCAACCTGTCCACCGTGCTGCGGGCCCGCAAGATGATGGGCGAGAAGATCAAGGCGCTGTCGTCCGAGGCGACCGCCTCCGCCGGCATCATTGGCGCGCTGCCGCCCGCCGTCATGATCCTGGTCAGCGTCACCACCCCGGCCTACATGGCCAAGCTTTTCACCGAGCCGCGCGGTCAGTTCATGCTTCTGATCGCGGTGCTGATGATGTCCCTCGGCGTCTTCGTGATGAAGCGCATGATCTCGTTCAAGTTCTAGGGAGGGGTCATGGGCGATATCATCGGCTTCTTCACCAACCTGCAGAACCTGCTCAGCATGGGCGTCGGCGTGCTGGTGTTCGCGACCATGGTGACCCTGCTCGGCGCGCTCGGCGGCGAGGCCAAGCTGGAAGGGCGAATGAAGGCGGTAGCCGTGCGGCGCGAGGAGCTGAAGCGCCGCTCCCGTCAGGCGATCGCCGCCCAGAGCAGCGGTCCCCAAAACCTCCGGCACACCGACGAGGGCTTCAAGAAGCGTGTCGTCGAACGGCTGAACCTGAACAAGCTGCTGGAGGATCCGAAGGTCGCGGACAAGATGGCCCAGGCCGGCTATCGCGGCCCGAAGCCGCTGACCACCTTCTACTTCTTCCGCTTCTCGATGCCATTCGTCATGCTGGCGCTGGCGGCGCTCTACGTCTTCGCCCTCAACGACTTCGGCCTGTCGGTGATGATCCGGCTGACCATCTGCATGGTGGCGGCGGTGATCGGTTTTTATGCGCCGAACATCTTTCTGGCCAACCGCATCGCCAAGCGCCGCACCTCGATCATGCAGGCCTTTCCCGATGCGCTGGACCTGCTGCTGATCTGCGTCGAGGCGGGCATGTCGATCGAGGCGGCGATCCAGAAGGTCAGCCAGGAGATCGGCGGTTCGTCGATCGATCTGGCCGAGGAGATGACGTTGCTGTCCGCCGAGCTCAGCTATCTGCCCGACCGGCGCATGGCCTATGAGGGGCTGGCCAAGCGGACCAACCATCCCGGCGTCAAATCGGTGGCCACGGCGATGACCCAGGCCGAAACCTACGGCACGCCGCTGGGGTCGGCGCTGCGGACCATGGCCAAGGAAAACCGCGAGATGCGCCTCTCGGCCGCCGAGAAGAAGGCGGCGGCGCTGCCGGCGAAGCTGACCGTGCCGATGATCCTGTTCTTCCTGCCGGTGCTGTTCATCGTCATCCTGACGCCGGCGATCATCAGCATCCAGGACACGATGGCCAAGGGCGGTTGACCTCGGTCAACCGCGAGGGGCGGCTAGGTCTGTTCCGCGACTGACTTCAGCGACTCGGCCACCGAATCGACCGCGGCGCGCAACGCCTTGCGGTGCCGGTCGAAATGCATCTCGCCGCGCAGGCCCGAGAAGATGAAGCCATTGGCGAAGATGCAACTGCCGGGTTCGATCTCGTCGATTTCGAAATATCGCAGCGAGCTGAACCAGAGACCGCGTTTCTCGGCCCAGACCAGCTGGGCGTTGGGCTGCCATTCTCCGACGCGGGCGGCCACCCGGCGTTCCGGGAGGCCGGAAATGGTCTCGGTCAGGGCGAGCGATCCGCCATAGGCGATGGCTCCCTCGACTCCGGTCTCGATCGGGTTCCAGCGCTCCCACGCCGGAAGATCGGCCAGAATCTCCCAGATGCGATCGGCGGGCGCGCGGACGCCGATGCGTTTTTCGATGCGGGCGATTTCCATGCCGTCGCTCTGACACGGCTTTTCGACGCTGAAAAGGCCGCGTCGCTCGCCGCGATAGCGGCCGGAAGCGCCGGGGTCCGTGTCAGCGGTTTCCTTCCGGGCCGGGTTGCGAGGCGGGCGGCGTCTCCGGCGAGGGGGTCTCGTCGCGACCCGGCAGGTCCGGGGGGCCTGCGCGAAGGCGCGTACTGACGAAACACAAGGCCGTGGCGGCCGCCAGCAGCAGCACATTGGCGATGAAGGGCGCCGGCTCGGTCAGTTCGTACAGCGCCACCCCGATCACCGGCGGGGCGAGGAAGCTGAGGCCGGCCAGCGACATCATCAGTCCCGCCACGGCCCCCTGCTCGTGCGGACCCACGGATAGCGAGGAGCCGGCGGTGAATCCCGGCCGGGCGAAGCCGACGCCCATCGACATCACCGCATAGCCGACGACGACGCCGTAATAGCCGGGCGAGACAATGCTCATCAGGTTGCCGACCAGCGCCAGGGCTGCGCCCCAGCGCATCAGGTCGGCCGCTTGCAGTTTGAGCAGCGGGATGAGGCCCCACTGGACCATCAGGGTCGCGGCCGCCCCGGCCAGCATCGCGATGCTGATGAAGGACGCTGTCTGGCCGGAGGTGATGCCTTCGACCGCCAGTTCGTCGATGATGTGGAAGCCAAGCACAGAGATGTTGATCGCCTGGGCTCCGGTCACCAGCAGGCCGTAGATCAGATAGTCCCGCACCCGCGGATCCTTCCAGAGACCCTTGGCGGCGTCGGCTTTTCGACCGCTGGGCGAGGGAGTGCGAACGGCGTCGCCGCTGGGGAGTTTCAACCACACGATCAGCAGCATGATCCCGCCGAACAGGGCGAAGGCGTGCATGGGACCGGCCAGACCCACGAACGGTAGGATGAAGACGGGCGCGAGCGTCGGCCCCACCACGGTGCCGAGACCCTGTGCCGAAGCCAGCAGGGACATCGCCTGGGTCCGCTGCCCGGGGCTCGTGCGGTCAGCGACATAGGCCTGGGACGCGATGGGTGCGGCTGAACCGAAGACGCCGTAGACCGTGCGGGCCACCGCCATGAGCCCAAATGCCACCAACACCGCCAGCCAGCCCTCAAGGCCCGAACTGGCGGCAAGACCGAAGCCGCCCATGGAGGCGACGAAACCGCCAAGGCCGATCATTATCACCCGCTTCCGGCCGAGCTTGTCCGAGAGACGCGCCCAGTAGGGCGAGGTCAGCGTCCACATCAGGGCGCTGATGGCGAAGGCTCCGGCGACGAGGGTGTCGCGCAGGCCGAACTCGCGCCCGATGGTGGGCAGCACCGACTGCAGTCCCATATTGCCAGCCGCCGCGATCAGGCTGACCGCGAACAGGATGGCGAAGGCGGGCGAGCGGAGGTTCACGCTCCGAACCTAGGGCGGCGCGCCGTCCGGGTCACCCCCGGTCGCACCGCCCTCTTGCGCAAGGGCGGTGGCTCCGCGCACGGTGGTCGTCTTCACCGGGGAAGCCGTCATGACCGTCCGCCGCCTGTTCGCCGCCACAGCCGCCGCCATGGCCTTCGCCCTGCCCGGGGGCGCCGCCCACGCCCAGTCCGCGGAGGCGGTCGCCGCGGCCGTCGAGACGGTGACGCCCAGGGTGGTGGCCTGGCGCCGCGATCTGCACGCCAACCCCGAACTCGGTTTCGCCGAGACCCGCACCGCCGCCCTGGTCGCGGACCATTTGCGGGCGCTGGGGCTGGAGGTGCGCACCGGCGTCGGCAAGACCGGCGTGGTCGGCGTGCTGCGCGGCGCGCGGCCGGGCCGGACGGTGGCGCTGAGGGCCGACATGGACGCCCTGCCGGTGCTGGAGGCGACCGGCCTGCCGTTCGCCTCGACGGCGACCGGGACCTACATGGGCGCCACGGTGCCGGTGGCGCATGCCTGCGGGCACGACGCCCACGTGGCGATGCTGATGGGCGCCGCCGAGGTGCTGGCCGGGATGAGGGACCAGATCGCCGGCACGGTGGTGTTCATCTTCCAGCCGGCGGAGGAGGGCGCGCCTCCGGGCGAGCCCAAGGGCGGAGCGGCGCTGATGGTCGAGCAGAGGGCGCTGGCCGATCCGCGGCCCGATGCGATCTTCGGCCTGCACGTCCTGCCCGGGCGGCCGGGGACCATCTGGTACCGGCCGCGGGGCTTCATGGCGGCGTCGGATCGCGTCGACATCACCCTGCACGGGCGGCAGACGCACGGGGCCTGGCCGTGGAAGGGGATCGACGTCATCTCGGCCTCGGCCGATGTGATCCAGACGATCAACGGCCTGACCGCCCGGACCATCGATCCGACCACGACTCCGACCGTGTTCACCATCGCGACGATGGACGCCGGCGTGCGCTACAACATCATTCCCGATCAGGCGGTGCTGTCGGGCACGCTCAGAACCTTCGACGTCGCGCAGCGCGATGACCTGGTGCGGCGGGCGGAGATCGCCATCGACAATGTCGCCGGGACCTGGGGGGCGACCGCCGACTTCTCGGTGCGCCAGAACGCGGCGCTGGTGTTCAACGACGAGGACCTGTCGGCCTGGCTGGCGCCGGTGCTGGAGGAGGCGGCGGGCGAGGGCGCCGTCAACGCGGGCGCGCCGCCGACGACGGTGGCCGAGGACTTCAGCTATCTGTCGCAGGAGGTCCCGGGGGTGTTCTACCATCTCGGGGCCAGCCCCGACGGGGTCGATCCGGCGACGGCGGCGCCGAACCATTCGCCGGCCTTCGACGTCAACGAGAAGGTGCTGCCGGTCGGGGTCAAGGCGCATGTGCTGACGGCGCTGCGCTTCCTCGAGCGACCTTGACGGCAACCACGTTTCTCAACGCCCCGGCAAGGATCGGAGCGCATCCTCACGCCTTCCGAGGGAGTGCGCCATGGGTAGCCTGCCGGTCCAGATGCCGCCGATGACGCTGGAGCGCCGGGGCAGCGCGCGGCGTGAGATCTTCTATTTCGTCGTCGCCTTCGCCGCCATGTTCGGCGCGGCCCTGCTGGGCCTCGACCTGCTGCTCTAGGTTCGCCCGAAGAAGGTCCCGATGACGCGGCGGTAGACCTCCGTCAGCGCCTCGATCTCGGTCACGGGCACGCGCTCGTCGATCTGGTGCATGGTCTGGCCGACGAGGCCGAGCTCGAGCACCGGGCACATCGAACGGATGAAGCGGGCGTCGGAGGTGCCGCCCGTGGTCGAGGCCTCGGGGCGGCGGCCGGTCGCGGCCTCGACCGCGTCCTGCACGCCGGTGACGAAGGCGCCCGGCTCGGTCAGGAAGGCGTTGCCCGAGCACAGGTGCTCCAGTTCGATGCGCAGGCCGCTTTCGGCCTGGGCCTCTCCGGCCATGGCGTTGAGCCAGGCGCTCAGGTCATCGCCGGTGTGGGTCGGATTGAAACGGATGTTCAGCCGCGCCTTCGCCTCGGCCGGGATCAGGTTGGTGGCCGGATTGCCGATGTCGATGGTGGTGATCTCGAGGTTGGACGGCTGGAAGCCCAGGTAGCCGTCGTCCAGCCGGTGGTCGGCCAGCCGCGCCAGCAGCCGGGCCATGACCGGGGCGGGATTGGCGGCGCGGTCGGGGTAGGCCACGTGGCCCTGTTTGCCGTGCACGGTGATCCAGGTGTTGAGCGAGCCGCGGCGGCCGATCTTGATCATGTCCCCGAGCGCGTGCTGGGACGACGGCTCGCCGACGACGCAGGCGTCGATGACCTCGCCCTCGGCCATCAGGGTCTCGACCACCCGTTTGGTGCCGTGCAGGGCGGGGCCTTCCTCGTCGCCGGTGATCAGGAAGCTGAGGGAGCCGGGCGGGTCGCCCTCGGCGAGGACGCGGGAGACGGCGGCGATCCAGGCGGCGATGCCCCCCTTCATGTCGACGGCGCCGCGGCCGTAGAGGACGCCGTCCCGGACCTCGGCCTCGAACGGAGCGGCGGTCCAGGCCTCGGTCGAACCGGTGGGGACGACGTCGGTATGGCCGGCGAAGCAGAGGTTGGGCGAGGCCGTGCCGCGCCGGGCGTAGAGGTTCTCGATATTCTCGAAGCGCATCCGCCGGCAGTGAAAGCCGAGGCCGGTCAGGAGGCGCTCGAGCATGTCCATCGCCCCCTCGTCGGCGGGGGTGACGGAGGGTCTGCGGATCAGGTCGCGGGTCAGTTCGACAGGATCGATAACGGGATGTGATGCGGCGCTCATGGACCTGTGCTTTAGGGGGTTCGGACGATTGCGAGAAGGCTTCTTCCCATGCCGAAGATCGACATCGAGAACGCGCCGACCGGACACGGGACGGGCTATCCCGAGGAATTCGCGGGGCCGTGCAAGGCGCGGCGGCGCTGGCGGCTGGGCGACGCGGTCGGGCTGGACCAGTTCGGGGTCAATCTGCTGCGCCTGCCGGACGGGGCCTGGTCGAGCCAGCGGCACTGGCACGAGGGCGAGGACGAGTTCGTCTGGGTGCTCGAGGGCGAGGTGGTGCTGATCGAGGACGACGGGGAGACCGTGCTGAGGGCCGGCGACTGCGCGGGCTTCAAGGCCGGGGTGCCGAACGGCCACAGGATCGAGAACCGGTCGGGAGCCGAGGCGGTCCTGCTGGAGGTCGGCACGCGCAGTCCGGAGGGCGACAGCGGCGACTATCCCGACCTCGACATGACCTTCCGCCCCGGCGGCTATTTCCATCGCGACGGAACTCCGTACCCGAAGCATGACCGACGCACCTGAGGCCCCCGAGCCGATCACCCCGTCCGTCGTCGAGGCGGCGCGGGAGGCCCATGGAACCAATCCCTGGCGGCTGCGCGACTTCCGCCTGCTGTGGGGCGGCCGGATCGCGGCCGTGCTGGCCATCCAGATCCAGTCGTCGGCCCTGCTGTGGCAGGTCTATGAGATCGCGCGGCGCGACCATCCGATCGCCGAGGCCAGCCTGTACCTGGGGCTGGTCGGACTGGCCCAGTTCATTCCGCTGCTGGCCCTGACCCTGCCGGCGGGCGAGATGGCCGACCGGCGCGACCGGCGGATCACCGTCGCCGCCTCGATCGCGGTGGAAGCCCTGTGCGCGGTCGCCTTCCTCGGTATGGCCGTGCATGGGTCGCCGCCGCTGTGGGGGCTGCTGGCCGTGGCCTGCCTGTTCGGGGCGTGCCGGGCCTTCCTGGCGCCGGCCAGCCAGGCCTTCCTGCCGATGGTGGTCGGACGGGCGGCCCTGCCGAGGGCCATCGCCGCCCAGTCGATCGCCTTCCAGACCGGGGCCATCGCCGGGCCGGCGCTGGGGGGGGTCATCGTCGGGATCAATGTGCCGCTGGCCTATGCCGTGGCGCTGGGCCTGTTCCTGACCGGGCTGGCGGCCTTCCTGCTGATCCGCACCTCCGGCAGGCCGGAGCGGGTCGGGGTCGGGCCGGGGCGCTGGGCGGCGGTCAAGGAGGGCCTGAAGTATGTCTGGACCACCAAGGTCGTGCTGGGGGCGATCTCGCTGGATCTGATCGTGGTGCTGTTCGCGGGGGTGGCCCTGCTGACCCCGATCTTCGCGCGCGATATCCTGCATGTGGGACCGGAAGGCTTCGGCCTGTTGCGGGCGGCGTTCGGGGTCGGGGCCTTCACGATGGCGCTGTATCTGGCCCGGTTCCCGATCGTGAGACATGGCGGCAAATGGATGTTCGCGGCGGTCGCCGTGTTCGGGGTCTGCACCATCGTCTTCGGCCTGTCGCAGATCGCCTGGATCAGCGCCGCCGCCCTGATGATCGGCGGCGCGGCGGACATGATCAGCGTCAACATCCGCCAGACCCTGATCCAGTTGTCGACGCCCGACCACATGCGCGGCCGGGTCAGTTCGGTGTCCATGCTGTTCATCGGCGCGTCGAACGAACTGGGCGAGGCCTACTCCGGGCTGATGGTCCGGTTCCTCGGGCCGATCGGAGCGGCGGTGTTCGGCGGGGTCGGGGCGCTGGCGGCGACGGGCGTGTGGGCCAGGCTGTTCCCGGGGCTGAGGAAGGCCGACCGGCTGGACTGAACGAGGTCTGCGCGCGATTCAGACTCAAAACAGGGTCTGAACAGTCTGAAGAGTCTGATTCGCCGGCGCGCCTCTGACGGTGCGGCGGCGGTTCGATTGTCAAAGACCGGTGGCGGAGGCGATCGGGACCATTATGCGTCCGCGAAAAACCATGCGCAGAAGATGGTCTCGAGAAACGGGGATGTGGCTGAAAGGGCGGGAGATTATCCGCCGAAGCCGACTATAGATTCCCGGATTGTCAGCACAGCGTCATGGCGCCGGCGCCGCCCACTGCGTGGGAGGTGAGGGTGGGGTTTCACCTCCCCACCCGCGGGGCGGTGGCGGGGCCGCGATCAGCGGGCCGGACGGAGGGGGCGGCGCGGGCGTCGATGGATTGCGCTCGTCCGCCCTTCGTTTCGATCCTGAAACAGTCGCGCCTTCGCCGGGTCCAATTGCGCTTACAGCCTCAAGGCCGTCCTTCCCTGCGAGACGCCATGATCCAGCCCACCGCATCCCCGGCCCGCATCCTCGCGTGGAGCGCCCTGTTGGCCGCGGCCGCGACGACCGTCGCCTGCGCGAGTGGTCCGCCGGGGCGTCCGGGCGGGACGGACGCGCCGCAGCGCACCGCCATGTTCATCAGCCCCTTCGGCGAACCCTTCATGGCCGAGCCGGGGGAGCCGTGGCCGGTCTCCGACTGGTTCATCGGCGCGGACATCGACCTCGACCAGGCCATGACGTTCGAGGAGTTCGCGGCGGATGGCCGACGCTGGTTCGGCGACCTGGATCAGGACCGGAGCGGCCGGCTCGACCAGGCGGAACTGGCCGCCTACGAAGCCCGCCTGCGGCTGCTGGCCCACGGACCGGGGCAGGGCGCGCCGCCGCAGAGACGCGGCGGCGACCGGCCGGCGCCGATGACCCTGGCGGAGCCGGCGCCGCAGAACGGCCCCCCGGGCAGAGTGCGGCGTCGCGGTGCGGGAGGGTGGGCCGGCGGCTACGGTCCGGTGGCCGAGGCCGGCTTCTTCAACCTGCCGCAGCCGGTCAAGGCCGCCGACATCAACATTGACCAGAGGGTGACCGCCGAAGAATGGGCGACGGCGACCGAGCGCTGGTTCCTCGCGCTGGACACGGACCGGGACGGCCGGCTGACGATGGCCGGCCTGCCCCGCACGCCGCTTCAGATGCGGGTCGAGGCGGGGCGGCGCTGAGGCCTCACTGGCAGGCGAGGCACTCGTCGTAGTCGGTGCGGGCGGCGCTGAAGAGATCCGGCTGGTTGGGGTCGATCTCGACCTCGGCCTTGTTCTCGGCGCCGGCGAAGGCGGCGCGCTGCACCGACTTGGAGCGCAGGTAGTAAAGCGACTTCACGCCCCGCTCCCACGCCGACCAGTGCAGCATGTGCAGGTCCCATTTGTCGACGTCGCCCGGGATGAACAGGTTGATCGACTGGGCCTGGCAGATTTCCGGGGCGCGGTCGGCCGACAACTCGACGATCCAGCGCTGGTCCAGTTCGAAGGCGGTCTTGAAGATGGCCTTCTCGTCGTCGGTCAGGCCTTCCAGATGCTGGACCGAACCCTCGTGCTCGAGGATCGAATTCCACACCTCGCTGGTGTCGATGCCCTTCTCGCCCAGCACCTTCTCCAGATAGGGGTTCTTGACCGCGAACGAGCCCGACAGGGTCTTGTGGGTGTAGATGTTGGCCGGGATCGGCTCGATGCCGGCGCTGGTCCCGCCGCAGATGATCGAGATCGAGGCGGTCGGGGCGATGGCCAGCTTGTGGCTGAAGCGCTCCATGACGCCGCGCTCGGCGGCGTCCTCGCAGGCGCCCTTCTCCTCGGCGAGCAGGCGGCTGGCCTTGTCGGCCTCACGGCGCAGGTGCTTGAACAGCCGCATGTTCCACGACTTGGCCATGGCGGATTCGAAGGCCACGCCCTGGGCCTGCAGGAAGGAGTGGAAGCCCATCAGGCCGAGGCCGACCGAGCGCTCGCGCTTGGCCGAATAGACGGCCGCGGCCATGGCCGGCGGGGCGCGGCGGATGAAGTCCTCCAGCACATTGTCGAGGAAGCGCATGACGTCCTCGATGAACTGGGGCTCCTCGCGCCATTCGAGGAAGGTCTCGGCGTTGACCGAGGACAGGCAGCAGACCGCGGTGCGGTCGACGCCGAGATGGTCGCGGCCGGTGTGCAGGGTGATTTCGGAGCACAGGTTGGACTGTTTGACCGACAGGCCGAGGTCGCGCTGATGCTGCGGCATCTGGCGGTTCACGGTGTCGGAGAAGATCAGATAGGGCTCGCCGGTCTGCAGGCGGATCTCGAGGATCTTCTGCCACAGGGTGCGGGCGTCGACTGTCTTGATGACGGCCTGGTCCTTGGGCGACAGCAGGTTGAACGGCTTGCCGTCGCGGACCGCCTCCATGAAGGCGTCGGAGATGTTGATGCCGTGGTGCAGGTTCAGGGACTTGCGGTTGAAGTCGCCCGACGGTTTGCGGATCTCGAGGAATTCCTCGATCTCGGGATGGTGGACGTCGAGATAGACGGCGGCCGAGCCGCGGCGCAGCGAGCCCTGGCTGATGGCCAGGGTCAGGGAGTCCATGACCCGGATGAAGGGGATGATGCCGGAGGTCTGGCCGGCGCCCTTGACCTTCTCGCCGATGGAGCGGACGCCGCCCCAGTAGGTGCCGATGCCGCCGCCGTTCGAGGCGAGGGCGACGTTCTCGTTCCAGACCGACTGGATGCCGTCGAGGCTGTCGCCGACGGCGTTGAGGAAGCAGGAGATCGGCAGGCCGCGGTCGGCGCCGCCGTTGGACAGAACCGGGGTGGCCGGCATGAACCACAGCTTCGACATGTAGTCGTAGACGCGCTGGGCGTGGCCCGGATTCTGGGTCGGGTCATCGGCGTAGGCCGTGGCGACCCGGGCGAACATGTCCTGGTAGCTCTCGCCGGGCAGCAGGTAGCGATCCTCGAGCGTCTTCTTGCCGAAGTCGGTCAGGAGGTCGTCGCGGGACCGGTCGAGCTGGATCGAGGGCACCACCTTCAGGTGGGGTCGATCAGCGGCGTCCGCAGCCGCAACCGACTGGAAATCCACCGTCTTCAACGCTTCGCCGCCGGCCATAATGGTCACTGCCCTGAACTGATCGATTAAGTCGTTCGCGCCACCGACCACATCATCTAGTGGCCGAAGCGCTCCCCAAGCCCACATATGGGGCGCAGATGGCTAACCAACCGTCAACGGGGTTGACGATCACTTTCTGGGCGAATCGGCCTCAAGGCGGGGGATGAGCCTGTGGACAGGCCGCGACGACGGCATGACAGAGGCGCCGCCGGGGCGCCGATTTTCTCATCACGAACGCGTGAGGGGAACGTCCCGCAAGCGGGACCGTTTCGGCCCGATGACCCCGGACCAGATCGCCGCTTTCGCCCGCCGCGCGCTGCGCATCGCGCGCACCGAGATCGCCGCCATCAGCGCCCTGTTCATCGTGGCGCTGGGGGTGATGACCTTCGTCGAACTGGCCGACGACATGACCGAGGCGGACGGCCGGGCCTTCGACGAGGCGGTGCTCGAGGCCCTGCGGCCGAACGCGACCGCGCTCGACCCCTGGGGGCCCGGCTGGCTGGAGACGGCGGCGATGGACCTGACCGCCCTGGGCGGCACCGCGGTGCTGAGCCTGTTCGCGGTGATCGTGACCGGATTCCTGGTTCTGCAGCGCAAGCGGCTGTCGGCCCTGCTGCTGGGGCTGGGCCTGATCGGCGGCGTGGCGCTGAGCGAGGGGCTGAAGGCGCTGTTCGGGCGCGACCGGCCGCCGGAGGCGCTGCGGGCGGTGGAGACGATGAGCGCCAGCTTCCCGTCCGGCCACAGCCTGCTGTCAGCGGTGTTCTACCTGAGCATCGGCGTGATGCTGACCCGGGCCTTCCCGCAGAAGCGGTTCAAGGCCTATGTCATCGGGGTGGCGGTGCTGCTGACGCTGATCGTGGGCCTGACCCGGGTCTATCTGGCGGCGCACTGGGCCACCGACGTGCTGGCGGGCTGGAGCGTCGGCGCGGCCTGGGCCATGGCGCTGTGGCTGGTCGCCTACGCCATCCAGCGGCGCCAGGCGGCGCGGCCGCAGGCGCCGCACGTCCTGCCGGTGGACGAGGACAGCCAGACCTAGACCGACCCGGCCCCATCGACCGTCATCCTCGGGCTTGACCCGAGGATCAGACCGTCCGGTGCACAGTGAACGACAGGCGGTCTCGCCTGCGGGGCCGTCTCTACCGCACAGCCGGGCCCGACATCTGATCCTCGGGTCAAGCCCGAGGATGACGGGTAAGGCTGGAGGATTCTCAGCCCGCCCCGAACTCGAGATCCTTGCGGGCCGAGATGATCGTGACGATGAAGCCGGCCAGCACGTCCAGCATGACCATGGTCAGGATCAGGAAGAAGGTCGAGGTGGCGAAGCCGGGGAACAGCAGGAAGGCCACCAGGCAGAACACGAACAGGATCATCGACAGGGCGTGATTGACGATGGCCACCTTCTGGCTGGAGGTCGACTTGAGCAGTTCGAAGAACAGCAGGATCAGCGACAGGAACAGGATCAGGTCGCCCGTGCCGACGTTCCAGGCGCTGCCCGAGACCATCGGGATAGAGAACAGCGGGTCGCGAAGCGCCTGCTCCGCCGCGGCGACGCCGCCGGTCCCCACCCAGCCCGACAGGACGACGATGGCGTAGAAGACGACCGGGATGAACAGAAGCGGGATGGCGATCAGCATGGGTCAGGGCTCCAATCTCGACGGCCGAGCTTGTTAACGATGAATACCCCCGTTCGCTCCGGACCGCTACGTCTGCTCGCCCGCGGGGCGAACGGTCAGAATTCGGAGATGGCGCCGGGGCGCCGCGAGCGCGACTTGAGCCACATCACGCCGAGCAGGTCGGACAGCGACGCCACCAGCCGGCCCCAGTTGGTGTATTTCGACCGGCCGGTCTCGCGGTGGCGGTGGCCGACGTCGAGGTAGCGGTTCTCGTAGCCCTCACGGATCATCAGCGCCGGCAGATAGCGGTGCAGGTGGTCGAAGTACGGCAGGCGCAGGAAGACGTCGCGCCGGAAGGCCTTGAGGCCGCAGCCGGTGTCGTCGGCGTCGTCCGAGAGCAGGCGCTTGCGGATGCGGTTGGCCCAGACCGAGGCCCAGCGCTTGGCTTCGGAATCCTGGCGGCGGGCGCGGACGCCGCCGACCAGGGCCACAGTCGAGGGCGAGGCGGCCAGCAGGTCGGCGAGGCGGGGCGCGTCGGCGGGCGGGTTCTGGCCGTCGCCGTCGAGGGTGACGACGATCGGGGCGCGGGCGGCCAGCACGCCGGTGCGCACGGCGCGGCTCTGGCCGGCGTTGGCGCCGTGGCTGAGCACGCGCAGGGCCGGCAGCTCGGCCATCAGGCCGCGCAGCTCGGCCAGGGTGCCGTCCCGCGAGGCGTCGTCGACGAAGACCATCTCATAGGCGCGGCCGGCGAAGGCGGCGGCGATCTCGCGGGCCAGGGGGCCGGCGGCGCCCTCCTCGTCATGCACGGGAACGACGACGGAGATGTCGGGAGCGGCTTCGGTCATGGGCGCTGTCTAGCGGAGTTCGCGACGCAGCGGGAGGCGCCCGCGCGGGGCGCTTTGCGTGGACCATGACGCGGCCCGAAACGGCGTGTTAGGAAGATGAACATGATGCGCCCCGATCTCGACCGATTCATCGCCGGCTGGCGGGGCCCGCTGCTGGCGGCCCTGGTCGCCCTGTTCGCCGGCCTGCCGGTGCTGATGCTGCTGCCGCCGCTGGACCGCGACGAGAGCCGCTACGCCCAGGCCACGTCGCAGATGCTGGAGAGCGGCGACTACATCGACATCCGCTTCCAGGACGAGCCGCGATGGAAGAAGCCGGTCGGCATCTACTGGCTGCAGGCGGCGGCGGTGGCGGCGACGTCCAGCGTCGAGGCGCGCGACATCCAGCCCTACCGCATCCCGTCGATCCTCGGGGCCATGCTGGCGGCGGCGGCCTGCGCCTGGGCCGGGGCGGCGATGTTCGGGCAGCGGGCCGGGTTCCTCGCCGGGGCCATGCTGGGGGCGACCTTCCTGCTGTCGACCGAGGCGGGCATCGCCAAGACCGACGCCATGCTGTGCGCCTCGGTGACCATGGCCATGGCGGGTCTGGCGCGGATCTATCTGGCGACGCGGGCCGGAGAGAAGCCGCGACGACCGCACAAGCTGCTGTTCTGGCTGGGGTTGGGCCTGTCGATCCTGATCAAGGGGCCGATCGGCCTGATCGTGGTGGTTCCGGCCGTCCTGCTGCTGTCGCTGTGGGACAGGGACGTCAAATGGCTGGGCCGGCTGGGCTGGGGCTGGGGCCTGCCGCTGACCGCCCTGATCGTCGGGCCGTGGGCGATCGCCATCACCATCGCCACCGACGGCGGCTTCTGGCGCGAGGCGATCATGGGCGACCTGGCCCCGAAGATCTCCGGCGGGCACGAGAGCCATGGCGCGGCGCCGGGATATTTCCTGCTGCTGGCGCCGGTGCTGCTGTTCCCGACGGCGCTGCTGCTGCCGGCGGCGCTGTCGACCGGCTGGCACAGGCGGGCCGAGCCGGCGGTGCGGTTCCTGGTCTGCTGGCTGGTTCCGGCCTGGCTGATCTTCGAGCTGACCCCGACCAAGCTGGCCCACTACACATTGCCGACGTTCGGGGCGATCGCCCTGCTGGCGGCGGCGGCGCTGACGCGGCCGATCGGCCCGATCTCGCGCTATTCCGGCGCGGCGCTGTCGGTGGTCAGCGGGCTGGCGATTATCGTCATCACCGTCTACGGCTTGACCGAATACGGGCGGTCGACGGCGCAGACCTGGGCGACCCTCACCATCGTGTTCGCGGCGCTGGCGGCGCTGATCGGGGCCTTCCTGCTGCTGCACCGGGCGGCGGTGACGGCGGTGGTCGTCTCGATCGCCCTGGGGCTGGTGGCCCATGCGGCGCTGGCCGGAACCATCCGTCAGCTGCGTCCCCTGGCCATAGCGCCGCAGCTGCAACAGGTGCTGGAGCGGGCCGACCTGCATCCGCGCCAGGGACGGCCGGGGCCGGTGGCCATCACCGGCTTCCACGAGCCGAGCTTCGTCTTCCTGACCGGGCGCGAGACCGAGCTGACCGACGCCGCGGGCGCGGCCCGGGCCCTGGCCGAGGGCCGGCCCGTGATCGTCGAGGCGCGCGACGCCGACGCCTTCCGACAGGCCTCGGCCGATCTGGGCGTCACCGGCCGGGCGGTGGGGGTGGTCAACGGTCACAACTATTCGCGCGGCGACGACGTCAGCCTGACGGTCTACGCCCCGGCGGGAAGCGGGGCGACACGGGGCGCGGGGCGGTGAGCCGCCGGATCACCATCGTCGAGGTCGGCCCGCGCGACGGGCTGCAGAACGAGGCGGCCATCCTCGAGCCCGCCGTCCGCGCCGATCTGGTGCGGCGGCTGGAGGCGGCCGGCGCGCGGCGCATCGAGGCGGTCAGCTTTGTGCATCCGAAATACGTGCCGCAAATGGCCGGGGCGGAAGCGGTCATGGCCGCCCTGCCCCCCGAGGCGGGGCGCAGCCGCATCGGCCTGGTGCTGAACGGCAAGGGCTACGACCGGGCGCTGGGAACCAGCGTCGACGAGGTCAATGTGGCCATGTCGGTCACCGACGGCTTTGGGCTGAAGAACCAGGGCATGGGCGTCGACCAGCAGGTCTCCATGCTGTCGGACATCATGACGGGGCGGGCCAATTCGGAAGGCGGCGCCGGCGCGGGCCCGTCGCTGTCGGCCACCCTCAGCTGCGTCTGGGGCTGCCCGTTCGACGGCGAGGTTTCGGTCGGACAGGTCGCGGACCTCGTCGGGCGGATCGCCGAACTGGGAGTCGGGGAGATCGCCCTGGCCGACACCATCGGCGTCGGCGATCCATGGAGCGTGACGCGCAAGGTCGAGGCGGCGCGCAAGGCGGCGCCGGAGGCGGTGCTGCGGCTGCATTTCCACGACACCCGCAACACCGGCCTGGCCAACGCCTACGCCGGCGTCGAGGCCGGCGTCGACGTGCTGGACGCCTCGGTGGGCGGCATCGGCG
Source organism: Brevundimonas sp. (assembly GCF_035626975.1). Taxonomy (GTDB): domain Bacteria; phylum Pseudomonadota; class Alphaproteobacteria; order Caulobacterales; family Caulobacteraceae; genus Brevundimonas. The sequence continues at coordinate 130,171 of NZ_DASPMQ010000055.1, forward strand.
GCTGCCCGTTCGCCCCGGGGGCCACGGGCAACACCGCCACCGAGGACCTGGTCTACATGCTGGAGCGGGCGGGGTTCGAGACCGGCTACGACCTCGACGCCCTGATCGGAACCGCGCGCTGGATCGGCGAGAAGATCGGCCGCCCCGCGCCCAGCGCGCTGAGCCGGGCGGGCGGCTGGCCGAAAGGCTGATCCGCAGGCGTTCCGCCGACCACGATGCCGGGCCGGCGGGGGCGCGATCACCAGACCGTCGTCATCTGGAAACCGCGCCGATCCGGAGTTCGGGTCAGAAGGCCCAGCCGTCGTCGCCCCTGCTGCCCTCGAAGCCGTGCCATTGAAGCGGGTTTCGGTCCTCGCCCAGCGTCAGCATGAAGCCGTCGAGGCGGGCGGCGAGGCCGTCGAAACCGCGCGCCTCGGCGGACGGATCGTCCATCGCCGGCAGAACGAGCGGCAGATCGGCGTCGCCGTCGAGGAGGAAGCCGTCGCCGGACAGGCCGGGCAGGGTCTGCGGCCCGGCGTCCTTGGCGGAGACGATCGGGGCAGGGGCCGGCGCTGCAACGACATCGATCACCTGGCCATTGGCGAAGCGGATGTGGTCGATGCCGATCAGCCGGTCGACGCCGTCGCGCCCGCCCACGCTGTCGGTCACGTCGAAGGAGCCGTCGCCGCGGTCGACGATCAGATAGTCGGCGAACAGGCCCGACAGGACGACGGTGTCGTCCCCGGCGAAGCCGTTCAGGGTGTCGTCGCCCTGGCCGCCGGTCAGGGTGTCGTTGCCCGTCCCGCCGGTGATCACATTGTTCGAGGTGTTGCCGACGCCGGTGAAATTGCCCGAACCGGCGTAGCTCAGGTCCTCAATGTGGGCGCGCAGGGTGTAGCGGTCCAGCGTGGTTTCGACCCGGTCGGTCCCCTCGCCGGCCAGCTCGATCACCGTGTCGCCGACCGCCTCGACGACATACCAGTCATCGCCGAGGCCGCCCTGCATCTGGTTGGCGGCGCCGGAGCCGCCGATCAGGACGTCGTTGCCGGCCTGGCCGAGCAGGGTATCGCGGCCGAGGCCGCCTCTCAGCGTGTTGTCCACGGCGTTGCCGACCAGCAGATCGTTGAAGGCCGAGCCGGTGGCGTGCTCGATGGCGTTCAGCGTATCCGTGCCGCCCTCGCCGTCGGAGGCCGAGTTGGCGTTCAGCCGCACCGTCACGGCCGCACCGGCGTCGGCCCAGGAGGCCGTATCGCTGCCGGGGCCGCCGAACAGCTGGTCGTTGCCGCCTCGGCCCTGCAGCACGTCGTCCCCATAGCCGCCCGTCAGCACATTGACGCCGGCGCCGCCGGTCAGCGTGTCGTTGAAGGCGGAGCCGCCCAGGTTCTCGATGCCGTTCAGGACGTCCGAGCCGCCGTCGCCGTCGTCCGACGCGGTCCCGAGTGTCAGGCTGGCGGTCACGCCGGTGGCGGCCAGCGCATAGTCGGCCCGGTCGATCCCGTTGCCGCCGTTCAGGACGTCGTTCCCGCCGCGCCCGATCAGCACGTCGGCGCCCGTGCGGCTGGTCAGCACATTGTCCGAGGCGTTGCCCGTGCCGTGGAAGTTCACGAATCCGGTGTAGGTCAGGTTCTCGACATTGGCCCTGAGGACATAGGTCTCGGGGACGGTGGAGACGGTGTCGGTCCCCTCGCCGGCGTTCTCGATGACGGTGTCGTTGGCGCCGACGAAATAGGTGTCGTCGCCCAGACCGCCGTAGAGCTCGTTGGGCGCCCCGGTTCCGCCGAACAGGAGGTCGTCGCCGCCCTGACCGATCAGGACGTCCGTGCCCGTTCCGCCGTCCAGGTAGTTGGCGCCGGCGTTGCCGATCAGCACGTCGTTGAAGGCCGAGCCGGTCAGGTTCTCGATGCCGCTGAAGGTGTCGACGATCACGCCGGCCTCGCGGGCGTCGCCGCGGCCGAGATTGGCGTCGACGCCGACCGCGTTGCCGAAGTAGCGGGCCGTGTCCACGCCGTCGCCGCCAATCAGGCTGTCGAGGCCGGCGCCGCCGGTCAGGGTGTCGTTGCCGCCGCCGCCGTCCAGAGTGTCGTCGCCGTCGAGGCCGTTGATAGTCTCGTTCGCGGCCGAGCCGGTGATCGCGTCGGCGCCGGCGGTGGCGGCGGCAAGGTCGAACGTGCCGGTGATGAGGATGGGCGCCGAGGTCACGGCCACGCCGCCGGCGCCGTCGTCGGCGGTCAGGGTCAGGGTGGCCAGGGCCGGGGGCGTGTCGGTGTTGGCGGTGAAGGTCAGCAGGCCGCCCCACGCGCCGTCGCCGATCACCTGGCCGATCTCGGCCGCCGTGCCGGTGAGGGTCAGGGTCGCCGTGCCCGAGCCGTCCACGCCGATGCTGAGTTCGCTGGAATCGAGGGTGAGGATGCCGTAGTCGGTCGACAGGGTGACGGTCAGCACGTCGGCCGCGTCCGGATCGCTGAGCGTGAAGCCGATGTACTGCAGATCCAGCGGAATCTGTTCGACCGCCCACTGCGTGCCCCGGAAGATCTGGGTCTTGATCGCGGGGCCGCTGGCGTCGCCGGTGGCGCCGCCAACGCCCAGGCTTGAGTCCTGCCAGGTGATCGCGAAGGCGCCGTCGGACAGGGCGGTGATCTGGGCTAACTGCTGGGCGTTCGCCGTCGCGGTGTTGACCAGGATCTCGCTCCCGACCTTGGCGCCGGCGGCGTTGAACACCTGGGCCTTGACGGCGTTGCCGCTGGCGTCGCCGGTCGCGCCGCCAACGCCGAAGCTGGAGTCCTGCCAGGTGACCACGAAGCCGCCGTTCGTCAGGGCGGTGATCTGGGAGGTCTGCTGGTTGTTCGCCGTGGCGGTGTTGACCAGGATCTCGGTCCCCACCATGGCGCCGGCGGCGTTGAACACCTGGGCCTTGATGGCCCCACTACTGGCGTCTCCGGTGGCGCCGCCGACGCCCGCGCTGAAGTCCTGCCACGTGACGACGAAGCCGCCGTCGGACAGGGCGGCGATCTTGGGCGCCGACTGGTTATTCGCCGTGGCGGTGTTGACCAGGATCTCGGTCCCGACCATGGCCCCGGCGGCGTCGAACACCTGCGCCTTGACCGCGAAACCGGATGCGTCGCCGGTCGCGCCGCCGACGCCGGTGCTGGAGTCCAGCCATGTGACCACGAAGCCGCCGTCGGACAGGGCGGTGATCTGGGCCACCGACTGACTGTTTGTCGTCGCGGTGTTGACGAGGATCTCGGTCCCGACCATGGCCCCGGCGGCGTTGAACACCTGGGCCTTGACGGCGTTGCCGCTGGTGTCGCCGGTCGCGCCGCCGACGCCCGCGCTGGCGTCCGTCCAGGTGACCACGAAGCCGCCGTCGGACAGGGCGGTGATCTGGGGCGCCGACTGGTGGGTCGTCGTGGCGGTGTTGACCAGGATCTCGGTCCCGACCTTGGCCCCGGCGGCGTCGAACACCTGGGCCTTGACGGCGTTGCCGCTGGCGTCGCCGGTCGCGCCGCCAACGCCGAGGCTGAGGTCCTGCCAGGTGACCACGAAGCCGCCGGCGGACAGGGCGGTGATCTGGGCCCCCGACTGACTGCTCGTCGTCGCGGTGTTGACGAGGATCTCGGTCCCGACCATGGCCCCGAAGGCGTCGAACACCTGGGCCTTGATCGCGTTGCCGCTGGCGTCGCCGGTCGCGCCGCCGTCGCCCACGCTGGCGTCCATCCATGTGACGACAAAGCCGCCGTTCGACAGCATGGTCATCTGGTATTGGGTCTGGCCGCCCACGGTCGCCGTATTGGTCAGGATCTCGCTTCCGATCCGCGTCGAAAAGCCCACGACGGGGCCGCCCGTGCCGGCGAAGGCCTGGGGACCGGACGGGTCGGCCGCGGCGGCCAGCGGACCCGGTGCGGCGCCCTGCTTCAGGGCCGTGACCCACGTCGGGGCCGGGGCCTGGTCCAGAAGGACGGAGTCGAGCGCGGACGCGGACGTGCGTCCGTTGGAAAGGTGGGCGGTCATCGAAGATCCTCGAGGGTGCTGACGGGCGTGCAGGAGAAGGCCGCCCCCGACCGTCCCCGTCGGGATAGACGATAACGGTGTCACGCGTACGCGCCGGTTGCAATACGGCTCGCGCGGCGAGGGACTTTCGCCCGCCGACTCGCCCCTGAACCGCATTGCGGCGGCCCGGGGGACTGCTAAGCAGACGGCGGCGCCCGCGCGGGCGAACCGGAGGCGACATGGGACGGTTGATCGAGGAACTGGACTATCGCCCCACCGCCATGGGGCCGCTGGTGCTGAGGCGGCGCTGGGTGGCCGCCATCGATGCGGACGTGGTGGAGGTGATCCTCGGCGACGAACATCTGATGTCGAGCCTGTTCACGGTCGGGGAGACCGAACTGGCGGTGCGCGGGCTGGCGGCGGCCGAAGGGGACGGGCTGCGCGTGCTCGTCGGCGGCCTGGGCCTCGGCTACACGGCGCGCGAGGCGCTGGCCGATCCGCGCGTGGCGTCGGTGGAGGTGGTCGACGCCCTGGCGCCGGTGATCGAATGGCATCAGGCGGGGCTGGTGCCGCTGGGCGAGAGCCTCGGGCAGGAGCCGCGCTGCCGGCTGACGCTGGGCGACTTCTTCGGCTGGTTCGACGCGCCGCGGGCGGCGGGCGAACGCTATGACGCCGTGCTGCTCGACATCGATCATTCGCCGCGCAAGCTGCTGCACCCGGACCATGCCCGCTTCTATTCGCGGGACGGGCTGGCGCGGGTGCGGGAGGGTCTGACCGGCCGGGGCGTTTTCGCCATGTGGTCCGACGAGGGGCCGGACGACGACTTTCTCGCCGTGCTGGCGTCGGTGTTTCCGGCGGCCCGGGCCGAGGTGGTGGCGTTCGACAATCCGCTAACCGGCGGGGCCTCGACCTGCACCATCTACGTGGCGCCGGCGGCCGGCTGAACCCCGCCGCCGGCGCTTTTCAGCAAGACCTCACAATTCGCTCATGCCTCACAGAGTCGCCCGCGGCATCGTCCGGGCGTCGATGACGACGTGGAGGGACGAGATGACTGTGACGAACGACGACCTGGACCGGCTCTGGAAGGTCCTGCGGCCGATGGGGTGGGGGGCGGTCGCCCTGGTTCTGCTGACCCCCGCGGTGGCCATGCGGTTCACCAATCAGGTGAACTGGACCGCGAGCGACTTCGTCTTCGCCGGCGTGCTGCTGATCGGCGGCGGCCTCGCGATCGAGCTGGTCGCCTGGCGCGTGGGCAATCCCGTGGTCCGCATCGGCTTCGCCCTGTTCATCGTCGCGGTCGTCGCCCTCCTCTGGGCCGAGGCCGCTGTCGGCTTCCTCCACTAGGGCGATGGCGATGAAGGCGGAGGCCGCCGACAGCCGGGGCGATGTGGTCCTGACCCGCAGCGAGCTGGTGCGGGAGCCCCTCGGCGGCCGGACCTGGCGCGGGGCGCTGACCAACCGCGCCGACGGTCCGTGTATCGACGTGGCGGTCGAGATCCGCTTTCTCGACCGGAATGGCCGGGCGGCGGGCGGCCTCGGCGGTCGGGCCGAACGACTGGCGCCCGGGGGCCAGCTGTACCTTCAGTCGCGGCTGCCGGCCGGGGCGATCAGGCTGCGGATACAGGCTTTGCGCTGGGTGGTGGAGGGCGAGAGGGTTCAGTTGGGAGAGTGGTCGGCCTGCGACCTCTTCGACGATCCTTGACGCGCCTGTCCCGGCTCGCGGAGCTGGCGCCTCCCGCTGAAGGCGTTAAGCACACGCCCTTGTGAGTTGTGTTCCTTCGCGCAACCGTGAGGTATCGAGCGGTGGCAATACAGCCATAGGAGAGGAAGCTATGCTGAAGAAAATCGTCCTGGCCTCTATGCTGGCCGCTTCCGCGTTCGCCGTGATGCCGACGGCCGCGGCCGCCAATCCGAACGACGAGTGCATGCTGCGCTCGGGCTGCTTCTGGGCCAGCGGCGGCGACACCAGCCCAGGGCACTGGGTCTGCAGCGATCCCGCCATCTACATGATGTGTGTGAGCCCCGACGGCCTGACGGCGGATGTCGACCTGTCGCTCAAGGCGATCAAGGAATAGGAGCCGGGCGCCGGGGGGCGGCCTCGCACCCCCGGCGCCTGTCGCCGGCCGTCCTCACTACAGGTTCAGCAGCGCCGGGTCGCCGCCCTGGGCGGAGATGTTGTTGCTGATGGCCTTTTCGGAGGCGTAGCGGATCAGGCTGTAGGGGCCGCCGGCCTTGGGGCCGGTGCCGCTGAGGCCCTCGCCGCCGAACGGCTGGCTCTCCACGACGGCGCCGATCTGGTTGCGGTTAATGTACAGGTTGCCGACGCGGGCGCGCTGTTCGACGAAGTCGCCGACGGTATCGATCCGGCTCTGCAACCCGAGTGTCAGCCCGTAGCCGGTGGCGTTGATCGCCTCGACCACCTTGCCGAGCTCGTCCGCTGAATAACGGACGACGTGAAGGATTGGCCCGAAGTTCTCCCGATTCAAGTCGCTTAGCGCGTCGATTTCGTACATCGCTGGAGCGACGAAGCTGCCGTGCGCGGCCTCGTTCGGGAGCTGCAGGCGACACAGCCGCCGGCCGCTCCTGTCGAGCTCGTCGAGATGCT
>NZ_DASPMQ010000056.1:0-41252 GCF_035626975.1 Brevundimonas sp.
GTCGTTGTCGAGGCCGATGAAGAGGCCGAACTCGGTGGCGTTCTTGACCTCGCCCTCGACCTCGGAGCCGACCGGGTGGGCGGCCACGAAGGCTTCCCACGGGTTGGCCTGGGCCTGCTTGAGGCCCAGCGAGATGCGGCGCTTGGAAGCGTCCACGTCGAGCACGATGACTTCCACTTCCTGGGAGGTGGAGACGATCTTGCCGGGGTGGGCGTTCTTCTTGGTCCAGGACATCTCGGAGACGTGCACCAGGCCCTCGACCCCGGCCTCCAGTTCCACGAAGGCGCCGTAGTCGGTGATGTTGGTGATGCGGCCGGTGTAGCGCGAGCCGACCGGGTACTTGGCGTCGACGCCGTCCCAGGGATCTTCCTGGAGCTGCTTCATGCCCAGCGAGATGCGCTGGGTGTCGGGGTTGATCTTGACGATCTGCACCTTGACGGTGTCGCCCACGGCCAGGACCTGGCTGGGGTGTGAGACGCGCTTCCAGCTCATGTCGGTGACGTGCAGCAGGCCGTCGATGCCGCCCAGGTCCACGAACGCGCCGTAGTCGGTGATGTTCTTGACCACGCCTTCGCGGACTTCACCCTCTTGCAGCTGGCCGACCAGCTCGGTGCGCTGTTCGGCGCGGGCTTCTTCCAGGATGGCGCGGCGCGAGACGACGATGTTGCCGCGCGGACGGTCCATCTTGAGGATGGCGAAGGGCTGTTCCTTGCCCATCAGCGGGGCGACGTCGCGCACCGGACGGATGTCGACCTGCGAGCCCGGCAGGAAGGCCGAGGCGCCGCCGAGGTCGACGGTGAAGCCGCCCTTGACGCGGCCGATGATGGTGCCGTTGACCGGCTGGCCGTCGGCGAAGACGACTTCCAGACGGGTCCAGGCTTCCTCGCGGCGAGCCTTGTCGCGGCTGATGACCGCTTCACCCAGGGCGTTCTCGACGCGCTCGAGGTAGACTTCGACGTTGTCGCCGAGCTTCGGGATGACGGCGCCTTCGCCGATGCCGAACTCGCGGGCCGGGATGCGGCCTTCGGTCTTCAGACCGACGTCGATGATCAGGATGTCCTTCTCGATGCCGACGACGCGGCCGTGGACGACCTGGCCTTCGCCGAGGTCGCGGCCCTGAAGGGTTTCGTCGAGCAGCGCGGCGAAGTCGTCACGCGAGGGGGAGAAGCTTTGGGTATCGGTCATGCAGGGTTGGGGTTTCTAACGGTTGTGGCGCGCGACCGAATGGCCCCGCGCGAGGTGAGTGAAGAGTGAGATCAGGTCGTCGGGATGCGAGGCAAATGAAGCCAGATCGCCCGCGGAAGCCGAGGATGGGAGCGTTGGATTTGCCCGGGCGACCTTACAGGCCGTGTCGGACGCGCGCCGCCTCGACGATACGGCGGGCCGCATCGAAGGCGGTCTCTATATCCATATCGGTCGTGTCCAGCAAGACGGCGTCTTCGGCCTGGATCATCGGGGCCGCCCCGCGGCCGGCGTCGCGCTCGTCGCGACGGACGATGTCCTCGAGCATGTCCTCGTAGGCGATGACCTCGCCCCGGCCGGTCAACTGCTTCCAGCGGCGCAGGGCGCGGACCTCGGCGGTGGCCGTGACGAACAGCTTGGCCTGGGCCTCGGGGGCGATGACGGTGCCGATGTCGCGGCCGTCGAGGACGGCGCCGCCGGGCCGGGCCGCGAACGCCCTCTGGAACGCGAGCAGGGCCGCGCGGACGCCGGTGTAGCCGGCGACGCGGCTGGCGGCTTCGCCCGCCTCGCGGCTGGTCAGGCGGCCGGTGTCGCTGAGGTGGGTTGCGTCGAGCGCCCGGGCCACGGCCTCGGCCGCCGCCTCGTCGTCCAGCGAGCCGCCGGCGTCCAGCACGCCCAGACCGACGGCGCGGTACAGCAGACCGGTGTCGAGGTGCGGCAGGCCGTAAGTCGCGGCCAGGCGAGCGGCGATCGTGCCCTTGCCGGACGCGGCGGGTCCGTCGACGGCGATGACCAGGGCCTGGCTCATGCGGTCGCCGCGATATCGGCCCCGAGGCCGCGCATCAGCTCCACGAAACCGGGGAAGCTGGTGGCGATCATGCCGGGCTCGTCGACGGTGACGGCCTCGGCCGCCGCCAGGCCCAGCACCAGATGGCTCATGGCGATGCGGTGATCGCCGTGGGTGGTGACCATGGCGCCGCCGCGCACAGCCCCGCCGGTGACGGTGAAGCCCTCCGGCTCCTCCTCGACCCGGACGCCGCAGGCCTGCAGCCCGGCGGCCATCAGGGCGATGCGGTCGCTTTCCTTGACCCGCATCTCGCCGATGCCGCGCATGACCGTGGCGCCGTCGGCGAAGGCGGCGGTGGCGGCGAGGATCGGGTATTCGTCGATCATCGAGGCCGCCCGGTCCGGCGGCACGACCACGCCCCTGAGCCTCGAATACCGGGCGGTGACGTCGCCGACCTCCTCGCCCCCGGCCATGCGGCGGTTGGCGACGGTCAGGTCCGCGCCCATTTCGCGCCAGGTCTCGAGCAGGCCGGTGCGCAGCGGATTGAGCATGACGCCCTCGACCGTCACCGCCGAACCCGGAACGATCAGGCCGGCCGCCAGCGGGAAGGCGGCCGACGAGGGGTCGCCCGGCACGGAGACGGCGGTTCCGGTCAGGGCCTGGCCGCCCGTGAGGCTGACCCGCCAGCCGGTTCCGGCGGGCAGGACGCCGACCTCGGCCCCGAAGGCCCGCAGCATCCGTTCGGTGTGGTCGCGGCTGGGTTCGGGCTCGGTCACGGTGGTGACGCCGTCGGCGTTGAGGCCGGCCAGCAGGATGGCCGACTTGATCTGGGCCGAGGCGACCGTCTGGACGTAGTCGATGGCCTTGAGGCCGCCGCCGGAGAGTTCGACCGGCAGCCGGTCTTCCTCGCCCGGCCATCCGAAGCGCGCGCCCATGCCGGCGAGCGGGCCGGTGACCCGCTTCATCGGCCGTTTTCTGAGCGACGCGTCGCCGTCGAACGTGACGCTGACCGGATATCCCGCCGCCGCGCCCATCAGCAGCCGCACGCCGGTGCCGGCGTTGCCGCAGTCGATCACGCCGCCGGGCGATCTGAAGCCGCCGTGGCCGGTCACCCGCCAGCGGCCCTCGCCGAGCCGCTCGACCCCGGCCCCGAAGGACTCGACCGCGCGCGCCGTCGCGAGGACGTCGTCGCCCTCCAGCAGGCCGTCGATTTCGGTCACCCCCGCGGCCATGGCCCCGAAGATCAGGGCGCGATGGGACATGGACTTGTCGCCCGGCGCGCGCACCGCGCCGGAGAGCGGCGGAGCGCTACGGGCAGTCAGGGAGGGGGGGATCGGCACCCGGCGGTCTCCGGAAGGGGTCAGGCTGCGCGGGCGGCGCGAGAGATGGCTTTTGACAGCGGCCCCCCTTGGTGGCAAGGGACGCGCCCGATTTCCCACTCCGCCAAAGGTCTTATCCCGTGGCCAATCCCGAACTGGGCCAGAAGCAGGTCTGCCCGAACTGCCAGGCCAAATTCTACGATCTGGGCCGCCGCCCGGCCCATTGCCCCAAATGCGCCACCGACTTCGACCCGGAAGAGGCGCTGAAGCTGCGCAACCGCCGCGGCCGCCCGGCCGGCTACGCCGCCGACGAGACGCCTGAAGAGGACGCCGAGGATCAGGTCACCAAGAAGGCCGACGGCGACGACGAGGACGAGGAAGAAGCCGTCGTCACGCCCGAGATCGACGAGGAAGGCCACGAGCCGATCCTGACGCCGGACGACGACGACGAGGCCCCGGTCGACCCGACCGAGGAGCCCGGCATGGGCGAAGCCGGCGACGACGACGATGTCCTGGCCGATGACGATGACGACGACTCCGTGCCGTTTATCGAGGACGAGGACGACGACGCGTTCGACGACGATATCGTCAAGGCGGGCAAGGACGAGGATTAGGTTTTTCAGTCTGTTCGGGGTCGCCGGCGGCGGCTCCGGACGGGCTGAAAATAAATGGTGGAACCGGGCTTGATCGCGATCAGGGCCTGACATAGGTTCCGCCGCCTCGCCGGGGGGCGGTTTCCCGCCCGGCGATCCGACCGAAAGGTTCGGGGCTTTAGCTCAGCTGGTAGAGCGCTTGCATGGCATGCAAGAGGTCAGCGGTTCGACTCCGCTAAGCTCCACCATCGAAGGCCCCGCGGGACACCGCGGGGCCTTCGCCATATCTGGCGCGGGGTCGTTGATCCCGGACGGCAAATCCCCATCTAGTCCAGGCGGCCGACGCCTTGCCGATCCCGGGAGGCGCAGACGGCCTGGCCTGCTTCGGGGGCGAAAGACGATGAATACGCGCACCATCCTGTTCGACAGCCCGTTCCTGCTGGGTTTCGACCATACGAGGGCGCTGATCGACCGGGCCGCCCGCGCGGCGGCGGACAGCTATCCGCCGTACAATGTCGAGCAGCTGGGCGAGCATTCGGTGCGCATCACCCTGGCCGTCGCCGGCTTCGGGCCCGAAGACCTGGCCGTCACCCTCGAGGGGCGGCAGCTGACCATCGCCGGCAAGCGCGAGGACGCGGGCAAGGCGGATCAGGCCTTCCTGCATCGCGGCATCGCCGGCCGCGGTTTCGTGCGCAGTTTCGTGCTCGCCGACGGGCTGGAGGTCGATCAGGCGCGGCTGGAGCACGGTCTGCTGCATGTCGAGCTGAGCCGGCCGGCGGACCTGCCGACGGTCCGGCGCATCCCCATCACAACGGGTTGATTCAGCCGTTGTTCTCCCGGTCGCCGCTCGCGGGGCCGAACCACACGGCCCCTCGGGGCGTTAGTTCAGAGTAAGGAGGCGGTCGCAATGACGCCGACGCTGATGACCAAGGAAGATCTGAGGGGCCTGGGCGCCCCGGATCTCGTTTATGTGCGTGAAATCCGCGCCGCCGATGTGCTCGCGGACACGCCCATCCCCCAGGCCAGGGGCCTGGCGATCGATCCCGAGATGACCCTCTATGCCGTTCACGGCGCCGACGGCGAAAGGCTGGCCGTCATGATGGATCGCGAGACCGCCTTCGCCGCCGCCGTGGCGCACGAACTGGAGCCGGTTTCGGTTCACTGATCGAGGGCGCTACCGCGCTTCGCGCTACTTGAGCGCGGCGCTTCGCGCGGGCCTGCCGCGTCCCGACAGACGCTCGCGGCGCGCGGGCCGCCAGCGCGCCAACAGGCTCAGGCGGCCGTGGCCGGGGCCCGGTCCTTGACGAACAGGGCGCGGATCGCGTCGGCGGTTCTCGCCTGACGCAGATGCTCCCGCATTTCGGCCGAACGCAGCGCCCGCGACACGGCGGCGAGGGCCCGCAGATGCTCGGCTCCGTCTCGCGGCGGCGCGAACAGGGCGAAGATCAGATCGACAGGCCGGTCATCCACCGAACCGTAGGCCACCGGGGTGTCCAGACGCACGAAGACCGCCGTCACCCGATCGATGCCGTCGAGGCGGGCGTGGGGAACGGCCACGCCGGACCCGAGCCCGGTCGAACCCAGGGCCTCGCGCTCCTGCAAGGCCTCCATGATCCGGGCTTCCGGCAGGCCGAGCGCCTGGGCGGCGGCTTCGGCCACGGTATGCAACGCCTGGCGCTTCGACGATGCGCCGCTGCGCAGAACGACACCGCCGTCCGCCAGCAAATCACCGATGTCCATGAGCTAATCCCGACTCTACCCGATCCCGATGGGCGGGCGCCGTGTAGACGACCCGCCTCGTTGTGGGAAGCACTATGACGCGACACCGTTTACCGAACCGTGTCCATTGAGCGATTTGCCGGTTCGCTCCGGATCGATCCAGCCGACATTGCCGTCGGGCCGGCGGTAGACCACCGACAGACCCCCGTGAGCCGCGTTGCGGAACACGACGACGGGATAGCCGGTCATGTCCAGCTCCAGCACCGCGCGCCCCACGGTGACCGTGCGGATCTCCGCCTCGGTTTCGGCGATGACCATGCCGACGGGCGGCGGCTCGCCGGGGGCGCCCGCCTCGCCGAAGGTATCGTCCTCGACGGAGTCCGGATCGCGCAGGACCATGCTTCGGGCGACCTCGCGGGCGGCCGCCTCGGTCTTCTCGGGCGAGAGCGCCTTGGGCCCGATATGATGGTCCTTGAGCCGCCGCTTGTAGCGCCGCACCCGCTTCTCGAGCTTGTCGAGACTTTCGGTGAAGGCCGAATGGGCGTCGCCGCCCAATCCGGACGTGAACACCACCTGGCCGGACGCCAGGCGCACCCAGCAGTCCACCTTGAAGCTGTGACCCTCCTTGGCGACGATCACCTCGGCGTCCTGGGCCCCTCGTTCGAAATATTTGCCGATCCCGTCCTGAAGTTCCTGGGAGATGCGGGAGCCTAACGCTTCGCCGACATCCACGTGCTTACCGCTGACCTGGATTTGCATGTCGATAGAACGCGACCGATGGCGTTTGGTGTCAACGCCGATCACCGAAATGTGGTGAGGAATCCGATGACGGCCGGACGCCGAATTCGGCGGCGGCTCGGCGATAAATGAGAGAAAAGAGGGACCTGGGCCCGGTCAGCCGGTCCTCAGCATCCGCTTGCGCTGGACCGAGGAAGGTATGCGCAGGGCCTCGCGGTATTTCGCCACGGTGCGGCGGGCGATGTCGATGCCCGCCTCATTGAGAATCTCGACGATCCGGTCGTCGGACAGAACGTCGCCGTCGCGGGCCTCGCCGTCGATCATCGCCTTGATGCGGTGACGAACCGCCTCGGCGGAATGGGTGGCCCCGCCGTCGGAAGACTGGATGGCGGCCGTGAAGAAGAATTTCAGCTCGAACACCCCGCGCGGGGTCGAGACATATTTGTTCGAGGTGACCCGGCTGACCGTGGACTCGTGCATGCCGATGGCGTCCGCGACGGTCTTCAGATTCAGCGGCCGCAGGAACTCGACGCCGAAGGCCAGGAAGGCGTCCTGCTGGCGGACGATCTCGGACGACACCTTCAGGATGGTCTTTGCGCGCTGATCCAGGGATTTGACCAGCCAGCTGGCCTGGGCCGCGCATTCGGCGACGAAGGTCTTCTCGGCATCCGAGCGCGAGCCGGCGGCGACCACGCCGTGATAGCGCTTGTCCATGATCAGGCGCGGCAGGGTGTCGGCGTTCAGTTCGACCTTCCAGCCGCCGGCCGGATCGGGCCGCACATGGACGTCGGGGATCACCGTCTGGGCCGGCTCGCCGCCGAAGCCGGCGCCGGGCCGCGGCGTCAGCGCCTTCAGCTCGGCGATCATCTCGGCCATGTCCTCGCCATCGACGCCGCAGGCCTTGCGCAGGCCGGTCAGGTCGCGCTTCGCCAGCAGGTCGAGATTGTCCAGCAGGCAGGCCATGGCCGGATCGAACCGGTTGCGCTCGATCAGCTGCAGCTTGAGGCATTCCGGCACCGACCGCGCCATGACGCCGGTCGGTTCGAAGCCCTGGCAGGTGGTCAGCACGGTTTCGACCCGCTCAAGCGAGACGCCCAGCCGGTCGGCGGTCTCGGCCAGTTCGCCGCGCAGATAGCCGCCCTCGTCCACGGAATCGATCAGGGTCAGGGCGATGGCGTGGTCCGCCGAACTGAAGCCGGCCTGGGACGCCTGGGCCTGCAGGTGCTCCCACAGCGTGGTTTCGCGGGTGTCGGGCTGTTCGCGCCCCTCGCCGTCCGGCAGGCCGCCGCCGGAGCCGGCGCGCGACCAGTCGTTGAGTCCGACCTGGGCCTCGCCGGTCCCGACGTCCTCCATCCGGTCCGAGGTCCGTTCGCCCGGGCTGGCGTCGCCGTAGACGTCGTCGGAACGGGCGTCGAGCGTCCGGTCCGCGTCCTGGACCCGTCCCTCGTCGAAGCTCATTTCGGAGGCGTCCTGGCTCTCCGCAACAGGCGCATCCGTCTCGCCGGCGGGCTCGACGTCCTCCCGCTGGAGCAGGGGGTTCTTTTCCAGCTCGGCCTCGACGAAGGCCTCGAGCTCAAGGTTCGACAGTTGCAGCAGCTTGATCGCCTGCTGCAGCTGGGGCGTGATGACGAGCCCCTGCCCCTGTCGTATCTCCAGCCTTTGTCCGAGCACCGCTGACCCCCCAGCCGGGCCGGTTGGCCCGAAACTTGCTGGCGGCCACTTTGTGGCCGAAGCGGTTAACGGCGTTCTAAGCGCCGCCGGCGCCTTAACCATCGCGCTTGGTCCCGCCTTCATATTTCACCGGTCACCCTGCCTCGTCGCACACCACGGGGGCAGCCCGATGCTGATGTTCAGACCGTTGATCCGCTACGCCGTATTCACCGGCCGCGCCCGGCGCGCGGAATACTGGCTGTTCGTCCTGTTCCATACGATCGTGGTGGGAAGTTGCCTCGGCATGGCCGTCGCCTCCCTGAACAACCCCGAGAATCCCGGCGCGGCGCTGTCCGGATTCGTGATGTGGCTGAGCCTGTACGGTCTGGCCGGACTCGCTCTTTTCCTGCCCTGGCTCGCCGTCCTCGCCCGGCGTCTGCACGACATCGGACAGACCGCATGGTGGATGCTTCTGCTGGCGCCAAGCGCCCTGTGGCCGTTTCTCGCCGGCTCGAACATGGCCGGGGCGATCGCCCGGACAAACGGCGGCGAAGGCGCTGCGGCCGGCGGCGCGATCGTTGAGGCTTTCGCCCAGGGAATGCTCATCGCGGCGGTGGCGGGCGCCTGCAGCCTGGCCCTGTTCGTGATGACCCTGTTGCCCGGGACGCGGGGGCCCAACCGACACGGCCCAGATCCGCGGGATCATCCTGACGCGCCGGTCAGGGAAACGCCCGCCGGCGGCCTCTATGACGAAGCGCGTCTGGACGAGTTGTTCGCCGAGGCGAAGCGGGAGCGCGAGAGGGACCATCGACCGGTGTTGGACTTCGGCGCCGAACCGTCCCGGCCGCAGGCCGCCGCGACGGAGGCAGGGCGCGCCGCGTGGGACGCGGGGATCGCGCCCGCCCGGCCGTTCGGCCGGCGGGGCGCGTGACGGCTCAGCCGTACATGTCGCCCAGATAGACGCGCCGGACCTCCGGGTCGCGGATCACGTCCTCGGCCCGGCCCTCGAACAGCACCGAGCCGCCAGAAATGATCGAGGCGTGATCGATGATCTCCAGCGTCTCGCGGACATTGTGGTCGGTGATCAGCACGCCGATGCCCTGCCCCGCCAGATAGCGGATGACCTGACGGATATCGGCGATGGCCAGGGGGTCGATGCCGGCGAAGGGTTCGTCGAGCAGCATGAAGCTGGGCCGGCCGGCGAGGGCCCGCGCGATCTCGCAGCGCCGCCGTTCGCCGCCGGACAGGCCCGCCGCCGGGGCGTGCCGCAGGTGGTCGATGCGCAGTTCCTCCAGCAGGCGGCTGGTCTCGTCGGCGATGGTCTGGCGCCCGGTGTGATGCAGTTCGACCACCGCGCGGACGTTCTGCTCGACCGTCATGCCGCGGAAGATCGACGCCTCCTGGGCCAGGTAGCCGAGGCCCATGCGGGCGCGCTGGTACATCGGCTGGGCCGTGATGTCCTCGCCGTCGAGGAAGATCTTGCCGCTGTCCGGCGGGATCAGGCCGGTGATCATGTAGAAACAGGTGGTCTTGCCCGCGCCGTTGGGCCCGAGCAGCCCGGCCACCTTGCCCCGTTCGACGTGCAGGGAGACGTCGCGCACCACCTGGCGCTGGCCGAACGAGCGGGCGATGTTCTCGACCCGCAGGCCCGTGGCGCGCGGGGCCGCGGCCACCGCCTCGTCGGCGGCGGCGTCATGGACGTTGAGGGCGGAGAGTTCCTTGCGGGCCACGGTTCAGTCCGAGCCGGGGCTCAGGTCCCGCTGCGTTCGGGATAGAAGACGCCCTGCACGCGCCCGCCCTCGCCGGCGCCGTCCATCTCGGCCGCCTCGGTCCGGGTGTTGTAGGTCAGCCGGCCGCCGGTCATGACGTTCTCGCCCTGGGTCAGGATCACGTCGCCGGTCAGCACGATGGTGTCGTTGGCGGGGGTATAGACCGCCCGGTCGCCGCGGATGGTCTGCTCCGGGGTCACGAAATAGACGTTGCCGGTCGCCTCGACGCGGCTGAGCCCGCCGTTGGCGATCACGCCCTCGACGCGGTCGGCGCGGATGCGGCTGTCGCCCTGGGTCAGTTCGGCCCGGCCACGCAGGGAAAGGGCCGTCGGCGTGCGGGACACCTGATCGGCGCCCCACATGATCGGCTGCCCCGCCTGGAAGCTCTGCGCGCCGCCCATGGTGGGCACCGCCGCGAGGGCCAGGGCGATCGCCGCCGTCGTCAGCGTTCTGGTCATGCTCATCCGTCCGACCTCGCGGCGTTGATGGTCCCGCGCACCTTGTTATCACCCGAGCCGCTGAATACGACCCGTTCGCCCTGTTCATAAATCGCATAGGACGAAGCGGTGACGGTTCCAAGAGGGCCGGAGCCCTGGACCCCCTTCGAGCCGGTCACCACGCCGGTCGAGGTGTTCACCACCGCTTCCGGCGTCACCAGGGTGAAACCGGAGCCGCCGTCCGAAATCCGCACATTCGGTCCGATGGTCACGGTCTCCGAGGCCTCGTCATAGACGCCCCCGTCGGCGGTCAGGGTGGTGACCTTGCGGCCGCCGAGATTGAGCCGCAGCGCCGGGCCGACGAGCCGGAAGCGGCCGGTCTCCGCATCCCGCACCGCGCGCTGGAATCCGACGATGAAGCTGCGACCCTGGGCGTCCTGGCCGAGGAAGCGGGAGTTCTCCAGCGTGACCTCCCGGGAAACGCCCGCCTTGCGCTCGACATCCGAAATGACGCTGCGCAGGACGATCCAGCTGATCGTCCCGCCGGCCAGCACGATGATCGCCACCGGCAGCACCCGCCGAAGCAGGTGGACGCGACGCGAGCGGGCGCGGAAGGCCCGGGCCGTGGCGGCGACCCGCGCTTCGTCCGCCTGGTCGCGAATGTCGGCGGGATCAGTCATCAGGTGTGCGCGAAGATGTCCATCTCGTCCCAGCCGGCCAGGTCCAGGGCGGACCGGGAGGGCAGGAAGTCGAAGCATTTGCGGGCCAGTTCGGTACGGCCCTCGCGCTCGAGCATCTCGTCCAGCCGGGCCTTGACCGCGTGCAGGTAGAGGACGTCCGAGGCGGCGTATTCCAGCTGGGCCGGCGTCAGCTCGGCCGCGCCCCAGTCCGAACTCTGCTGCGCCTTGGACAGGTCGACGCCCGCCAGCTCGCGCACCACGTCCTTGAGGCCGTGCCGGTCGGTGTAGGTCCGGGCCAGCTTCGAGGCGATCTTGGTGCAGTAGACCGGCCGCGTCTCGACGCCGAGATGCAGCTGGAACATGCCGATGTCGAAGCGCCCGAAGTGGAACAGCTTGAGCACCGCCGGGTCGGTCAGCAGCCGCTTGAGATTGGGGCAGTCGTAGCCGGGGCGGCTCATGCGCACGACGTGGGCGTCGCCGTCGCCGGCCGAAAGCTGCACGACGCACAGCGGATCGCGCCGGAAGCGCAGGCCCATGGTCTCGGAATCGATCGCCACCTCGGGACCGAGGTCGAGGCCGTCCGGCAGGTCGCCTTCGTGGAGGTGCACGGTCATGTCGGCTGTCTCATAGCGGAGAACATAAACGAACGGCGCCGTATCGCTAGGACACGGCGCCGCCGAAAAAATGGTGCCCAGAAGAGGACTCGAACCTCCACGGCCGTTAAGCCACTGGCACCTGAAGCCAGCGCGTCTACCAATTCCGCCATCTGGGCCCAGACATGTTCGCGCTTGCACACGTTCCTGTCCGGAAGGCGCGGACCCTTAAGGCAGCCCCCCGGGCGGGTCAACAGGCTTTTGTCCTGTTTGCGTTGCAGCCGTCCTGACCATCGTCTAATCCCCGCGCCGAGACCGGTCCGCACCGGCATCCGCCTTTGGAGTCTGTCATGAGCGAAGCTGCGCCCGGCCTGATCACCGTCTTCGGCGGCTCGGGTTTCGTCGGCAGCCAGGTGGTTCAGGACCTGGCCCGTCGCGGGTGGCGCATCCGCGTGGCCGTCCGCCGTCCCGATCGCGCCTGGAAGCTGCAGACCTCCGGCCACGTCGGCCAGATCCAGGCGGTGCGCTGCGACGCGACCGATCCGGCCCAGGTGGAGGCCGCGCTGCAGGGCGCCGACGCCGCGATCAATCTGATCGGCATCCTCTACGAGGCGGGCAGGCGCTCGTTCGAGGCGGTGCACGTCGAGGCCGCCCGCAACATCGCCACAGGCTGCGCCGCCGCCGGGATCGACCGGCTGGTGCATATGTCGGCGATCGGGGCCAATCCCGAGAGCGATTCGAACTACGCCCGCACCAAGGCCGCGGGCGAGATGGCGGTGCGCGAGGCCAAGCCCGACGCGGTGGTGATCCGTCCCTCGATCGTGTTCGGCGCGGGCGACAGCTTCCTGAACAGGTTCGCCGCCATGGCGTCGATGGCCCCGGCCCTGCCCCTGATCGGCGGCGGACGGACGCGGTTCCAGCCGGTCCATGTCGGCGACGTGGCCGAGGCGATCGTCCGCGCCGTCGAACGGCCCGACGCCGCCGGCCGCACCTTCGAACTGGGCGGGCCCGAGGTCATGACCTTCGAGGAGGTGCTGAAACTGGTTCTGCGCGAGACCCGGCGCAGCAACGGCCTCATCCCCCTGCCCTTCTTCGCGGCGCGGGCCGTCGGATCGCTGGCCCAGCTGACCAGCCTCGTGGGTATCGCGCCGGCCCTCACCCGGGATCAGGTCACGCTGCTGGAGACCGACAACGTGGTCGCGGACGGCGCCGAGGGCCTGGCCGACCTGGGCGTCGAACCGACCGGGATCGAGGCGATCGCCCCGTCCTACCTGTGGCGCTACCGCCGCGGCGGGCAGTTCTCGGAGCGGCCGGCGGCCTGAGTCCGGCCGGTCAGGCGTACAGCCATATGCCCAGCAGGCCGATGGTCCCGACCAGAATGCGCCAGACCGCGAACGGGGCGAAGCCGTAGCGGCCCACGAAATCGATCAGGAAGCGGACGATGAACAGTCCGCTGATGAAGGACACCACGAAGCCGATGGCGATGATGCCGGCGACGTTCGAGGTGATCAGATCCCGGCTCTCCCAGAAGTCGAGACCGAAGGCGGCGACCATGGTCGGGATGGCCAGGAAGAAGGAGAATTCCGCCGCCGCCCGCTTCTCGACCCCCAGCAGCAGGCCGCCGACGATGGTCGCGCCGCTGCGCGAGACCCCCGGAATGATCGACAGGCACTGGAACAGGCCGACGCCCAGCGCCGTCTTCCAGGAGAAGCCCATGGCGTCGTGCTCTCGCGGGACCGGCGCCCAGCGTTCGAGGGCGATCAGCGCGAAGCCCCCGATGATCAGGGTGACGCAGACGATCGTGGTGTTGAACAACACCTCCTTGATGAAGTCGTGGAACAGCAGGCCGACGATGGCCGAGGGGATGAAGGCCAGCAGCACCGAAATGGCGAACCGGCGCGCGGCCGGATCCTTGCCGGGCAGATCGAGGACGACCTTCCACAGGCGTTTGAAATAGAGGGCCACCACCGCCAGGATGGCGCCGAGCTGGATCATCACGATGAAGGTGTCCCAGGGCTCGTCGCCGAGGCCCAGAGCCTGTTTGGCCAGCAGCAGGTGTCCCGTCGAGGACACCGGTATGAACTCGGTCAGCCCTTCGACCAGACCCAGAATGATCGCCGCCAGCCAATCCGCCATCCGCGTCCCCGATAAAGGTCAGGCGGATCAGTTCGCGCCCGGTTCGGGACCCACATAGCGCAGGCGCGCCCGGATAGGCGAGCCGTTCGTCGTCTGGTCGAGCGCATGGGCCAGCAGGCCCGCGACCCGGCCGATCATCAGCAGGTCGGCGGCGGCGTCGCGTGGCAGCTCCAGCCGGCGGGCGACGGCGACCAGCGCCAGACCGAAGGTCGGCGCACGGCCGGTCATCTCCTCGCCCTCGCGCATGGCCCGGGCGAGATCCTGCGGCAGGTCGGCCTCGGAGATCAGGGCCGCGGCGCGCGGGTCGCCGCCGGGCCAGTCAGGATCGCCGAACCCGGACAGCACCCCGGCCTCGTGGGCGCGCCGCGCCGCGTCGACCGCCTGACGGCGAACGGCGACCACCCAGGCCGAGGCCCGCGACAGGTCGATAATCGTGGCCGACCCCGCCAGCGTCGCCAGTCCGGCCAGCGCCGCGCCGGCGGGCGAGGCGCCGCCGGCGGCCGCCGCCCGTGTCGCCAGGGCGGGCGCGTCGAGACCGCCGTCGGCCGACAGGACCAGGGCGCGCCGGACCAGATGGGCGTCCCCCTCCCGAACCTTCCACGCCCGCGCCAGCCGCTGGTGCAGGAACAGCCGCGGACCGGGCCCCGCCACGGCGTCGACCGCCTCGTCCAGGACCCGGGCGCACTCGATGCGCAGCCCGTCAGCCGGTCGCGGCTTGAGTTCGGCGTCCTCTTCCGCCCGGCGGGCGAGGGCGGCGAACAGCCGGCCCCGGGCCGAGTGCCCGGGCGTGGCCCCGACGCGTGGCCGCACCTCGGCGAAGGGACTGGCCGAACGCGCATCCCACATCAGGCGCGCCACGTTCTCCAGCGTCGCCGTCTCGGCCAGCTGGACCGCGTCCATGCCGCGATAGAACAGCCGGCCCTTGACGCTGATCGACACGGAGGAGCGAAGCTCGAAATCGGGACCGTTCGACTCCTCGGGCGGGGGCAGCCATTGGCCGATGTCGCCGCCGGCGGGCTCCTCTCCGCTCAGCCGGATGACGTCGGCGACCGCATAGAGGCTGCGGCGCGGATCCTCCGGATCGGGCCGGGCGGCGATACGGCCGCGGCTGACATAGGCGTACAGCGTCTGGGCCTTGACCCCCAACCGGGCCAGAGCCTCGCCGCGACCGATCCAGCGGCCGACCTGCGATGCCGTCCCTGCCGACTGCATGTCGCCTCCAAATGGGCTGGGGACCGTCATGGTCCATGCCGCGCGCAGCTTGGGGCCATTTCGTGACGATGCCGCTAACGCCCAAAACCGGTGCAAGCCTTGGCGCCGTCCAAGCTTTCCGCGACAAGGCGGCGATGACCACGACCGCCCCCGACGACGTTGATCCGGCGACCCGCAGCATCACCCGCCTGTCAGTCGGCGTGGCGGTGGTCCTGATCGCCCTGAAGGCCTTCGCCCTGGGCGCGTCGGGCTCCGTGGCCATTCTCGCCTCCCTGGCGGACTCGGCGCTCGACCTCGTGGCCTCCCTGACGACCTTCTTCGCCGTGCGCTGGGCGGCCGCGCCGCCGGACGCCGAGCACCGCTACGGGCACGGCAAGGGCGAGGCCATGGCCGGACTGGTGCAGGCAGGCCTCATCTTCGCCTCGGCCCTGTTCATCGGCTGGGAGGCAGTCCGGCAGATCTTCGATCCGCGCCCGGTGACGTCCGGCTATTGGGCCGTGCTGGTGGTGCTGGTCTCCATCGCCCTGACCGGCTGGCTGGTCTGGATGCAGGACCGGGCCATCCAGCGCAGCGACTCGATGGCGGTGAAGGCGGACCGCGCCCACTACGCCGCCGATCTGGCGGCGAGCGCCGTCGTACTGATCGGCGTTGTCTCCGGCGCGTTCCTGGCGGCGCCGGGGCTCGACGCGGCAGCCGGCCTGATCGTCGCCGTCTGGTTGTTCTGGGGCGCGCTGGGGCTGCTCAAGGAGGCGGCGGATCACCTGCTGGACCGGGCCGTGTCCGATGCGGACCGCATCGCCATCACCACAGCCGTTCTGGCTGATCCCCGTATCTCGGGCATCCATCAGCTGCGCAGCCGCATGGCCGGTCCGGTGACGATGATCCAGATGCACGTGGATCTCGAGCCCAGCCTGACGCTGGAAGACGCCCACGCCATCATCGTCGGGGCGGAGCAACGGCTGCTGGAAGCCTTCCCGCGCGCGGACATTCTGATCCACCCGGACCCGCGGGGACGGACGGCCCCGAAGGCCGATCTCCAGGACGGGGCGCCGGACGGGCGGAAAGAACGTTCAGGCGCGGTCTGATGGCGCCCATGGCTAACGCCGGCTTAACGCCCTCTGGCGCATGCATCGGCTCATGTCGGCCTGCGTCCTGTACCATTTTCCGTTCGATCCCGGCTCCCGCGCCGCGCGGCTGGCGCTGGGCGAGGCCAGGGTCGAGTTCACGGACACAGTGGTCCGGCCCTGGGAGGACGGCTGCCCCGTCGCGACGCTGAATCCGTCGGGCATGCCGCCGGTCCTGCAGACGACGGAGTCCGGGCGCGCCCTGACGCTGTGCGAGCCGGCCGCCATCCTGGGCTGGCTGGAGGATCGGTCGAACGAGCCCTTCCTGATGCCGGTCGACCCCGTCGAACGGGCCGAGACGCGGCGTCTGGTCGGCTGGTTCGACCGCCGCTTCAATGACGAGGTCGACGCCGTCCTGCTGCACGAGCGGATGGAGAAGCCCTTGCTGCGGCTGGGTCCGCCCGAGGCGCGCGCGCTGCGCGCCGGACGCGAGGCGCTGAAGGCCCACCTGCTGATGCTGGAAGGTCTGCTGGCGACGCGCGACGCGTTGGCCGGGCGGCGGCTGACGCAGGCGGACATGGTCGCCGCCGCGCATCTGTCGGTGCTCGACTATTTCGGGGAAGTCGCCTGGGCGGCGTACCCGGCGCTGAAGACCTGGTACATGAAGCTGAAGTCCCGTCCCTGCTTCCGGCCCCTGCTCGCGGACCGGTTCCCCGGGGTTCAGCCCTCCGCCTGGTATCACGACCTCGACTTCTGAGCGCCGAGGCGTCAGGACGACGCGCATGGCGGCCGATATCCGCAATTTGCTCCGCGACCGCGCGTCAGCCCTGGGTTTTGACGTGTGCCGGTTCGCGTCGGCGTCGGAGCCGTGGAACGCGGGCGAGCGACTGGCGCATTTCGTCGGGGCCGGGCGGCATGGCGACATGGGCTGGATGGAGACGACGCTGGAGCGGCGCGCCCATCCGACCGCCATGTGGCCCGGGGCGAAGACGGCCATCGTGCTGGGCCTGAACTACGGCCCGGGGCATGACCCGCTGCCCGAGATGGACGACGCCTCGGCCGGATACATCTCGGTCTATGCACGGGGCGACGACTATCACGAGCTGATCAAGGGCCGGCTCAAGACACTGGCTGGACAGGTGGCCGCCCGGACCGGCGAGGAGGTCAAGGTCTTCGTCGACACCGCCCCGCTGATGGAGAAGCCGCTGGCGCAGCGGGCCGGCGTCGGCTGGCAGGGCAAGCACACCAACCTGCTGTCGCGCAGCCGAGGCAGCTGGCTGTTCCTGGGCGTGATCCTGAGCGCCGCCGAAATCGAACCGGACGAGCCCGAGAGCGAACACTGCGGGGCCTGCACCGCCTGCCTGGACATCTGCCCGACGAACGCCTTCCCGGCGCCGTTCCAGCTCGATGCGCGGCGCTGCCTGTCGTACCTGACCATAGAGTTCGCCGGAGCGTGGCCGGTGGAATTCCGGGCCGCGACGGGGTCCCGCATCTATGGCTGCGACGACTGCCTGGCCGTGTGCCCGTGGAACAAGTTCGCCGTCACCTCACATGAGACGCGGGTGCAGGCCCGCGAGGCTCTGGTGTCGCCGAGGCTGGCGGACCTCGCGGCCCTGGACGATACGGCCTTCCGGGCCCTGTTCTCGAAAAGCCCGGTCAAGCGGATCGGGCGGGACCGGTTCGTGCGCAACGTCCTCTATGCGATCGGGAACAGCGGCGATCCCGAGCTGATCCCGGCCGCCCGTCGACTGCTCGACGATCCATCGCCCGTGGTGCGGGGAGCGGCGGTGTGGGGGCTGTCGAGGCTGATGGACGAGGCGGCGTTCGCGGGCCTGCGGGCAGAGGCGCTGCCCGGCGAGCCGGACCCGACCGTCCGGGCCGAGTGGACCGGCGATCAGGTCTGAAGGCGGCGGAACACCGGGGCGTGGAAGCCGTCGGCCCGGTAGCGGGCGTCGGCCTCGGCGAAGGGCTCGATGACGACGGCGCCGTGGTGGCCGGTGGCGTGCAGCACGCGATCGGCGTCCAGCATGAAGGCCGAGTGGCCGGTCCAGCTGTGGTCGCCGGGAGGCGAGAGCCAGACGACGACGTCGCCGCGGCGGGCGGCCTTGCGGTCGACGGCGTGGCCGAGTTCGGCCTGCTGGTCGGCGTAGCGGGGACCGGCGAGGCCGCAGGCGTAGAGGGCCTGCTGGATCAATCCGGAGCAGTCGGTGGCGGTCGAGGACCGGGCGCCGAGGCTGTGGGGCACGCCGAGCAGGCGCTCGGCCACGGCGACCGGATCGGTCTCGAAAGCGCCGATCGGGGCGAGGTCGTCAGGCGACACTCCGGAGGGGTCGGCGACAAGGGCGTTGAGCGGCAGGTCGCCGGTGACGGCCGACACCCGGTGGGTCGGCAGGCGCGCGCCGGGCTTCAGGGCCGAGGCGGAGATCCAGCCGACGAGGCCGTCGCGACGGGCGCGGCCCCAGAGGCGGTCGCCCTTCCGGTCCAGCACGTCGAAGGCCTCGCCGAACAGCAACTGGTCGATGCGCTCGGAGGCGGGATCGGCGCCGGCGTGGATGTCCGCAAGGGGCACGACCGCGTGCATCGGCCGGGTCGGGCGATAGGCCGTGGCCCGCACGCGTCCCTCCAGCGCCTGCTCGGCCAGGTCGGGCCGCGCGAGCGTGGTGCGGGGGTCGGGCGTGGCGGCGTCTGGAGTCAAGCAAGGCTCGTCCGGTTGAGCCGGCAGGATGACGCGATATGCCGAAAGGCCCGTTAACGAACGGAGGCTTTATCGTGGCGCCGCCGATCGCGGATATCTGCGCGACAGCATTTCGAAACAGGCGCGCAGCCCCTGGGCCTCGCCGCCCTCGGGGCGGCCGGGCTGGGCGCGGGGGTTCCAGGCGAAAATGTCCATGTGCGCCCAGGCCCCGGTGGCCGGGGCGAATCTCTGCAGGAACAGGGCGGCCGTGATCGAACCGGCCTGGGCCCAGCCGGCGGAATCATTGCGCAGGTCGGCGATCTCGGTCTCCAGCGCGGCGCGATAACCGGGCCACAATGGCATGCGCCACAAGGGATCGGAGACGGCCCGCGACGCTTCGAGCAGGTCGCCGGCGAGGGTCTCGTCGTCGGTGTACAGCGGGGGCAGGTCCGGCCCGAGCGCGACGCGGGCGGCGCCGGTCAGGGTGGCGAAGTCGAGCGTCAGGTCGGGCGAATGTTCGCCGGCCCGGGTCAGGACGTCGGCGAGGATCAGGCGACCCTCGGCGTCGGTGTTGCCGATCTCGATGGTCAGGCCCTTGCGGCTGTTCAGGATATCGCCCGGACGGAAGGCGTCGGCGGAGATGGCGTTCTCGACCGCCGCCACCAGCACCACCAGCCGCACCGGCAGATCGGCCTGCATGACCAGCCGCCCGAGCGCCAGGGCGTGGGCCGAGCCGCCCATGTCCTTCTTCATGTTGCGCATGCCGGCCGCCGCCTTGATGTCGAGGCCGCCGGAGTCGAAGACCACGCCCTTGCCGACCAGCGCCACCAGCGGCAGGTCGGTCCGCTCCAGATTCCAGCCCAGCTCGATCACGCGGGGCGCGCGGTGCGGCGCGGCGGCGCGGCCGACGGCGTGCACGGCCGGATAGTTTTCCTCCAGCAGGGCGTCGCCGGTGGTGACGGTGAGAGAGGCGCCCGACCCTTCGGCGATCTCGCGGGCGACGGTCTCGATCTGCAGGGGGCCCATGTCGGCGGCCGGGGTGTCGACCATCTCGCGGGCCAGGGCGCAGGCGGCGGCGATGCGCAGGACGGCGGCGACGTCCACCCCGGAGCCGGCAACCAGACGCGCGGGGCCCATGGAGCGGGCCTTGTACCGGTCGAAGCGGTAGGCCCCCAAGGCGAAGGCCAGGGCCGCTTGCGGGGCCTGATCCGCTACCAGTCCTTCCAGCCGCCACAGGCCTTCGGGCAGTTTCGCCGCCAGCACGCGCGCGGTCATCGGATCGAAGGTCTCGCCGCCCCCGAACAGAGCCCCCGACAGGCCGTCGTCGGAACACGGCAGGAGCAGCACCTGCCCGGCCTTGCCGGTGAAGTCGTTGGCGCCGGCCCAGGCGCTCCAGACGCCGTCGACGGCCGCGTCCTTCATCACGATCCGGACCGGCAGGGCGCCCTCGCCGTCGGCGGTCAGCAGGTCGGGATGGAAGACGGACATCGCAGGAGGCCTTTCCGGCCGCGAGCGGGCCGATCTTAACCAAGGATTGACGCGAAGGGGCGAGGTTGGAGCCCGAACCTTCCGGAGCGCCCTTCCATGTCGCGCACGACCGCCCGCATCGCAACCATCGCCCTGATCGCGGCGCCCCTGCTCGTCCTGGGCCCGCCCGCGCTCGCGCAACAGGCCGCACCCCAGACCGCAGCCGCCGCCGCGCCACCGGTCCCCGCCAACGCCGAGACTCGCGCGGCCTATGACCGGGCCGACCCGCTGAGCCGTTCGGTGTTCTGGACCGAACAGGCCGAGATCAATCCGATGGATCCGATCGCCGGGGTCAAGGCGGCGCAGGCGATGCGTGAACTCGGGCGATACGTCGAGGCCGCCGAGATGGCCGAGCGGATCCTGCTGGTGCAGCCGGACAACGTCGAGGCCATGCTCGAGGTCGGCCGGGGCCATATCGCCCGGGGTCATGCCTTCTACGGCGTCTCGGCGCTGGAGCGGGCGCGGGACGCCCGCCCCGACGACTGGCGGGCCTGGTCGCTGCTGGGCACGGCCTATGAGCAGGTGCGGCGGGCGCAGGACGCCCAGACCGCCTGGGCGCGGGCGCTGCATCTGTCGCCCGACAATCCCGACGTCCTGACCAATATGGCCATCTCGGCCATGACCCGGGGCGACACCGCCGGCGCCGAACCGCTGCTGCGCCGCGCCGCCGCCCAGCCGGGGGCCTCGCTGAAGGTCCGCCTGAACCTGGCCATGGCCCTGGGCCTGAACGGCAAGATGGGCGAGGCCGAGGCGATGATGCGCCGCGACCTGCCGCCCGATGCGGCCGACCGGAACCTGGCGTGGCTGCGGGCCCGCACCGGATCCGCCGCCGCCGACCAGGCCCGGACCTGGGGCTCGCTGCAGGGCGGCTGACGGGCCAGCGAGGCGGCGGGCTTCACGCAGGCCCCCTGCCCGCCTATCTTCAGACCATGATCGACGAGCTCTACAGCGCGCGCATCCTCAAGCTGGCGGCCAACATGCCGCACAGCGGGCGGCTGGCCGCGCCGCAGGGCACCGGCGAACGCGTGGCCAAGCTGTGTGGGTCGAAGGCGGTCGTGGACGTGGTGCTGGACGAGGCCGGCCGCGTCGCCGCCTTCGCCCAGGATGTGAAGGCCTGCGCCCTCGGCCAGGCGGCGGCGGGGGTGCTGGGCGAGAGCGTCATCGGCGCCTCGGTTGAAGAGATCTCGGAAGCGCGCGACGCCATGACCGCCATGCTCAAGGCGGGCGGCGACGGCCCCGGGGGCCGGTTCGAAGGGCTGCGCGCCCTGAAGCTGGTCGCCGACTATCCGGCGCGGCACGCCTCGACCATGGTCGCCATCGAGGCGACGCTGGACGCGATGCGACAGGCGATGGCCCGCAAGAGCCCGGATACGCGAACTAGCCTCGCCGGCGCTGCATAGCGCCCGTTGCTCCCGCGCGTTCGGCGAGGGATAAGCGCGGCGACATGGCACCCGGCGGAACTCTCTACGAACGCGGCGTCCGGCTGGCCCATCGCGGGTACAAGCTGACGCTGTCGCCCCTGATCGGGCAGCAGTGCCGGTTCCTGCCGACCTGCTCCGACTACGGCCGGGACGCGCTGATCCAGCACGGTCCGATCAAGGGGGGATGGCTCACCGTCCGGCGCCTCTGCAAATGCCATCCTCTCGGCAAATCGGGCTATGACCCGGTTCCGCCGCCTGCAAAGACTGAACGATGATTGAACTCAAATTCCCCGACGGCGCCCGCCGCGAATACCCCGACGGCTCGACGGGCCGAGACGTCGCCGCCTCCATCTCGCCGTCGCTGGCCAAGCGCGCGGCGCTGGCCGAGATCAACGGCAAGCAGTGGGACCTCGACCGTCCGCTGGAGAGCGGCGGCGAATTCAAGCTGATCATGCGCGACGATCCGGCCGCGCTGGAGACGATCCGCCACGACGCCGCGCACATCCTCGCCCAGGCGGTGCAGGAACTGTTTCCCGGCACCCAGGTGACGATCGGGCCGGCGATCGAGGACGGATTCTATTACGATTTCTTCCGTGAGGAGCCGTTCTCGACCGACGACTTCGCCGCCATCGAGAAGCGGATGGCCGAGATCGTCGACCGCGACGAGACGCTGGTGCGCGAGGTCTGGGACCGCGAGGAGGCCATCAAGCTGTTCGAGGCCAAGGGCGAGACCTTCAAGGCCGAACTGATCCGCGACCTGCCGGGCACGGAGACGATCACCACCTACCGCACCGGCGACTGGATCGACCTGTGCCGGGGGCCGCACTTCCCGTCGACGAAATTCGTCGGCAAGGCCTTCAAGCTGACCAAGCTGGCCGGGGCCTACTGGCGCGGCGACCATCGCAATCCGCAGCTGCAGCGCATCTACGCCACGGCCTGGGCCTCGAAGGAGGACCTCGACGCCTATCTGCTGCGTGTCGAGGAGGCCGAGAAGCGCGACCACCGCAAGATCGGCCGCGCCATGGAGCTCTTCCACATGCAGGAAGAGGGCCGGGGCATGGTCTTCTGGCACCCCAAGGGCTGGGTCCTGTGGCAGGTCATCGAGGCCTATATGCGCCGCCGCCTCGACGCCGCCGGTTATGTCGAGGTCAAGACGCCCCAGGTGCTGGACCGGACCTTCTGGGAGAAGTCGGGCCACTGGGAGAAATACCGGCCCAACATGTTCGTCTGCGAGACGGTCGAGGGCGAGACCCTGTCCCTCAAGCCGATGAACTGCCCGGGCCACGTGCAGATCTTCGGCATCGGCCAGCGCTCGTACCGCGAACTGCCGCTACGTATGGCCGAGTTCGGGGCCTGCCATCGCTATGAGCCGTCGGGCGCCCTGCACGGCCTGATGCGGGTGCGCGGCTTCACCCAGGATGACGCCCACATCTTCTGCCGCGAGGATCAGATCGTCGACGAGACGCGCCGGTTCATCGAACTGACGAAGATCGTCCACGCCGATCTCGGCATGGAGACGGCCTACATCAACCTGGCCACCCGTCCGGACGTCCGCGCCGGCTCGGACGAATTCTGGGACAAGGCCGAAGGCATGCTGGCCGAGGCGGCGGCGGCGGCGGGCGTCGAGCCGGTCATCGCCGAGGGCGACGGCGCCTTCTACGCGCCCAAGCTGGACTTCGTGGTCAAGGACGCCATCGGCCGGGAGTGGACCTGCGGCACGCTGCAGCTCGACTACGTCCTGCCCGAGCGGCTGAACGCGGAATATGTCGGCGAGGATGGCCAGAAGCACCGGCCGGTCATGCTGCACCGGGCGATCCTCGGATCGTTCGAGCGTTTCATCGGCATCATGATCGAGAACTACGCCGGGGCCTTCCCCCTGTGGCTGGCGCCGACGCAGGCGGTGGTGGCGACGATCGTGTCCGAGGCCGACGACTACGCCCGCGAGGTGGTGGCGAAGCTCAAGGCGGCCGGGCTGCGCACCGAGATCGACCTGCGCAACGAGAAGGTCGGCTACAAGGTCCGCGAACACTCGGTCGGCAAGGTCCCGGTTATCGCCGTGGTCGGCAAGAACGAGGCCGAACAGGGCACGGTCGCCATCCGCCGCCTGGGCTCGCAGGCGCAGGAGGTGGTGTCGGTGGAGCAAGCTATCCAAATGCTGACGGCAGAGGCGACGCCCCCGGATCTGCGTCAGGTCTGATCCGCATCCCCGGAAAGGATCGGCCGGTCCGCCAGGCCGATCCTGTCGTTGATGCGGTCTGAAAGCGAACGGCGCGCCAGCGCCCGCTCCAGTCGATCGAGCGCCTCGACGACGCGCCCCGCCTCCTCGTCCAGGTCTCGCGAGGCCTCGTCGAAAGCCCGCCATAGAGGGGCAAGGCGTTCGACGAAGGCGACTCCACGGGTTGTCAGCGCCAGGGTCCGCCGACGCCTGTCCCGCTGGTCCGCGGTCGGGACCAGCAGACCCGCCTC
The DNA here is from genome assembly GCF_035626975.1 of Brevundimonas sp. Taxonomy (GTDB): domain Bacteria; phylum Pseudomonadota; class Alphaproteobacteria; order Caulobacterales; family Caulobacteraceae; genus Brevundimonas. The sequence continues at coordinate 23,968 of NZ_DASPMQ010000056.1, forward strand.
CTGCAAAGAGGCGCTGGTCTGGCTGACAGAAACATGAGTGATGCCCAGGACGGCGGCGAGATCGCTCACGGCCATGGGCCCCCGTCGCGCGATCTGGTCGAGCACCCCGAACCAGCGCTGTTCGAACGCCACCCCCGACGCCGCATAGGCGCGCGCGGCCTCCGCATCGATTCGGGCCGACAGACGCCTCAGGCGGGCGCCGAGGGCCGCCCCGCCCATCCGGGCGGGGAAATCGTCACGGTCATGGTCAGGAAGGGTTCGCATTGACATATATGTAGGCACCTACCTATTTACCGCAAGAGCTGTCAGGCCCCAGTGGAGCACAAGTATGATCCCTGTCGAAACCTCCCCATCCCGACTGGCGATCTCGCGCCGCGGGCTGATCCTCGCCGGCGCGGCGACGGCCCTGTCACCCGCCCTGCCCTCCCCGGCGGCGGCCGACGAGGCCCTCGCCGCCTTCGTGACCGACACCATGACCAGGGCGGGCGTGGCCGGCATGGCGGTGGGGTACGCCCGGGACGGGGTCGTTCGTCTGGCCGAAGGCTACGGACTGGCCGATGTCGAGAGCGGTCGGCGGGTCACGGGCCAGACCGTGTTCCATGTCGCCTCCCTGACCAAGCCGGTGATCGCCACGGCGGTCATGATGCTGGCCGAGGCCGGGCTGCTGGATGTGGACGAACCGGTCGCGCCCCATCTGGACTTCGCCATCGGGAACCCTGTGCATCCGGGCGTGGACATCACCTTCCGTCATCTGATGGCCCACGTCTCCAGCATCTCCGACAAGACCTGTTACGCGGTCGACTTCCGCCAGCCCGGCCGCGACGCCGTCATGCCGCTCGACACCTTCCTGCGGGACTATCTGACCCCCGGCGGGGCGCACTATTCGGCTGAAGGCAGCTATTCCCCGGCCGCGCCGGGGGCACGCTGGGACTACAGCAATGTCGGCTACGCCCTGCTGGGTCACGCCGCCGGACGGGTCGCGGGACAGGATCTGAGACATTTCATCGACGAGCGGCTGTTCGCGCCCCTGGGTATGCGCCGGGTCAGTTGGTCGATCGCGGGGACGCCGGCGGACGCCGCCGTTCCCTACGACAGCGTCGATGGCGTCAGGACTCGGGTGCAACCGGTCGGCTTCCCGGACTGGCCCGGGGGGATGCTTCGGGCGTCCGTCATGGACTACACGCGCTTCCTCGCGGCGGCGACGAACGGCGGCGTATGGGGCGATGCGCGGATCCTGACCGGGGCCGATCTGGAGCAGATGATGGCCCCGACGACGCCTCCGGGCCTGCCCGCCTGGCTGACCGGACAGGGTTTGGGCTGGCAGAGGTCGAAACTGGACGGCGTCGATCTGGTCGAGCACTGGGGCGGCGACCCCGGCGTCTGCAACGCCGCCTATCTGGATCCCGCGCGACGAACGGCGGTCGCGGTGTTCACCAACGCCTCGGGATCCCGCGAGGTGATGACGGCCGTAAAGGCTGTCGCCGGTCGGTTGATGAGCCGGGACACGCCCTGAACGAGCGGCCGCGCCCTTCCGCGTCCGTTACAGCAGCCGTTTGCGCATCGCCTGGGACAGCATGTCGATCAGGGTCACGGCGACGATGATCACGATGACGATGGCCGAGACATCGCGGAAATCGAAGGCGTTCATACGGTCGAACAGCACCTGGCCGATGCCGCCGGCGCCGATCAGGCCCAGCACGGTGGCCGAGCGGCTGTTCGATTCGAAGCGGTAGAGGGCGAACGAGGTCCACAGGGGACCGACCTGCGGAATCACGCCCCACATGATCTCGTGCAGCTTGGTGGCCCCGGTGGCGCGGACGCCCTCGACGGGACCCTTGTCGATCGACTCCACTGCCTCGGAGAACAGCTTGGCCAGAACGCCAGCGGTGTTCAGGGCGATGGCCAGAACGCCGGGAAGCGGCCCCAGACCCACGGCCACGACGAACAGCAGGCCGATCACCAGGTCCGGAATTGAGCGCAGCAGGTTCATCACCCAGCGGACCGGAGTGACGATCCAGCCCGGAGCGATGTTGCGGGCGGCGGCCAGTCCCATGGGAACGGCGGCGAACACAGCCAGGAAGGTCCCCCACAGTGCGATCTGAATCGTCTCCCACATCTTGGCGATGAATATCCGCCAGTCAGTGAAGTCCGGACGCAGCAGGTCGCGGGCGAAATTCTGGGTGTTCTCGCTGTTGCTGAACAGGCGCGTGGCGTTGCCCAGCTCCACCGGGCCGAAGCTGTAGATCAGCAGGGCGCCGACACCGCCCCAGATCAAAACGTCGAGCGCCCACGCGCCCATCGACTTCGAAGGCGGATTGGGGATCGTGGCGGGCCGGGCGGCGACGTCGGTCAAGGCTGGACCTCGCGCAGGCTGCGCAGGCGCTGCAGTTCGCGTTCGGCGGCGGCCACAGCGGCCGTGTCGCCTTTCGCCCGCGCCTCGCCCAGTTGCTGGTCGGCCACCATCTCGCGGACGGGATTCAGATAGTTGTCATCCGCGGCGCTGAAGCGGGAATACTCCAGCCCCGCCAGCACCCGGCGCTGGCGCTCGGCCTCGGCGGTGTCGCCCTGGCCATAGGTCAGGAAGAAGCTGCGAATCTTTTCCTTCAGCGCGGGGTCGAGGTCCTCGCGAACGACGATGCCGCTCTCCGGGATCGGCGGCGACTGCCAGATCTCCTGGATCTGGGCTGCGATCTGGGGATTCTGCTTGGTCAGGAAGACGGTGTTGACCGTGTTGGACGTGGCGACGTCCAGCACGCCCGCGGCGACCGAGAAGGCGTTCGACTGGTGGTTGGCCGAGCGCACGGTCTTGAAGCACTGGGCCGGTGCGATGCCGCGCGGGTTGAACAGAAAGGCCATCGGGGCCAGCGTGCCGGAGGTCGACTGGGCGTCGCCGATGCCGAAATCGAAGCGTTTGCCGCAGGCCAGAACCTGGTCGAGCGTGATGCCCGAGCCGGTCCGCACGATCAGGGTGGAGCGGTAGCTGTCCATCCCTTCCTTGTTCACGGTGCGGGCGATGACTTCGGCGTTGGCGCGGTCGATGGCCTCGATGGCGGGTTTGGCCGAGAACCACCCGATGTGGGTCTGCTCGCCGCGCATGGCCTCGACCAGCACGGTGTAGTTGGAGCCGAAATAGGGCTTCACCGGCACGCCGACGGCCCTGGACATGTCGTCCAGCAGCGGCTGCCACAGCGGGCCGGCGGAGGCCTGGCCCTCGGCCGAGAGGATGGAGAAGGTCAGTTCGGACGGCGCGCCGCCGGCCTTGTTGTCGTCGCCGGCGCCGCACGAGGCGACGCCGAGAGCAAGGGCGGCGGCGAGGGCCAGCCGGCGGGTGAGAAGGGGGAAGGTCATGCCTTGGTTTCCCAGAACGCGTCCTCGAACTCGGGACCGTAGATATCGATAAGCTGCTTCGTATCCAGACCTGTGGCCGGGCCATCGTAGACGATCTGTCCGGCCTTGAGGGCGATGACGCGCTCGCAGTAGCGGATGGCGTAGTCGACCTGGTGCAGGGTGACGATGACGCCGAGGCCGTCACGCTGGTTCAGCTCGACCAGCAGTTCCATGACCTTGCGGGCCGAGACGGGGTCCAGCGAGGCGACCGGCTCGTCGGCGAGGATGGCCCGGGCGCCCTGGACCAGGGCGCGGGCGATGGCGCCGCGCTGCTGCTGACCGCCGGACAGGGTGTTGGCGCGCTGGGCGGCGTAGTCGGAGACGCCGACGCGGTGCAGGGCTTCCATGGCCCGGCGTTTGTCGGCCGCAGGCCACAGCCCGAGGAAGCCCTTCCATTCCGGCAGCCGGCCGAGGGCGCCGAGCATGACATTGGAGAACAGCGACAGCCGGCCGACCAGGTTGAACTGCTGGAAGATCATGCCGAGCTTCTGGCGCGCCGCGCGGGTGGCGCCGGTGGTGCGGCCGTTCTTCTGCACCGTCTGGCCGAACACCTCGATGACGCCCTTGCCCGCGTCGATGGTCTGCAGGCCGGTGATCGAGCGCAGCAGGGTCGACTTGCCCGAACCGGACGGGCCGATCAGGGCCACCATCTCTCCGGCCCCGACCTCGACGGACACGCCGTTCAGGGCCTTGCGGGCGCCGAAGGTCTTGGACACGTCCCGGACGGACGCGACGGCGGCGGCGGATGCGGTCATGAACAGACTGTTGGCGGTTGCAGGGGCGCGCCGCATGGCCCGAACGGGCCCTTGGGGCAAGTCTTAATGGCACGCCCGCGACGATTTCGTCCAGCGTGACGGCGGAAGAGGCCGGATGGCCCGCCTACTGCGCCGCCCGGACCTCCACCTCCAGGCCGAGGCCTTCCAGCTGGGGCCGGACCACCGAGGCGTCGCCGACCACCACCCAGACCATCCTGGAACTGTCGAGAACCTCACGGGCCGCCGCGTCCATGACCTGCGGCGTCATCGCCTCGTAGCGGGGCGCCAGCGTCTCCCAGTAGTTGTCGGGACGGCCGTAAAGGGCGTTGGTCCGCAGGGCGTTCAGCACATTGGCCGAGCTCTCGAAGCTGCCCGGCAGCTGGCGGACGTTGCCGTTGACGGTCCGCTCGCGCTCCGCGGCGGTGACGCCCCGGTCGCTGAGGAAGGCGCGGTACTGGTCGATCAGGACGGCGATCGACTCCCCGGTGCGGTCCGACTGGACCGGGGCGTTGACGATATAGGGCGTCTGGTGCTCGAGCAGGTTGATCCGGCCGTTGAGCCCGTAGGACCAGCCGCGGGTCTCGCGGATGTCCTGGTTGATGCGGGACAGGAAGCCGGCGCCGATGACCTCGTTGGCGGCGTTGAGGGTGACCAGATCATCGCGGCCGGTCACAGGCAGGACGATCCCGCCCATGATCAGCGACTGCGGCGACTGCGGCCGGTCGATCAGGACGACCCGGGGGCGGGCCGCCGGGACCGGCGCGTCGAAGGCCTTGGCTCCCCTGGCGACCGAAGGCGCGGTCCAGGCCCCGAAGCGGGCTTCCAGGAGGGGCGTCAGTTCGGCCAGCGGCCGATCCGAAACGATGAACAGCTGCGCGTTGTCGGGCCGGATCCAGCGCTGGTGGAAGCCGGTCAGATCCCCCCGATCCAGGGCCTGCACCGCCTCGGTGGCGCCGAGGCCGGACCAGGCGCGGCCATAGGGGTGGTCAGGCCCGTACAGCACCACCGGCAGGGCGCGCGCGCCCATGCCGTTGGGCGAGCTCTTCTCCTGGGCGATGGCGGCCAGTTGCTGGTTGCGGCGGCGTTCAATATCGGCCGGGCGGAAGGCCGGATTGCGGATCACATCGGCCAGCAGGTCCAGCGAGGGCTCCAGATTGGGACTGACCGCGTTCAGGGCGACTGTGGTGCGGTCGACCGAGGCGAACGCCGCGACACTGGCGCCCAGACGCTCGGCCTCCTCGGCGATCTGGACCGCGGTCCTGCGGGTCGTGCCCTCGGTCAGCAGATCCAGCATCAGCCGCTGGGTCCCCGGCGCATCGCCGGGGTCGGCCGCAACGCCGGCGTTGAACTCCACCGCCACCCGGGTGACGGGGACTGTGGTCGAGCGGGCGTAGATCACCTCAATGCCGTTCGACAGACGGGTCCGTTCGACGGCGGGGAAGTCCAGCGCCTTCATCGGGCCGACAGGCGGCATCGGCCCGCGGGGCGTGACCTGCAGCGGTTCAGCCGGAGCCGGGGCGGGGCGGTTGTCGGCGGCCTCGACATAGGGCTCGCGTTCGCCGGGATCGACGCGGGTGGCAAGCACGGGACGGGTCAGCCAGCGGCCCATCACAGCCTTGACCGAGGCGGGGGTGACCGCGGCCATCGCGGCCAGTTCCCTGCGATAGAAGCCCGGATCGTCCGCGTAGAGCTCGCCCTCGGCCAGCACGACCGCCTTGCCGCCGAAGCCGCCCACGGGCTCCAGCGCCTGAATCTGACCCGACAGGGTGCTGGTCACCGTGCGGGCGATCTCGTCTTCGGTCGGACCGTTGGCGACGAAGTCGGCGATCAGCTCGTCGAGCTTGCGCGACACGGCGTCCGCGTCCTGGCCGGGCTTTACGTCAACGGTGACGCTGAACATGCCGATGCGGTGGAAGGCCTGGTAGCCGGTGGTGACCGCCGTCGCCGACTCGTCGCCACGCACCAGCGCGTTGTCGAGCCGCGAACTGGCCAGACCGCCCAGGACCGAGGCCGCGACCTGCAGGTCGGCGGAGTCGTCGGCCAGCAGGCCGGGGACCACCCAGGTGCGGTACAGGCGGGTGTTGGGCACGCGGTCGTGCATCAGTTGGTCGATGCGCGCCGGGAGCGTGGGAATATCGGCCTGGGCCGGCTCGTTCGCCGCTCCGCGGGGGATATGGCCGAAATACTGCTCGACCTTCTGGCGGGCCGTCGCCGCGTCGATGTCGCCGGCGATGACCAGCACCGCATTGTTCGGGCCGTAGTTGTCCCGGTGCCACTGGCGCAGGTCCTCCAGACTGGCGGCGTCCAGATCGGCCATCGAGCCGATGGTCGAGTGGCGGTAGGGATGGCCGGGCGGGAAGAGCGCCTCCAGCTGGGCGTAGTAGACCAGGCCGTAGGGCTGGTTGTCGCCCTGCCGCTTCTCGTTCTGGACGACGCCGCGCTGGTTATCGAGCCGCTCCTGATTGAGCGCGCCCAGCAGGTGGCCCATCCGGTCGCTCTCCATGTAGAGCGCCTGGTCGAGGGCCGAGGTCGGCACGGTCTGGAAGAAGTTGGTGCGGTCGAACCAGGTGGTGCCGTTCCAGTCCGTCGCGCCGATGGCCCGCAGCGGCTCCATAAGGCCGCCAGGCAGGTTCTCGGTCGGATTGAACAGGCCGATGTGCTCGAACAGGTGGGCGTAGCCGGTCTGGCCCTCGGGCTCGTCCTTGGCCCCGACGTTGTACCAGGCGGCCACCGCGACGACGGGCGCCTTTCGGTCGGTGTGGACGACGACGCGAAGGCCATTGTCGAGGGTGAACGCCTCGAACGGGATGTCCACGCTGCGGGCCAGTTCGGACGCGGGAACCGGCTGGGCGGTCTGGGCGAGGGCCGCGGGGGGCGCGACGGCGAGAAAGACGGCGGCGAGCAGGGCGGCGTGGCGCATCGAAAATCCCCCGGATGGTCCACGGGACGGTATCAGCGGCGGGGTCGTCGGCAAGTTACGGCTGAGTCACAAAGCGCGCGACGGGAAGCCGCGATTGTTCCGGGATCGGAGCAATCCACGCAAGCCCCGGACCCGCCAAGAAAAAACCGCTTTACATGACGGACCCCTGACCCTACATGGCCGCTTCCGGCGGACCCCGTGGTCTAACCGTTATGCGCTGCTAACGCCGGTCTGGGTTTAACAATTACAGGGGTTTACGTGAATTGCGCACGTATCCATTTCCCCTGGACCTGGTCCGCGAGCGGTCCCCCGAACGTCCCGTCGCCCTCGTGCGACCGCGTTCGGTTTCCGTAGCGGCGCGCTGGTTCCAGGACAATCTAAAGGCTGACGTCTTCTATGCGGTGAAGGCCAATCCCTCGCGCTGGGTCATCGAGACCCTGATCGAGGCCGGCGTCACCGGGTTTGATGTCGCATCGCTCGCCGAGGTCGAACTGGTGCGTTCGGTCAGCGCGGACGCGCGCCTGGCCTTCATGCACCCGGTCAAGAGCCGGGGCGCCATCACCCGCGCCTATTTCGAGTTCGGCGTCCGCACCTTCTCGCTCGACAGCCATGACGAACTGGCCAAGATCATCGACGCCACCGGCGGCGCGGCCGACCTGAACCTGGTCGTGCGCATGGCGGTGTCGGCCGACGGCGCGGCCTACTCCCTGTCGGGCAAGTTCGGCGTCTCGCCGGATCAGGCCCCGTCGCTGCTGCTGGCCACGCGCCAGGCGGTGGAGGACGGGCTGATGGGCGTGTCGTTCCACGTCGGTTCGCAGTGCATGCGCCCGTCCGCCTATGAGGCCGCCATGGCCCAGGTCGGCCGCGCCATCACCCGCGCCGGCGTGATCGTCGACATCGTCGATGTCGGCGGCGGCTTCCCCTCGGTCTATCCGGGCATGGTTCCGCCGGACATGAGCGAATACGCCGACGCCATCCATCGCGGCTTCGCCGAGATGCCGGTCACCCACACCACCGAACTATGGTGCGAGCCCGGCCGGGCGCTGGTGGCCGAGTCCTCGTCGGTGCTGTGCCGGGTCGACCTGCGCAAGGGCGACGCCCTGTACCTGAACGACGGCTCGTACGGTTCGCTGTTCGACGCCACCCACTCGCGCTGGCCCTTCCCGACCAAGCTGGTCCGGGACGGCGCGGCTTCGGCCGATCTCAAGCCGTTCCGCTTCTACGGCCCGACCTGCGACTCCATCGACCACATGCCGGGCCCGTTCTGGCTGCCGGCCGATGTGCAGGAAGGCGACTTCATCGAGATCGGCATGCTGGGCGCCTATGGCGTGGCCATGTCGACTGGCTTCAACGGCTATGGCGAGCACGAGCTGGCCATGGTCGGGGACGCCCCGATGGCCTCGCTCTACGGTCTGGCGCCGCGGTCGATCCCGACGGTGCGCACCTCCGCGGAAGAGCAGGCCCGCAAGGTGGTTCGCCTGTCCCGCCCCAAGGGTAAGGCCGGCCAACGCAAGCAGCGGCGGCGCTAAATCGTCGCTTACGCATTGTAATCAGCAGCGGCCCGTCGCTCCGTCCGGGCCGCTGCTTCCTTTGACGACGGGCGCTCAAACCAAAGGGAAACCCTTGCAATGAACGCTCCCGTTCAGTCGAACCAGAAGGCCCAGCTGCTCCAGAACACGGTGGAGCACGTGGACATCACCTCCTTCGATGCGCGTCCGATCATCGACAGCATGCGCAAGATGTCGTTCTCGAGCCGCGACACGGCCCGGGCCGCCGACATCTTCAACATGGCGCTGGAGGACAAGGACTGCTCGCCGTGGCTGATCCTCGCCGGGTCCACCTCGGCCGGCGGCTGCATGCACGTGTACCGCGACATGGTGAAGTTCGGCATGGTCGACGCCGTGGTCGCCACCGGCGCCTCGATCGTCGACATGGATTTCTTCGAGGCCCTTGGCTTCAAGCACTATCAGGCCGCCGGCGAGGTGGACGACAACGTCCTGCGCGACAACTACATCGACCGGATCTACGACACCTACATCGACGAGGAAGAGCTCCAGGCCTGCGACCACACCATCCTGGAGATCGCCAACCGGCTGGAGCCGCGCGGCTATTCCTCGCGCGAGTTCATCTGGGAGATGGGCAAATGGCTGTCCGAGGGGAACGCCAGGAAGGAAGGAAGCCTGATCCAGACCGCCTATGAAGAGGGCGTGCCGATCTTCTGCCCGGCCTTCGTCGACTCCTCGGCCGGTTTCGGCCTGGTCAAGCACCAGAAGGAGCGGGCCGCCGCCGGCCAGCCCTATATGATGCTCGACGCCATCGCCGACTTCCGGGAACTGACCGACATCAAGATCGCCGCGGGCGTGACCGGCCTGTTCATGGTCGGTGGCGGGGTGCCGAAGAACTTCGCCCAGGACACCGTCGTCTGCGCCGAGATCCTCGGCGTCGAGGCTGAAATGCACCGCTACGCGGTCCAGATCACGGTCGCCGACGTCCGCGACGGCGCCTGCTCGTCCTCGACGCTCAAGGAAGCCGCCTCGTGGGGCAAGGTGCAAACCACGCACGAGCAGATGGTCTTCGCCGAGGCCACGACCGTGGTGCCGCTGATCGGCTCGGACGCCTACCATCGGGGCGCCTGGAAGACCCGCGAGAAGCGCCGCTGGGCCAAGCTGTTCGGCAAATAGGCCGGCTTTCCGAACCCCTGTCGGACGAAGGAGGGCCGGATGCGAATCCGGCCCTTTTTTCTGCTCGGGAAGACGTCGGGACGGGCGGCGGGCGGAACCGCTCACCCGGCGGTTCGCTTACCCGGGCGAAGGAGTTCGCCATGACCCAGCAACAGCATCCGCAGCAGACCGAGGACGCCCGCGAGGCCGACGACATGGGCGAAAAGCCCGATCTGGGCCGGACGCCGGACGCCCTGACCGAAGCCGTATCCGGCAGCGGGATGGGCTCCGACACCCGGGCGGGCTCCCTGGAGGGCGGCGCCGCCACCGGCTCGGAAATCGATCCCGACCAGGACCGGATCGACAAGGCCCTGGCCGAAGAGGGCAAGACGTCCGCCGCCCCCCGTCCGCCGGTCGGAACGAATCCGGACCAACCGGTCAACAACACCGGCCACGACTTCACCGGGCCGGCCGGGGACCCCGCGGAAGGCAAGCCCGGGGTCGGCGACGGAGCCGACGCGGCGACGGGCTGACCCTCACGTCATTTCGCGCCTTATGCGGGGCGTGAACCCGCCTTGCCGCCGCCGCAGGCTTGCGCCACGGTGAAGCCAACAACACAGTCTGTTCAGGGACGACCAAGGGATGAAGCGTAGTCTAGCGGCCACCGCCATCATGGGGGCCATGGCTCTGGCCGGGTGCGGAGAGCGCCAGCCCGCTGATGCGGCCGCGGACGCCGGCGTCGCCGCGGTCGAAGCAGCCGCTCCGGCCGCCGATGCGCGGGTCGCCGCAAGCCCGGCGCCGGCAGCCGGCAGCGCGAGCGCCCTGCCCGCCGCCGAAGGCGCGCCGGTTTTCGCGGTGATCTATCCCGGCGGCGAACCCGGGGGTCCCGCGACCGTGGCCCACAGCCCCGAGGGACCGGGAGGGATCGTCGAGTTCACGACGGACGCGCCGCCCGCCGACGTCGTCGCCTTCTATCGCGAGCGCGCCGAAGCGGCCGGGCTCAAGCCGATCAACACGATGAACCGCGGCGACTCCATGGGCTATGCGGCCGGAGACGGCGCCGGGGGCCGGGGTCAGTTGCTGAGCGTCGTCGCCACCCGCGTCGAGGGCGAACCGACCAGCGTACAGCTGACCTGGACCGCGGGACGATGAAGCGGGCGGCCGCCGTGGCCGCCTGCACCCTTGTGGTCGCCTGCGCCGGCCTCGGCGGACCGCCGCCGCAGACTGCCGAAGCGCCCCCGGGATATCTGCCGCCTGACCGCATGGACGCGCTGACCGCGCAGGCCGGGACGTGGGCGGACGACGGCGACCTGGCCGCGTCGCAGACGCTGCAGGGGCTGGAGGACACCGATCGTTGGTGGTTGGCCACCGCCCACGCCGAGATTCGCCCGCCCGAAGCGGCACAGCATTTCGATTGCGTGCTCGGGACGCGGCTGTCGGCCCGCCCCCGCCCCGCGCTGACGCGGATCATGCACAGGTTGCTGGTCGATTCGGCCACCCTGACGGCGCGGCTGGCGGGCTCAAATCCGAGATCCAGGCCGATCGCCCTGGACCCGTCGCGCCGGGCCTGCCAGCGGGTGACGGAGGACCAGCGGTCCGGAGGCTCCTGGCCGGCGGCGGCCGCGGTGGCCGGCGCCGCCTATGGCGAGTTGTTCGCGGGGCTCGCACCCGACCGCGCCGACGCCGCCCGCGCCATGGGCCGCGAGATCGGGATCAGCCGCGCCGTCTGCGCCATGAACTGGCCGTCGGACGTCGAGGACGGACGCCGGCTGGGGCAGGCCGTCTACGAACAGGCCGCGGCGGCGCCGGATTTCCACGCCGAGCTGGAAGCCGCCCGGATGGAGCTCGCGTCCGCGCGCGCGGAGAGGCTGGGCAGTCCGGCCTGCGCCGCCGAGCGGCGGGCGCTTGGGACGAACGATCAGGCGGGACGCGGACTGACCAGCGAACCGTAGAGGTCGGTGCGCCGGTCGCGGAAGAAGCCCCAGGCGGCGCGATGACGGTCGATGTAGTCGAGGTCGAAGGCGTGGACCACGACGCCCTCCTCGTCCCGCCCCAGGCTTTCGACGAGGTCGCCGCGATGATCGGCGATGAACGACGAGCCGTAGAAGACCTGGCCCACGTCGGTGGCGTATTCGGCCCCGATGCGATTGGCGCCGACCACGGGCACGACGTTGGACACCGCGTGGCCCTGCATGGCGCGCCGCCACGGGTCGGCGGTGTCCAGCTCCTTGTCGTGCGGCTCGGAGCCGATGGCGGTGGGGTAGAACAGCACCTCGGCGCCCTGCAGCATCATCGCCCGCGCCGTTTCGGGGTACCACTGGTCCCAGCAGATGCCGACGCCGATGCGGCCATGACGGGTGTTCCAGACCTTGAATCCGGTGTCGCCGGGCCGGAAATAGTATTTCTCCTGATAGCCGGGGCCGTCGGGGATGTGGCTCTTGCGATAGACGCCCATGGCCGAGCCGTCAGCGTCCAGCATGACCATACTGTTGAAATAGTGCGGTCCCTCGCGTTCGAAGATCGACACCGGGATGGCCACGCCCAGTTCGGCGGCGACGGGCTGCAGGGCGTTCACGCACGGATGCTCGCGCCACGGATGGGCGGTGGCGAACCACTTCTCTTCCTGGCTGACGCAGAAATAGGGGCCCTGGAACAGCTCCGACGGCAGGATGACCTGCGCGCCCTTGCCCGCCGCCTCGCGGATCAGGGCGATGGTCTTGTCGATATTGGCCTGCAGGTCCTCGCCGTAGGACGTCTGCAGGGCGGCGACGGAGATCATGCGGGTCATCACGCGGGCTCCTGCTGGGAGATGCAATGGAAGGACCCGCCGCCGGACAGAATGGCGAGCGACGGCAGGGGAATGATCTCCCGGTCCGGAAACGCCGTCTTCAGTCCCTGGCAGACGAGGTCGGCGGCGCGGGCGTCGCCGTAGGTGGGCACGATCACCGCCCCGTTGGCGATGAGGAAATTCATGTGGCTGGCGGGAATGGGCTTCTCGCCCTCGTCGCCGACGAAGCCGGGCGACGGCAGGGGCAGCATCCGGATCGGCCCGCCGTCGGCGTCGGTCATTTTCGACAAGGCCAGCGCCACCCCGGCATAGACGTCGTCGTTCGGGTCGCCGCGGCCCCAGGCGACGGGATAGGCCACCACGCCCGGCGCGACGAAGCGGGCGAGGTTGTCGACATGGCCGTCGGTGTGGTCGTTAAGCAGGCCGTCGCCCAGCCACAGCACCTTGCGGGCGCCGAGCGAAGACGCCAGCGCCGCCTCGGCGGCGGCCTCGGTCCAGCCTGGGTTCCGATTGTGGTTCAGCAGGCATTGGCGCGTGGTCAGGATCGTGCCCTGCCCGTCGTGATCGAGCGCGCCCCCCTCGAGGATGAAATCGTGACGCTCGAGAGCGACGCCGGCGGCCTCGCCGATCTGGTTGGCGACGGTGTCGTCGTATTCGAGTTCGTACTTGCCGCCCCAGCCGTTGAAGCGGAAGGCGGCGGCCGTCGCGGAGCCGGCGCCGAAGATCGGGCCGGTGTCCCTCAGCCAGATGTCCCCGAAGCGGCCGTCGACGATCTCGACGTTGGCCACGCCGGCGAAGCGCGCGCGCGCGTCATCGAGCGCTTCGGGTTTGCCGACCAGCAGCCGGACCCGTTCGCGGCCGGGGCCGGCGAGGGCGCGGACCAGGGCTTCGACCTCGGCCTGGGCCGGCTGGAGGTTCTCCTCCCACAGCTCGCCGTGGCTGGGCCAGCCGACCCACATGGCGCGATGCGGCGACCATTCGGCGGGGACGGGCGTGGTCATGGGGCGGGGGTGTCCTGGAACGGCGAAAGGCAGCCGCGCCAGATAGACACGGCCGGACCCGACTTCAACATCTGCAAGATCGCCTGCCTCCACAGGCGAGCCACGAAAAAGGGCGGCCCTCGCGGACCGCCCTTTCCCGCCGATTGGTTGCGAAAGCCCTAGAAGGTCATCCGCAGGGTGGCCATCGAGGTCCGCGGCGCGCCCAGCTGAGCGGTGCGGTTGCCCGAGATCTCGGTCGAGATGTTGCCGAGGTACTCTTCGTCGAGCAGGTTCAGGACGTTGATCTGAAGGTACATCCCCTCGTTGATGAACGACAGGTCGTAACGGGCGTCGAGGTCGACGATCGTGTAGTCCGGGGTCTGCTCGTCGTTGACCAGGTTGGTCCAGCGCTCGCTGACGTACTTGCCTTGCAGGCCCACGGTCAGCGGGCCGGTCGTGTACTCGGCGCGCAGGGCGTACTGCCACTCCGGAACCTCGAACAGCTCCTTGCCGGCCGTCGGGAACGGGGTGGGGGTGTTCGGAACGTTCTCCTTCACCTCGCTGCCGAGGTAGGACACCGAGCCGTAGAGCGAGAAGTTGTCGTTGAAGACAAAGCCCAGCTGGCCGTCCGCGCCCCAGCGATCCACGGCGCCGACGTTGACGTTGGTGACGATGGTTTCACCGGTCGGAACGCCGTTCGAGTCGAGCACGTCGGTAACGGCGCGGGCGATGTAGTTCTCGAACTTCGACGAGTAGGCCGACACCGAGGCGATCAGGCGGCTGGTCTGATAACGGTAGCCGAGATCGACGTTGGTGCTGGTTTCCGGCGACGGATCCGCCGGGATCCGGTCGTAGAGGTCGTCCGTCCGCGGGGCCGACAGATTCTCCGAGTAGGAGGCGAAGATCTGCTGGTTGGGGGCGAAACGCCAGGTCACGCCGGCGTTCGGCAGGACGTCTTCATAGTCGCGCTCGAAGCTGACCGGGGCGCCGGCGGTGGGGTTCGAGAACGGCGTCTGGGCCGAGCAATACGCATCGAAGGTGTTGATCTGGTAGCAGTAGTTGGTCAGCTCGCGGTGGAAGAACGGCGCACGCACGCCGATATCCAGGGTCAGGGCGTTGGCGAAGAAGTCGCCGACGTACTGGAACGAGACCTGGTTCAGCACGGCCTTGGAGCGGCGATCACGCTTCTGGAAGATGTCGCCGTCGCGGGTCAGGATCGGCTCCTGGCCACCGTTCTTGTGGCCCGCCCACGGATCCAGCGGATCGCCCGACCGGCTCAGGAAGCCATACTCGCCGGTCTGGCGGTGGTTGCCGGTGTCGAAGGTGTACGACAGACGCACGCGATGATCGTCGTTGATGTCGTAGATCAGCGACGAGTTGATCGAGTAGCGGTTGGTGTTGGTGTTCGACGGCGAGTACAGCTTGATCCGGTCGAGGATGTCGCCGTCGCCGTTGAGGTCAACGCCGTTCGCCCGGCGGGTCGCCGCCGTCGCAGGATTGAAGAACGAACCCGCGAGCCGCTGGTCGAACTCGTCAACGTTGGTGGTGCCGCCGCCGTTGGCCATCACGTACTGGTAGGTCGGGTCGACCGTCAGCGTCAGATTGTCGGTGATCGAGAAGCGGGCCTGACCGCGGATGCTCGCCGTGTCCGACGGATTCATGAAGTAGTTATAGTAGGTTCCGCAGCCGGGGTTGATGTTCCCCGCCGGGGTCCCGACCGGGTTCGACACGCCCTGGTCGTCGCGAACGCCGGGCCGGGCCGGATCGAACAGGCACTGGGCGCCGTTGCCGGGGGTGATGGTGCCGGCGTTGAACAGGTCGACGTTCTTGCCGCCGTAGGTGTTGTTGCGGTTACGGTTGTAGTTGAACGCGACCGAAAGGAAGTCACCGTTGCCACGGATCGGCTGATAGATGCGGCCGTTGTAGGTCTGCTTGGACAGTTCGCCCGGGTTGCCGAACTGATCGTAGTTGGTGGCCGAGGTCGAGAACCACGCCGTGGTTCCCCACGGGCCGAACTCGCCGGTGTCCACCAGGGCGAAGATGCGCTGGTAGTTCTCTTCGCCGATCGAGGGCTGGACGATCGCGCCGAACTCGCGGGCGGGGCGACGGGTGACCAGGTTGATGGTGCCGCCGGTGGCCGAGGCGGTCGGGCTGTCGACGTCGGTCGTGCCCTGGTTGACGCTGGCGCGCTCCAGCAGTTCCGGGTCCAGCTGCTGGTTCGAATAGATCTGGTAGTTGCCGGTGTCGTTCAGCTGAATCCCGTCGAGGTTCAGCGAGATACGCTGGGCGTCGAAGCCGCGGATCGTGACGTCGCCGCCCGAGTTGCCATACGCGTCCTGGTTGGTGAAGTTCACGCCCGGTTGCAGGTTCAGCGACTGAAGGACGGTCTGGCCCGGAGCCTGGGTCGACAGGTACTCCTGGGTGATCGTCGAGCGCGATTTGCCGACCTGTTCGGCCACGATAACGCCATCGACGTTGCGCGGACCGCGCTGGCCGGTGACGACGACCGTCTCGACTTCCGTCGACTCCTCGACGGTCATCGATCCCGTCGACTGGGCCGCGGCGGCGCCCGCCATAAGGAAGCCGCTGCAGAGGGCGGTCGTCGCCCAGAACACGCGTTTGCGGTTCGTCATTTGTCGTTATCCCCGATGAACAAGGGCGCAAGCGCCCGCCGACCGGCCTCAGCCGGCTGAAATCCCGCTCCCTCTACGGGCCCCGTCGGAAACTGGGACGACATTCGTGTGACAGTGATATGACAGCCTGACCGGGTGGCGCGGGAGACACACCGTTGTGGGCGGATTGTCTGTGGATGGGTCTCGAATCCGTCCGCTATCGGACGATCCAGGCCTATGCCTCGCCCCAGACGGCGCGCAGCCGCGCGGTGCGGCCGCAGAACCGGCTGTAGCCGCCGTATCGCGCCGGATTCCGGCGGGCGAAGTCCTGATGGGCGGCGTCGGCCGGCCAGAACCGGACGGAGTCGCGGACAGGCGTGACGAATCGGCTCGCGCCGATCCGGGCGGCCGCGGCGCGGCGGGAGGCCTCGGCGTCAGCCTTCTGGGCCGGGCCGGCGAAGACGGCCGTCGCGTAGGACGGCCCCTGATCGCAGAACTGTCCGTCGGGATCGGTGGGGTCGATGGTCAGCCAGAACCGGTCGACCAACTGGCGATAACTGATCCGGGCAGGGTCGAAGGTCACCTGGACCGCTTCGAGGTGACCCGTGCCGCCGCGCACAACCTGATCGTACGACGGATTGGCCGTGGCGCCGCCAGCGAAGCCCGACACCGCCGCCACCACGCCCGGGATCGCCTCGAAATTGGCCTCGACGGACCAGAAACAGCCGCCGGCGAAGACGGCGGTCTCGCGACGACCGCTGTCGTCCGCCCGGGGGACGGAGGGCGCGCTCGCGGCCGGCTCGCCGGGCGAACAGGCGGCCATGCCCAGAAGGAGGAGGCTGAGAAGCGGGCGACTGGACATCGGAACCTCCGGCGGGACGTCGCGTCCGGCCCGTAACGGCCGGAACCGCAGGGTCTCACCAATCCCCCGGAAAAAACAAGACCGCCGGCCCCGTGAGGGACCGGCGGTGCTGTTGTCGCAGACCCCTCGGCCTTCCGGGCGGCAGGTCCGGGCGCTTCGTGCAGCGCCCGGACGAACCGTCCTAGAAGTTGATGCCGATGGTGGCGCGGCGGTTGAGAGGCTCGCGAACGCCGTCGGCGGTCGGGCGGGCCAGTTGGGTTTCGCCCTTGCCGTCGAGCGAGATGACGCCGCCGTTGACACCCTGGGCGACCAGCGCGTCCG
>NZ_DASPMQ010000057.1:0-39055 GCF_035626975.1 Brevundimonas sp.
GAACCGGTAGCCCAGCCGGGCGAAGCCGGCCCAGCTGTCGTCGACCTCCAGATCGAAACCATAGGAGGTCTCGGCCTCGGCCGTGTGGTAGCCGACGTCAATCGCGCCGTACCAGCCGTTCGGATCGGCGGCCGCAGCGCCCGCGGACAGGGCCAGGGCCCCCGCGGCGCTGGACGCCAGAATGAATGTCTTAACGCGCATGGGTGGATGCCCTCCGCAGCCCAGGTGAATTTTCTCAAGGCGGCGCACGATCCGCCGCTCGCACCCTCATAACAGTCCCGCTGGCTCAGGTCGAGACGAAGAAGCCCCTAACAACAACAAGCGTGGCCATTGAGTGACAGACTCCTGTCCGGAAACGTACGCGCAGGTGCGTCAGGTCGGTTCCACCGCCTGAAACGGAAAAAGCGCCTCGCAAACAGCGAACTCCGCCGGCGTGTCGACGTCCCAGCCCCGCTCGACCGGCATGGAGTACGCCCGCACGCCTTTTGACTGGAAGGTGCGGTCGCGCATCAGGATCTCCGGTCGGCCCACATAGACCGCCCCGTTGATCACGACCGTCCGCTCGAGGTCGACGCCCCCCGGGGTATACCCCCCCGCCGCGTCGACACGGCCATAGAAGCTCGGCGGTTTCGGCAGGGGCGAGACGCCGATCACCGCCGGGGCGCCGGTCTCGTCACAAAGTCGGATGGCCTGGTCGATATCCGACGCCGTGCGCAGCGGCGAGGTGGGCTGCAGCAGGACCACATAGTCCCAGCGCCCGCCGACCTGATCCAGCGCGTGTTCGATGGCGTCGATGACCGAAGCCGTCGCGCCTGACAGATGGTCCGGCCGCATGAAGGGCGGCGGCCAGCCCATCTCCGCGGCGGTCTCGGCCACCGCCGGATCGTCCGTGGACACCACCAGATGATCGATCAGGACGGATCCACGCGCCGCCTCGAGGGTCCAGGCCACCATGGGCCGGCCGGCCAGCAGGCGGGCGTTCTTGGCGAGCAGTCTCTGCGAGCCCCCCCGGGCCGGCACGATCGCCAGAATTCTCCGATCGCCGATCATGCGCCGGAGGTCTCCGCGGTCGCGCGGACCGTCGCAGGTCCGCTCACGCCCACGATTCGTGCGCGAGCCACAGATCGTCGGTCGAACCCGACAGGACCAGACCAAACGGCCCGGTCGTCGAATGGCCCTCGAACGGGACGACGGACAGGGCGGGATTCGCGCTCCCCACTCCCCCATCCGGCAGGACCAACGCGGCGTCGTCAAGGACGGGCAGGACCTGGGCGTCGTCCCAGACGCCGAGCGGCAGGAAGGCGTCGTCCTCGGCCGAGGCCAGGATCAGCGGTCCGTCGTCGATCGCCCCGTCCTTGTCTTCGGGCGAGGTGGACAGGGCCACGGGCTCCTGGGGCTGGTCCTTTCCGGACAACAGGGGCGCCGGCGCCCCGCCCAACGGCTGGGTCGAACCGTCGCCAAAGCGCAGGGTTTCGACGTCCGTCGCCAGAATTGAACCGTCGCGGCCGGCTGTTCCGTCGATGATCCGCCAGCCGGCCCCCTCGGCCGTGATCGTATAGTCCGACGCCACGCCCTGGAGCACGACAATGTCGGTGCCCAGCCCGCCACGGATCTGGTCCGTCCCGCCGGCGCCGCGCAGGGTGTCGTTCCCGGCCCCGCCGATGATCAGGTTGTTCAGCGCATTGCCGTTGCCGGTGAAGTTCCCGGAGCCGCCGAAGACCAGGTTCTCGACGTTGGCGCCCAGCGTATAGCTGTTGATGCGGGCCTCGACGGTATCCGTGCCCTCGCCGACATTCTCGATGACGCTGTCGGCGGCCTGGAGGATGAAATAGTCGTTGCCCTGGCCGCCGAACACATTGTTGGCCGCGCCGCCCCCGCCCATGATGATGTCGTTGCCGCCCCCGCCGATCAGCGTGTCGCGCAGCAGGCCGCCCCGAATGGTGTTGGCCTCGGCGTTGCCGACGCCGGTGAAGGTTCCGCTTCCCGCATAGGTCAGGTTCTCGACATTGGCCGAAAGGTTGATCTGCACGGCCGTGGTGATGACCGTGTCGACACCCTCGCCGGCCAGTTCGTGGACGCTGTCGCCGCGCACATCGACGTAATAGGTGTCGTTGCCCAGGCCGCCCTGAAGCTGGTTGGCCACGCCCGCTCCGCCGTGGATCACGTCGTTGCCGCCCAGACCGATGAGGGTGTCGCGGCCGAGGCCGCCCGTCAGCACGTTGACGACGTTGTCGCCGATCAGGATGTCGTCGAAGGCCGATCCGGTCAGGTTCTCGATGCCGTTGAGCGTGTCGGAACCTCCGTCGCCGTCATTGACGGCCACGCCGGTGTTCAACTGGGCCCGCATGGCCGCGCCCGCGCCGCTGTAGTCGGCGGTGTCGATCCCGGTTCCGCCGATCAGCGTGTCGTCGCCTGCGCCACCCGACAGAATGTCGTCCCCGCCCGCACCGTCGAAGGTGAGGCTGAACGAGCCGTCGTCTCCGAGCGAGCCGACCGATAGCCGGTTGGCCGCGCTGTTGCCCGTGACGCTTCGCCCCCCGGCGCCGGCGCCTTCGACCACCACGTTTTCGACCCCGGAAAGGGAGACGGCCGTCGAACCGACCGTGCCCGCGCCCGTCGCCAGGTTCGCGGTGGCCGACGAGCCGCGCAGGACCGCCGTGTCGAGGCCGGCGGCGCCGGACACGACCATGGATGTCGCGGTGGCGGAACCGAGCACGACAAGGGTGTCGTCGCCGTCCTCGCCATACAGCTGATCGCCGGCGTCGCCTTCAAGGCTGTCGGCGCCGCCGCGGCCGTACAGGATATCGATACCGCCGCCGCCGATCAGGATGTCGCCCGCGGCGCCGCCGGTGAGGATGTCGTTGCCGCCGCGACCGTCGAAGGTGACCCCGAATGTTCCGTCGCCGAGAGCGCCGACCGACAGGGCGTTGGCCGATCCATTGCCGGAGACGGTGCGCATGCCCGCGCCCGCCCCTTCGACGACGACGTTCTCGACGCCCGAGGCCGAGATCGCGGTCGAACCCACGGTTCCGACGCCGCTGGCGAGATCCAGCTGGGCCGAGACGCCGCGCAGGATGGCGGTGTCGACGCCCGCGGCGCCGGCCACCATGATCGACGCCGCCGCGGCCGAGCCCACGGCGACGAGCGTATCGTTGCCGTCCTCGCCCCACAGCTGGTCGCCGGAATCGCCTTCCAGCCTGTCCGCTCCGATGCCGCCGAACAGCCGGTCCACGCCGCCGCCCGCCGTTATGAGGTCGTCGCCATCGCCGCCGTAGACCAGGTCGTCGCCGGCGAGCGCGTTGATGGTGTCATTGCCGCCGGCGCCCTGGATTTCATCGTTGAAGACCGTAGCGTTTATGGTGTCTGCATTGGCCGTGCCGCCGAAATACTGGCCGCCGCCCGCGCCGACGATCAGGGTCGCGTCGTCGAAGCGGAGCCGCTCGACCGTGGTCAGGGTGTCGGTCCCATCGGGGCCGGTCACTGTCGTCGTGCCGCCCGACGTCGTCACCACATAGCTTGTGCGCAGACCGGCGAAGACCGCCGTATCGACGCCCGCGCCGCCGCTGATGGTGTCATTCGCCCCGCCGCCGGTGATCACGTCGTCGCCGTCGAGGCCGTTTATGGTGTCGGCGTTGGCCGTGCCATTCAGGGCATCGGCGCCCGCCGTGCCATTGATGGCCCCGCCCAGCGGGGCCCCGGCGGCGTCGAACAGGCCGTCGGCGAACTGGAGGCGCTCGACATTGCTGATCGTGTCGGTTCCGTCGGGTCCGACCACCGTCGTGACACCCGAGTTGACGCTGACGGTATAGGCCGCGCGGTTGCCGCTGAAGACGGCCGTGTCGGTTCCGGTCCCGCCATCGAGGGTGTCGTTTTCGGCGCCGCCCGTCAGCTGGTCGTCGTCGTCGCCGCCGTTCAGGGTATCCCGGCCGACGCCGCCGTTGAGGGCGTCGGCTCCGGCGTCCCCGTTCATGGTCGCGCCGAGGAAGAGGAGCGGAACCACAGGCGCGCCCGGAACCGAGACGTGCAGGGTGTAGGTTCCGCCGGCTCCCGGCGCCGTGGTGACGAGGGTCGCGTCGGACCCCGACTGCCACTGTGAAACCTGCACGTAATATGTGCCCGCCGCCGCGAAGGTGTGGCTGACGTTCGAATCCGTCGCAGAGCCGCCGTCGTTGGCGGAATCGTCGTTCTGGGCCAGTTGGACCCCGTCCGCGTCAAAGACACGCAGCACGCTGTCGAAGCTGGCGTTGTCGATATCGAAGACGACCGTTTCGCCCGCCGCCACCGTGAAGGCGTAGTATTCCATGCCGCCATGGGCCGTCGCCAGGACCGTGGCGTGCGGAATGGTGGTGGAGTTGGCGACGTCGGCGCGGGTCCCGAGGTCGAACGCGCCGGCCAGCGACACAGCGGCGGCGATGCTCGCATTGGCCGTGCCCTGCGCCTTGACGATATCGGGCGCGCCGCCGCCTTCGCCCGGAGCGCCGGCGAACAGCTGGTCGGCCCCGCCGCCGCCGTTCATGGTGTCGATCCCGCCGCCGCCCCGCAGGATGTTGGCGGCGCCGTCGCCCGTCAGGGTGTCGGCATGGGCCGTACCGCGCACCTCCTCGATGCCGGTGAGGGTGTCGGCGCCGGCCCCGCCGCTGGCGGTTCCGGCCGTGAGATTGACCGTGACGCCCGCGCCGGCTCCGGAATAGTCGGCGATATCGGCGCCAGTTCCGCCGTTCAGCCCGTCATTTCCCAGGCCGCCGATGAGGAAGTCGTCGTCGTCCCCGCCGTTGAGGACGTCGTTGCCCGATCCGCCGTCCAGCGTATCGGCGCCGGCCAGACCGTTGACCGTGTCGGTCCCGCCAAGGCCGCCCATGGTGTCGGCGAAGCTCGTGCCGTTGATGGTCTCGTTGGTGATGTCGCCGGCGACCAGCAGCCCGCCCGTCGGCGCGGCCGCGATGGTCTGGTCCGAGAACTGGAGGAACTCGACGTTGCGGACGGTGGTGGTCCCGCCGGGGCCGGTCACCGTGCCGACCTGGCCGTTCCAGGTGACGGTGTAGCTGGCGCGTGTGCCGGAGAAGACCACCGTGTCCGAGCCGAGGCCGCCGTCGATGACATCGGCGCCGCCGTTGCCCGTGATCTGGTTGGCCGCCGAATTGCCCCTGATGGCGTCAGCGCCCATCCCGCCAATGACGTTCTCGATCACGACGCCGATGGCGATGGCGACATTGCCCAGCAACGAGCCGACGCTCGAGAAGGCGCCTTGCCGCAGGTCGATGGTCTGGGCGACGCTGTAGCCCGAGAAGTCGAAGGTATCGACGCCGCCGGCGTCCCAGACCGCGAAGATCAGGGCGCTGGCGCCGCTGCTGGCGCTGAACCAGGGCTGCCCGGCATTGGAGTTGAAGCCGTAGGTCGTGTTGCCCGTGCGGGTGGTCATGTTGGCGCCGTACAGGCGCTGGGCCGCGGCGATGTCGTCGAGCAGGGGAACCGCTGAATAGCGGGTGGCCCCGGCGCCGTTGGTGCGGAAATCACCGCCGGTGTTGAGCTCGCCGAAATAGCTCATCACCGTGTATTGGCGGGAATCCTCGAAATAGGTGGCGTTGGCGCCATAGGTGATGACGCCGTCGGCGCTGGCGTTGTAGCTCGACGGGTGGCTGAGGCCGATGGCGTGGCCGATCTCGTGCAGCAACACCTGGTGGCCATAGGCCTGCATCACCGGCGTCGAATTGTACGCCAGGGAGCTGTTGATCCAGACATCCCCCTGGACCGCATTGGAGCCGGTGGCGCCGGGCATGCCGCCGGGAAGATAGGCGAAGGCGGCCGCGCCGTCCTGGCCCTCCGCATAGTTGGCGAACAGGATCGTGGCGCTGTTGGAGTACTGGCTGCCAGGGTCGGTGACCCGGTTGAAGGTGATGTTGGCCACGTCCGACCAGGAGGCAAGCGCCAGTTCGGTGGCGGCGATCTGCGCGCTGTTGAACTGCGAGAATCCCGTGGTGTCGGTCGGCATCGTGGTGGCCGAGGCCCGGAACGCGTAGGTCACCACGGCGGCCTGGCCGAGATTCGAGGCCCAGCTGGTGTTGGACCGGGTGATCTGCGCGCCGGCGTCGAGCGTGCCCAGCGAGGGCTTTCCATTGGGGCCGAAGGAGCCGCGGTCATCGGCGTTCAGGATGACGCCCTGCCCGCCGCCGTCGGTGGAGTCCGTCGCGCCGTGGAAACGCCCGCAACAGCCGCAGATCTGGTAGCTGGCGACAGCGCCGAAGGACGGGTCCAGGGTCGGCTCGAGGCCGCCTGAATCAGCGCTCTCGCCGCGAGGCGACGAGCCCGAATCGAAGCTCCGCGAGAAGGAATCGAACATAAACTACGGCCCAACCGACGAAATCCAGTCGTCACCGTAACGCGGCTTCCCGAAACGACAAGCGTCGCCGGTTTCAACTCGCGGTGACCTCCGGCTCCGCCGCAAGCCGTGGTTGTTCGCTGATCAGCCGCCGCCCGTACGGTTGGTCGCCTTCCCGGTTCCCTCACAGACCGGACAGACCTCTCCCGACGGCAGGGCGCCAGCGCCCAGGCATTCCGGACAGAGGGTCGGATCCGGGTGCTGCAGCGAGGCCGGATCGGCCGGATCGGAGGGCGTCAGGTCCCGATCATCGATATCGTGTTCGTTCATCCAGGCGGAACGGGCGCGCGGAGCTCCGGTTTCATGATGACAGGACCCTGGCTTGGCTTTACGGACCCGCGGGTGATGGACGAGACAGAACGGCAATCCGAAGAGCGCGGCTGGGACACGGCGAAGACCCTGGCCGAGGCCTTGCCGTACATCCAGATCTACGACCGCAAGACGGTGGTGATCAAATACGGCGGCCACGCCATGGGTGAGAGCGCGGTGGCCAAACAGTTCGCCGCCGACGTTGTGCTGCTGAAACTGATGGGGGTGAACCCGGTCGTCGTCCACGGGGGCGGGCCGCAGATCAGCGCCATGCTTGAAAAGGCCGGCGTGAAATCGAGCTTCGTCGACGGGCTGCGGGTCACGGACTCCGACACCATGCAGGTGGCCGAAATGGTCCTGTCCGGCGCGGTCAACAAGGAAATCGCCCACTGGATCACCATGGCCGGGCGCAAGGCCGACGTGCGCG
The DNA here is from genome assembly GCF_035626975.1 of Brevundimonas sp. Classification (GTDB taxonomy): domain Bacteria; phylum Pseudomonadota; class Alphaproteobacteria; order Caulobacterales; family Caulobacteraceae; genus Brevundimonas. The sequence continues at coordinate 7,113 of NZ_DASPMQ010000057.1, forward strand.
GCATCGGTCTGTCGGGCAAGGACGCCGGCCTGCTGACCGTAGAGAAGACCAAGCGCACCAGGCGCGACCCGGACAGTATGATCGAGCACGAGGTCGATCTCGGCTTCGTCGGCGAACCGACGAAGGTCGACCCCAAGCTGGTCGTTCGCCTGCTGGAATCCGACGCCGACTGGGTGCCCGTCATCGCCCCGATCGGGGTCACAGAGGACGGCCAGACCTTCAACGTCAACGCCGACACGGTCGCGGGGGCGCTGGCCGGGTCTTTGAACGCGAAGCGCATGCTGCTGCTAACCGACGTGGCGGGGGTCAAGGGCGCCGATGGCGAGATCATCCGCCAGATGACCGTCGGAGAGGCCTCGAGGCTGATCGAGGAGGGAGTCGCCACCGGCGGCATGATCCCCAAGCTGCAGACCGCGATCGCCGCGGTCCGGGATGGCGTCGAGGCCGTCGTCATCCTCGACGGACGGCGCCCGCACGCCATGCTGGTCGAGCTATTCACCGAGCATGGCGCCGGGACGCTGGTGAAGGCCGGGGAATGACCGCCGAGCCTATACATCCCACCGAGATCGGGGCCGATCTGCGCCATGTCCGCAGCTGGATCTTCGACCTCGACGACACCCTCTATCCGCCCGAGCGGCAAATCCTGAAGCGGGTAAGCGAGCGCATCGGCCAGTTCATGGTGCGCACCACCGGCCTGCCGCTGGACGAGGCGCGGGCGCTGCAGAAGCGTTATCTGATGGATCACGGGGCGGCGCTCGGCGGCCTGATGAAGGATTACACCATCGACCCGGAGCTGTTCCTGGCCGAGGTGCACGACGTGCCACTGGAGGACCTCCAGCCCGATATGGGACTGCGTGCGGGCCTGGAGCGGCTAAAGGGACCCCGCTACGTCTTCACCAACGGCTCCACCCTGCATGGCGAGCGGGTGCTGGAACAGCTGCGGATCAGCGACCTGTTCGACGGGCTGTTCGCGGTCGAGCACGCCCGGCTGGTGCCCAAGCCGCATCCCGACACCTTCGCCCTGATGCTGGACCGGTTCGGACTGGACCCGGCCACAGCCGCCTTCTTCGAGGACACCGCCCGCAATCTCGAGCACGCCAAGGAATTGGGCATGACCACGATCCTGGTCGGACCGCACGCCTTCGACGCCGAGGCCCCGTTCGTGGATCACCGGGCCGCGGCGCTGGGGCCCTTTCTCGCCACCGCCATCCTGCCGGGAGACCCGACATGACTGACCGCGCCCACCTGGAAGCCGTCATCGAAGCGGCCTGGGAGACCCGGGCTGAAGTCTCGGTCTCGACGCATGGCGAGGTGCGGAAGGCCGTCGAGCAGGCGCTGGACATGCTGGACGCAGGCGAGGCCCGGGTGGCGTCCCGCGACGCCGACGGCGTCTGGACCACGCACCAGTGGCTGAAGAAGGCGGTGCTGCTGTCGTTCCGCCTCAACCCGAACACCCGCATGGGCGCGCCGCTCGGGGCGACCATGGGCGTCAGCGATCCGAGCCCGGGCCCCTACTGGGACAAGGTCCCGGTCAAGTGGAGCCACTGGACCGAGACCCATTTCGAGCAGGCCGGCTTTCGCGCTGTGCCCGGGGCCGTGGCCCGGCGCGGCGCCTTCATCGGCCGGAATGTCGTGCTGATGCCCAGCTTCGTGAACATCGGCGCCTATGTTGACGAGGGATCGATGGTCGACGCCTGGGCCACGGTCGGCTCCTGCGCCCAGATCGGCAAGAACGTGCACCTGTCGGGCGGCGCGGGCATCGGCGGCGTGCTGGAGCCGCTTCAGGCCAATCCGACCATCATCGAGGACGGCTGCTTCATCGGCGCCCGGGCCGAGGTGGCGGAGGGCGTCATCGTCCGCGAAGGCGCGGTTCTGGCCATGGGCGTCTACCTGTCCGGTTCGACGAAGATCGTTGACCGCGCCACCGGCGAGGTCTTCCGCGGCGAGGTGCCGGCGTACAGCGTCGTCGTGCCGGGGTCGCTGCCCGACCCGAGCGGCGGCCCGTCTCTATATTGCGCCGTGATCGTCAAGCGGGTCGATGCGCAGACGCGGGCCAAGACGGGCGTGAACGAACTGCTGCGGGACTGATCTTTCCTGGTGGCTCTGCGCGCGTCAGCTCGCCTTCGCCAGCCGCACCAGCTTGCCGTTCGGGTCGTCGGTGATGGCCCAGACGGCGCCGTCCGGGCCGACCGCAACGTCCCGCACCCGTTCGCCAAGATCGGTCAGCAGCCGCTCCTCGCCGACGACGCGGTTCCCGTCCAGAACCAGCCGGGCGATATGCTTTTCCTTCAGGCCGGCGACCAGCAGGTTTCCGCGCCAGTCCGGGAACATGGCCCCGTCGTAGACGGTCATGCCGCCGGGCGCGATGACCGGGTCCCAGTAGTAGACCGGCTGCTCCAGCCCCTCGCGGGCGGTGATCCCTTCGTTGATCGGCGCGCCGCGATATTCGACGCCATAGGCGATGATCGGCCACCCGTAATTGATCCCGGCCCGGTCGAGATTGATCTCGTCGCCGCCGCGCGTGCCGTGCTCGACGGTCCAGACATCGCCGTTCGGGGCGATGGCGATCCCTTGCACGTTGCGGTGTCCCAGCGACCAGATTTCCGGCCGCGCTCCAGCCCGGCCAACGAACGGATTATCCGACGGAACCGAGCCGTCCGCGTTGATGCGGATGGTCTTGCCCATGTGCGAGCCGAGATCCTGCGCCTGGGGGCGCATCGGCGCATCTGAACGGTCGCCGAGGGTGATGAAGAGATGACCGCCGCCGTCAAACGCCAGCGATGAGCCGAAATGGGCCCCTCCGTCATAGGTCGGCAAGGCGCGGAAGATGACCTCCACGTTCTCGACCCGGGTTCCGTCGTCGGACAGCCGACCGCGGGCCACCGACGTGGCGTTGCCGCCCCCGCGCGGCTCGGCGTAGCTCCAGTAGATCAGGCGATCCTGCGCGAAGGTCGGACCGACGGCGACGTCGAGGAGCCCGCCCTGCCCCCGGGCATCGACCCGGGGCAGGCCGGCGATCGGCTCGCCCACCGCGCCTTCGGCGGAGACGATCCGCATCCGGCCGGGCCGCTCGGTGACCAGCCAGCGGCCGTCGGGCAGAAGCGCCAGTCCCCATGGATGCTCCAGCCCCGACGCAACCACCGCATGCGTCAGCGCCACCCCGGTGCGTACGCCCGGGGCGCGGGTCTGGCCGGGAAAGGCCGGCTGCTGGCCGGCCCCGTTGGGGGCCCGGCTCTCCACCGACGCGCCGCCGTCGACGACGGCCTGGTCCTGGCCGTCCGCCCGGCACGCGGCGGCGAAGGTGACGGCCGAGACGGCGACGGCGAGGACGAGCAGGCGCATGACGAATCCCTGTGCAACGATCGGCGGCGAAACGATGCGTGGAACCTTGGCGTTCCCCGGCCGGAGCGCAAGATCCCTCCGGCGCCCCGACCCGTCCGTCCCGACTTGAATCCGCCACCGCCCGCCTATATAGGCACGCCTCTTCCGGCGGACAGACCAGTTCCCGCCGGGACTCGAGCGATCGGGGCTGGGTAGCTCAGCTGGTTAGAGCGGTGGATTCATAACCCACAGGTCGGCGGTTCGAGCCCGCCTCCAGCCACCACCGGGAATATTCTGTAGTTTCAAGGAGCTAAGACACTCCACCCGGCATCAAGCGCACACCCACATTTGATTGCTGCGCCTTCTCCGGACCATCAGAACGTCCGCTATGGGTGGGAAGCGGACTCTAGTGAAGCGGCGTGATAGCTTGGCCTTATGAGGGGGTGCCATGCTGATATCGATACTTGTTTCACTGATGGTGATCGCAGGCACCGCTCAGGCCGATACGAATCCAAGGTTCGATTTGATCTGTGAGGGAACGCAGAGGCTGTCGAACCCGATGCTGGGAGTATTGAAAGAGTCACCTTGGTCGCAACGCATTGCGGTCGATATGGACCTGGAACTGTTCTGCAATGAGGGGTGCACGGCTCCCTCCAGGATCGCCAGAGTGACGGCCGACGCGATCCATTTTGCGATTTCGGAAAAGCCAGAAGTAGTGACAGTGGTCGCTGTAGCGGATGGCCAGTTCTATCACACCCAGATTGGTGAGGTGCAGGGCAACCGCTACGTCGAGACGATGGTTGGGTCGTGTCGCAAGGCGGACTTCACCCCCTTCCCTCAATCGTCATTCTGAGCGGATGCGCCGCTTTTAGAACGTGGAGCGGAGGAAAAGCTAAGGGCGGCATTGCCAGAGGTCCGCAATGGGTCGAATGCGGACAGCAAGTTGATGGCAGGAAGCAGACGCTACTCGGGCTCGAATGCCCCGGCGTCAAAGACCGTTTCGACCGCAAGGGTCGGAGCGAAGCATGTGTCTAGACAGGTGATGTGAGCGAACAAGTCCTGAGCGGTTGGGTCGCGCCCCATTCCCGCAAGCGTGAGACGGACACCCTGCTCATCTGGCCGATCAATCTGAGAGGCGCAGAAGCAGCACTGGTATTTCAGCATGGGAGCCTCGCGAGTTTGAGGTCACCCTCAGCCATGCCGCTAACGTCTGCAATGGGTCGGAGTGGACGTTCACCCTCCGTTAGCGGGACCCCGCCGCCGTTCCAATGTCGCCAGCAGACCTTCACTCAGTGTCCAGCCGCGCCTCGCGCGGGGGGAGTTCTCAAGGCTGTCAGCCTCGTCTAGTTTCCGGTGATGGGCGGACCCGACGTGCGAATCATTGTCCTGGCTTCGTCGGCATTGATGTTGGCGGCGTGCGACCCCTCCAACGGCCATGATGCGGAAGGACTCCGCGATCCGGAGATTGCGACGGCACGTCAGATCGAGCCTGATTCCATTGTGACTTTCCCCAAGGGACCAGTGGTGTGCCTCACCGAAGGGGCTCTAAGGGCAGCCTTTATCGACACGCTCGCAGGAAACGAGCCTGAGCTCGGGGCGCGGTTCGAGGGTGACGCCGAGTGCATCACGGTTGATCCGACTTCCCGGTACAAGGTCGTCGGCACAGATCAGCTGGGCCAGGAAATGCCTCAGGCCGCCATCCTCAAGGTCGTCGACGAAAGGGCGGCGGCGGAAGCTGAAGAGATGTTTGTGCTCGTCCTCGACAGTAGCTTCGTCAGAGTGGTGGAGCGGCCGGACCGCTGATCCCTGAGAAGCCCGGCGGCCCGTACCAACGATCGCCGTGGCCCCCCGCAAGCTCGCGCCCGTGAACGTAGAGCCTGCCGACATCGATGGTCGGCTTTGGCGCTCCTCTGACCACTCGGCAGCGGAGAACTGAGCGTCTGCAACGGGTCGGAAGCAGTTTTCTGCTCCCGGGCTACACCGCGACCTTCAGCAGCGGCGGCAAGGTGGGTCCACGGATGTAGCGCCCTCCAGCCACCATCGCCGCCTTCAGCGGGATTGGCAGGTCTGACGCACCCTGAGCGCCATCTGGCGTTCGCCGGCTTCGTTGGCCAAGGTGCGCGCCTCGCGGCACTTTCCCTGTTCGACGAGTTCGGCGACGCGCCGGGCCAGCTCCATCCGCTCGGCGCCGTACTCGGCCTCGGCCTCCTCGGGCGTCATCGAATTCTGGCGACGCATCTCCTCGCTTTCGAAGCGCCAGCTTTCCTGCTGCTGCGTCATCCGCCCGATGGGGCCGGGCGGCGGGCGGTTGGTCGGCTGGCCGGCGGATTGCGCCACCGCCACCGACGACAACGCCAGGGCGCTCACTAGGACGGCGACGCCTGCGGTTCCTGATTTCATGGTGTTGGTCCGCTCCCATCACGTGACGGCGCCGAGCTGTCCCGGCGCGGTTGTAAGTCAGACGGTAACACGCTGTTCGCGCACCGTCAGCCCCGGCAACCCCCGGCCCCTTCCCGCGTTCACGGCAAAGGTTCAACGCCGAAGGGGTCTTCCCATGCGCATCCATATCGCCGCCCTCGCCGCCGTCGCCACGCTCGCCCTGGGCGCCGCGGCCTGTTCAGAACCCGAGCAGGAGAAGGCCGAGGCCACGACCGAGGAAGCCGGCGCCTCGCTCAAGGAAGAGGCCGCCCAGGTCGGTTCGGCCATCGCCGCCGGCGCCGGCGAGGTGGCCCAGGAGGTCGATGAGGCCACGGACGAGCTGGCCAAGGAGGCCGAGGAGCAGAAGGTCGAGACCAAGACCGACGAGAAGGGCAATCAGCCCTGAGGATCAGGCCGGTTCGGCCAGCAGGGCGTCGATCAGCGCCCGCGCCTCGGGGCTCGACCAGTCGGCCTCGCCCGAGAAATGGGCGCGGATGCGGCCCTGCCTGTCGAGCAGGACGGTCTGGGGCATCTTGCCCTCGCCCGGCAATTCGAAGGGCAGCTGGAATTTCATGTCGCTGTACAGCGGCAGGGGCTCGTGCACGTCGATGAAGCTGCGGGCGTCGGCCAGTCCGTCCTCGGTGGCGTCCACATTGATCGGCAGGACCACCAGATCCCGGCCGGCATAGGCCTCGGCCAGACGGGCGAGGGTCGGCATCTCGGTGCGGCAGGGCGCGCACCACATGGCCCAGAGGTTGACGACCACCACCTTGCCCCGGAACTGGGCGAAGGTCGCATCGGCGCCGTCGCGGGTCTTGAAGACATAGGTGGGGGCCGCGGCGAGGGCGGCGGGCGTCTCCAGCCGGGCCAGCGACCCCCTGGCGAACCGGGCCAGCTCGCTTTTGGCCGGCGGTTCGGGCGCCGCGGCTTTGAAGAAGGCGTCGCGATTGGCGTATAGCAACGCAGCGCCGACGATCATGCCGATCACCAGCGCCGCCGCGATCGCTCCTCCCGCCGCCTTCGAGCCCTTCATGACACAGCCTTCCCCACCCGTTGCGACAGTTAAGCCTTCCCCGAACCCGGAAGGTCAAGACATGTGGGGCGGGCGTTTCTCGGCGCGACCCGCCGACATCATGCAGGCGATCAATGTCTCGATCGGCGTGGACCGGCGCCTGTGGGCCCAGGACCTGGCCGGATCGCGGGCGCATTGCCGCATGCTGGCGAAACAGGGAATCCTGACCGCGGCCGACGCCGGGGCCATTCTCGGCGGCCTGGACGCCGTCGAGGCCGAGATCCGCGACGGGAGCTTCCCGTTCCGCGACCAGTTCGAGGACATCCACATGAATGTGGAGGCGCGGCTGGCCGAGCTGATCGGCGAGCCGTCGGGCCGGCTGCACACGGCGCGCAGCCGCAACGATCAGGTGGCCACCGATTTCCGCCTGTGGGTGCGCGACGCCTGCGACGCGGCGGTGGAGCAGCTGAAGGGCTTGCAGCGGACCCTGCTGGCCCGGGCGGAAGAGCACGCCGGCGACCTGATGCCCGGCTTCACCCACCTGCAGCCGGCCCAGCCGGTGACGTTCGGCCACCACCTGATGGCCTATGTCGAGATGTTCGGGCGGGACGCCTCGCGCTTCGCCGACGCCCGGGCGCGGATGAACGAGAACCCGCTGGGCGCCGCGGCCCTGGCCGGATCGCCCTTCCCGATCGACCGGCATATGACGGCGACGGAGCTCGGCTTCGACCGGCCGATGGGCAATTCCCTGGACGCCGTGTCGGACCGCGACTTCGCTCTGGAGAGCCTGGCCGCCGCCTCGATCTGCGCCGGCCACCTGTCCCGGCTGGCCGAGGAGATCGTGGTGTGGATGACCCCGCAGTTCGGCTTCGTCAGCCTGCCGGACGACCTGACCACCGGCAGTTCGATCATGCCGCAGAAGCGCAACCCCGACGCGGCGGAGCTGGTGCGGGCCAAGACGGGCCGGATCCTGGGGTCGCTGGTGGCCCTGTCGACGGTGATGAAGGGCCTGCCGCTGGCCTATTCGAAGGACATGCAGGAGGACAAGCCGCCGGTGTTCGAGGCCTTCGACGCCCTGACGCTGGCGCTGGGGGCAATGACGGCCATGGTCTCGGCCCTGCAGCCCAACGCCGAACGGATGCGCGTCGCGGCCGGATCGGGCTTCTCGACCGCCACCGATCTGGCCGACTGGCTGGTGCGCGAACTGAACCTGCCGTTCCGCAAGGCGCACCATGTCACCGGCGCGGCGGTGAAGCGGGCGGAGAGCCTGGGCGTGGATTTGTCGCAACTGCCGCTGGCCGAACTGCAATCGCTTGAACCCGGGGTCACGGAAGCGGTTTACAAGGTGCTCACTCCCGAGGCTTCCTGCGCCAGCCGCCAAAGTTTCGGGGGCACGGCGCCGGAACAGGTCCGAGCGCGCATCGCCGAGTGGAAGACGCGTCTCGCGTAGAGGGATTGGCATGAAAAAACTCGTTGTCATGGGCGCCGCCGCCCTGATCGCCGTCTCCGCCGCGGGTTGCGGCCGCATGGCCGACCTCGACGCCCCGCCCGCAAAGCGGACCGAGCGCAGCCTGCCCGACGAGCGCGGCCCCGGACCGGTCGAACCCGCGACCGTCTACCGTCCGCCCATCCAGGCGCCGATCGACGGCGGACCCAGCTCGAACCCCTACGGCGGTTCGGGCTCCGGCCCGCGCTAGAGCCTTGCACCATTTCGAGCGGATCGACGGCGCCCTCCACGCCGAGGCGGCGCCGCTGGAGGCGATTGCCGAAGCGGTCGGCACGCCCGTCTACGTCTATTCGACGGCGACCCTGACACGGCACTACGGTCTGCTGCGCGGGGCGGTGGAGGCGCACCGGGCGGCGCTCGGAGACGCCCTGATCGCCTTCGCGGTCAAGGCCAACTCCAACCTGTCGGTGCTGGCGACGCTGGCCCGGCTGGGCTGCGGCGCCGACACCGTCTCGGAGGGCGAGATCCGGCGCGCGCTGAAGGCGGGCATTCCCGGCCAGCGCATCGTCTTCTCGGGCGTGGGCAAGACCGACGCCGAACTGGCCTTCGCCATCGAGGCGGGCGTGCGCCAGATCAATATCGAGAGCGCCGTCGAACTGGACCGGCTGATCGCCGTCGCCGCCGCGAAGGGCGCCGCGCCGGAGATCGCCATCCGGGTCAATCCCAAGATCGGCGCCGGCGGGCATGCGAAGATCACCACCGGCGGGGCGACCGACAAGTTCGGCGTCCCGGCCGAGGAGGCGCCGGCCCTGTACGCCCGCGCCGCCGCCTCGCCGCATGTGACTCCGGTCGGGCTGGCCTGTCATATCGGCAGCCAGATCACCACGCTGGACCCGCTGGAGGCCGCCTTCCGCGCCCTGCGCGAGATGACGCTGGCGCTGCGGGCCGGGGGTCTGTCCGTCAGCCGGCTCGATCTCGGCGGTGGTCTGGGCGTGCCCTATCACGGACAGACGGACCTGCCGTCCATCGCGGATTATGTCGGCCGGGCCGCCGCCGTGCTGGAGGGGCTGGACGTCGAGGCGGCGTTCGAGCCGGGGCGGCTGCTGGCGGCCAACGCCGGGGTGCTGCTGAGCCGGGTGATCCAGGTCAACGCCCGCAGCGACGGCCGCCGCTTCCTGGTGCTGGACGCCGGCATGAACGACCTGATGCGGCCGGCGCTGTACGACGCGTTCCACGACGTCGTGCCGGTGCGCCAGCGGACGGGCGAGGCCGGCGCCTACGATCTGGTCGGGCCGATTTGCGAATCCACCGACGTCTTCGCCCGGGATCGCCAGCTGGCGCCGGTCGAGGCCGGCGACCTGGTGGCCTTCATGGGAGCGGGGGCGTACGGCGCGGTGCTGGCGAGCGAATACAATTCGCGGCCGCTGGTCCCGGAAGTGCTGGTCGACGGCGACCGCTGGGCCGTGGTCCGGGCGCGGCCCTCGTATGAAGAGATGTGGGCCCGCGAGCCGAGGGCCGACTGGCTCGGCTGAGGCAAGTCAGACTCAAAACAGGGTCTGAACAGTCTGAAGAGTCTGACTCACGCGGGTCAGGGCCTCGGGGCGAGGCGATCCGGACGAAAACCAGGGGCCGGGAGTCCGCCGGGTCCGGTTCGGGGGTGGACGACGGGCCTTGGCGGCGCGTCGGGCGGTTCGATTGTCAAAGACCGGACGGTATTATGCGGCGCCCGCTTCCCCCGGCGGGAAGATCGGATCGGGAAAAGGCCAGGGCGTTGATCAGCCGGGATATTTTTGGCTGAACCCGACTATAAATCCGCGGATTGCCAGCACAGCGTCAGGCCTTCCTTCTCCCCTCCGGGGGAGACGGGAGTGACGCCGCCGCGCTCAATCCAGGGCGCAGATATCCGGCAGGCCGCGCAGGGCGCCGGCGTGGTCGAGGCCGTAGCCGACGAGGAAGCGGTTGGGCGCCTCCCAGCCGACGAAGTCCGGCTCGGGCGCGCGCGGCAGCGGCCAGGGCTTCTTGGCGAAGACCACCGTCAGGACCTCGGACGCCCCCGCCCCGGTCGCGATCCGCACGGCCTCGGCCAGCGACAGGCCGGTGTCGAAGACGTCGTCGATGATCAGGACCTTCCTGCCCGCGATCGGGCGCTGGAAGGGCGCATAGACATCGATCTTGCCGCGGCTGGACTGTTCGTCGCCGTAGGAGGCCAGCCACAGGGCGTCGAAACGGACGTTGCGTCCGATCCGGGACAGGGCGCGGGTCAGGTCGGCGGCGAACCACAGACCGCCGGTCAGCAGCACCGCGGCCACGGTCTCGTCGTCGATGACGGGGGCGATCTGACCGGCCAGGTCGGCGACGATGCGCGCGACCTCCGCTTCGGGCAGCAGGACGGAGGGTCGGGGGGTGTCAGCCATGCGAGGCGGATACCGCCTCGAGCCCTTGCGAGTCGATAGCCCCGGGCGCGGCGACGGGCACGGCGTCGATCGGCTGCATGTCGAGCGGCGCGGCGGGGCCGGGCGAAAGGGCGGGACGCAGGCCGACGGCGTCGGCGGTGGGCAGCGGCCGCCGGACCGCGGGCGCGGCGGCGCGCAGCGGCGCGGAAGGGGCCGGCGCGGCAGCGTCCAGCACGAAGGCCACGCCCACGCCCTCGCCCTTGCCGCCGGGATCGGCGATCGTCGCGGCGAACCCCTGGACCTTGCCGGGCAGGACCGGGGCGGCGTCGATGCGCACCACGGCGTGGCCGATCTCGGCCCCCTGGCGGTCCAGCAGGGCGACGCGCACCGGCGGCGCGATCCGCTCCTCGTCGCGGACATTCCTGAGCGCGCCCGAGACCAGCACCTTGCCGGGATCGTTGGGCGCGGCGCGGGCCGAGATCGCCTCGAACTCGAGGCCGGTCGGGTTCACGGTCAGGCCGACGGCGGCATAGGCGGCGGCGGTGCGGGGGGCGATTTCGACCACCTCGACCCGGAACAGCCAGGCGGCGCCCAGGAGGGCCGCGAAGCACGACGCGATGCCCGCCCAGATCGCCCCGTGGGTCGCGGCGCGGCGCAGGCGGCGCTGCTGTTCGGCGCGGGCGCGGAAGGCGCGGGGCAGTTCGGGCGCCCGGGTCTCCGCCAGCGACTCCGGCGCTTCGGGCGAGTCCTCGCGGCGGGCGACGCTGGAGGGCTCGAGCCCCGGCGGCGAAACCGACAACTCCAGCGGCTCCTCCAGCATGGCGCGCCAGGTGTGTTTGCAACTCTTGCAGCGCACCGTGCGGCCGGCGGGGCCGATCGCCTCGTCAGGCGTGAAATAGCTGGTGGCGCAGGACGGGCAGGTCAGTATCATGTGTGCTGACTGAGAGGCGTTCCGCCCCCTCCCGTCGCGGCTTCACGGCCGCGTCCTGACCCAAAATCGATGCCCGTTCAGCCCCGCCGCGCCGCCTTGACCGCCTCCGCGACCGACACCGTCCGCCTCTCGGGCGTGGATTTCGGCTATGCGGACGGCCCAAGCGTGCTGAGGGACGTTAACCTCATATTGCCCGCCGGCTCTTTCCACTTCCTTACCGCCCCGTCGGGAGCCGGAAAGTCGGCGCTGCTGAAGCTGCTGACGCTGGAGGCGCGCCCGGGCGCCGGGCGTCTGGAATTGTTCGGCGACGACGCCGGGACCGCCCCCCGGTCCGCCCTGCCCGGCTTCCGACGGCGCATGGGGGTGGTGTTCCAGGATCTCCGGCTGCTGGACCATCTGTCCGCCTTCGACAACGTGGCCCTGCCGCTGCGGCTGGCGGGTCTGAAGCGGGACGCCTACGCCGCCGACGTCGCGGAGATGCTGGACTGGGTCGGCCTCGGCGACCGCATCGACGACCGGCCGCCGGCCTTGTCGGGCGGCGAGAAGCAGCGGCTGGCCATCGCCCGCGCCGTGGTCAACCGCCCGGACCTTATCCTCGCCGACGAGCCGACCGGCAGCGTCGACGCGGTGATGGGCGAGCGGCTGCTGAAACTGTTCCAGTCGCTGAACCGGCTCGGCGCGACGGTGCTGATCGCCAGCCGCGACGAGGCGCTGGCGGGGCGGGCCGGGGCGGCGGTGCTGCGGCTCGAGGGCGGACGACTGACCGGAGACGGGGCGTGATCCGCTGGCTGACATCGCGCCACGCCGGGATTCTGCCGCGCGACGGCGGGGATCCGTGGCTGGCCGCGGTCATCGCGGTGCTGTGCTGCCTCGCCTGCCTGTCGGCGGTCGGAGCCCTCGCGGCGGACCGGGCGGCGCACGGCTGGGCGCGGCAACTGCGCGGCGAGGCGACGGTGCTGGTCCGGCCGCGGGTCGGCGAAACCGGCGCCGAGGCCGCCGCACGCGCCGCCCAGACCCTGGCCGGCGTCACGGGCGTCGAGGAGGCGGCCGCCATGGACCGCGAAACGGCCGAGGCCCTGTTGCGACCCTGGGTCGGGGACGCCGTCCTGGCCGACCTGCCCCTGCCCCACCTCGTCACCGTGCGCCTCGAGCGCGAGGCGCCGGCCAGCGCCGTGACCCTGAGCCGCGCCCTCGCCGAGGCCGGCGTCGACGCCGCCGTGGACGATCACAGCCTGTGGCGGCGCGAGGTCGAGCGCGCCGCCGCCCTGATCACCGCCCTCGCCGGCGCCGCCTTCCTGCTCACCGCCGGCGCGGCGGGGCTGGCGATCGTCTACGCCACCCGGGCCGGGATGGCGGCCCAGCGGACCCTGATCGAGACCCTGAGCCTGAACGGCGCCCCGGACGGACGCATCGCCGGCCTGTACCAGACCCGCTACGGCCTGCTGGCCGCGGGAGCCGCGACGGCCGGAACGGCCGTGGCCATGGCGCTCGTGGCCGGGCTGAGGGCCCTCGGCGGCGCGGACGGCGTCACCCCCGCCCTGCCCCTGGCGTGGAGCGACGTGCTGATGCTCTCGCCATGCCCCCTGCTGGCCGCTACGGTGGCGCTTGTTGCGGCGCGGATGACCGCGCTGGCGCGTTTGCGGGGCGGTGGTTAAGTTAACGCCATGAAGTTTCTCACCTTCATCGCCATCATCGTCCTGATCTGGCTGGTGGGCCTGTTCGCCTTCGCCGAGCGGGTGCGCGGCTTCACGCCCGCGGCCGAGCCCGCGCGCGCCGACGCCATCGTGGCCCTGACCGGCCCGTCGGCCGAACGGGTCAACGCCGCCATCCGCCTGCTCGAGCAGGACAAGGGCCAGCGGGTGCTGATCTCGGGCGTCAACCGCGAGGTCCGCCGCCAGGAGCTGCGCGCCCTGACGCCGGGGTCGAACAAGCTGTTCAACTGCTGCGTCGACCTGGGCTTCGAGGCCGAGGACACCGTCGGCAACGCCCAGGAGATCGCCGCCTGGGCCGACGCCAAGGGCTATGACAGCCTGATCGTGGTGACCTCCGACTACCATATGCCGCGGGCCCTGACGGAGATCCGGGCGGCGTCGCCGGCGCTGGAGCTGACGCCCTATGCCGTGGAGACGCCGTCGCTGGATGATTCGCGCTGGTGGCGGGCGGCGACGGCGGCGCGGCGGATGACGCTGGAGTATATGAAGTATCTCGCCGCCCTCGGCCGCGCCCTGGTGGGCGGCGGCGCCTATGAGCCGGCGGCCGGGGCCGACGCGCCCGTCGAGAAGGCCGCCTGACGTGACCACCCTGCGCTCGCTCGTTTTCGTGCTGTGGCTCTATCTGTCGATGGCCCTGTTCGCCGTCGGCCTGTCGCCGGCGCTGCTGATGCCCTACCGGCAGGCCATGTGGGTGATCCGCAACTGGTCGCGGTTCGTGCTGTTCGGCCTGCGCTGGATCGTCGGGGTGAAGGTCGAGTTCCGGGGGCTGGAGCACCGTCCCGAGGGCGCCGCCCTGATCGCCGGCAAGCACCAGGGCATGCTCGACGTCATCGCCCCGTTCGCCATCCTTCCGGACAACTGTTTCATCATGAAGAAGGAGCTGCGGCCCCTGCCCTTCTTCGGCTGGTTCGCGTGGAAGACGGGGATGATCGCGGTCGACCGCTCGGCCCATTCGAAGGCGCTGAAGGAGATGGTCAAACAGGCGCGGACGCGGTTCGCCGAGGGGCGGCAGATCCTGATCTTCCCGGAGGGCACGCGCACGCCGGTGGGGGCGGCCCCGGACTACAAGCCCGGCATCGCGGCTCTGTACCGCGATCTGGACTGCCCCTGCGTGCCGATGGCCACCAACTCGGGGGTGCACTGGCCGGCGCACGGGTTCCGGCGGCATCCGGGGACGGTGGTCTATGAATTCCTGCCGGCGATCCCGGCGGGGCTGAAGCGGGCGGAGTTCATGAGCCAGCTGGAAGAGCGGATCGAGGGGGCGTCGGACGCCCTGCTGACGGAGGAACGCCGTGCCCGCCTCCCCGCCTGACGGCCTGCCCCGCTACCGGGTCCTGACCGGACCGGACGACGCCGGCTTCTGCCACCGGGTCAGCGAGATGCTGGATCTGGGCTACCGACTGCACGGCGGGCCGGGCCTGACCTTCGACGGCGAGCGGGTGATCGTGGCCCAGGCCGTGCTCTGGCCGGCCGACTGAGCCCTAGCGCAGCGTCTCCCACGGCAGGGCGTGGACGCGGTCGCGGCCGAGGGCGGCGGCGAGCGGGGGCTCGGCGAACAGGCCCGCGATGGCCGGGTCGCGCACATCCAGGCCGCCGGTGAAGGCGCCGAAGGCGGGCAGGACGGCCCGGCGGCCGTCGGTGACGAAACAGGGACGGCGGACGCCGCGTCCGTAGGCGGCGACGCGGGCGGCGGGGTGGAGGTGGCCGGCGATCTCGCCGGGGCGGACGCCGGGCCGGGGCTCGTGGGTCAGGCGCAGCGAGCCCAGCGCCATGGATTCCACCACCTCCCCCACGAGCGTGTCGAGGCTGCCGGCCAGGGCGGCGATGTCGTGGTTGCCCTCCAGCCAGATCCAGTCGCGGCCCGTCGCCAGACGGTCGAGCCGGGCCTTGTCGTCGGGGGCCATGCGGCCGACCGATTTCGAGTCGTGGAAGCTGTCGCCGAGCAGGACCACCGCCGCCGGCCGCAGGGCGTCGATCTCGGCCTCGAGCCGGTCGAGGGTGGCGCGGCTGTCGTAGGGGGGCAGCATCTGGCCGCGGGCGGCGAAGGCCGAGCCCTTTTCGAGGTGGAGGTCGGCGGCGATCAGGGTGCGGTGGTTGAGCACCCACAGGGCGCCGGAGCAGCGCAGCACGCAGGGCTCGCCCTCGATGTGGACGCGCAGGCCGCCGCTGGGGCAGCGGGCGGGGGACAGGGCCTGGCGCAGGGCGGCGTTCATTGCGCGGCCTCCGCCGGGGCCTCGCCCATGACCTCGGCGATCAGGTCGGCCTCGTCGAAACCATAGGCCGAGGCATCGAGGATCATCTCGGCCGCCTGGCCGCCGCCGACCCGCTCACGGCCGATCTGGACCAGCACCGGGACGCAGAAGGGCGAGGGGCGTTCGAGCCGGACCAGCCGGATATGGCCGTGGATCCGCTCGAGCAGCTGACCGAGGCGCGCCACGTCGAGCAGGCCGGCGGCGGCGTCGGCGCGGGCCGTCTTGAGCAGCAGGTGGTCGGGCTGGTGGCGGCGCAACACGTCGTAGATCAGATCCGTCGAGAAGGTCACCTGCCGGCCGGTCTTCTCGTTCCCCGGCTGGCGCTTCTCGATCAAGCCCGAGATCAGGGCGCAATTGCGGAAGCTGCGCTTCATCATGAAGCTCTCCTCCAGCCAGCTCTCCAGATCGTCGCCGAGCATGTCGGGCTCGAACAGGGCGTCGAGGTCGAGGTCGTCCATCGGCCGGATCGACCAGATGGCCAGGGAATAGTCGGTGCAGACGAAGCCGAGCGGGCCGACGCCGAGCCGGTCCAGCCGCCGGGTCAGCAGCATGCACAGGGTGCCGTGGGCCAGCCCGCCGGCGAACGGATAGGCGACGAGGAAATGCCGGCTGCCGCGCGGGAAGGTCTCGACCAGCAGGGTTTCCGCGTCGGGGATGGCCGACTTGTCCTCCTGCAGCGCCAGCCACTCCTGCACGTCGGGGGGCAGGACGCGCCAGTGGTCGCGGTCCTGGATCATGGCCCGGACCCGGTCGGCCAGCGAGCGCGACATGGGGAACTTTGATCCACCCCAGGACGGGATCTTCGGGTCGCTGTGCTGGGCGTGGGTGACCAGGGCGTCCATGCCGGCGATGGCCTGGAAGGCCCAGACCTGGCCGGCGAAGACGAAGGTGTCGCCGGGGACCATCGGCTCGAAATAGCTTTCCTCGGCCTCGCCGACCTTGCGGCCGCCCATGAGGCGCTGGCCGCGGCGGGAGGCGACGCGGACGTTGAGCGTCGCGGCCGTCACGATGGCGCCGACGTTCATGCGGTGGCGCTGGGCGGTCTGCTGATTGCGCACCTTCCAGCGGCCCTTGCCGTCCCGGACGATGCGGGCGAACCGCTCATAGGTGCGCAGGGCGTAGCCGCCGGTGGCGACCAGATCGACCACCTCCTCGAACTGCTCCCAGGTCAGGCCGCGGTAGGGGCCGCAGCCGGTCACCTCGGCGAACAGGTCCTCCATCGCGAACGGCTCGGAGCAGGCGCAGCCCATGACGTGCTGGGCGAGGGTGTCGAGGGTGCCGGTGTGGACCGGCTCCCAGTCGAAGGCGTTCTCGGCCACGGCCTCGCGGGCGGCCTGGCATTCCAGCATCTCGAAGCGGCTGGCGGGGACCATCAGGGCGCGCGAGGGCTCGTCGAGGCGATGGTTGGCGCGGCCGATGCGCTGCACCAGCCGGGAAGCGCCCTTGGGGGCCGCGAGCTGGATGACCAGGTCGACGTCGCCCCAGTCGATGCCGAGATCGAGGGTCGAGGTGCAGACCACGGCCCGGAGGTCGCCCCGCGCCATGGCGGCCTCGACCTTGCGGCGCTGCTCGGCCGCCAGCGAGCCGTGGTGCAGGGCGATCGGCAGGCTGTCCTCGTTGATGGCCCACAGCCGCTGGAACACGAACTCGGCCTGCCAGCGGGTGTTGACGAAGATCAGGCTCATGCCGGCGCGGCGGATGGCGTCGTAGACCTCGGGAATGGCGTGCTGCCCGGTGTGGCCCGCCCACGGGACCTTGCCCCCGGAGACGAGGACGTCGACCACCGGCGGGGCGCCGGGGTCGCCCTTTACGATCACCACGCTTCCTTCTCCCCCTGGGGGAGAAGGAAGACCGGGGCGAAGCCAGTCCGCGATCATCTCCGGATCATCGACGGTGGCCGACAGGGCCACGCGGCGCATGGCGGGCGCATACTTCTGCAACCGGCCCAGCCCGAGGCTCAGCAGATCCCCGCGCTTGCCGCTCCAGATGGCGTGGACCTCGTCCAGCACCACGCATTTCAGGTCGGCGAAATACGACCTCGCGCCGTCCCAGGCGCAGAACAGGGCCAGCTGCTCGGGGGTTGTCAGCAGGATGTCGGGCGGGAAGTCGCGCTGGCGCTGACGCTTGGACTGTTTGGTATCGCCGGTGCGGCTCTCGACGTGGATGTTCAGCCCGATCTCGCGGATCGGGGTCATCAGGTTGCGCTCGACGTCGGTGGTCAGGGCCTTGAGCGGCGACAGGTAAAGGGTGTGGACGCCCGAGCCCGGCCCGGTCGCCGGCTTTGGTCCCCGCTCCGCCAGTTCGACCAGCGACGGCAGGAACCCAGCCAGGGTCTTGCCGCCGCCGGTGGGCGCGACCAGCAGGGCGTGCGAGCCGGCCTGCGCCGCCGCGATCATCTCCAGCTGGTGCCGGCGCGGGGCCCAGCCGCGGCTGGCGAACCAGTCGGCGAACAGCGGCGGAAGCGTTGCGGGAGCGGGCGGCGGCGTCACGATCCGCCTATAGCATGTTCCCGTTCCGTTTCACGCCCCGACGCGCTATCTGGAGGCGTGTCCATCTCCACCCTCTCCTCCTCCGCCGCCCTGACCGGCGCCGAGCCGTGGCTCGCGCTGCCGCCGGCGCTGGCCGTGCCGCCGGGCGCGGGCGCGATCTGCGACGACGAGGGCGCGCGCAAGATCGGGCGGGGCGCGGCCGAGGGGGTGTTCACCACCGGCCAGGTGCTGGTGGCGCACGCCAGCCTGACGGCGCGGCGGCTGGGGCTGGCGCCGCCGCCGCGGTCGACCGACCTGCTGGACGTGCTGGAGCTGTTCGCCTTCGTGCGGCCGGCGCGGTTCTGCGCGCCCTCGCCGAGCGGACTGGCGCTGGCCATGGGCATGAGCGAGCCGAAGGGGGCGGAGGCGCAGGCCGAGGCGCTGCGACGCGCGGCGGACGGGCTGCTGCGCGAGCTGGCGGAGCCGGCCTATCCGAACCGCGAGGACGCCTTCACCCTGGCCGAGACGCTGGGACGGGCCGGATGGGCGTGGGGATGGCGGGTGCTCGGCGCGCTGCAGCACCAGCCGGTTCGCGAGCGGAACCTGCGCGGCTCGGGCCTCGACGCCTGGTCGCGGCTGGCGGAATGGGAGGACGAGGCGCCGCGCGGCGAGGCCGGGTCGGCGCCGGTGGATTCCGAGAGCGCGCGCATCCGGCTGGAGAAGCTGCTGCAGGCCTCGGGCCTCGACGAGACCCGGCCGACGCAGTCCGACTACGCCGCCGAGGCGGCCTTCGCCTTCTCGCCCCGCAACGAGGAGGGGCGGCCGCGCGTGCTGCTGGCCGAGGCGGGCACGGGCACCGGCAAGACCCTGGGCTATCTGGCGCCGGCCAGCCTGTGGGCCGAGCGCAATTCGGGGGCGGCATGGGTGTCGACCTATACCCGCGCCCTGCAGCGCCAGATCGATCGCGAGAGCGCCGCCCTGTGGCCGGACCCGGTCGAGCGCAAGCGCAAGACCGTGGTGCGCAAGGGGCGCGAAAACTACCTGTGCCTGCTGAACCTGCAGGACATGGTGCAGGCGGCGCAGCTGGGCAACGGCGACCTGATCGGCATGGCCCTGGCCAGCCGCTGGGCGCTGCATACGCGCGACGGCGACATGACCGGCGGCGACTATCCGGGCTGGCTGCCGGGGCTGTTCGCGGTGGGGACCAGCCATCAGGCCAGCGCCGCCAATCTGGTCGACCGGCGCGGCGAATGCGTCCACGCCGCCTGTCCCCACTACCGCACCTGTTTCGTCGAGAAGACCATCCGCGCCAGCCGCCGGGCCGATCTGGTGGTGGCCAACCACGCGCTGGTGATGACCCAGGCGGCCTTCGACGGGGCGCGGTCGGCGCGGGGGCTGAAGCAGGACGGCGAGACGGCGGCGCTGAAGCGGATCGTGTTCGACGAGGGCCACCATCTGTTCGATGCGGCGGACAGCGCCTTCTCGGCCTGCCTTTCGGGACAGGAGGCCGCCGAGCTGCGCCGCTGGCTGCGCGGGCCGGAGGGGCGCGGACGGCGCGGGCGCGGGCTGGAGCAGCGGCTGGGCGACCTGTGCGCCGGCAACGAGGCCGCGACCAAGGCGCTGCAGGACGCGGTGCGGGCCGCTGCCCAGCTGCCCGGAGAAGGGGTGTCGGGCCGGATCGCGCCGGCCTCGGGCGAGGTCAATCCGGTGGGGCCGATCGAGCGCTTCCTGCTGGCGGCGCTGGAGCAGCTGCGGGCCCGGACCAGCGAGAACGCCTCGGGCAGTGGGACGGAGTTCGGCATGGAGTGCGCCCTGCGGCCGGTGACCGATCCGGTATTGGAGACGGCGCGCGAGGCGGCGCAGGCGCTGGCCGCCGTCGAGGCGCCGCTGCTGGCCCTGTCGCGGCATCTGGAGGACATCCTCGACGACGAGGCGGCCGATCTGGACGGGGCGTCGCGGGCGCGGATCGAGGGGGCGCTGCGCGGGCTGGACCGGCGGGCGCGGATGACCCTGCCGGGCTGGCGCTCGATGCTGGCGGCGCTGGAGGTCTCGTCCGACGAGCCGGACCCGGACTTCGTGGACTGGCTGTCGGCGGAGGCGGCGTTCGGGCGGATCATGGACGTGGCGCTGCGCCGGCACTGGATCGACCCGACCGTGCCGCTGGAGGCGGCGGTGATCATGCCGGCGCACGGGGTGCTGGTCACCTCGGCCACCCTGTCCGATCCGTTGTCGGACGATCCGTTCGACATGGCCCGGCTGCGCACCGGTTCGGCGCGGCTGATCGAGCCGGCGCGGACGCTGAAGGTCGAGAGTCCCTTCGACTACGCCGCCAACGCCCGGGTCATCGTCGTCAACGATCTGATCAAGGACGATACGCGCCAGACGGCGGCGGCGATGCGCGAACTGTTCCTCGCCGCGGGCGGCGGCGGGCTGGGCCTGTTCACCGCCATCCGCCGGCTGAAGGCGGTCTATGAGCGGCTGGGGCCGGATCTGGCCAGGGCCGGCCTGCCGCTCTACGCCCAGCATGTCGATCCGCTGGAAGTGGGCGCGCTGGTCGACGTGTTCCGGGCCGAGCAGGACAGCTGCCTGCTGGGCACCGACGCGGTGCGGGACGGGGTCGACGTGCCGGGGCGGAGCCTGCGCATCCTCGCCTTCGACCGGGTGCCGTGGCCGCGGCCCGACCTGCTGCACAAGGCGCGGAGGGCGCGGTTCGGCGGCGAGGGGGCGGGCGGACGCAATTTCGACGACGCCCTGGCGCGGGCGCGGATGGCCCAGGCGTTCGGGCGGCTGATCCGGCGGGCCGACGACAGGGGGGTGTTCGTGATGCTGGACGCCGCCTGTCCCACCCGGCTGTTCGCCAGCCTGCCGCCGGGGACCGAGGTGCAGCGCATGGGACTGGCGGAAGCCGTCGAGCAGGTTGGCGCGTTTCTTGGCTAGTGACGCTACCGCGCTTCGCGCTACTTGAGCGCGGCTAGTGACGCTACCGCGCTTCGCGCCAGTTGAGCGCTGCACTGACGGAGCCTTGATGACCGACGCCGCGCAGACCCCGCCCCGCCACTCCCGCCGCGGCCTGGTCGTCCCGTTCGCCATCGTCGGCGTGCTGCTGGCCGCATGGACCGGCTGGTGGTTCTGGCTGGCGGATCAGATCGAGACCCGGCTGGCGGTGCACGAGCAGGCGCTCAGCGAAGCCGGCTGGCGCGTCTCGCACCAGCCCGTCTCGGTGGGCGGCTGGCCGTTCCGGACCCGCGTGGCCTTTCCGGCGGCGGAGATCGTCGCGCCGTCCGGACACGGCGTCTCGGCCCCCGAACTGGTGGCCGAGGCCAACGCCTGGAACCCGGGACACTGGGTGGTCATCGCGCCCGACGGCCTGACCCTGAGCCGCGCCGGCAAGGGCCGGATCGACATCGGCGGCGACGGCGCCCGGATGAGCGTCAGCCATTTGCGCGACCGCTTCCCCGACCTGCGGGCCGAGCTGATCCGGCCGACCTTCACGCCGAGACCGGACGCCGAACCCTTCCCGATCGCCTCGGCCGAGCACGTCCAGTTCGAGATGCGGCCGCATCTGACCGACGGCGTGGCGGCGACCGATGAGCTCGATGTGCTGTTCCGCCTGATCGAGGCCCGCGGCCGCCCGGGCGGTCCGGTCGAGGGCGCGGCCCGCTCGGGCCGGCTGAGCATGGAGATCGAGGCGACCATCGAGCAGGCCAGCCGGCTGCGCGGCGTCGACAGCGCCGGGGTGTTCGCCAACTGGACCGCCGCCGACGGCCGCTTCACGGGCGTGAGGGGGCGTCTGCTGGCCGGGGAGAGCAGCGCCCGCATCTCCAGCGACGCGCTGTCGGCGCGCGCGGACGGCCGACTGGAGGGGCAACTGGCCCTGACCGCCGAACGGCCCGGGGAGGCCATGGCCGGGCTGGCGGGCTCCCGGTCCGGGGCGGTCAACCGGGTCGCCGCCGCGGGCGCGGCCGCCGCGGCCAGCGCCCAGGGCGACCGGCCGATGGAGTTGGTCCTGCGCTTCCGCGACGGCCGCACCTGGCTGGGGCCGTTCGCCCTGGCGCCGGCGCCGAAGCTGTTCTGATGCTGGCCGAACCTCCCGAGGACCCGGCGCGGCTGGCGCAGGACCGCGCGCTGGTCGAGGCGGTGCGGGCCCGGATGGCGGGCGGGCCGCGCGCCACGCCCGACGCCGACGCCATCGCCTTGCGGGAGGTGCTGAAGGACCTGTCGCCATCGGAGGTCGCCGCCGTCCGCTCGGTGCTGGGGCGGATCGACGCCGCCCACGGCGCGCCGCTGATCGTCTGGGGCCCGGCCAGCCAGGTGCTGGCGGCGGATCGCTACGGCCTCGTCGCCCGCATGGCGGCGAAGCCCGAGGCGGCGCTGGCGGCCGCGCGGGACGGCGCCCGGGCCGTGATGGACCTGACCCCGGCCTCGGCCTGGTGGGGCCGGCTGCTGGCCGAGCCGGAACTGTGCGTCACCGCCGCCCTGCCCGACCACGGCGCCGGCCAGCCGCGCGCCCTGATGGTCGAGCGGGGTCCGTCCGGCCCGACGGGCGACGACCGGACGTTCTGGGTGACCGACAGTCCGCTGTCTGCGGACCGGATCGTCGCCGCGCTCGGCGCCGCAGGGCTGGCCGCCAGTCCGCTGATCGAGGCGGGCGGGTTGAAGCTGTTCGCCCTGGCGGGCTATGTGCAGGCCCGGGACGGGCGGCTCGGGGATGCGCCCGGCTCTCTCAAAGGCGTCATCGGCGCCGCGCCCGTATTCTGATTTCGAGGACTTCCATGACCGACGCACCCGCGCCCAAGCCCGGCATCCTCGACATCGCCCCCTATGTCGGCGGCAAGTCGCGCATCGAGGGCGTGGCCGAGCCGATGAAGCTGTCGTCCAACGAGAACATGCTCGGGGCCGGGCAGATGGCGCGCGAGGCCTATGAGGCGGCGGTCCGCAACATCCACATCTACCCCGACGGGCGGGCGACCAAGCTGCGCACGGCGGTCGCGGATCATCACGGGCTGGAGCCCGACCGGCTGATCTTCGGCAACGGCTCGGACGAGGTCTTCGCCCTGCTGAACCAGTGCTACCTGACCCCGGGCGACAATATCGTCACCGGCCAGTACGGCTTCCTCGCCTACCGGATCAGCGCCCTGGCCAACCAGGCGGCGGTCAAGCTGGCGCCGGAGCCCGGGTTCAAGGCCACGCCCGAGGCCCTGCTGGAGCAGGTCGATGAGCGTACCCGCATCGTCTACGTCTCCAGCCCGTCGAACCCGACCGGCAGCTACAACACCGCCGGGGAGATCCGCCAGCTGCACGAGGGGCTGCGCCCGGACATCCTGCTGGTCATCGACGAGGCCTATGCCGAATACGTCACCGAGCCAGACTGGGAGACCAGCTTCGGCCTGGCGCGCGACAGCGAGAACATCGTCGTCACCCGCACCTTCTCGAAGATTCACGGCCTCGGCGGCCTGCGCATCGGCTTCGGCTATGCGCCGCTGAAGGTGGCCGAGGCGGTCGACCGCATCCGTCTGCCGTTCAACGTCTCGGTGCCCGGCATCGAGGCGGCCGTGGCCGCGCTCGGCGACGAGGCGCACCAGCAGGCCTCGCGCGACCTGATCCACGCCTGGCGGCCGCGCATGACCCAGGCTATCCGCGGGTTCGGCTTCGACGTCCTGCCCAGCGCCGGCAATTTCGTGCTGGTCCGCTTCACCGACGAGACCCGCACCGCCGCCGCCGCCAACGACTACCTGAACTCGAAGGGGATCATCGTGCGGCCGGTCGGCGGCTACGGCCTGCCGGACTGCCTGCGCATCACCATCGGCACCGAGGACCAGAACCGCGCGGTGCTGGACGCCCTGAGCGAATTCGCCGCCAGCTGAAGCCGGGCGTGGCGGCTCGCTCAGCCGCGGCGGAAGACCCGGCTGGCCACCAGCCCCATGAAGGCCGCGAGCAGGACGCACAGCACGCCGTAGGTCCACGGGCGATTGTGGGCGAACTCGAAGATGTCGCGTTCGATTCCGACCTTTTCGACCGTCAGGGTCA
The DNA here is from genome assembly GCF_035626975.1 of Brevundimonas sp. Classification (GTDB taxonomy): domain Bacteria; phylum Pseudomonadota; class Alphaproteobacteria; order Caulobacterales; family Caulobacteraceae; genus Brevundimonas. The sequence goes on from NZ_DASPMQ010000057.1 coordinate 31,094, forward strand.
GGTTGGAGACGGAGACCGGCTCGCCCTCCTGGAACAGCCAGACCTCGGCGAAATACTGGCCCGTGGGCGCGACGGCGGGCAGTTCGATCTCGGCCCGGAACAGGCCCCGGTCGACGAACTCGACCCCGTCCGGATCGGTATTGTACAGCGCCGCCTCCTCGCGCAGGCGGATGACCGCGCGGCGCCAGTCCAGATAGTCCTCGCCCAGCCGGCTGACGACCACGTCCCGCACGCCGTAGCGGGTGACGGTGCGGCTCTCCTGCGGCGCGTTGATGCGCAGGTGGTCGACCCCGACGCCCAGCCGCCGCAACTGCCCGAAGTCGGCGATATCGCCCAGCGGCCGCGTCGAGGCGGTCATGTAGAAGCCGGGCGCGCCCTCGAACAGCACGGGCCGGCTGTTCAGCCAGACGCCCATGTTGCGGGTCTTCTTGACCAGGCGGACGGGGCTGTCCGGCCCGCGCACCACGACCACCACGTCGGTGGGCGTGTCGGTCGGATTGAACACGGCACCGTACAGCACGATCGAGGCGCCGCGGAAGCTGGAGTCGACCATGACCCGGGCCTCCGTCATCGAGGCGGCGACGCGAACCTGTCCCGTGGTCGCCGTCGATCGTTCGGGCGCGGGGGCCACGATGGCCGGCGGCGGAGGCGGCAGGGCGGCGATCATTTCGCCACCCCGGGCGCGAAGGCGAACAGGTCCGACGGACGCACGAACATCTCCAGCCCCATGTAGATGCCGACCAGCAGGACGATCAGGGCGAGAAGCGCCCGCAGGACGTCGGGCCGGAACCGTCCGGACCACCGGGCCCCGTACTGGGCCCCGACCACGCCGCCGAGCAGCAGGATGGTCGACAGGACGATGTCGACCGTCTGGTTGCGGCCCGCCTGCAGGATGGTGGTCGTGGCGGTGGTGATGATGATCTGGAACAGGCTGGTGCCGACCACCACGCTGGCCTTCATCCGCAGCACATAGAGCATGGCGGGGACGAGGATGAAGCCGCCCCCCACGCCCATGATCGCCGACAGCACGCCGGCGAAGGTCCCGAGGGCGAACGGCGGGATGGCGCTGATGTAGAGGCCGGAGCGCGGGAAGCGCATCCGCAGCGGCAGGCCGTACAGCCACAGCGGGCGGCGGCGTTCCTTGTGCGGCACGACCTCGCCCCGCACCCGGCGCAGGATCTGGCCGAGGCTCTCGTAGAGCATCAACGTGCCGATGGCGCCGAGGAACAGCAGATAGGACAGGGCCACGGCGAGGTCGGCCTGACCCAGCAGGCGCAGGTAGCGGAACAGCTCGACGCCGAGGAGGGCGCCGAGAACGCCGCCGGCCGCCATGACCCCGCCGATGCGGTAGTCGACCGCCTTCTGGCTGGTGTAGCTGATCACGCCGGAGGTCGAGGAGGCCACGACGTGGCTGGCCTGGCTGGCCACCGCGACCGCCGGGGGGATGCCGAGGAAGATCAGGATCGGGGCCATCAGGAAGCCGCCCCCGATGCCGAACAGGCCGGACACGAATCCAACCGTCGCTCCCAGCAGAACCAGGAGCGGCCAGTTCACCGAAACCTCGGCGATCGGCAGATAGATATCCAAAGGACGCGCCTTCGGCTGGAACAGAGGCTAGGCGCCGGAAAGGCGACGGTGAGAGTTTCCTAGACGCATGCCGCGGCCACCGCCACCGTATGCGCCAGATAAGGGCGGGACGGACCCCGCGTCAGGCGAGCGGCTCGACCTGGAAGGCCTCGGCCTCGGCCCGCGCGGAGCTCCGCGCCGAGGCAGGCAGGTCCCCGCGCAGACGCTCGACCGCCGTCTGGGCGTCGGTGTCGCCGGCCCGCGCCGCGATCAGGTACCATTTGTAGGCTTCGGCGAGGTTCGGCTGGATGCCCTGGTCGCCGGTCTCGTACAATTTGGCGACGTTGAACTGGCTGTCGACCAGACCGCTCTCCGCCGCCTTGCGCAGCCAGCCCAGCGCCCCGGCGGGATCCTGGGCGCCGCCGACGCCGTCGAACAGGTACATGCCGTAGGCGTGCATGCCGCGCGCGTCGCCGCTGTCGGCCGCCCGCCGCGCCCACACCCGCGCCTCGCGCGGGCTGGCCGCCAGACCCGCGGCGCCCTCCTGGTAGAGGCCGGCCAGATGCAGTTGCGCGGGCGCGTGGCCGAGGTCGGCCGCCTGTTTCAGCACGTCGACGCCGGTCGCATCGTCGGCGTCGAGCAGTTCGACCGCCCGCCGATACAGGTCGGCGCCCCGGTCGCCGTCTTGCGCCGTCGCCTCGACGGGGGTCGCGGCCAGGGCCGCGATCGGCTGGACCTCATTGTCCCCTCCGATTCCGCCCAGGCCGGGAATGTTCAGGCCGGCGCCGGTCAACTCGCCGAAGGCGTAGGCGCCACCGGCGGTCAGCAGCACGGCCACCGCGGACGCGCCCAGGGCCTTGCGGACCGTGTCGCCGCCCTTGGCCGCCTGCTTGTCCAGCCGCTCCTGCAGCATGGACTTGCCGCCGCGTTTCAGGCCGAAGCCGGAGCGGGCGGCCGGCTCTTCCGGCGTCGACATGGCGGCCCGGGCGGCGTCGATGGCCTGGCGGGTCGATGAAGCGCGGCCTTGGGCCGCCGCGGCGCGCAGCGCCCGCGGATCGACGAAGTCGGTCTCCCCGTCGAAGTCCTCGTGGCCGACGTCCAATGGTCGAGGCGCCGTCGCCGCCAGCGCATCGGACACGTCGGCGCCGCCGAAGCCCTGGCCGAACGGAGCCTGCGCCGCGGCGGGGGCCGGCGAAGGCGTGAAGGCCGGGACATGCGGCGCCGGCCCGACCTCGTCGGCCAGCGAAGGCTCCGGCGCGCGGCTGCCGAACGGCGCCGACGGCGCGGCGTCGGCGGCGGGCCCGCGCATCACGGCGTCGAAGACGGTGTCGGCGGTCAGAACCTGATGACCGGCCCGGGCCGGAGGTTCAGGCTCGGGGGGCGGAGCCAGATCGGCGGACCAGGCCTGCTGCTCGGCGAAGACCGGATCGTCGAAACCGTCGGCGAACGGCGCCTCGGGGAAGGCGGCCTCCGGGAAGGCGGCGGCGCGCCAGTCCGGCTGGGCCGGTTCGGCGGGCGCGGCAGGCGCGGCCGGCGCGGCGCGGCGCCCCATGGTCTCCCGGGTCTCGGCGATCAGGGCGGCGGTGCGCTCCTCCGACAGCCGCATGCGCTCGGCCAGTTCGCCGGAGGCGCGATCGTAGCGCTGCTCGATCCGGGTCGAACTGTCCGCCAGACGGCGGCTGATGTCTTCCAGCGCCTGCTGCGAACGGCGCTCGGACAGGGCGATCCGCTCGCTCAGGCGGTCGGAGATGCGGGTGATCTCTCCGCCCAGCTTTTCGAGCGCGAGCGCGTGGCGATCGTCCGCGGCGACCAGCCGCTGCTCCAGACCCTGGGCGAAGCGGCCCATGTCGGCCTCGACCTTGCGGGTCAGGGTCTCGCCCAGCTGCTCCAGACGCACGGGGGCGTCGGCCTCGATCTGGCCAACGCGGTTGTTGAGGTTCTGGGCGATGCGCAGGACCTCGCGGCCCATGGCCTCCACCGCCTTGGCCGAGCGCTCCTCGGACGCCTTGACCTGTTCGCCGATCGACAGGAGGGCGCGCTCGATGCGGTCCATCCGGCCTTCACTCTCGGCCGTGTCCATCCGGCGCATCAGCTCGGCGCGATTGGCCTCGACCTGACGGCTGAGGGTCTCGGCCAGCTTTTCGAAGCGGGCGGCCTCGCGGACGCCTTCCGGTTCGACACGGGACTCGGCGGCGCGCAGCCGCTGGTCCAGACCGGCGAAGGACCGTTCCAGGCCGCGCAGGGCCTCGGTGGTGCGGCTCTGGGCCTGGTCCAGCCGCTGGCCGACCTGGGCCAGCAGTTCGGCGCCCGCGCCCGGACCGGCGACCTTCTCGACCGCGTCCATCCGCTGGCGCAGTTCGTTGACGCTGCCGCGCTGGCGCTCCTCGATGTCGTAGAGCCGCCCGGCCAACGCTCCCAGCGAGGCCTCGACCTTGCCGAGAGTCTCGGCGGTCTTGGGGCCGATTTCCTGTTCGAACTTGCGCAGCCGGCGATGACCGTCGCGCAGGTCCTCGGCGATGTCGTCGATGCGCCGGCCATAGGCCCGGCCCGCCTCGTCCTGGCTCTCGAGACGACGGACGAGGCCGGCAACCGCCTGGTCGACGCCCTGGATGGCCACGGTCGAGCGACGCTCGGCCGCCTCCAGCTGCGCCGCGATGGTGTCGATGGAGGCGCTCAGCCGCTGCCACGGCTCTTCGGCGGCTCCATAGGCGTCGTCGACGCGGCGGCTGCGCGACCGGCGCTCATAGCTGTCGGCCGCGTGCGACCGGCGCGGCAGGGGCACCACGCCCTCCTCCTCGCCGCCGTCTTCCATGATCATGGTGTTCAGCCACTCGCCCAGCGTCATGCCGGAGCGGCGGGCGAGGTCCTTGGCGATCTCGCGCGCCTTGGGCTCGATGCCCTTTACGCTCCACGGCGCGGCTGCGCTCACTGATTCGCCTCCCGACCTTGTGACTCGACGCTACCCATCCAGATCAGGGGTGTAAACGCGTGGTTAACCCCAAGATGTAGGGTTTGACCCATCTTCCTGTGGAAAGCCCTTACCCTGCTTGGGAGTCTCGCTTTCGATCCGTTAACGACTGGTGAAGATTAACGCTTCGGAAAGAACTCCGATCCGTCAGCGCAAAAGCGAGGGTTGCACCGGGATCGCCCGTCGACGCTTGCGCGCGCGCGCCGCACGGGCCACTTGGCGGCGATGAGCCTGCCCCTGACCCTCGCCCTGACCGTCGCCGTCCTGGCCCTGGCCGTCTTCGCCGGCTGGCGGGGGTCGCGCCCCTCACAGCCGCATCTCGGCGTCCGGATGATCCCGTGGCGGCTGGTCATGATCCTGGCCGGCGCCGTCGTATTCCTGCTGCTCGTCCACCTGGCGGTCCTGCTCGGCATGCCGCAGCGGCCCTATTAGGGAACCGCCGCCTCGCCGGAGCCATTCCTGATCCAGCCCCGAAAGATCAGGAGACGCGACAGACGGACAGGGTTCTGACCGCCGCCGAGGCCGAGGAAGAGTTCTGGGACCATCTCGGCCAGCACGCCGTCGGCATGCTGGGCCTCGACCAGCCCGGCTATCACAGCCAGCCGATGACCGCCTTCCGCGACGAGGACAGCGGGGCGATCTGGTTCTTCACCCGCGACGACACCGACCTGGCGCGGGACGCGGCGTTGCCCGACCAGCCGGCCCGGTTCGACTACAGTTCGGCGAAAGACCAGGAGGTCTGGGCCTCGATCCACGGCACGCTGTCGGTCTCGCACGACCGGGAGAAGATCGACCGCTACTGGAACTCCGTCGTGGCGGCCTGGTATCCGGACGGCAAGGACGACGCGCACCTGACCCTGCTGCGCTTCGACCCCGAGGACGGACGCATCTGGGTCTCGAAGAAGGGGCCGATCCGGTTCTTCCACGAGATCGCGAAGGCCCGGCTGACGAAGCGGCTTCCGGACGAGGGCGGGGTGGCGGACGTCCGGTTCCACTGACGTCGCGGCGCCCGGGACCGGCGAAGGCGTCAGCCCGCGAAACACCACGCCAGCACGGCCTTCTGGGCGTGGATACGGTTCTCGGCCTCGTCCCAGACAAGGGAACGGGGGCCGTCGATGACCGCGTCGGTGACCTCCTCGCCGCGGTGGGCCGGCAAGCAGTGCAGGAAGACTGCGTCGCCGGCGGCGGCGTTCATCAGGGCGTCATCGACGCCGTAACCCTCGAAGGCCTCGAGCCGGGCCTCGTAATCCTGGTCGCCCATCGACACCCAGGTGTCGGTGACCACCACGTCGGCGCCGCGCACCGCCTCGTGCGGATCGCCGGTCAGGGTGACGTGGTTTCCGCCCTTGGCGAGGTCGTGCAGGTCCGGGTGGTAGTCGGCCGGACAGGCGACGTTGAGGTGGAAGCCCAGCTTCGGGGCCGCGTGCATGAAGCTGTGGCAGACATTGTTGCCGTCGCCGACCCAGGCGATGGTCTTGCCGGCGATCGGACCGCGGGCCTCCTCGATGGTCATGATGTCGGCGAGAATCTGGCACGGGTGCGAGCGGTCGGTCAGGCCGTTGATCACCGGCACCGTGGCGACGCGGGCGAAGCGCTCGACGTCCTCGTGGTCGTTGGCGCGGATCATCACCGCATCGACCATGCGCGACAGGACCCGGGCGGTGTCCTCGACCGGCTCGCCGCGGCCCAGCTGCATGTCGCCGGCGTTGGCGATGATCGAGGCCCCGCCCAGCTGGCGGATGGCGGCGTCGAAGCTGAAGCGGGTGCGGGTCGAGTTCTTCTCGAACACCATGGCCAGGACGCGGTCCCTCGCCGGGGCGTCGGCGTCGACGCGGCCCCGCGGCCAGCCCTCGCGCGCCCGTTTGCGGGCGTGGGCGTCGTCGAGGATGGCGCGAAGCTCTTCGGCTTCGAGGCGGTACAGGTCGAGGAAGTGGCGGACCATCGGTCCCTCCGATCTATCAGGCCGGCCTATCAGGCCGCGATCTTGCCGCGCGCGACCTCGCAGGTGCGTTCGAAGCGTTCGACCGCCTCGCGCGCCTCTTCGAGGGTCAGGTTGAGCGGGGGCAGGATGCGGACGCAGTTGTCGCCGCCGCCGGCGACCAGCAGCTGCTGCGCGTCGCGGGCCCAGCCCATGAATTCGCGGTTGTTGGGGACCAGTTTGACCCCGATCAGCAGGCCCTTGCCGCGCACGTCGACGATGATGTCGGGGAAACGCTGGGCGAGGCCGTGCAGCTGCTGCTTCAGATAGCCGGCGATCTCGTTGACGTGGGCCAGGGTGGCGGGCTTCGAGATCTCCGCGAAGGCGGCCTGGCCGACGGCCATGGCCAGCGGATTGCCGCCGAAGGTCGAGCCGTGCACGCCGACGGTCATGCCCGTGGCCGCTTCCTTCGTGGCCAGGCAGGCGCCGATGGGGAAGCCGCCGCCCAGCGCCTTGGCGATGGCCATGATGTCGGGCGTCATGCCGGCCCATTCGTGGGCCCACAGCTTTCCGGTCCGGCCCATGCCGCACTGGACCTCGTCGAAGATGATCAGCACGCCGTTGTCGTCGGCCATCTGACGCATCCAGCGCAGATCCTCGTCCGGCGCGGCGCGGCAGCCGCCCTCGCCCTGCACGGGTTCGAGGATGACGGCGGCGGTGGTCGGGCTGCGGAACGCCGCCTCCAGCGCCTCGCGGTCACCCCAGACCAGCTGGTGGAAGCCCTCCATCGGCGGGCCGAAGCCGTTGGTGTAGCTGGGGTTGGCGGCGGCGTTGATGGCGCCGTAGGTGCGGCCGTGGAACGAGCCGTCGAAGCCGTAGATGTCGATCCGCTCGGGCTGGCCCTTGGCCGAGTGGTATTTCCGCGCCGTCTTCAGGGCGCACTCGACCGCCTCGGTGCCCGAGTTGGTGAAGAAGACCACGTCGGCGAAGCTCTTCTCGCACAGGGCGTCGGCCAGCGCTTCCTGGCCGGGAATCTTGAAGATGTTGGAGACGTGCCAGAGCTTTTCGGCCTGGTCCTTGACCGCCTGGACCAGCACCGGATGGGCGTGGCCGAGGGCGTTGGTCGAGATGCCCATGACGCAGTCGAGGTATTCCGTGCCGTCCTTGGCCCACAGACGCGCGCCCTGACCACGATCCACCTCCAGCGGCGCGCGGTTGTAGACACCCATCAGATGTTCAGTGGACACGGGGCAGGCCTCCAAAAGCGAGACGGCCCCGGCGCCGGAGAGCGTCGGGACCGCTTGAAAAAGGGTCAGGCCTTGTCGGACGGAGGACGGGGTTAGTCAACACCGTCACAGGCAAGGGTCGGCGCCGCTTCCTGCGAAGCGGTGTGGGGAGGGTGCGGGGCGGCCGGGCCTCGCCCGGTGCTGAATGTGTTTTACCGTTTCGACGAGGTGACCGCCCCGCGTGGCCGTTTTCCACCCGCCCGTCGATTGCCGGCCCTTCTCGG
>NZ_DASPMQ010000058.1:0-118867 GCF_035626975.1 Brevundimonas sp.
GTCGACGGGATGGGCAAAGTATGCGCCCGGCTCCAGCTGTGCGCAGGAGACGGGGTTTGGCGACAGGTGATGTCGTTGATCGTGCTGGATATTCACCCGCTGAACCCGACTATAGATTCCCGGATTGTCAGCACAGCGTCATGGGCTGATCGCGCGGCTTCCTTCTCCCCTTGGGGGTGGAAGAGGATCGCATGCGATCCGATGACGGGTGGCCCGTCAGGGCCGGATGAGGGGGATGTTCGCGGCGAGCTGTTCGCCAGCCGGTCCGGGCCGCCATCTCCCACCGCTGCGAGGTTCCCTACGCCGGCTTGCGGAACCGCAGCATGAACTGGCTGGTCTTGCCGCGGATGGAGGGGTCGAAGACGCTGGCGGTGCGCGGGTCCGCGGGGTCCGCCAGCAGATCGCTTTCGGCCTCGAGCACGAAGCCGGCGGCGGCCACCTCGCGTTTGACCGCCTCGATGTCGATGCGGTGCAGGCTGTCGGCGGCGGCGAGATCGGAACCGGCGACGGCGTGGTGGTCGATGATGACATAGAGCCCGCCGGGCTTCAGCGCCCGGAACACGGCGGCGTTGACCTTCGCGGCGGTGTCGGCCGGGAACGGCGCCAGATGCAGGTCGTGGTAGTTCTGGGCGGTGAAGACCAGGTCGAGGCCCGCCGGGAATTCCGGCGCGCCGATCGGCGAGCGGATGGCGTCGACATTGGGCAGGGCGTCGACGGCGTTCAGGCTCTCGCCATAGCTGGCCTGGAAGCCGATGAATTCGGCGGGCTGCCAGGCGGTGACATGACCCTCCGGTCCGGCGGCGGCCGAGAAGACGCGGGTGAAATAGCCGCCGCCGATGATCATGTCGGCGATCTTGTGACCCGGCGCGACCCGGGCGAAGGCGAGCGTCTCGGCCGTATGGCGGGCCTCGTCGCGGGCGCGGTCTTCGGCCGGGCGGACCGGATCAGCCAGGGCGGCGGCGTAAGCGGACGGCTCCTGAAGCGGCAAGGGCGCGGGGGCGAAGGCGGTAGTCGAGATGGCGACGAGCGCCGAGGCGGCGAGGAGTAGAGAACGACGCATGACAATTCTCCTGTCGAAACGAGGCCTTAGCCCGGCTTGCGGAAACGGTAAACGAACTGGTCGGTGCGGCCGCGGATGGCCTCGTCGAAGACGTTGACGGTGCGATCGTCGGCCGGGTTCACGAGCGCCGAGGATTCGCCGTCGAAGACGAAGCCCGCCGCCTCGACCTCGGCGCGCAGGGACGCGCCCTCGATGCGGTGCAGGGTCTGGACCTCGGTGTGGCCCGTGCCGGGGCGGCCGGAATGGTCGACGACGACGAAATAGCCGCCGGGCCTGAGCGCCGCGAAGATGGCGCGGTTCATGGTCGCCACATCGGTGTTGAAGGCCGGGATGTGGAAGTCGTGATATTCCTGGCTCATCCAGACGACGTCGAGCGGCTCCGGGAAGCTCATGGTGTTGAGGTCGCCGTTGACCCGGACCACGTTGGGGTAGGCCGCGACCAGGGCGTCAGCGCGCGGGTTCTCGCGCTCGGCGGTGCGGTTGGGCACGAAGGCGTAGACCTTGCCGGTCTCGCCGACGACGCGGGCGAACAGACGGGTGAAATAGCCGGCGCCGGGGCGGATGTCGGCGACCTTGTCGCCCGGCTCGATCATGGCGAAGGCCAGCATGCGGTCGGGGTGGCGCAATGGGTCGCGGGCGACCTCGTCGGCGGGGCGCAGCGGATCGCCGATGGCGGCGCGGTGCAGGTCGGCCAGCCGCATCGTCCCGTAGGTGCGCTCCGCCATCCGGTCCTCGCGGCCGGCGTACGGGTCGGAGCCGCAGGCGGTGAGCGCCAGCGCGGCGGCGAGGGCGAAAACGGACCGTTTGAGCATGATCGTCTCCTGAACCAGCGGCGACAGCCAAGCTCCGGAACGGGGCGTGATGCAAGGGGTTTGCGATCCGGTTCTGCGCTGCCGCTCACCTCTTACCGTCATCCTCGGGCTCGACCCGAGGATCAGAGGCTGGGCCGGGCTGTGCGTCGGGGAAGGCTCAACGAGCGGGACCGCATCGGCCTCGACGGAGCACCGGACGGTCTGATCCTCGGGTCAAGCCCGAGGATGACGGCGCTGGAGGGGAGACGGGTCAGGGAAGCGGCGTCCACTCCTCGCCTTCCGGCAGCGGGGCGAACAGGCGGTCCAGTTCGGCATCCGACACGCCGGTGAGATCGGCCGGCGACCATTTCGGGGCGTTGTCCTTGTCGACGATCACCGCCCGGACGCCTTCCTGGAAGTCGGGGGTGCGGACCACGCGGCCGCCGAGGCGGTATTCCATGGCCATGTTTTCGGCGAAGGAGCCGAGGGCCGCGCCGGTGCGGAGCTGGCGCAGGGTGACCTTGAGGGACTGGGGTGACTTGGTCCCGAACGTGGCCAGCTGGGCCAGGGCCCAGTCGGAACCGTCGGCCTCGAGGGCGGCGAAGATTTCCTCGACCGTGTCGAAGGCGAACAGGCGGTCGATGGCCGGAAGGTGAGGCTCGATCGGAGGCTCGCCGGCGTCGGTCTCCAGCCCGTCGGCGACGTCGACCGGGTGGGCCGGGTCGGCGGCGAGGATGGCGCGGAAGGCGTCCAGGGCGTCGGACGACAGGTAGTGGGTGTGGATGCCGAGGAAGACCGTGTCCGCCGCCTTGAGCCGGGCCCCGGTCAGGGCCAGCCAGACGCCGGTCTGGCCGGGCAGGCGCGGCAGGAACCAGCCGCCGCCGACGTCGGGGAACAGGCCGATGCCGGTCTCGGGCATGGCGTAGGTGGTGCGTTCGGTGGCGATGCGGACCACGGCCGGCTCGGAGATGCCTACGCCGCCGCCCATGACGATGCCGTCGACCAGGGCGGTGACCGGCTTCGGATAGTCGAACAGCAGGTGGTTGAGCTTGTATTCGGTGTCGAAGAAGGCCTTCGCCTCCGAGGCATCCCCTGCCCCGCTCCCGGCGATCATGCGGATGTCGCCGCCGGCGCAGAAGCCGCGTTCGCCTTCGTGGTCGATGAGTATGGATTTGACGGCGTCGTCGGTCCGCCACGCCAGCAGCGCCTCGATCATCGTCTCGCACATGGCGCGGTTCAGCGCGTGCAGGGCCCTGGGTCGGTTCAGGGTGAGGCGGCCGACGCCGGAGGAGACGCGGACGAGGACTTCGGGTTCGGTCATGGCGCCGCTCTAGAAGGGCGGAGAGGAGCCGTCCAGCCTTCAGCGCGCCGGCGTCACCGTCATGTCGTAGGGAATGAACAGGGCCAGCTCGAGCGGGCCCGACTGTCGCCATGTGACGCGGTTCGACATCCCGTCGACCTGCACCGCGTATCCATCCCCGAAGGTCGCCGCGGTCGTGCGGGCGTCGGCGGCGATGGCGGCGAGAATCGGCGCGCGATACTGGGCCGGATTGACCACGGACAGTTGCCAGTCGCCGCTGATGTCGGACAGCGAGCGGCCGACGGGCGCGACGCCGTCGACGAATGCCTCGATCCGTTCCGAGGCGGCGTCGAGGGTGTCGTTCTCGCGGATCGGCGTCTTGACGACCAGGCTGGCCACGCTGGTGTCGCTGCGGCCTGGATCCATGCCCAGCGTCAGGGTCGAGACCATGTCTTCGGTCAGCGGCACCAGCGTGCCGTCGTCCTCGATGCTGAGGTCGATGTCGGCGCGCCCGGCGGCGGCGCGCGCCATGGCGCGAAGGGTCCGGGTGATCTCGTCGCGGCGGCCCGGCGCGTCGCGGGTGTCGTTCACGACCCGCACGGCCACGATCAGATTGTCGGCCCGCCGCTCCAGCTGGATCACCGGGATGTCGTCGGGGTCCCATTCAATGGCGCGCGAGCCGGTGACGATGATCTCATCGACTCCGACGTAGTTCGACGCGTCCTGGGCAAGCGCGGGCGTCGCGCACAGGAAAAGGCCGATGACGGCCGAGGCTGCGATCCGTTTCATGATGAGATCCTCCCGCCATGACCATGACAAGTCAGGCGGAAGGCGTCACCCCCTACTGCCGCATCATCTCCCGCGCCGTGATCACGCGCATGATCTCGTTGGTGCCCTCGAGGATGCGGTGGACGCGCAGGTCGCGGACGATGCGCTCCAGGGGGTAGTCCTTGAGGTAGCCGTAGCCGCCGTGCAGCTGCAGGGCCTCGTCGGCGATCTGGAAACAGGCGTCGGTGGCGAAGCGCTTGGCCATGGCGCACCATTTGGTCGCCTCGGGATGGCGGGTGTCGAGGGCCCAGGCGCCGCGCAGGACCAGCAGGCGGGCGGCCTCCAGCTGGGTGGCCATGTCGGCGAGCTTGAACTGGGTGTTCTGGAAGTCGGCGATCGGCTTGCCGAACTGCTTGCGCGAGGCGACGTAGTCGAGGGTGGTTTCGAGCGCCAGCCGGGCGCCGCCCAGCGAACAGGCGGCGATGTTCAGCCGACCGCCGTCGAGGCCCATCATGGCGTAGCGGAAGCCGTCGCCCTCCTTGCCCAGCAGGTTGGCGGCGGGGATGCGGCAGTCGTCGAAGGCGACGATGGCGGTGGGCTGGGAATTCCAGCCCATCTTCCTCTCCTGGGCCCCAAAACTGAGGCCGGGCGTATCCTTCTCGACGACGAAGGTGGAGATGCCCTTGGGGCCGTCCGCGCCGGTGCGGGCCATGACGACATAGACGTCCGAGGTTCCGGCGCCGGAGATGAAGGCTTTCGAGCCGTTGAGGACGTAATGGTCGCCGTCCAGCTTCGCCGTGGTGCGCAGGCCGGCGGCGTCGGAGCCGGAGCCCGGCTCGGTCAGGCAGTAGCTGGCGATCAGCTCCATCGAGACGAGGCGCGGCACGTAGCGGGCGCGCAGGTCGTCGGAGCCGAACCGGTCGATCATCCAGGTGGCCATGTTGTGGATCGAGATGAAGGCGGCGGTGGAGACGTCGCCGCGCGACAGCTCCTCGAAGATCAGCGCGGCCTCGACCCGGCCCAGGGCCATGCCGCCGTGCTCCTCGCCGGTGTAGATGCCGCAGAAGCCCATCTCGGCGGCGTGCTTCATCACGTCGACGGGGAAGTGTTTGGTCTCGTCCCACTCGGCGCTGTGCGGGGCCAGTTCGGCGTCGGCGAAGGCCCGGGCGGCGTCCTGGATGGCGCGCTGGTCGTCGGTGAGGGCGAAGTCCATGGGGCGTTTCCTGAATCGATGCAGCGCTTCTATCCGAACCGGCGACAAACTGAACCCTCCCCCCGGCGGCGAGGCTTCGTCTATAAGCGCGGCCATGACCCAGCCGTTCGCCCCCGCCGCCTTTCCCTACGCCCGCCCCCGCCGGCTGCGCAGCGCGCCCTGGGTGCGGCGGCTGGTGGCCGAGACGACGCTGACGCCGGCGGACCTGGTCTGGCCGCTGATCGTGCACGACGGGGCGGATGAGCGCGTGGCGGTCGCCTCGATGCCGGGCGTGTTCCGGCTGAGCCCGAAGGCGGCGGCGGCGGCGGCGGTCGAGGCGCGCGATCTGGGCATTCCGGCGGTGGCGCTGTTTCCGAATGTCGACGGGGCGATCAAGGACGGCGTCGGCACCGGCGCGACCGACCCGGACGGGCTGATCCCGGAGTGCATCAAGGCCATCAAGGACGCGGCGCCGGAGATCGGGGTCATGACCGACGTGGCGCTGGACTGCTACACCGACCACGGCCACGACGGGGTGCTGGAGAACGGCCGCATCGTCAACGACGCGACGCTGGAGCGGCTGGCCGAACAGGCCTTCATCCACGCCCACGCCGGGGCGGACATCGTCGGCCCCTCGGACATGATGGACGGCCGGGTGCAGGCGATCCGCGAGGCGCTGGAGGCCAACGGCCTGCACGACGTGATGATCCTGTCCTATGCGGCCAAATACGCCTCGGCCTTCTACGGGCCGTATCGCGACGCGGTGGGATCGGCGAGGCAGCTGACCGGCGACAAGAAAACCTACCAGATGGACTACGCCAACTCCGACGAGGCGCTGCGCGAGGTGGCGATGGACATCGCCGAGGGCGCGGACGCGGTGATGGTCAAGCCGGGGATGCTGTACCTCGACATCGTCCGGCGGGTGTCCGAGACCTTCCGGGTGCCGACCTTCGCCTACCAGGTGTCGGGCGAGTATTCGATGATGCGGGCGGCCATGGCCAACGGCTGGCTGGACGAGGACCGGGCCATCCTAGAGAGCCTGCACGCGTTCAAGCGCGCGGGCGCGGCGGGGGTGCTGAGCTATTTTGCGGCTGACGCCGCACGGCTGCTACAGCGCTAGACGCCCCGTCCAGCCATCGAACGCCACCTCGACGTTCGCTGGAACCGCCGCCGACAAGGCGTTGTAATCCAGATCGATATGCAGGTTGGTGAGCACCGCCCGCTTCACCCCGGCGCGGGCGATCCAGTCGAGGGTCTTTTCGACGTGGGCGTGGGTCGGGTGGGGCGTCCAGCGCAGGGCGTCGACGATCCACAGGTCGCAGCCGCGGACGGCCTCGATGGCCGCCTCGTCGAGATCGGAGACGTCGCTGGAGTAGGCCACGGGGCCGATGCGATAGCCGACCGAGCGGATCGGACCGTGGGCCTGGTCGAAGGTGACGATGGGCACGGGGCCGCCGGGGCCGTCGACGGACCAGGGCTGGCCGTGCGGCGGCAGCGGCCGGGCGTCGAGGATGGCGGGATAGCCTTCGACGCTGTCGAAGATGTAGCGAAAGCGGCCGTGCAGGGCGGCGTGGGTGGCGGCGTCCATGAAGGCCGGGATGCGGCGGCGGGCGCGCATGGCGAAGACGCGCAGGTCGTCAACGCCGTGGGTCTGGTCGGCGTGGTCGTGGGTGTAGAGGACGGCGTCGACGTGTTTGACCCCGGCCGCCAGCATCTGGGCGCGCAGATCGGGCGAGGTGTCGATCAGGACGCTGGTGAGGCCCTCCGGGCCGTGACGGCGGACCAGCAGCGAGCAGCGGGTGCGGGCGTTCCTGGGTTCGGCCGGATCGCAGGCGCCCCAGTCGCCGTCGCCGCGGGGCACCCCGCCGGACGAGCCGCAGCCGAGGATGACGACCTCCAGTTCGCCGGTCATGCCGCGTCCTTGGTTTCTGGCGGCCTCGGGATACGGTCGAACAGGGCGAAGAACGCGTCCGTGGTGCGCGCCTCGGCCTCGTCGCGCGACCAGCCGCGGATCTCCGCCAGCTTGTCGAGGACGTGGCCGATGTAGGCCGGCTCGTTGCGCCGGCCCCGGTGCGGGACGGGCGCGAGGTAGGGACAGTCCGTCTCGATGATGATCCGGTCGGCGGGCATGGCGGCGATGATCTCGCGCACCTCGGCCGCGGCCTTGAAGGTGGCGATGCCGGAGACCGAGAACCATGCCCCGAGTTCCGCAACCTTTTCCGCCAGTTCCGGGCCGCTGGTATAGCAGTGCATCAAGAAGCGGAACGGTCCCCTCGCCTGCTCTTCCGTCAGGATGTCGGCCATGACGGCGTCGGCCTCGCGCGTGTGGACGACCAGCGGCAGGCCGGTGCGGCGGCCCGCCTCGATATGCTGGCGGAACACCGCCGCCTGGGTGTCGCGCGGGCTGAGGTCGTAGTGGAAGTCGAGGCCGCATTCGCCGATGCC
The DNA here is from genome assembly GCF_035626975.1 of Brevundimonas sp. Classification (GTDB taxonomy): domain Bacteria; phylum Pseudomonadota; class Alphaproteobacteria; order Caulobacterales; family Caulobacteraceae; genus Brevundimonas. The sequence continues at coordinate 7,557 of NZ_DASPMQ010000058.1, forward strand.
GATGACGCGGGGGCGGCCGGCCAGCTCGACCAGCCGGTCGGCGGTCAGGTCGGCGTAATCCTTCGCCTCGTGCGGATGGACGCCGACCGTGGCCCAGATGTCGTCGTGGGCCATGGCGAGGGCGTGGGTGGCCTCGAAGGTCGACAGCCTGTCGGAGATCTCGACCATCAGCCCGACGCCGGCGGCGCGGGCGCGGGCGATGACGGCGTCGCGGTCCTCGTCGAACTGGGGGGCGTGCAGGTTGACGTGGCTGTCGATCAGCATCAGGCGCGGGCCTTGGTCCGCTGCAGGTCGGCGAGCGCCCCGGCCAGCACGTCGGCGCGGTCGAGATTGATGGCGGCGGTGCGGTCGGGCAGCTCGGACAGCCGTTCCCACAGTTCGGCCCAGCGGGCCCCCGACTTGCCTTCCTCGAGCGCGCGGACCTTCACGGCGGCGATCAGCCGGTCCATCAGGGTCTCGAACCGCTCCTGCCCTTCGGGACCGCGGAACCTGTCGGCGACGGCCATGGCCTCGGCCCGGTCCACGGTGGAGGCGGACACCCAGGCCTGGGCCAGCTGGTCGGCCTCGAGCGTGGCGCCGGAGGCCAGGGCCAGCGCCTGCCCGGGCGAGCCGGCGGCCATGCCGGCGATGCGGGCGGCCTCGGCCGAGGGGACGCCGGTGCGGTTTCGGACCAGGTCTTCCAGGGCATGCGGCGGCCAGACCGGGAAGGCCAGCCGGCGGCAACGCGAGCGGATGGTGGCCAGCAGCCGGCCGGGCGCGTGGGTGACGAGGAACAGCACACCCCGCTCCGGCGGCTCCTCAAGAACCTTCAGCAAGGCGTTGGCAGCGTTGAGATTCAGGTCGTCGGCGGCGTCGATGATGGCAACCCGGTAGCGGGCCTGCGACGGGCTCTTGGAGAAGAACTCCGGCAGGTCGCGGGCCTGGTCGACCGAGATGGACTTCTTCGTCTTGCCGCCCTCGACGGCGCGTTCCAGCACGAGCAGATCGGGATGGGACTGGGCCGTGATCAGCCGGGCCACCGGATCGTCGGGACGGGTCCCCAGCAGGCCGCGCGAGGGATCCGGGGCGGCGCCCAGCAGCCGGCGGGCGGCGCGGTAGGCGAAGGTCGACTTGCCCGAGCCCTCGACCCCGCAGAGCAGCCAGGCGTGGTGCAGCCGGCCCTTGTCGAAGGCGTCGAGGAAGGCGGCCTCGGCCGCGGCGTCGGGGATCAGGTCGAATCGGTCGCGCGGATGCTCGCTCACAGCAGCCGGGCCCCGACGGCGGCCCAGACCCGGGCGGCGACCGTGTCCTGATCGCCTTCGGCGTCGATGATCACGCAGCGCTCGGGATGGGCGGCGGCGATGTCGCGGAAACCGCGGCGCAGCCGCTCGTGGAATTCGAGCCCCTTGGACTCGAACCGGGTCTCGAACAGGCCCCGCCCGAAGGCGCGCTCAAGCCCGACCTCGACCGGCAGGTCGAAGACGAGGGTCAGGTCCGGCTGGGTCCGGCCGACGATGGCGGCGTCCAGCGCCTCGATGAACCCGGCCGGGGTCCCGCCGCCGACGCCCTGGTAGGCGCGGCTGGAATCGGCGAAGCGGTCGCAGACGACCCAGCGGCCCGCCTCCAGCGCGGGGCGGATGGTGCGCTCCAGATGATCGGAGCGGGCGGCGAACATCAGCAGGGTCTCGGTCATCGGCGACCAGCGTCCGGCGTCGCCGTTCAGGGCGATGTTGCGGATGTCCTCGGCGCCGTCCGAACCGCCCGGCTCGCGGGTCTGGACGACCTCCAGATCCCGGGCGCGCAGCCGTTCGACCAGCCGGGCGACCTGGGTCGACTTGCCGGTCCCCTCGCCGCCCTCGAATGTAATGAATCTGCCCTGGGTCACCGGCGCACAATGGCGGCGCCGGCCCGGTTCGCAAGGGTCCAGACCATTTTTGCCACAGGTCGAATCGCCCTGAATCCAAAAAACGGTCCAGTTTCATGTGGAGTGAAATCCGAGACGTGACGGGCGCCGCCCACCGCGACCGATTTCGCTCTAGGCTCCGGAAATCGTCGTGGCTTCAGGATACCCCCGCGAGACCACCGCGCGCCGGGAGCGCTCGGCCGCGCCCCCATCCGGCCATGGCCCGACCAGCACCCGGAACTGCCCCGGCAGGGCCTCGTCGACGGTCGCGCCGCCGCCCAGATGTTGTGCGGCGCGCCGGGCCTGGCGGGCGTCGGACCACGTCCCCGCCTGGACCCAGACGCCGGGGCGGGTGGACGCTCCGGCCGACGGGGACGTCGTCGGCTGATTCACGGGGACCGGCGTGGGCGCCGGAGCGGGTGCGTAGGGAACGGGATCACGCCGCGGCGACGGTCGCGCCTCTGCGTTCTGCACGACCGAACCGCCGCCGAGGCGCGGCGCGCGGCCGAGGTAGCGCACCCGCACCTCGCCGACGCCGGCCGAGCGCAGGTCCAGCGCCTCGGCCGCCCCGCGCGACAGGTCGATGATGCGCCCGTCCACGAACGGCCCGCGGTCGTTGACCCGGACCACGACGCGGCGGCCGTTGGCGAGGTTGGTGACCTCGACCAGGCCCGGCAGCGGCAGGGTCTTGTGGGCCGCCGTCAGGGCGTTCATGTCGAAGCGCTCGCCGGTCGCGGTCGGGCGGCCGTGATGGGCGTCGCCGTACCAGGAGGCCTGTCCGGTCTCGTCATAGTCCGGCTGTTCCGCCGGCTGATACCAGCGCCCCCGGATCTGATAGGCGCGCATGGTCCCGGAAACGATCGGGGCCGGATCGGTGACGACCGGGACCGCGCCCCGCGCGCCGCCCACGTCCGGCCGCGCCCCGCCGGCGCAGGCGGCCAGCAGCGACATCAGTCCGGCGAGCAGAAGTCCCTTGAGCAGTTTCGCAGCCATGGCCCGTCCTCAACGGCCAGGAGCATGACCAAAGACATTTCCGCTTTGGTTAACGGCGCGTTTGGCGCTATGCGGCGGGTCCGCTCGCGGGACACGGACAGGTGGCCGGGTGGTTTAAGGCAGCGGTCTTGAAAGCTGCTGACCTTGGGCGCTTGAAAGGGATGGCTCCGCGAAATAGGAGCCTGCAGCCGGTTCGTTTAGTCAGCGGGTCGTTCGGCATGGGGACCAAAACCGCCCCATAGGCGTGTCGCAAGCGGCGGCGCCCGCCGGTATGGAAGTGTGGCCGAGTGGTTTAAGGCACTGGTCTTGAAAACCAGCGACGGTGTGAGCCGTCCGTGGGTTCGAATCCCACCGCTTCCGCCAACTCGATTCCCGGACCTGGATCGGACCAGGGTCCAGATGATCGGCGACCGTATTCCCCGACCCGTCGGAGGCAATACTGGTGCGCCAAGGTTGATGGCTCACCGTCGAACCCACGGGCCGGTCGGTCAGGGAACCGGGGCGATGTCGAGGCGCCCGGCCGCGGCCTCACGCTTCTGGCGCGACCACATCGCCGCGTAAACGCCGCCCTGGGCCAGCAGATGCTCGTGGCGACCGCGCTCGACGATACGCCCGTGGTCGATCACCAGGATGTCGTCGGCGTCGACGATGGTGGAGAGGCGGTGGGCGATGATCAGCGTCGACCGCTCCGCCGAAACCGCCCGCAGACTGGCCTGGATCTCCCGCTCCGTCCGGCTGTCCAGTGCGCTGGTCGCTTCGTCGAACACGAGAATGGAGGGTTGTTTCAGGATCACCCGCGCGATCGCGATCCGCTGCTTCTCGCCGCCCGAGAGTTTCAGACCCCGCTCGCCCACCTGGCTGTCGTAGCCGTCCGGGAGGCTTCGGATGAAGTCGTGGATGCTGGCCGATCGGGCCGCATGCTCCACCTCGTCCCGGCTCGCGCCGGTCCGGCCATAGGCGATGTTGTAGTAGATCGTGTCGTTGAAAAGCACCGTGTCCTGCGGCACCACGCCGATCACCCGACGCAGGCTTTCCTGGGTGATCTCGCGGACGTCCTGGCCGTCGATCGTGATGCAGCCGTCCCCGACGTCGTAGAACCGGAATAGAAGGCGCCCGATCGTGGACTTGCCGCCTCCGGTCGGACCGACCAGCGCCACCGTGCCGCCGGGAGGGATGTCGAACGACACATCCTTCAGGATGGGCCGCCGCGGGTCGTATCCGAACGACACCCGATCGAAACGGACGTGGCCGCGTCGAACAATCAGAGCGGCCGCCCGGGGCGCGTCTTCAACTTCCACCGGCTGATGGAGCAAGTTGCCCATGGCCTCGATGTCGGTGACGGACTGCCGGACGCTGCTGTAGACCATTCCGAGCAGGTTGAGCGGCGCATAGAGCTGAAGCAGGTAGGCGTTGACCAGAACGAAGTCGCCGACGGTCATGGCGCCCGAGACGACGCCCCGCCCGGCCATCAGCATCACGGCGACGGACCCCGCCGAGATGATGACCGTCTGGCCGATGGTCAGCAGCGACTGCATGCTCTGGCTGCGGATCGCGGCCCGTTCATAGGCGCGTTTGGCCGTCTCGTAGCCGTCGGCTTCATGACGTTCGGCGCCGAAGTATTTGACGGTCTCGTAGTTGAGGATGCTGTCTGTGGCCTTGACGCTGGCGACGACGTCGCGCTGGTTCATGTCGCGGCGCAGATGCACCTGCCTGCGGGTGATGATCGCCGTAAAGGCCGCGTAGGCCCCGATGCCGGCCAGGGTCACCAGGGCGAAGTCCAGGCTGTAGAAGCGCCAGAGGATGGCGCAGACCAGCACCAGTTCCAGAACCGTCGGCAGGATGCTGAACAGCACCAGTTCCAGCAGAAACTCGATGCTGGCGGTGCCGCGTTCGACGATGCGGGACAGTCCGCCCGTCTGGCGCTCGATATGAAAACGCATCGACAACCGGTGCAGGTGCCGGAACACCTCCAGCGCGGTCAGCCGGATGGCCCGCTGGGCGACGCTGACGAACACCAGCTGGCGCAGGTCGCCCGTCATCTGGGCGGCGATGTTGGCGACGCCGTAGGCAAGAATCAGCGCGACCGGAACGATCACGATCGCCTCGACCGAGAAGGCGTCGATGATCTGCTTGTAAACCAGGGGCGCGCCGATGCTGACGAGCTTGCCCACGACGAGCAGGGCGATCGCCGCGACCACTCTCAGGCGCAGGATCGGCTCGCCTCGCGGCCAGAACAGCGACAGCAGCCGCCTCGCGATGGGTCCGGGGTCGGTCAAGGAGCCGTCCAGGGGCATGAAGGATCGCCGGAATCGAGTGCGTCGCGACGCGCGTCCCTCTGAACAGTCAAGGATCGAGACACACGCGGACGTGGAGTATGGCCTGGTCGGACCACGAAAACGAGATCAACCATGAAGAGCTATTGTAATTGATTCTCGCCGTTGTAGCGTCCGGCGGTGGCGTCGATCGCCGCTGCGGCATGGCTCATTCATGTCGTGTTTCAACTACCGAAAGGTCTCACGTTATGGAAAGCGGAAAGAAAACCTTCGCGTTCAAGTTGGCTGAGAAGAAGCGGAGTGGTGTGGCGGACGGCAAGTGGACGGCGCGCGCCGGCGTGGCGGTGGCCGGCTGCACGGACCCGACGGAACAGGGCATGTATCGCGAGAGCATCTACACGGACGGTCGTCCCGCGCCGCTCGACAAAGGCTACTGGTGCTGAACCAGAGCCTCCAGGCAGGGGCCCCGTCGCGGGGCCCCTGTTTTTCATCAGCCAACCGTCGACCGTAAGCCCCGCCAAACGGTTATGAGGCCCCAGGCATGGCGAAACGCGTGCTGATCGTCACCAATTCCTACGACCTTCACGCCGATCTGGTTTCGGCCAGGCTGAGCGCGATGGGAACCGCGCCTTTCAGGCTGAACCTCGACGAATTTCCAAAGGACTTCGACGTCACCCTGAGCTTCGCCGATGGACGCTGGAGCGGAGGGCTGACGCATTTGCCCACGGGTGACGCGGCGCCGATCGGGGAGATCGGGGCCGTCTGGATGCGCAAGAAGGCGGACTTCAGCTACAGATCGGGCAAGCTTCCGCCCCAGGAAAAGGCCTTCGCCGACGGCGAGATGGAGCACATCCTGTTCAGCATGCTCTACACGCTGGAGTGCTACTGGATGAGCCATCCGTTGGCCGTGCGGGCCGCGAGCTGGAAGGGCGAGCAGTTGCTGCGCGCGACCCGGATGGGGTTCGACGTCCCCGCCTCGATCATCACAAACCGGCGCCCCGACGTCGATGCGTTCCGGCACGCCGTCGGCGGCGACATCGTGTTCAAGACGCTCTCGTCCCCCATTCTGGCCGCCGACGAGGTCGCGGCCGAGGACCGGATCGCCGGCCACCTCTCGACGACGCTCATCACCGACGAGGACGAGGCGTTGCTCGACGCGGTCGCGGAGCTCCCCAGCTTCTTTCAGCCGAATGTGCCCAAGGCCCACGAACTGCGCGTCACCGTCATTGGAGACCGCGTGTTCGCGGCCAGGATTCACTCACAGGCCGATCCGAGGACCATGATCGACTGCCGGGATATGTCGGCGGAGATTCTCTATGAGGCCGAGGTTCTGCCGGCGGAGGTCTCGCATCGCTGCCTGGAGTTCGTGCATAGCTACGGTCTGACCTACGGCGCGATCGATCTCATCGTCACGCCGGAGGGGCGATACGTCTTTCTCGAGAACAATCCCGTCGGACAATTTCTGTTCGTGGAACAGCTCGTGCCGGCCCTGGACATGACGGGCCATACGGCCCGTTGTCTTTCGGACGCCATACAGAAAGAAGAGCGGACGTGAAGATCAGGGCCCCTGTCGAGAGGATCGAGGCGCGGAGACAGAGCCGGGTGCTCGTTCTCGCCGCCTCCAACCTCGAGCTCGACCTGCTGCCGTCGTTGTACGACGCCTTGCGCGAGATGGGGCGGAGCGAGCGGCTGGACGTGCTGTTCTATTGCCGGGGCGGCGTCGTCAACGCGGCCCGGCGGATCGCCCTTCTCCTGCATGAATTCACCGACCACCTGACTCTCATCGTGCCCGACCGGTGCGAGTCGTCGGGCACCATCGTGGCTCTGGCCGCCCATCAGATCGTGGCGGGACCCGTCGCGGTGTTCTCCCCCGTCGATCCGCTGCTCCAGGCGAGTTCCCCGACTTCCGGCGAGGCGCCGCTTGCGATCTCGGCCCAGGACGTCCGCCTTTTCGGCGAGATGGCCCGGCAGTGGTTCGGAATACCCGGCGAAGAGGCCCCGGCCGCGGCCATGTCCGCCCTGTGCGAAAACATCTTCCCCACGACGCTCACCGCCTTCTATCGATCGTGCCTCGAGACGCGCGAGATCTGTCTCGAACTGCGCGCCCTGGCGTCGCCTTCGGAGGACGCCCGGAACGTCGAGGTCGTGGACCGGCTGATCTACGGACATCACTCCCACACCTTCGCCCTGAGGCGCGACGATCTGGCGGCCCTTGGCCTGCCTGTACGGGGGGACCCGTCGACGGAGGATTCGGCCTGGGAGATCGCCCGATCGATCCGGGAATCGATCGGGGCGGCGGCGCGCGCCGACCTGGACGATGACTGGGTCGATGCGATCATCGCGACGCGGGAGGGCGTCCGCAGCCGTCGACGCAAGCCCTCCGGCCTCGCCCCCGCCTGGGACGCCGGCCCGGTCGAATGAACGACACCGCAGCCTATATCGGCGAGGCCTGCCGCTTCTACGCGATGTTGGTCCTGTTCGCGGCCGCGATCGGCAAGGCGGGCGCCGTTCGGGCCTTCCAGGGCACGCTCGAAGCCATCTTCGGCTTGACCAGCCCATGGAGCCGGATCGCCACCCTGGCGCTCATCGTCGTGGAGGGGGGCGTGGCGACGCTCCTGTTGGTCGGCGGAGACGTGGCGCGGGCGGCGATGATGATCGCGGCGGCCCTCTTCGTCGCCTTCCTGGCCACGATCTCGACGGTGCTGGCCAGGCGGGCGCGGGTCGCCTGCAACTGCTTCGGGGGTTCGTCGCACCGGATTTCGGGTTTCGATCTGGCCCGAAGCGCCGGTCTGCTCGCGGCCTGCGCGGTCTACTTCGCCCCGCCCGCCCGCGTCGCCTCCTTGTCGGCCGCCGGGCTCGTCCTGATGTTCGGCGTCGCGGCGATCACCGCCCTCCTGTCCGTCCGCCTGTCGGACGTCGCCTTCCTGATGCGTCGTTGAGGAAAGGACAGACTCGGGAATGAACGTCACGGTGCTCGAGTTCGCGATCGCCTTTCTGCTGTTCGCGGTGGCGCTGACCCTGTTTCTGGTCTTGCGCCTGGCGGCGCGGGTCGCGGCCCTCGAAGGGGCGCTGCACGCCCCCAGGCTTCAGATCGGCGACGTCGTGCCTGATTTCGAGGGACGACGCGCCGCGGACGGCGGCTCGTTCACCTCGGCCGGCCTGGCGGGGGGGAACACCGCCCTGATCTTTCTGTCCGCCGGCTGCCCGCAATGCGTCGCCAAGCGCCCGGATCTGCTGGCGATGCTCCCCGGCATGAACCGCGCCGAGGTCACATTCTGGATTGTCCCCGCCGATGATGCTCACGACCTCTCGGAGATCGTAGGCGGCTCTGCGCTCGAGGCGCACGTGCTCATCCTGAAATCCGACGTCCGTCGTCGCTTGAACCCGAACAACATCGTGCCGTCCTACCTCTTCATCGACGACCAGATGGTCGTACAGGACCAGAGCCATATGGAGGACGAGAATTGGCTCGACTTCGTCAGGCAGATGAAAGCGATCTCGACCGAGACGGCTGAGCCGGTCTGAGTTCCCAGGGTCGCCAGACCGCCGCCGACCGACGACCCGGTCCGCCCGGGCCATCCCGCCGCGCCCACTTCCACCGGCGCGGCCCGGGCGTCGCCCCGGCGTCGAGATCGGACGCGATGCGGTCGAGTTTCGAGAAATGCCGTCTGGCGTCCGTCCCCTGACCAACATAGGCTCCGCCACGGAGGGGTGATGGCGGGTCGACTTACAGAGCGTCAGCTGGAGTGTTTGCTTCTCTCGGCCACGATGACCGACAAGGACATCGGACGGCATCTCGGCATCTCGCACCACACCGTCAGCCTGCACGTCCGCGAAGCCCTTCGCCGACTCGAGGTGTCGTCGCGAAAGGCGGCGTTGCGCCGCCTAGCGGGCGATCCGCTATACGGACCCGAGGGTATGGCCGCCCCGCCCAACCCGGCGCTGCATCAACCGGCGCCGGGCGATCCAGTCGACGACGCGGATAGGACGACCCCGACAGGGGCAGGCGCCTGGTTTCTCCCGCGGCCTCCGCGGCCGGGCCTCCGCCTTGGACTCATTCTCGTCTTCGCCGCCGTCGCCGCCTTGATCACGGTGGGTATCGTGAGCGTTGTGTCCGGGGCCGTCGGGGTCCTGGCGCCGCACGCGCCGCCCGCCGCCATCCTGACGCAGGACTGATCATCGAGCGTTAGGAGCCACCCATGAAAAACAGACACGTAGGCGTCCGGATCGCCCGTCGCCTCCAGACCGCGGAACATGCGGTCGACAAGGCGATGGTCGAAACCAGCGCCCTGATCCAGGCCATGATCGAGGGGCGGACGGACGCGGGGCTGGCCGCGGAGGTCGGTCAGTCCGCCTTGCTGAACATGGTGCGAAGCCTGAACCAGCTGGCCGAAGCCCGGGGGGCGGTCGTCGAAGGGCACGAAGGACTGGCCGCCGTCGCCTCCGCCCAGGGAATCAGCTGGCGGCTCGAAGGCCCCCTCGAGGGAAAAAACACCCTGGCCGAGGTCCGGACGATCGAACGAACCGCCGCCTGACCGGGGCAAGGACGCAGCATGAGCGCAGCCCAGCTTTCTGTCCTCGGTCTGAGTCTCGTCAGCATCGGGCTTCTACTATGGGTGGGGAGATCGGCGGAACGCATCGCCGCCATCGCCTTCCTGGTCGCCATGATGGTCACGCCCCTCGTCGACGGCTGGCAGATCGGCGGCCTGCGCTGGGGCGTCGGCCTCCTGGCCGTCGGCCTGTTCGGAACCCTGGTCTGGTTGAGCCTGGCGGCGGTGCGGTGGTGGTTGGTGGCGGCGGCGGGCGTTCAACTGCTGTCGATCGCCACCTACCTCGTCGCCATCCTCGATCCCGACGTCCAGGTCTGGGCCAGTGTCTCGTTCCGCATCGTGGTGTGGGTCGAGCTCATGCTGATCGGCCTGTTCGGCGTCTGGGAGTGCCGCACCGCGCCCTACGCCCGTCCCCCCGTTATCTCCCGCCGACGCTCCTGACACCAACCCCTATGCGGCCGAGGCCGGCCGTCGTCCTGAAGGAGGGCGAACCCATGTCACAGAGATGGACTTTCGAGTCAGCCGTGGCGTTCTGGCGCCAGCACCACAATGCGGATCTTGAGGCGATCTGGGATCGCTTCATCGCCGCCGAGGCCTTCATCCTCGACCACAAGCCTCGGGCCGCGATCGAAGCGGACATCGTCCTGGAGGTCCTGTTGCAGCAGGGTCCGGACGGTCGCGGCGACGGTCGGGACCGCGGCGCGCTGCATGGCCTTCGCGCCTACATACGGACGCTGCAGGCCGAGCCGGCGACGGCGGCGGCCTAGACCGGCGGCGCGGCGCCTCTTGCCCGACGGGCGCGGAGTCGGCCATGGTCTCCCCCGGGGGAGATCTGCATGCCGCGCGCCATCGACGTCACCGATCCGGTCGACCGCTTTGTGGGTGAACGCCTGAGGACGGCTCGCCTGCAGCGCGGCATGTCCCAGACCGAGCTGGGCCAGGCGATGAACCTCAGCTTCCAGCAGATCCAGAAATACGAACGCGGCGCCAATCGCATCTCGGCTTCCATGCTGGTCCGCGCCGCCAGGGCGCTGGGCTGGCCCGTGGCGGACTTCTTTCCGCCGGAGGACCTCGACCTGACCTCGCCCGAGCGGGTCGAGCTCGGTGCGATCCGGGGCGGGGCGGCGCTGGCGGATTGCTTCCTGAAGATGGCCCCCGCCCACAGGACCGTCCTGCTTCAGGTCGCCGAGGCGTTCGCGCGGACGGGCCGCCAGGCCGACGCCGCCACGAGAGAACAGGCGCCGGCCGCCCGCTGAAACGGGCGGAAGCTTCGCCAACGCCGGCTTCCGCGACCGGTCAGGCGCGCCGGACGCTCACCGAGAGCCGCTCTTCCGCCAACGGCAGGATGTGGCTGAACCCGGTGACCGCCTCGGGCCACCGCTCGAGCAGGCGGAGCGCGATCGGGGAGCGGGTTTCGGCGGCGTGGCGGGCGACCAGGTCGTGCAGGCGCACGGCGGCCTCGCCCATCACCTTGCCCGCAACTACCGAGGCCGCGTTGAGACGGCCCTGCGCGGTTCCCTCGGGATCGTGGATGAAGGCCTCGCCCCCGGACATGCCGGCGCCGAAATTCCAGCCCGTCGAGCCGAGGATCACCACCACCCCGCCGGTCATGTATTCGCAGCCGTGGGCGCCGCAGCCCTCGATCACCGCCGTCGCGCCCGAGTTCCTCACCGCGAACCGCTCGCCGGCCGCACCGGCCGCGAACAGCGCGCCGGAGGTGGCGCCGTAGAGGCAGGTGTTGCCGATCAGGGCCGCACCGGCCGCCCAGGACGGCGGACGGACGATGATCTCGGCCCCCGACAGCCCCTTGCCGACATAGTCGTTGGCCTCGCCGTCGAGTTCGATGCGCAGACCCTTCATGCCCCAGGCCGCCAGAGACTGGCCGGCGGCGCCGCGCAGGTTCAGGGTCAGATGGCCGTCCGGCAGGTCCTTCCCGAACCGCCGCACGATGTGCGACGAGGTCCGCGTGCCGATGGCGCGCTGGGTGTTGGCCACCGCATAGGTCAGCTGCATCTTCTCGCGCCGCTCGAGGAAGGGCGTGGCGTCCCGCTCGATCTGGGCGTCCAGCGCGTCGGGCACGGCGTTGCGCGGCGCATCGGCCGGGCGCCGCTCGTCGCCCTCCCCCACCCGCACCAGCAGCGGGTTGAGATCGAGGTCGTCCAGCTGGGCGCCGCCGCGCGACACCTGGCGCAGCAGGTCGGTGCGGCCGACCGCCTCGTCCAGCGACCGCAGACCCATGGAGGCGAGCACCTCGCGCGTCTCCTCGGCGATGAAGCTGAACAGGTTGACCACCTTGTCCGCCGTGCCGGTGAACATGGCGCGCAGCCGCTCGTCCTGGACGCAGACGCCGACCGGGCAGGTGTTGGAGTGGCACTGGCGCACCATCAGGCAGCCGACCGCGATCAGCGAGGCGGTGCCGATGCCGAACTCCTCGGCGCCCAGCATGGCGGCGACGACGATGTCGCGCCCGGTGCGCAGGCCGCCGTCGGTGCGCAGGCGGACGTGACCGCGCAGGCCGTTCAGGCTCAGCACCTGGTGCGCCTCCGACAGGCCCAGTTCCCACGGCAGGCCGGCGTGCTTGATCGAGCCGAGGGCGGAGGCCCCGGTGCCGCCGTTGTGGCCGGCGATCAGGATCACGTCGGCCCGGGCCTTGGCCACACCCGCCGCGACCGCGCCGATGCCGGACTGGGCCACCAGTTTCACCGTCACCCGGGCGTCGGGATTGATCTGCTTCAGGTCGTAGATGAGCTGGGCCAGGTCCTCGATGGAATAGATGTCGTGGTGCGGCGGCGGCGAGATCAGGCCCACCCCGGGCGTCGAGTGACGCATGCGGGCGATGAATTCGGTGACCTTGAAGCCGGGCAGCTGCCCGCCCTCGCCGGGCTTTGCGCCCTGGGCCACCTTGATCTCGATCTCGCGGCACTGGTTCAGGTATTCGGCGGTGACGCCGAAGCGGCCGGAGGCGATCTGCTTGACCGCGCTGTTCGGATTGTCGCCGTTCGGGCGCGGATGGTAGCGCTCGGGATCCTCGCCGCCCTCGCCCGAGACCGAACGGGCCCCGATACGATTCATGGCGATGTTCAGCGTCTCGTGCGCCTCGGGCGACAGGGCGCCCAGCGACATGCCGGGCGTGACGAAGCGCTTGCGGATCTCGTTGACGCTCTCGACTTCCTCCAGCGGGACCGGCGCGGCCTCGCGGAAGTCGAGCAGGTCGCGCAGGGCCACGGCCGGCAGTTCGCGGGCGCGGCGGGAATAGGCCTTGAACCGCTTGTAGTCGTTGCGGGTCGTCGCATCCTGCAGGCGGTGGATCATCTCCGCGTCCCAGGCGTGGGTCTCCTCGCCGGCGCGGACACGATGCGCGCCGCCGATGCGCAGGCCGGGCCGGGAGGTGCCGAAGGCCCGCTGCCCCCGGGCCGCCGCCTGCGTCTCGATCCCCGCCAGACCCACGCCCGAGATGCGCGAGGTCATGCCCGGGAAGAATTCGGCGACCAGGGCGCGGCTGAGGCCCAGCGCCTCGAACTCGCAGGCGCCGCGGTAGGCCGAGATGACGGAGATGCCCTTCTTGGCGAGAATCTTCATCAGCCCCGCCTCGACGGCGGTCTTGTGGTTGAGGCAGGCGTCCCGGAGCGTGAGGCCCGGATAGCGGCCGCCGTCGAGCCGTTCGAGGAAGCTCTCCTGGGCCAGCCAGGCGTTGACCGCCGTGGCGCCGCAGCCGACCAGCACGGCGAAGGCATGGGCGTCGATGGCCTCGGCCGAGCGCACCACCAGCGAACAGAAGGTGCGCAGGCCCTCGTCGACCAGCCGGCCATGCACGGCGGCCGTGGCCAGGATCATCGGGATCAGGACCCGGGTCCCGTCTGCGCGTTCGTCGGTCAGGACGATCAGCCCCGCGCCGCCCCGGGCCGCCGCCACCGCCTCGTCGCGAATGCGATCGAGCGCGGTCTTGAGCGCCTCGCCGGGCCGGGCGTCCGGCGCGGGCGCCGGGAAGGTGCAGTCGATCACGGTGGTCGAGCCGGCCCCCACGACGTCCAGCATCCGCTCGTACATGCCGGTGGTCAGAACGGGACTGTCCAGCACGAAGACCTGGGTCTGGGTCTCGTCCTGGGCGAGGATGTTGCCAAGATTCTTGAACCGGGTGCGCAGGCTCATCGCCCCCGCCTCGCGCAGGGAGTCGATCGGCGGGTTGGTGACCTGGGCGAAGGCCTGGCGGAAATAGTGGGAGAAGGGCCGGGTCTGTTCCGACAGCACAGCGGGCGGGGCGTCATCGCCCATGCTGGCCACGGCCTCCTTGCCCTCGCCGGCCATGGGATCCAGCAGGGCGTCGATATCCTCCTGGGTCCAGCCGACGGCGGCCTGGAACCGGGTCAGGGCCTCGCCGGTCAGGCCGCGGGGTTCAGGGCCTGGGCCGATCCGGGGCTCCAGCTCGACCATATTGGACAGCCAGTCGCGGTAGGGATGCTTCGCCGCCAGCCGGTCGATGGTCTCGGTCTCGTCATAGAGCCGTCCCGCCTCCAGATCGACGGAAATCATCCGGCCGCCGCCGATGTGCAGGCGGCGGGCGATGCGATCGTCGGAGACGCCGGTCATGCCGGCCTCGGAGCCGCAGATCAGCAGGCCGTCGGTGGTCTCGGCGGCGCGCAGCGGCCGCAGCCCGTTGCGGTCCTTGCCCGCCAGGACCCAGCGGCCGTCGGTGGCGCAGATGGCGGCGGGACCGTCCCACGGCTCCATCACGGCGTTGCAGTAGGCGTAGAGCGCCCGATGGTCGTCCGAGATCAGGCCCTCGATCGGCGCTTCCGGGATCAGCAGCGCCTTGACCATGGGCGCGGGACGTCCGGCGTGGACCAGGACCTCGAAGACATTGTCCAGGGCCGAGGAATCCGAGCCGCCGGCCTGGATGACCGGCTTGACCGTGGCGTCGTCGGCCCCGAAGGCCTCGGCGGTCATGCGGATCTCGTGGCTGCGCATCCAGTTGGCGTTGCCGCGCAGGGTGTTGATCTCGCCGTTGTGGGCCAGCATCCGGAACGGCTGCGCCAGCCGCCATTCGGGGAAGGTGTTGGTCGAATAGCGCTGGTGGAACAGGGCGACATTGGCCTCGACCCGGACATCGTTGAGGTCCGGATAGAAGTCAGCCAGCGCCTCGGCCAACATCATTCCCTTGTAGATCACCGAACGGGCCGACAGGGAGCAGATGTAGAAATGCTGCAGGCCCGCCGCCGTCGCCCGGGCCTCGATGCGCCGGCGCAGCAGGTACAGGGCCCGCTCCAGCTCCTCGCCGGTCAGACCCTCGGGAACGCGGAGCATGATCTGCTCGATCTCGGGACGGGTGGCGGCCGCGCGCTCGCCCAGCACCTCGACCCGGGTCGGCACCTGGCGCCAGCCGTACAGCCAGAAGCCGGCGGCCAGCACCTCGCGCTCGACGATGGTGCGGGCGCGTTCCTGGGCCCCGAGGTCGGCGCGGGGCAGGAAGATCATGCCGACGGCGATGGGGCCGGCGCCGGGCTCATGGCCGGCGTCGCGCACCTGGGCCTCGAAGAAGGCGCGCGGCAGGCCGATCAGCAGGCCCGCGCCGTCCCCCGACTTGCCGTCGGCGTCGACGGCGCCGCGGTGCCAGATGGCCTTCAGCGACTTCAGGGCGAGCTCGACCACCTCGCGCCGGGGCCGGCCGTCGATGGCCGCGATCAGGCCGACGCCGCAGGCGTCCCGCTCGGAGGCCGGATCATAGGCGTGGGCGTCGATCAGCGTCTGGCGATCGGCCTCGTACTGACGGGGATCGAAGCTCATGCCGCCACCTGTTCACGAGAGGTCAGCCAGGCGTCGATCTCGGCCGCCGCGTCCTGTCCGTCCTTGACGGCCCAGACCACGAGGGAGGCGCCGCGGACGATGTCGCCGGCGGCGAACACGCCCTCCAGCGTCGTCGCCTTGGTGCGCCCGGCGGTGCGGATGGTCCGCCAGTCGGTCAGGGCCAGATCGGGTTCGGCGAACAGGGCCGGCATGTCCTCGGGCTCGAAGCCCAGGGCCTCGATGACGAGGTCGGCGGGCAGGTCGAATTCGCCGCCCGGCACGGGCTCGACGCTCCAGCGGCCCTCGGCCGACTGGGCCGCCAGCGCCATGCGCTGGGCCCGGACACCGGCAGCGCGGCCGGCCTCGCCGAGCACGGCGCGGGGGGCGGCCAGCCATTCGAACACGACCCCCTCCTCCTCGGCGTGAGCGACCTCGCGGGCGCTGCCCGGCATGTTGTCGCGGTCGCGGCGATAGAGGCAGGTGACCGAGGCCGCCCCCTGCCGGACGGCGGTGCGGACGCAGTCCATCGCCGTGTCGCCGCCGCCGATGACCACGACGCGGCGACCCGAGGCGTTCAGGGCGCCGCTGTCGAAGGCCGGAACGGCGTCGCCGAATCCCTTGCGGTTCGAGGCGATCAGATAGTCCAGCGCCGCGACCACGCCCTCGGAGCCGCAGCCCGGAGCCGTCAACCGCCGCGCCTGGTAGACGCCGGTGGCGATCAGCACCGCGTCATGGGCCGCCCGCACCTCGGCGAAGGGAAGGTCGCCCCCGACGTCGACGCCCAGCCGGAAGACCACGCCGCCCTCGGCGAGGCGGTCCAGTCGGCGCTGCACCACCGGCTTCTCCAGCTTGAAGCCGGGAATGCCGTAGGTCAGCAGGCCGCCCGCGCGGTCGTGCCGGTCGTAGATCGTCACCGCATAGCCCGCCGAGCGGAGCCGGTCCGCCGCGGCGAGCCCGGCAGGGCCCGCCCCGACGATCCCCACGGAGCGGCCGAGCTCGACCAGCGGCCGGACCGGCGTGACCCAGCCATTCTCGAAGGCCATGTCGCCCAGCCAGCGCTCGACCGAGCCGATGGTCACCGTCTCCCAGCCAGACTGTTCCAGGGTGCAGGCCCCTTCGCAGAGACGGTCCTGCGGGCAGATTCGGCCGCAGATCTCGGGCAGGGTCGAGGTGGCTTCGGACTGTCGCCAGGCCTCCTCGAAGCGGCCCTCGGCCGCCAGTTTCAGCCAGTCGGGGATGTTGTTCTCCAGCGGACAGCCGGTCTGGCAGAACGGCACGCCGCACTGGGCGCAGCGGCTGGACTGCACCGTGCCGGCCGCGACCGCGAAGTCGTTCTGAATCTCTCCGAAATCGCGGATGCGTTCATCCGCCCGCGCCTTCAGGGGCGCGGTTCTCGGGGTGATGACAAAGGTCTGGTTCGCTGACGCCACTGAAGTCCTCTTCGCAACTGCACAAGGCTAGGGAGCGAGAGCTCTCTTGGCAACTTACGTGCGCAGAATGCGCGAATAATCGTATTCAAAGCAAAATACATCCCGGCAAGGCCATCAAACAGCATGACCTTGCCGGGATAGCCGTCAGAAGGTCGCCTTCAGCCCGACCGTCACGCGGTCGTCCGACAGCGGCCCGTCCACATCGGTGTCATGGAACCGTGCGTCGACGGCCAGATAGTCCGTCAGGGCGTAGGCCACTCCAACGTTCCAGGTCGTGTAGTCGTCGTTGACGTCCAGCGCCTGGTGGCCGACGGCGGCGGTGAGGGTCCACCTGTCAGCCGGCGTATAGGCGATGTTGCCCTCGACATAGGTGGCTTCGTCGTCGACCCCGAAGAAGTTCGGCGACCAGAACACCACGGCGCCGGCGGTGACCGGTCCGATGGCGCGCGATGCGGCGGCCTTCAGTTCCACATAGTCGTAGTCGGAAACCGCCGGGGCGCTCGGGTAGATATAGACTACAGCCCCGACGTCCAGCGCGAAGCCCGCGGCCTCAGTGCGGTAGCCGCCGTAGAAATCCACCTCGGCGTCGGTCTCATCGCCGAAGTCGACGTTCGAGGCCCATGCGCCCGCGTAGAAGGAGCCGGCCGTCAGATCGACGCCGGCCTGGAGGGCCGGATCCTCGTCGGTCTGGCTGAAGCCCCGGAAGACATAGTCGCTGACCACGCCGACATTCCAGGCGACCTGGGGTCCGTCCTGGGCCGAGGCGCTGGATGCGGCCAGCAGGGCGCCCGCGGCGGCGGCGCAGGCGAAGGTGGTTCTCATCATCGATATCCCCTCTGTTTTTGATGGTTGTTGAGACGCACGTTTACTGGTGGCGACGCGGAGAGGCGTCTCCGCGTCGCCGGGATCATGGGCGCTGACAGGCGCCCTCAGGCCGCGTCCATCACTTCGCCGTGGAGGTGGCCGTCGAGTCCTTCGACCTCCTCCTGGGCGCTGACCCGCAGGCCGGTCGTGAACTTGCACACGATCAGGATCACGAAGGTCGCCACGGCGCTCCAGCCGATGGTGACGCCGAGACCCCAGGCCTGTTTGGCGACCGTCGCGCCCTCGGCCACGCCGTTGACGGCGGCAGAGGCGAACACGCCGGTGAGCAGGGCTCCGAGGATGCCGCCCGCGCCGTGAATGCCGAAGGCGTCCAGGCTGTCGTCATAGCGCAGGAGCTTCTTGATCCAGACCGAGGCGGCGTAGCAGACCGGTCCGGACGCCAGGCCGATGATGACCGCGCCCTTCGGATCGACCAGGCCGGCCGCCGGCGTGATGGCGACGAGACCGGCGATCAGGCCCGACAGGGCGCCGATCAGGGACGGCTTCCGCTTTTCCATGACCTCGACGATCTTCCAGGTCAGTGATCCGGCCATGGCGGCGAGAATCGTATTGAGCAGGGCCACGGAGGCGATCGAGTCCGGGGTCCAAGCCGAGCCGGCGTTGAAGCCGATCCAGCCGACCAGCAGCAGGCAGGCGCCGATCATGGTCAGCACCGGATTGTGCGCCACGATGGGCGACTGGCCGTAGCCCTTGCGGGCGCCGAGGAAGATGGCGCAGACCAGACCGGCCACGCCGGCGTTGACGTGCACCACCGCCCCGCCCGCGAAGTCCAGCACGCCGGCCGCGCCGAGGAAGCCGCCGCCCCAGACCCAGTGGCAGATCGGCGCATAGACCAGCAGCGTCCACAGTCCGGTGAACAGCAGCAGGCCGGAGTATTTGATCCGTTCAGCAAAGGCGCCGGCGATCAGGGCCGGGGTGATGATGGCGAAGGTGAGCTGGTAGGCGATCCAGAGATATTCCGGCAGGCCGGGCGTCAGGCTGTGGGCCGTGGTCGGCGTCACGCCATTGAGGAAGAAGGCCTCAAGGCTGCCGATGTAGGTCTGCACCGTCTCGCCGGAATAGCCGGCGATCGGCTGGCCGATCCCGAACGAAAGGGAGTAGCCGGCGACGAACCAGGCCAGGGTGACCACGGCGGCCACGCCGAGCGACTGGGTGATGGTCGCGATCACGTTCTTGCGCCGGACCATGCCGCCGTAGAACAGCGCGAGGCCCGGCAGGGTCATCAGCAGGACCAGGGCGGTCGAGGTCAGGATCCAGCTCGAGGCCGCGCCGTCGAGGGCGAGGGTCGTCTGATGCGCCAGAAGCGCGGGTGCAGGCGCCGCGGGCGCGGCCGCGGCAGTGGTTGTGACGGCCAGGCCGGCCAAGGCAAGGGCGACGGCCCCGGTTAGTCCGCTACCAAGTCGCATCGTTCAATCCCCCTGAACAATATTACGCAGATGCAAAATGTTTACCGCATTTGCGAAATAGGCAAGTGGGCGGACAAAGTTTGTTGGAAATTTCTTCTCCTGCAGCGGAGATCACACAGGCGAGTTGCAAAAA
This sequence comes from Brevundimonas sp., assembly GCF_035626975.1. Lineage (GTDB taxonomy): Bacteria > Pseudomonadota > Alphaproteobacteria > Caulobacterales > Caulobacteraceae > Brevundimonas. The sequence goes on from NZ_DASPMQ010000058.1 coordinate 26,890, forward strand.
ATACCCCGCCTGGTAGCCCTTGCGGCTAATCTATAGCGGGAAACGTGGCATTCGCACTCGCAATATTCGAGGCGTTCGCGAACCCTCCGATCTCTCAACTGGTCAGAAGCCGATGCCGCGGTTTCGAGCCGCACGCCGCACGCCGCCAGGACCGGGCCGGTGTCTGCTCCGGCGGGTGGCGATCGTGGCGGCCTCCCGACCCCGACCGGAACAGTGTCGGCTTACAGACGTTTCAGGGGCCGCTCGACGAGAGGTTTCCATGAACAAGATCATCCCGACAGCCGCCGCGCTCGCCCTGGCGTTCAGTCTGCCACACGCGGCCATGGCGCAGAACGGCCACGGACAGGGCGGCGATCACGCCCGCCAGGACAAGGGCGGCGGCCGCGGCGCCGAGGCCCGGCCGGAGAAAGGGCGGAGCGGCGGCCAGGACGGCGCGGCGTCGGAACGCGGCCGCGCCGCCGGTCAGGCCGCCCGGCAGACGCCGCCGCCAGCCCGGGATGCGGTGCGACGGCCCGACTCTCCCGGTCCGGGGCAGGGCCAAGGCCGGAGTCAGGGCCAGGGGCGCGACGATGACGATCGGCCGGGCCAGAGCGACCTGCGGACGACGACCGTGGTCGCGGCCGCCGGGACGCCGGTGACGGTGTTCCGTGTCGAGCGGGACCGCGGGCTGATCGCGGGCTGCCCGCCGGGGCTGGCCAAGCGCAACAACGGGTGCCTGCCTCCCGGGCAGGAACGCCAGATCGCGCGCGCCCGCTATGACTATCTGTGGAGGTCGCGGAACGACGACTGGCTGTATCGCTACGACGACGGCTATCTGTACCGGGTGGACCGCACGGGCTCGGTGATGGGCTGGCTGCCGGTGCTGGGCGGCGCGCTGTTTCCCGGCGCCGTATGGCCGACGCAATACGCCTATCAACCGGTCCCGACGTACTATGCCGAGTACTACCGGCTGAGCGCTCCCTACGACTACCGCTATGCAAACGGGGCGCTGTATGGCGTCGATCCGAGGACGCAGGCGATCACCCAGGTCGCGGCCCTGCTGACGGGCCAGCCGATCACCGTCGGGCAACCGATGCCCGTGGGCTATGACGTCTACAATGTGCCCTACGCCTACCGGAGCCAGTACGTCGACAGCCCGAACGGCCTCTATCGCTACAGCGACGGCTACATCTACCGGGTCGACCCCACCACCCAGCTGGTCCAGGCGGCCATCCAGCTGCTCACCTGAACCGCGCGGCAGGAGACATCGATATGCGAACCATCATGCGCCGGGCGCTGACGCCCCTCGCCGTCATCATGCTCGCGGCCTGCGGCGGCGGTGACGACAAGGCCGGCGGGGAGAAGGCCGAACAGGCCCAGCCCTCGTCCCGCACGCTCGCAGCCACGCTGCAGGCGGCGGCAGGCAACGACACCTTGGGCGAGGTCGTATCGAACGCCGGCCTGACCGGCGTCCTCGAGGGGGTCGGGCCCTACACCGTGTTCGCGCCGACCGACGCCGCCTTCACCACGGGCGCGCCGGGCGCCGACTTCACCGACGAGACCATGCGGGCCCAAAGCGCGGCCCTGCTCCGGGCCCATATCGTTCCGGGCGCGCTGAGCCGGCAGGATATCGCGGCGGCGATCGAGCGGGCCGGAAACGGGAGCGTCGAGATGCGCACCATGGCGGATGGACTGCTGACGTTCACCCGCGACGGCGAAGCCATCGTCGTCACCGCCGGGAACGGCGCCCGCGCCCGTCTGACGGGCGAGGAGGCCGTGGCCAGCAACGGCGTGCTGCAGCCTGTGGACGGCCTGCTGGTCAAGCCGGACACGCCGGCGACCTAGCTCCCCTCCCGGCGCGGCCGGCCTGCAGTCGCACACCAGCGTTCTTGCACTGCAACATGAACGGCGTCATAGTTGTGGCGGAGGGGCTGGAGGCCGACACATGTTCGACGCTCTACGCTGCGCCTGGAAAGGCCATATATTCGTCGACAGCCGCAGCCAGCCGGGCACCCAGGTCTGCGTGCGCTGTCGCCAGCGCAAGCCGTTCGAGGGCCTCGAACCGCGCAAGCCGGATTGATCCCCGGGAAATCCGCGCCGTCCGGCCTGAACCCGTCGCCACCGGACTGGATGTGACCGACCCGGCCAGCGGTCGGCGAACCGTGCGAACCGCCTAGACGTCGTTCCACGGGCTCCAGGGATCGACGAGGGCCGGGGGGAGGTCTCCGTCCCAACGGGCGCCGTTCAAGACGGAGGCCGGTTCTGGCCCGGGCTCCGCCAGCGAGGCCGCCGGAGCCGGCGGCGGCGGGGTGATGTCCAGCTCCGTGCCGTCGCTGAAGCGGATCCGCTCGATGTTGAACAGGGTGTCGATGCCGTCGCGGCCGACCACGCTGTCGCCGATGGTCACGTACCCGTTTCCGGCCTGGATGGTGTAGTCGGCGCGGACCCCGGACATCACGACCGTATCGACCCCCGCGCCGCCGTTGATGCCGTCGTCGCCGCCCCGGCCCGAGAAGGTGTCGTTCCCGGCTCCGCCCCTGAGGACGTTGTTCAGGGCGTTGCCCACGCCGCTGAAGGCGCCCGAGCCGGTGTAGATCAGCTCTTCGAAATTGGCGCGGAGCGTGTAGGCGGACAGGGCGGTCTCGACGAAATCCACCCCCTCGCCGGCGTTTTCGATCAGGGTGTCGCCGGCCACGGAAACCACATACCGGTCATTGCCCAGGCCGCCCTGCATCTGGTTGGCGGCGCCCGAGCCGCCGATCAGCCGGTCGTCCCCGGCCATCCCGACCAGCACGTCCGCGCCCGCCCCGCCGTCCAGGACGTTGTTGGCGCCGCCGCCGAGCAGCACGTCGTTGAAGGCCGAGCCGAGGATGTTCTCGATGTCGACCAGGATGTCCTGACCGCCCTCGCCGTCGTTGCTGGCGCGGCCGTTGGCGATCGAGACGGTCACGCCGGCCCCGACAGCGGCGTAGTCGGCGGTGTCGGCCTGTCCGCCGCCGTCCAGGCGGTCGTTCCCCGCCCCGCCGCGCAGCACGTCATTGCCGACCGCGCCGAAAAGGCTGTCGTCGCCCGCGGCGGCATTCAGCGTATCGACGCCCGCGCCGCCGAAAAGACTGTTGGCCCCTGCATTGCCCGTGCCCGTGAAGGCGCCGGCGCCGGTGAAGCGAAGCCCCTCGAGATTTTCGCGCAGGGTGTAGGCGGCCAGTGCGGTCTCGACGGTGTCCTGACCCTCGCCCGCCAGCTCGTAGACCGTGTCGCTGAGCACGGACACGACATAGAGGTCGTCGCCCAGCCCGCCCTGCATCTGGTTGGCCGCGCCGGTCCCGCCGACCAGCCGGTCGTTTCCGGCCAGGCCGATCAGCACATCCGCGCCGGTCCCGCCGGTCAGCGCATTGGCGCCCGCGTCGCCGATCAGCACGTCGTTGAAGGCCGAGCCGGTGATGTTCTCGATCCCGTTCAGGGTGTCGACGCCGCCGTCGCCGTCATCGGTGGCCATCGGCTGGGCCTGGTCGAGGGTGACGAAGACTCCCGAGGCCGCGTCGATGTAGCTGGCCGTGTCGAAGTTGGCGCCGCCGTTGAGCGTATCGTTCCCGGCGCCGCCGATCAGGGTGTCGACCAGGGTTCCACCCGCGAGAACGTCGTCGCCCCCCATGCCGTACTGGACGCCGAAGCCCGAGATGTAGTTGTCCTGCGCGTTCCCCCGGCCAATGGCGGCGGGACTGTATTGTTCACGCAAGGCATGGCTGAGCCCGCTGCCGAAGAATTCGACGTAGCCGTGGATCAGTCGCTCGACATGCTCGGGCAGGGTGACGTCGAACTGCTGGCTGTAGAGGGTGTCGGTTCCCTCCCCGGCGACCTCGACGGCGCCCGTCCCGGCGTAGATGTCATCGCCCAGGCCGCCGTAGAAGATATTCGGGCCGGCGATGCCGCCGGTCATTATGTCGTTGCCGGCGTGGCCGTAGACCGTCAGCGAGCCGGTCTGGACAACCCCGTAGAAGGCGACGCGGAAGGCGTTCAAATTCTGCCGGCCGTCGACGACGATGGTGAGCGGTTGGGACGACGCGGCGTAGCTGTTGAACCGGACCTCGTCGTAGCTTCCCGCTCCGAGATCAATCACGAAGGAATACTGGCCGTTATAGCCGTTGCTGTTGAGGTCGACGGTGTATCGGATGGGCATCGGATTTCTCCGCCTGAGAACCGCCTCTGACCAATGCGGCCCCCGCAATAGAACACCCGTGCGGGCGCGGCGGCAACGTCGTTATCGCGCGACGAGCCTCGGGGGCTGTTGGAGGCCCGGACGGCGGCGAGTTGCGCGTCTCCGATCCCGCTAGAAGCCCCAGGGGCTCCAGGGATCCGGGATCGCCAGGAACACGTCGTCGATCGGGCGGAGGCCCGCCGGAGCGAACAGGACCTCCGGCTTCGCCGCCGGCAGCTCCGTCGCCGCCGGAGCGGCGGACGGGGACAGTTCGATCACGGTTCCATCACTGAAGCGGACCCGCTCCACCCCGTACAGGATGTCGAGGCCGTCGCGCCCGCCGACGCTGTCGCTGATCGAGAAATAACCCGCACCCTCGTTGACGGCGTAGTCGGCCTGGAGGCCGGACATCACCACCGTGTCGACCCCTCCCGCGCCGCTGATGATGTCGTCGCCGCCGCGGCCGGACAGGGTGTCCGCTCCGGCGCCGCCGGCGATGTTGTTGTTCTGGGCGTTGCCGTTGCCGGTAAAGGCGCCGGAACCCGTATAGATCAGGTTCTCGACATTATTGGCCAGGGTGATGGAGGCCAGGGCCGTCTCGACCACGTCGGTCCCCTGGCCCGCGGTCTCGACGATCGAATCGCCCACGGCCGAGACCACGTAGCGGTCATTTCCGAACCCGCCCTGAAGGATGTTGGCGACGCCCGATCCGCCCATCAGCACGTCTTCGCCCTCGTAGCCGACGAGCGTGTCGCGGCCGAGGCCGCCGCTCAGCACATTGGCCCCGGCGTTGCCGACCAGCACGTCGTCGAAGTTTGAGCCGGTGGCGTTCTCGATGCCGACGTAGGTGTCGACTCCGCCGTCGCCGTCGTCCAGCACCTGGGTCTTGGCGAGCTCGACCCGTACCCCCCCGCCGGCCAGCGAGTAATCGATGGTGTCGCCGCCGGTCCCGCCGCCGGTGAAGTGATCATTGCCGGCCCCGCCCCGGAAGGTGTCGGGCCCGTCGCCTCCGATGAGGATGTCATCGCCGCCCATGCCCGACAGCAGGTCCGCCCCGTCGCCGCCCGTAATCTGGTTGGTCTGGCCGTTGCCGGTCCCGGTGAAGCCGCCGACGCCGGTGAAGCGCAGGTTTTCGACGTTGGCGTGCAGCGTGACCGAGGCGACTGTCGCCTCGACCGTGTCCAGGCCCTCGCCGGCGTTCTCGATGATGGTGTTGCCAAGGGAGTGGACCCGGTACAGGTCGTCGTGCTGGCCGCCAATCAGGGTGTTGGCGGCGCCGGCGCCACCGTCAAGGATATCGTTCCCGCCAAGGCCGACGAGCGTATCCGCGCCGAGGCCGCCCATGAGGAGGTTGGAGGCGCCCGAGCCGATCAGGGTGTCGTTGAACGCCGAACCCGTGACGTTCTCGATGCCGATCAGGGTGTCGGCTCCGCCATCGCCGTCATTCGAGGCGACGCCGCCGTTGAGGTTCACCGATGCGCCGGCGGCGGCAGTCACATACTCGACCGTGTCTATGCCGCCGCCGCCGTCGATCTGGTCATTGCCAGCGCCGCCGCGGAAGGTGTCGGCGCCTTGCAGGCCGACCAGGTGGTCATCGCCGCCCAGGCCGACCAGGACATCATTTCCGGTATTGCCCCGGATCATGTTGTTCAGGGCGTTGCCGGTTCCGGTGAAATGAGCTGTGTTTCCGCTCGGCGGCGTGAAGATCAGGTCCTCGAAATTGTCGCGCAGGGCGTAGTTCAGGGCCGTGGTGTCGACCGTGTCATGGCCCTCGCCAGCCTGTTCGATCATCGAGTCCCCGGCCGCCCGCGAGATGTAGTAGTCGTCGCCGAGGCCGCCCATCAGCGTATTGGCGGCGCCGAATCCGCCGTGCAGGACGTCATTCCCTTCGTAGCCGAACAGGGTGTCCGCTCCCCACGCGCCGGTCAGGTTGTTGGCCGCCGCGTTGCCGAGGCCGGTGTGCGGTCCGTCGCCCGTAAAGGCCAGATTCTCGAAATTGGCTTTCAGCCTGTAGGTGGCCAGGCCCGTGTTGACGGTGTCGACACCCTCGCCGGCGTTCTCGATCAGCGTGTCATTGGCGTTGACCTCGTACAGGTCGTCGCCAAGCCCGCCCTGTAACGTATTGGCGGCGCCCGGGCCGCCGACGAGGATGTCGTCGCCGCCGAGGCCGATCAGGTAGTCGGAGCCCGCGCCGCCCTCGAGACGGTTGTTTGAGCCCTCGCCGATCAGGACGTCGTTATAGGCGCCGCCGATCAGGTGCTCGATGCCGTCGAGGGTGTCCACGCCGCCGTAGCCGTTGTTGGACACCACGCCGTCGTTGAGATCGATGATGACGCCCTGCGTCGCATCCTCGAAAAGCGCGGTGTCCGAGCCGACTCCGCCCGACAACAGGTTGGCGCCCGCGCCTCCGGTCAGCCGGTCGTCGCCGTCGCCGCCGAACAACTGATCGCCTCCCGCCCCACCGTAGAGCGCGTCCGCATCCGCCTCGCCATGGAGCAGGTCGTCCGCCGACCCGCCGCGCAGAACATCGAACCCGGTCCCGCCATGGGCGTGGATGACGTTGATCGTCGCGGCGGCGTCCAGCCAGTCGTTGCCGCTGCCGCCGTCGAACTCGATCAGGCCCGTCATATCGGTGCCACCGAGGTCGCCGATCGTCAGCCTGTCATCGCCATTCGGCGTGTAGATGATGTCGCCGCCGCTCAGGTAGTAGGGCGGGTCGACCCAGTTATGCGACCCACTGTACCGGAAGCCCTCGACGCCTTGCATGGTGACGGTGGCCTGCAATGGCCCCCCACTGTGCGGCTGAGCCATGGTGAAGATCGCCTCGCCGCCGACTCCTGCGTGAAGCGAGAAGGTCTGCAGGCCGAACGTCTGGGTGCTGTCCTGGTAGGTCTCGAGGATCGGGACACGGACTTCGAGCAGATCGAAGCCATCGCCCCCGTCGATGACGTCGGAGCCGTCGCTGCCGCTGACATAAGGGTTGACGTAGTACAGGAAGAGATCCGCTCCATCGCCGCCGTTGAGCGTGTCGTTGCCTCTGTAGCCGGCGATGGTGTCGTCTCCGGCCGAGCCGGTGATCGTCTCGCTGGCGTTGGTGCCGTTATAGGTGGGCATGGTGGCGCTCCCGGCCGGATAGAAGGCGCATTGAACACTGTCCGCCGACTCACGCAACGGCGGTTAACGAAGCCGTGTTCCCGCGCAGGCGGTGCGGGACGTCCTCAGACCAGCCGGCTCTGCACCACGGCGGCCTCGATGAAGCCGGCGAACAGCGGATGCGGGGCGAACGGGCGGCTCTTGAGTTCGGGGTGATACTGTACGCCGATGAACCACGGATGGTCCTCGCGCTCGACCGTCTCGGGCAGGACGCCGTCGGGGGACAGGCCGGCGAAGGTCAGGCCGGCCTTCTGCTCGATCGCCTCGCGGTAGTTGATGTTGACCTCATAGCGGTGACGATGCCGCTCGCTGATCGTGGTCGAGCCATACATCTGCGCGATCTTCGAACCCGGCTTGAGGGTCGAGTCATAGGCGCCGAGGCGCATGGTGCCGCCCATGTCGCCGCCCTGCTGGCGCAGGACGCGCTGGTTGCCCTGGGTCCATTCGGTCATCAGACCGACGACGGGCTCGGACGTCGGGCCGAATTCGGTGGAGGAGGCCTTCGGATAGCCCGCCAGGTTCCGGGCCGCCTCGATCACGGCCATCTGCATGCCGAAACAGATGCCGAAATAGGGAATCTTGCGCGTGCGGGCGAAGCGGGCCGCCTCGATCTTGCCCTCCGAGCCGCGCTCGCCGAAGCCGCCTGGGACCAGCACGGCGTGGGCGCCCTGCAGGCGGGCCTCGCAGGCCTCGCGGTCGCCCTCGAAGGTCTCGGCCTCGACCCAGTCGATGTTGACCTTGACGTTGTTGGCCACGCCGCCGTGGTGAAGCGCCTCAATGAGGGATTTGTAGGCGTCCTTCAGCACCGTGTACTTGCCGACCACGGCCACGGTGACCTCGCCATCGGGGTGCAGCCGGCGGCGGGCGATCTCCTGCCAGCGGGACAGGTCGGGCGCGGGCGCGTCGGCGATGCCGAAATGGGCCAGCACCTCCGCGTCGAGCCCTTCCTGGTGATAGTCGAGCGGCACGGCGTAGATGTCGGCGGAGTCCATGGCCTGGATGACGCCGCTTTCGCGGACGTTGCAGAACAGGCCGATCTTGCGCTTCTCCTCCGGCGGGATCGGGTATTCGCAGCGGCACAGCAGGATGTCGGGCTGGATGCCGATCGAGCGCAGCTCCTTGACCGAGTGCTGCGTCGGCTTGGTCTTCATCTCGCCGGCGGTCTTGATGAAGGGCAGCAGGGTCAGGTGGACGAAGCAGCTCTGGCCGCGCGGCAGGTCCTGGCCCAGCTGGCGGATGGCCTCGAAGAACGGCAGGCCCTCGATGTCGCCGACGGTGCCGCCGATCTCGACGAGGACGAAATCGACCTCCTCGCCGTCGTCGGTCAGCGCGGGGGTCAGGCAGAACTGCTTGATCTGGTCGGTGACGTGCGGAATGACCTGCACCGTCGCGCCCAGATAGTCGCCGCGCCGCTCCTTTTCGAGGATGGTCGAATAGATGCGGCCCGTGGTGATGTTGTCGGACTTCGCCGCCGAGACGCCGGTGAACCGCTCATAGTGGCCGAGGTCGAGATCGGTCTCGGCCCCGTCGTCGGTGACGAAGACCTCGCCGTGCTGATAGGGGCTCATCGTGCCCGGATCGACGTTGAGGTACGGGTCCAGCTTGCGCAGCCGAACCTTGTAGCCGCGCGCCTGAAGCAGCGCGCCGAGAGCGGCGGAGGCGAGGCCTTTTCCCAATGAGGAAACCACGCCGCCGGTGATGAACACGTAACGGGCCATGGGAGATCACTCTACCGCTGATTCGAGCGGCGTATTGCGGAGACTATGAGGGCGGGAGAGGAAGGCGGGGATAAGGTCCCCGCCCACCCTTATTGCGCCGGCGCGGGCTGGGCCGGCGCCGGCTGGGCCGGTGCGGGCTGGGCGGCCGGAGCCGCGCTGCTCAGGAAGTCGTCGAGCGACGGACCGGCCGGCTGGGCCGGAGCCGTGGCCGGATCGGCGGCCGGAGCTTCCGAGGCCGCGCCCGGCGGGGTGGCGAGCGCGCCGATGGCGTCGCGGTCGGCGATCGACTGGCTGGAGCGGCTGATGTTGCCGACGATGGTCAGGCCGATGGCGCACACGAAAAACAGAACCGCCAGAACCCAGGTCGTCTTGGTCAGCAGATTGCCGGCCCCCCGCGCGGTCATGAAGCCCGAAGGCCCGCCGCCCATGCCCAGCGCACCGCCCTCGGAACGCTGAATCAGGATCACGCCGGCGAGCGCGATCGAAATGAGGATCATGGCGACGAGGAGAATGGTCTGGAGCATGGCAGCCGATATGTGTGGCGCCAGGCGGCGCCGATCAAGCGGCGGCGTCTATCATCGATGGGAAGCGGGGGCAAACGGGCTCTGCGGCGTCAGGCGGCGCGGATGATCGGCAGGAAATCAGCCGCCTTGAGCGACGCGCCGCCGACCAGGGCGCCGCCGACCTCGGGCACGGCGAGGATGTCGCGGGCGTTGTCCGGCTTGACCGAGCCCCCGTACAGGATGGGCGCCGCGGCGCTGGCCAGGCCCAGCCGCTCGATCATGGCGGCGCGGATGGCCCGGTGGACCGCCTCGATCTGTTCAAGCGTCGGCGTCAGCCCCGTGCCGATGGCCCAGACCGGTTCGTAGGCGACGGCGAAGTCCCGGCCGGTGACGGCGTGGGGCAGCGAGTTCATGACCTGGCCACGAACCACCTCGACCGCCTGGCCGGCCTCGCGCTGTTGCAGCGTCTCGCCGACGCAGACAATCGGGGCCAGCCCGGCCCGGACCGCGGCCTCGGCCTTGGCGGACACCAGCAGGTCGGACTCGCCGAACTCCTGGCGGCGTTCCGAATGGCCGACGATGACCAGACCGGCCCCGGCGTCCTTCAGCATTTCCGCCGACACGCCGCCGGTATGGGCGCCGCTGATCTCCGCCCGGCAATCCTGGCCGCCGACCTCGATCGCGCCTCCCCGGACCGCCGCGGCCATTCGCTCGACCAGGGTGGCGGGCGGGCATAGGGCGACGCGGCAGGCGGCGGGCCCATCGCCGAGCGCCCGACGCAGCGCCTCGACCTCGACCAGACTCGCGCCCAGGCCGTTCATTTTCCAGTTGCCGGCGATCAGCTTCACGGATTGTTTCATCGAGCCTGTCTAGGCGGAGGTTTTCGCCAAGCCAAGCCGTCCGGCGCCGAGGTGCGTCGCCATTGTCTTGCCGTGCCGCCCCGTCACCCCCTATAGGCCGAAGCGACTATCGTCGCCGCTCATCCGCCAGGACCGCTCGCCAATGATCTCCCTGTTCCGCAATTTCGCGAAATCGAAGTGGGCGATCGGCCTGCTGGTGCTCACCGCGCTCGGCCTGCTGGTTACGGGCGGGTCGCAGACGGACATTCTGGGCAGCCTGCAGGCGCCCAGGGTCGTCTCGGCCGGCGACCGCGGCCAGAGCCCGCAGGAGTTCCGCGCGGCCATGGACCGCCAGCTGGAGCAGATCCAGGCGCAGCAGGGCCGCGCCGTCACCTATGAGGAGTTGCTCGCCCAGGCCAACCTGACGGCTATCCTGAAGAGCCAGGCGGATCAGCTCGGCTTCTTCGCATGGGCGTGGAAGGCCGGCGTCCGGCCCGGCAACGAGTTGATCCTTCGCCAGATCCGGGCCATTCCGGCCTTCTTCGATCCGGTCACCCAGCAGTTCGACGAGAAGCTCTACGAATCCCGGCTGGCCGAAGCGAACATGACGCCGGAGCTTCTGGAGCAGGAAGCCCGGGACCAGTACAGCCGCGCCCACTACGGCTCGGCGCTGATATCCGGGATGCGCCTGCCGCGCATCTATGGCGCGGTGTACGCCAACCTGAATCAACAGACCCGCGACGGCCGCTGGTTCGTCCTGACCCAGGACATGGCCGGAACCGCGCCGCGCCCGACGGACGCCCAGCTGGCGTCCTTCATGAGCCAGAACGCCGCCGCCCTGCGCAACCCGGAGTTCCGGACCGGCTCCCTGGTCATCTTCGACAACCCGGCCGATCGGAACATCGCCATCAGCGACGAGAAGATCCAGGCGCGTTTCGACTTCCGCAAGGACGCCCTGTCCCTGCCCGAGCGGCGCACTTTCACCACCCTGACGGCGCCGACCCGCGCCGCCGCGGATCGGATCGCGAACGCCCTGCGCGCCGGTCAGGCGCCCGCCGCCGTCGGCGAGGCCAACGACCTGCAGCCGGCCGAGTACGCCGACACGCCGCGCAGCGCGATCAGCGACCCGGCGGTGGCCGCGGGCGTGTTCGGCCTGAACATCGGCGACGTGTCCGCCCCGGTGCAGGCCCGCGTCGGCTTCGTGGTCGCCAAGGTCACCGGGATCACCCCGGGGCGCGAGGTGACGCTGGCCGATGTCCGCGACCAGATCGTCGAGGAGCTGCGGGGCCAGGAGGCCCGCGGCGCCGTCGCCCGCCGGGTCGAGGCCTTCGAGGCGGCGCGCCGCGAGGGCAAGAGCGTCGAGGACGCCGTCCGTCAGGTCGGCGCCCGGATCGTTCCGATCCCCGCCGTCAGCCGCGAGGGCCGCACCCCCGCCCGCCAGCAACTCAACGTTCCGACCCCCGTGCTGGACGCCATGTGGAAGCTGACCGAGGGGCGGGCCAGCGAACCGACGGGGCTTGGCGAGGGACAGTATTTCGTGGTCCGCGTCGATGACGTCGTCCCCGCCGCCATGCCGGCGCTCGACGACGTGCGCGAAGCGGTGACCAGCGGCTGGATCGCGCGCGAGAACGTTCGCCTGCTCTCGGCCCGTTCCGACGCGCTCATGGCGCGCCTCCGCGCGGGCGAGGACATCGCGGCCGTCGCGGCCTCGGTCGGCGCGACCGTCACCAGCCACACCGGCGCCAAGCAGGATCAGGCGACCGCCGAGCGCCTCGGCCAGGGCGTGATGGCCGGCCTGTTCAACACCCAGCGGGGCCAGCCGTTCGCGCAGCCCCAGTCCGAGAACAGCATCGCCATCGGTCGGGTCGACCGCATCGTCGCGCCCACGCCGGCCCTGGTGGTCGACGAAGCCGAGCAGTGGCGGGCCCGCCTCGGCGCCGCGACGGGCGACCCGCTGTTCGCGGCCGCGGTGGCCGCCGCCGCGGAACGCATGAAGGCGACCCACGACGAGGCGCTCGCCCGCCAGGCCCTGGGAGTCACGGCGACGCCGGCGGCGCCGGCGCGACCCGCGGGGCGATGACCCCGGACGCGGGTTCGTCGAGGGCCGACTTCGCCGCCGGCTGGTCCCAGGGTCGGCCCCGGGTCGTCGTGCGCCGCCTCGTGGACGACCTGGAGACGCCGGTCTCGGCCTTTCTGAAGGTCGGCCACGGCCGCATCCACGCCTTCCTGCTGGAATCGGTCGAGGGCGGCGCCGTCAACGGCCGCTATTCGATCATCACCCGCGAGCCGGACGTCGTCTGGCGCTGCCGCGACGGTCGGGCCGAGCTGGCGCGGGGCGCGGGCGTGGCGGCCGGCGCCTATGTGGCTGAAGCGGGCGATCCGCTGGCGTCGCTGCGTCGGCTGATCGCAGCCTCGCGGCTCGAGCTGCCGGGCGACCTGCCGCCGATGGCCGCCGGCCTGTTCGGCGTGTTCGGCTATGACATGGTGCGGCTGCTCGAGCCGCTGGGACCGCCCAACCCCGATCCGCTGGACCTGCCCGACGCGGTGCTGACCCGGCCGGCGCTGGTGGCGATCTTCGATTCGGTGAAGCACGAGATCGTGCTGGTCTCGGCCGCCTACCCGGACGGCGGCCTCTCCGCTGACGCGGCTTTCGACGCCGCCGTGGCCCGGCTGGACGCGTTCGAGGCCGAACTGCGCGCCCCCCTGCCCGCCATCCCCGCACCGGTGGAGGCCGCCGTCCCGCCGTTCCGCTCGGCGGTGGACGAGGCGGCGTTCGGCGCGATGGTGGCCCGGGCCAAGGACTACATCGCCGCCGGAGACATTTTCCAGGTGGTGCTGAGTCACCGCTTCGCCGCGCCGTGGACGGGCGATCCATTCGCCTTCTACCGCTCGCTGCGGCGGCGCAATCCGTCGCCCTATCTGTTCTTCCTCGACTTCGGCGAGTTCCAGCTGGCCGGATCGAGTCCCGAGATTCTGGTGCGGCTGAAGGACGGCCGGGTGACGATCCGCCCGCTGGCCGGCACCCGGCCGCGCGGCGAGACGCCGGAGGCCGACCAGGCGCTGGAGGCCGAGCTGCTCGCCGATCCGAAGGAGCTGGCCGAGCACCTGATGCTGCTGGACCTGGGCCGCAACGATGTCGGCCGGGTCGCCGCGCCGGGCACGGTCAGGGTCACCGAAAGCTTCAAGGTCGAGCGCTACAGCTCTGTCATGCATATCGTTTCCGACGTCCAGGGTCAGGCCGACCCGCGGCTGGACGCAGTGGACACCCTGCTGGCCGCCCTGCCCGCCGGGACCCTGTCGGGCGCGCCCAAGGTGCGGGCGATGGAGATCATCGACGAGCTGGAGACCGAGAAGCGCGGCGTCGGTTACGGCGGCGGCGTCGGCTATATCTCGGCCGGGGGCGAGGCCGACATCTGCATCGTGCTGCGGACCGCCCTGTTCGCCGGCGGCAAGATCCATGTGCAGGCCGGCGCGGGCGTCGTCGCCGACAGCGATCCGGCGGCGGAGTACGCAGAGACGAAAGCCAAGGCCCGGGCGCCGATGGGCGCGGCGGAGGACGCCTGGCGCTACCCGTTCGGGAACGCGGGCTGAGCGGCCGACGGCTCCTCGAACCGGACGCCCGGTCCCAGCACCATGATCCCGGCCATCATCACCGCCGCCGTCGCCGCGAGGGCGGCCGCCCCGAGCGCCGCCCAGGGGTTGGCGCGCCGCACCGGCGGCGTCAGCAGGAGGCGCGCCCTGTCGATCCTGATGTCGGCCATGCAAGCCCCTCCCTCGAAGGCCCCACTTCGGCCGATCGTGGTTAACGAACGCTTACCCCAACGTCTGCTTGGCGCGGCGTCCGGCGCCGACTAGAAGCCAAGGCATGATCCTCGTCGTCGACAACTACGACAGCTTCACCTGGAACCTGGTCCACTACCTCGCGGAACTGGGCGCGGAGACGCGCGTGGTGCGCAACGACGACCTGACCGCGGCCGAGGCCTGGGCGCTGAAGCCCGAGGCGGTGCTGCTGTCGCCGGGGCCGTGCACGCCCAATGAGGCGGGCATCTGCCTGGCCATCCTGGACACCGCCCCGCTGGATATGCCGATCCTCGGCGTCTGCCTCGGCCACCAGGCCATGGGGCAGGCGTTCGGCGGCGACGTGATCCGCGCCAAGAGCCTCATGCACGGCAAGACCTCGCCGATCGAGCACGCGGGCCGGAGCGTCTTCGCCGGCCTGCCCTCGCCGTTCACGGCGACGCGCTACCACTCGCTGGCGGTGAAGCGCGAAACCCTGCCGGACGTGCTGGAGGTGACCGCCTGGACCGCCGACGGCGAGATCATGGGGCTGGCCCACCGGACGCGGCCGATTCACGGCGCGCAGTTCCACCCCGAGTCGATCGCCACCGAGCACGGCCACGACCTGCTGGCCAACTTCCTCGACCTGGCCAACATCAAGCGCCGGGCGATGGTCTGAGGTGGCGGATAGTTTCAAGCCCCTGCTGGCCAAACTGGTCGACGGCCGCGTGCTGTCGGACGAGGAGGCGCACGCCTTCTTCGCGGCCTGCCTGAGGGGCGAACCGACCCCGGCCCAGGTCGCCGCCGCCGTCACCGCCCTGCGCATTCGCGGCGAAACGGTGGGCGAGATCGCCGCCTTCGCCAACGCCATGCGCGACGCCGCCCTGACGCTGGATCACCCCTACGACGTCATCGACACCTGCGGCACCGGCGGCGACGGCCAGCATACCTTCAACATCTCGACGGCGGCGGCGCTGGTGCTGGCCGGCGCCGGGCTCAAGGTCGCCAAGCATGGCAACCGCGCGCTGAGCTCGAAGTCCGGCTCGTCGGACGTGCTGGCGGCGCTGGGGGTCAACCTGGCCGCCACGCCGGCCCAGCAGAGGCGGTCCCTCGACCGGGCCGGGATCGCCTTCCTGTTCGCCCCCGCCTACCACGGCGCCATGCGACACGTCGGGCCGGTGCGCGCGGAGATCGGTTTCCGCACGGTTTTCAACCTGCTGGGGCCGCTTTCGAATCCGGCGAATGCGAAGCGGCAGGTGATGGGGGTTTATGATCCCCGTCTGCTCGAGCCGCTGGCCGAGGTGCTGGGGCGGCTCGGGGCCGAGCGGGCCTGGGTCGTGCACGGACAGGGGCTGGACGAACTGACCACCACCGGCGCGACCGAAGTGGCCGAATGGAAGGACGGGGCGGTGCGCCGATTCACCGTCACGCCGGAGGACGCCGGCCTGCCCCTCGCGGACATCGCCGACCTGCGCGGCGGCGACGCCGAGGAGAACGCGCTCGCCCTGCGCGCCCTGCTGGACGGGGCCAGGGGAGCCTATCGCGACATCGTGCTGCTCAACGCGGCGGCGGCCCTGGTGGTCGGCGACCGGGCGGCTGACCTCGCCGCGGGCGCGGCGCTGGCCGCGGCGGTGATCGACGACGGCCGGGCGGCGAAAGCGCTGGCCGACCTGGTCGAGGCCACGAATGCGCCGATCGAGGAAGAACCGGCGTGACCGTCGACGTGCTCGAGCGCATCGCCGCCTACAAGCGCGAGGATGTGGCGGCGCGGAAGGCGGCGCTGTCGCAGGACGTCGTCGAGGCGCGGGCCCGCGAGGCGTCGCCGCCGCGAGGGTTCCGGGCCGCGCTGGAGCGGCATGTCGGGACGACCGGCCGCCCGGCCCTGATCGCCGAGATCAAGAAGGCCAGCCCGTCCAAGGGGCTGATTCGCGCGGATTTCGACCCGCCGGCGCTGGCCCGGGCCTATGAGCGCGGCGGGGCGTCGTGCCTGTCGGTGCTGACCGACGGGCCGAGCTTCCAGGGCGACGACGCCTTCCTCGGACAGGCGCGGGAGGCGACCGCCCTGCCCTGCCTGCGCAAGGACTTCCTCGTCGATCCGTGGCAGGCAGCCGAGAGCCGGGCGCTGGGGGCGGACTGCATCCTGATCATCCTCGCCATGATCGACGACGCCCTCGCCGCCGAGTTGCTGGCCGAGGCCGGGCGGCTCGGCATGGACGCCCTGATCGAGACCCACGACGAGGCCGAAATGGCCCGCGCCTGCAAGCTGGGCGGCGACCTGATCGGGATCAACAACCGCTCGCTGCGGACGTTCGAGGTCGATCTGGCGGTGACCGAGCGGCTGGCCATGCTGAGCCCGGTGCGGGCGTTGCTGGTCGCCGAGAGCGGCATCTTCACGCCGGACGACGTGGCGCGGGTGTCGGCGGCCCATGCGCAGGCGGTTCTGGTCGGCGAGAGCCTGATGCGGCAGGCGGACGTCGCGGCGGCGACGCGGCGGCTTCTCGAATAGACTTCAGGAGCGCCGACGAGAAGGCGTGCGCTTCACGCGCACCTTATCGATCGCGGGCGTCCGGAACGCCGCAGTGATCGGCACAAAGAACTGGCGGAAAGCGTCCTTCGCCACTTCTCTTAGAAACGTGGCGTCAACGATGACCATCGGTGCAACCGCCGGCTTGTGCGACTTTCGGAACTGCACGGTCTCGGTCATCTCCAGCTCCTCTCTCGCCACAGACCAACGCAAAAACTGATCACTTCGTTCGCAACGAACAGAATGAAGCATACCACGTCTGCGGCCCACCGGAAGATTTCAAGGGCCAAGGTCCCAAGCACCATCCATTCCGGCGCATCATGAGCTTGCATGAACTTGACGAGTAGCGCCAAGCCCAACGCGCAAAGCGAAATGACCGACGCCATGATGGTGGCGACCACCACTTGCACTCCCAAGCGGATCGCCATCGCCGCCTCCGCCGGCACCTTGATTTCCATTCGTTGCGTCCCCTCGCGTAACCGCAACAGCATAGCGAACACCTTCGCAACACCAAGTTGAGCGCGGCCAGTAACCGGACCTTAACCGGAACAGCACAGGAACACCTTGTGGACGTTTGCGGTTTGTTCCGCTAGCGTTCCCGCAACGGGATTCGCCTCGAGGACCTCCATGCTCACGCGCAAACAGCACGAACTCCTGATGTTCATCCACGAACGGATCAAGGAGACCGGCGTCTCCCCCTCGTTCGACGAGATGAAGGAGGCGCTGGATCTGGCGTCCAAGTCGGGCATCCACCGGCTGATCACGGCGCTGGAGGAGCGCGGCTTCATCCGCCGGCTGGCCCACCGCGCCCGGGCGCTGGAGGTGGTCAAGCTGCCGGAACAGGCGACAACCTCCCAGCCGCGGGGCCGCCAGCCCTTCCGCCCCGATGTCATCGAGGGCGGCGGACGGCCCTTCGCCGCCGAGCCCGCCAACGACACCCGCGAACTGTCGCTGATGGGCAAGATCGCCGCCGGCACCCCCATCGCCGCCATCGAACACGAACAGGCCCGCTATCCGGTGCCCGAGGCCATGCTGGGCGCCGGCGAACACTACATGCTTGAGATCGAGGGCGATTCGATGATCGAGGCGGGCATCCTCAACGGCGACCTGGTGGTCATCAAACGCGTCGACACCGCCTCGTCGGGCGAGATCGTCGTGGCCCTGGTCGAGGGCGAGGAAGCCACGCTGAAGCGGCTGCGCAAGAAGGGCGGCTCGATCGCCCTGGAGCCCGCCAACCGCAACTACGAGACCCGCATCTTCGGACCGGACCAGGTCGAGGTTCAGGGCAAGCTGATCGGCCTCATCCGCCGCTATCACTGAGCTCCGCTGTCGCTGACGTCCGGGTCGCCGAACCGGCTCCACGGCCGGTCGCCGCGCACCTCGGCCGACCAGAAGGCGCGCCAGCGATTGGCTGACGGCGATCCGTCGCGCCAAAGTTCAACCGCCCCGCCGCGGGCGTAGTCCACGCCGTCGAGCACCAGCCGGCCCTCGCACGAGGCCGGCAGGGCCGCGACAGGCGCACGGACGCTGATCACCGGCGCGGCCCGGCACAGGGCGTCCAGCTGTTCCGCCGACGGCGCCCGCCTGCCCCACCACAGGGCGACCGGACCCGCTGCGGGCGTCGCGGGCGCGCAGGAGAAGCGGGTGCACGCCCAGCCCTCCTCCGGACGTTCGACGGGCGTGACCCCGCGCCGGCGGGACCAGACGTCGACGGCGAACTGGCGCACGCCGGGCCGGGCCACGACCGCCTCCCCCGCCTCGAGCCATGCCGCATTGGTGCCGCCGTCGCCGATCCACAGGTCGGGCGTCGGCGCGCGCGGCCACAGCATGACCGCCGCCGCGAACGGCAGGCCGAGCCAGCGCAGGGGTCCGCGCCACAGGCAGCAGAACAGCACGCCAAGGAAGGCGATCGGCAGCACGACGTCCGGCGCGCTCGCGACCGTCCGCACCGCGCCGGGCAGGCTCGCGGTCCACGCGCCGATGGCCAGCATCAGTTCGATGCCCTTGGCAGCCGCCCACAGAAAGGGCGCGCCGAGCCCCAGCGGCTCCAGCAAGGCGCCGACAGCGAGGGCCGGCATGATCAGGAAGTCCGACACCGGCGCCGTCGCCAGATTGGCGGCCAGGCCGTACATGGCGGTGCGGTTGAAATGCTGCATGGCGAACGGCCCGGTCGCCGCGCCCGCGACCAGGCTGGCCAGCACGGCCGCGCCGACCCAGGCCGCACTCCTCTGGACGATCAGGATGGGCAGGGGCGCCGAGATCTCGCGCGGCCGCGTCGGCCAAGCCTCGACCAGCGCGACGAGCGCCGCCGTGGCCGCGAACGACATCTGGAAGCCCGGCGTGACGATCGCCTCCGGCTGGAGCAGCAGCACCGCGAAGGCGGCCACGGCCAGGGCGTGCATGGTGATGGCCTGCCGGTCGAGCAGGATGGCGACGAAGGCGATTGAGGCGGTGATCGCCGCCCGCTCGGCCGGCGGCGGCGCGCCCGAGATCACCAGATAGGTCCCCACCGCCAGCAGCCCGCCCACCGCCGCGACCTTCTTGCCCGGCACGCGCAGCGCCAGCCACGGCCAGGCCGCGACGAACAGTCTGATCAGGAAGAAGGCGAAGCCCCCGACCACGGCCATGTGCAGGCCCGAGATCGACAGGATGTGGGCGAGGCCGGAATCGCGCATCACATCGACGTCGTTCCGATCCAGCCACGCCTCGTGGCCGGTCGTCATGGCGGCGGCGATCCCACCGGCGCGCTCGCCCTGCCGCGCCACGATCCGTTTGGCGAGGTCATAGCGCAGGCCGTTCACCGCCATGGCCGCGCGCAGCCGCCACGGCGGCTCCGGCAGGGAGGCCGGCCGCGTGTCGCCCAGCCCGAACGCCACACCGCCCATGGACTGGAAAAAGGCGGTGCGGCCGAAGTCATAGGCGCCGGGGCTGGCGGGCGCCGGCGGCGGATTGATGATGGCGAAGATGCGGACGGCGTCGCCCGGCTCCGGGGCGACGCCGCGCACCGTGGCGCGCAGGCGCACCGGCGTATCCTCCGGCGCGAGGCCGCGGATACGGACCGGAGCGATGACCACGCGGGGGCCGGCGGCGCCGGGGCTGTCGACATCGACCACCCAGCCCTCGACCACGGTCGGCTCACCCATGGCCGGGGCGATCGGAGCCGTGACGGCGTCGGTGCGCAACCTGGCCACGGCGAGGCCAAGGGCGAAACAGGCCAGCAGCATCAGCGGCAGGGTCCAGACGCGGGTCAACCTCAGCCGGCGCGCGCCCAGCCAGGCGACGACGGCCAGCACCGCGACCGTCAGCAGCGGCCACGCCAAGGGCTCGGTCTTCAGCGAGAAATAGACGGCGCAGCCGCCGCCCAGCGCCACCGGCGCCCACAGCCGCCAGCGCAGCGACTGGGCGAGAACCTGGTCACGCAGAAATCCGGCGAAGCGCGCACTGAGGCTGGGCATAGCCGGAGCGGGCGGTATAACGCCCGCCATGACCTCCCCGTCCGCTCCCACGCCCGAAGTCGTCACCCGCTTCGCCCCCTCGCCGACCGGCTATCTGCACATAGGCGGCGCTCGCACGGCGCTTTTCAACTATTTGTACGCGAAGCGACACAACGGCCGGTTCCTGGTCCGGGTCGAGGACACGGATCGTGAGCGCTCGACCGAGGCTGCTGTCGCCGCCATCTTCGACGGCCTGAGCTGGCTGGGCCTGTTCGCCGACGACGAGCCGGTGTTCCAGTATTCCCGCGCCGACCGCCACCGCGAGGTGGCTGAGATGCTGCTCGAGACCGGCCACGCCTACCGCGATTTCCTCACGGCCGAGGAAACCGGCGCCCTGCGCGACGCCGCCAAGGCCGAAGGACGCACCTTTGAATCGCCGTGGCGCGACCGCGCGCCGACCGTCGACGATCTGTCGAAACCGCACACGGTGCGCTTCCGACGCCCGACAGAGACGGCCGTGGTCGTCGAGGACGCGGTCCAGGGCCCGGTGCGCTGGGATTCGGCGTCCCTGGACGATCTGGTCATCCTGCGCTCGGATGGCGCGCCCACCTACAATCTGGCCGTGGTGGTCGACGACCACGACATGGGCGTGACCCACGTCATCCGCGGCGACGACCACCTGAACAACGCCGCCCGCCAGAGCCTGATCTACGACGCGCTCGGCTGGACGCGGCCGACCTTCGCGCACATCCCGCTGATCCACGGTCCGGACGGCGCCAAGCTGTCGAAGCGGCACGGCGCCCAGGCGGTGCACGAATACGCCGAGATGGGCTACCTGCCCGAGGCCATGCGCAACTATCTGGCGCGGCTGGGCTGGGCCCATGGCGACGACGAACTG
This sequence comes from Brevundimonas sp., assembly GCF_035626975.1. Classification (GTDB taxonomy): domain Bacteria; phylum Pseudomonadota; class Alphaproteobacteria; order Caulobacterales; family Caulobacteraceae; genus Brevundimonas. The sequence continues at coordinate 47,910 of NZ_DASPMQ010000058.1, forward strand.
TTCTCGGACGCCCAGGCGATCGAATGGTTCGACCTGACCGGCGTCGGCCGGGCTCCGGCGCGGCTGGACTTCGACAAGCTGGCCCACGTCAACGCCCACTGGATCCGCCTCGCCGACGACGACCGCCTCGCCAAATTGACTCTCGACGTGCATCTGGCCCGGGGCCACACGCTGGGGCCCGACGACGAGAACCGGCTGACACGGGCGATGCCGTTCATCAAGGACCGGGCGAAGACCATGCTCGACCTGGCCGACCAGACCGCCTTCGTGCTGAAAACCCGGCCGATCGCCATCGAGAGCAAGGCCCGCGAGATGCTGTCCGGCGAGTCGGGCGAGCGGATCGGACGGCTTCGCGACCGGTTGGCCCTGTTCGAAAGCTGGGACGTGTTCGCGCTCGAGGCCGAGCTCAAGGTGTTCGCCGAAGAGGAAGCCGTCGGCTTCGGCAAGATCGGCCCAGCCGCGCGTGCGGCTCTGACCGGCGGGTCGACCTCGCCCGACATTGCGAAGACGCTGGCGGCGCTCGGACGGGAAGAGAGCCTCGGGCGTTTGAATGATGCGCTGCAACAGACTATCTGATTTTCCGTAGCGAAAAACATGACCGCCGCCTCCCCCGTGCGAGGCCGCTGTCTGATCAAGGGGCCCCTATGACTGAACTCGCCAAACCCGCCGGCACGGCGACCCTCACCTACGGCGACAAGTCCGTGGAATTGCCGGTGCTGGCGGGTTCGACCGGTCCCGATGTGATCGATATCCGCAAGCTGTACAGCGCCACCGACGCCTTCACCTACGATCCGGGATTCACCTCGACCGCGGCGTGCGAGAGCGCCCTGACCTTCATCGACGGCGACGCCGGCACCCTGCTGCATCGCGGCTATCCGATCGACCAGCTGGCGTCTAAGGCCAACTTCGTCGAAGTCTGCCATCTGCTGCTGCACGGCGAACTGCCGACCGCCTCGGAATACGAGGCGTTCGAGCGCAACATCACCATGCACACCATGCTGCATGCCCAGTTCGACCGCTTTTTCGAGGGTTTCCGCCGCGACGCCCATCCGATGGCGATCATGGTCGGCACGGTGGGGGCGCTGTCGGCGTTCTATCACGACAGCCTGGATATCCATGATCCGGTGCAGCGGAACATCTCGGCCATCCGGCTGATCGCCAAGATGCCGACGATCGCGGCGCGGGCCTACAAGTATCACATCGGCCAGCCGTTCATTTCGCCCCGCAACGACCTGAACTACGCCGAGAATTTCCTGCGTATGTGTTTCGCGGTTCCGGCCGAGGACTATGTGGTCAATCCGGTGCTGGCCAGGGCCATGGACCGCATCTTCATCCTGCACGCCGACCACGAGCAGAACGCGTCGACCTCGACGGTGCGCCTGGCCGGCTCGTCGGGCGCCAATCCGTTCGCCTGCATCGCCGCCGGGATCGCCTGCCTCTGGGGCCCGTCGCACGGCGGGGCCAACGAGGAGGCGCTGAACATGCTCAAGGAGATCGGCACCCCGGACCGCATCCCGGAGTTCATCGAGGGCGTGAAAGCCAAGAAATACAAGCTGATGGGCTTCGGCCACCGGGTTTACAAAAACTACGATCCGCGCGCGAAGGTGATGAAGGAAAGCGCCGACGAGGTGCTGGCCGCCGTCGGCGATCCCAACGACCCCCTGTTCCAGGTGGCCAAGGAGCTGGAGCGGATCGCCCTGAACGACGAGTATTTCATCGAGCGCAAGCTGTTCCCCAACGTCGACTTCTATTCGGGCATCACCCTTTCGGCGATGGGCTTCCCGACCTCGATGTTCACCGTGCTGTTCTCGCTGGCCCGCACGGTCGGCTGGATCGCCCAGTGGCAGGAGATGATGGCGGATCCCGGCCAGAAGATCGGCCGCCCGCGCCAGCTCTACACCGGCCCGACGGAACGGGACTACGTGCCGATCCAGAACCGGGGCTAGGACGACAAGACAGCGCCGGAGCGAAAGCTCCGGCGTTTTTCACTCTGGCCGGCCTACCAGCGCCTGCGTCGGGCGGCCGTCATGGCGTGGAGTTCCGCGACGAACGCCGCATGATCCTCCACCGGGACGCCCTCGCCCGCCGCCGCCGATGCGACGACCTCCGCCTCGGCGATCAGGGCCTGCACCTCTTCGGTGACACCCTCCCCGAGACCGACCAGCGCCCGGGCGCGCGCGCGCAGGAGCACGAGGGCGGCGAGGGGGTGGCGGCCGGCCAGCCGCGCCGCCCACAGGGGAACGTCGTCGTGAGCGCCCCTGATCTCGCCGGCCCGGGCCACTATCAGGGCCGCCGCCTCGCGCAACGCCGGCCAGCCCATCAGGAATGCGAGACCGCGCATGGCGTCGGGGTGGATCGAGGCGAGTTCGAATGCCCGGTCCGTCGCTACCACGTCCTCGAAGTCGGGCAGCCGGGCGATGAAGGCTCGCAGGTCGTCCGCGGAAAGAGTTCGTTCGAACCGGGCCCATCGCGCTTCGTCGGCGTCTTGCGTGCGCCCTTCGGCCTCGAGGACGGCGATCTCCGCCGCTGACCACGCATCCGGCGGAGGTTCCGGCTGGCCGGCCCGCCCCCAGCGGCTCCCAGGGCGCGGAGTGGCGCGTGACATTTCCAGCGCGGCGCGCGCCTCGGCCGCGCGACCGGCCAGGGCCAGGCGGCGGGCGATCTCGGCCCCGATCTCGGGCTTGCGGGCGTCGTCCTCGGGGACCGAATGAATCCAGGCGTCGAGGTCGCCGCTCCGGTCAGCCAGCTTGCGCACCACCAGCGCGAGACGGCCGGTGGGCTTCGGCCCATGCGAGATGTCGCGCAGAAGCCGGCGGGCCAGGCCGGGATCGAGCGCGTGGGCGCCCCGGCCGATCCACGACGCCCACTGATTGAGCCGCGTCGACAGGGCTTCCGCGAGAAGGGGGCCCGCGACATCCGGACCGGCGGAAGAGGCGACCGCGGCGAGATCGGCGGTGCCGGCGTCGAACAGCAGCGGCAGTTCGCCCCTGGCGTCGCTGACCCGGACCGTCAGCCCGGGATAGAGATCGAACCAGGCCACGAGCCGGTCGAGTGCGAGCCGGACATCGAGCGGGGCCAGCCGGTCGGTGATGATCCGCAGCAGCGAGCGCAGATCACTGATCAGGGCCGGTCGCTTGCGCCATGACACCCGGGCCCGGCTGCCGGCCAGGGCGGCCAGCCGCTTGTCGATCTCCAGAGCCAGGTCCGCCGCGCCCACCTCCGCCGCCAGTTCCATGCGCAGACGCCGCTTCAGACCGGCGTCGGCCGCCGCAGCTTCAATCAGCAGATCGGCGAGGCGATCCGCACCCAGCGCGGCGAGGTTCGGAGCCGAAACCGTCTTCTTCCCTGTCGTGGGTCGCTTCGCCATGCGTCCGTGAACCGTTGCGCCCGTCGCGGGCGATCCCCGTCTCAACGCATGAGCGGGCGAGCGGCCTAACGGCCTCCCTTCGTCGCGATCACCCTGAGCACCGCCTCCGCCGCGATCTCCGACGGGTCGCGCCCTTCCCGGCCCATCAGGTCGAGCGCCGCCGTCTGGCGCGCCGCCTGCACCGCGCGCGCCTCGGGATGGGACAGCAGCCGCCCGACCTCGGCGGCGAGCTTGTCCGGCGTGGCGTCGTTCTGGATCAGCTCTTTCGCGATCTCCTCGCCGGCGGCGTGGTTGAACAGGGTCGCGTACTTGCCGGTGAAGAACGGCTTCATGATCGCGTAGCTGAGCGGCTGGAAGCGGTAGGAAATGACCATCGGCGCGCCGGCGAGGGCCAGTTCGGTCGACACGGTGCCGCTGGTGGCCAGGGCGACGGTCGCGGCCTGCATGGCCGAGTATTTCTCCGACTCCGGCACGACGTGGGCGCGGAACGGCCAGGCCGCGACGCGCGCCGTGACGTCGTCGGCAACGGTTCCGGCGGCCACCACGGCCACCTCCAGCGTCGGATTCTGCCGCTTCAGGCGAGCGACGGCGGCCTCGTAGACCGGGGTCATCAGGCGGATTTCGGACGGACGGCTGCCCGGCAGCACCAGCAGCAGGGGCGCGTCCTGGGCGATGCCGCGCGAGGCCCGGAAGGCGGCGGGGGCGGCCGCGCCCATATCGACGTGCAGGGCCTGGGATCCGACCACGGTCGTCGGCAGGCCCTCGCGCTCGAACCACGGGGCGTCAAAGGCGTAAAGCGCCAGCAGGTGATCGACCGACGCCGCCAGCGTCTTCGCCCGGCCCGGGCGCGAGGCCCAGACCTGCGGTCCGACGTATTTGATCAGGGGCACGTCCGGCAACGCCGACCGGATCGCCCTGGCCACCCGGATGGTGAAGCCCCAGCTGTCGATCAGGACCACGGCGTCAGGCCGCTCGGCGACCGCGAGCGCCGCGGTGTCGGCCACCCGCCGCTTGACCACCCCATAGGCCTTGAGGCCCTCGAGCCAGCCGAGCACCGACAGGTCCGTGATGTCGAACGCGCTGGCGACCCCGACCTCGGCCATTTTCGCCCCGCCGACGCCGACGAAGGTCACGTCCGGTCCGAGCCGGGCCTTGAGGGCGTGGGCCAGACCCGCGCCCAGGGCGTCGCCGGACGCCTCGGCGGCCACCAGCATGATCTTGAGCGGACGGCTCACCGGCTTTCGCCCCAGACAAACAAACCCAGCCGGTCCGCAACCTCGACGATGGCGGGATGGTCAATGAGGATCAGCTTGCCCGCCACGCCGCCGACGCCGGCCAGGCCCGCGGCGGCGGCCAGTTCGATGGTCTGTGCGCCCATTACGGGCATGTCGACGCGCAAATCCTGGATCGGCTTGGGCGCCTTGCCCAGCGCGCCCTTGCGATCCGCCGGCGAGCCACGCAGGTCGGCGGGCAGGCTGGCGACCCGGGCCAGCATGGCGTCGGTGCCCTCCTGGGCCTCGACCGCCAGCACCAGGCCGTCGCAGACGACCGCGCCCTGGCCTATATCCAGTTCCCCCGCCTTTTCCGCCACATGCAACGCTTTCCTGAGGTCGGACAACTGGTCGGGCGTCGGCATGAGCGCGCCCAGCGCGCCCCTCGGCAGGGTCTCGCCGCCGAGGATATCGTCGGCGCCCTCGATGGCGTAGCCCTCGCCCTCGAACACCGAGAGGATCTTGCGCAACAGGGCGTCGTCGCCTCTGGCCGCCGCCGCCACGATCCCCGGCAGCAGGGTCGCGCCCTTGAAGTCCGGCTTCAGGCTCCTGAAGTCAGGCCGGTTGACCGTGCCGGCGAAGCAGACGGCGTCGCAGCCCGCCTTCTTCAGCGCGGAGAGGACGCGGCCGATCTCGGCCATGCCCGCGTCGACGCCCGGGTAGCGGGCCAGATGCGGATCGGCGAAGCCGGCAAGCCGCACCACGAACACCGGCCTGCCCTCGGCCTCGCAGCGCGCGGCCACGGACAGCGGCAGGGCTCCTCCGCCGGCGATCAGGCCCAGCTTGCTCATTCGCCCGGCAGGCAGAGGGGGCGTTTGCCGTCCTCGCGGATGAAGGCGACGATTTCCATGATCTCCGGCAGGTCGGCATAGCTGGCGGCCACGGCCTCGACGCGATCGGCGAAGGTCCCGCCGCTCTCGAACAGGTCCCGATAGGCGGCCAGAAGCCGGCGGATGGCGTCCTTGCCGTAGCCCTTGCGCTTCAACCCGATCAGGTTGAGGCCATGCAGACGCGCATGATTGCCCCAGGCCGAGCCGTAGGGGATGACGTCGCGGGTCACCGCCGCCAGCCCGCCGACGATGGCGCCCTGCCCCACCCGGCCGTTCTGGTGCACGGCGGCCAGTCCACCGAGGAAGACCCGGTCGCCGATCCGGGCGTGACCGCCCAGCGTGGCGTTGTTGGCCATGACGACATTGTCGCCAACGACCGCGTCGTGGCCGACGTGGGCGCCGGTCATGAACAGGCCGCTGGAGCCGACCCGGGTCACGCCCGCGCCCTGCGGCGTGCCGCGGTTGAAGGTCGAATGCTCGCGGATCAGATTGTCGGCGCCGATCTCGAGCGTGACCGTCTCGCCCTTGTAGCCGCCGTGCTGGGGATCGCCGCCGATGACGGCGAACGGATGGATGACGGTGCGGGCGCCGACGGTGGTGTCCTGCTGGATCACCACATGGCTGACCAGACGCACGTCCTCATGCAGGACCACGCCGGGGCCGACGACGCACCACGGCCCGACCTGAACCCCCTCCGCCAGCCGCGCGCCGGCGTCGACGAGGGCGGTAGGATGGATGCTCACGGCGCGACCGGCTGGTCTACGGTGACCATCATGGCGGCGAAGTCGGCCTCGGCCGCCAGCTTGCCGTCGATGAAGGTCTCGCCGCGGAACTTGAAGATGTCGCCGCGCTGCCGGGTGACCACCACCTTCATGCGCAGCTGGTCGCCCGGACGCGCCGGCTTGCGGAAGCGGACGCCGTCAATCGACATGAACATGATGATCTTGCCCTCGACGGCGACGTCCATGGTCTTGGACATCATCAGCGCGCCGGTCTGGGCCATGGCCTCGATGATCATCACGCCCGGCATGACCGGATCGATGGGGAAATGGCCCGGAAAATAGGGCTCGTTGTGGGTGACGTTCTTGATGCCGGTGATCGAGGTTCCGGACACGAAGTCCTCGGCCTTGTCCACCAGCAGGAAGGGATAGCGGTGCGGAAGGCGCCGCATCACCTCGGCGTAGTCGATGGTTCCCCCGGCTCCCGTTTCGTCACTCATTCCCGGCCTTCCCTGCGCCTGCCTTTCCGGACGCCTGTTTGGCGAGCCAGACCGCTTCGCGCAAGAACTGTCGCAGGGGTTTCGCGGGATATCCGGACCAGGTCTCGCCCGGTGGAATGTCCTGCAGCACCCCGGCGCCCGCAGCCACGCGCGCGCCGTCGCCGATGACCAGGTGGTCGCCGACCCCGGCCTTGCCGCCGAACATGACGCCGTCGCCGACGGTGACCGACCCTGACAGGCCGGTGTTCGCGGCCATCAGGCAGTTGCGCCCGATGACGCAGTTGTGGCCGATCATGACCAGATTATCGATCTTGGTGTTCTCGCCAATGACCGTGTCGTCATAGGCCCCCCGGTCGATGCAGGTGTTCGCACCGACGCTGACGCCGTCCTGCAGGATCACCCGGCCCAGCTGGGGCACGTCCACCGGGCCCGAGCGCGATCCGGCGGCGCCGAAGCCCGGTTCGCCGATCCGGGCGCCGGACAGCAGCCGGACGCGGTCGCCGATCAGGGTGAAGCCGAGGGTGACATTGGAGCCGATGACGCAGTCGCGGCCGATCTGGACGCCGGGGCCGACGACGGTGTTGGCGCCGATCCGGGTTCCGCGCCCGATGCGGACGCCGGAGCCCAGCACCACCCCCGGTTCAAGCACGACCGTGTCGTCCTCGACGGCCTCTTCGGGCGCGACAGAGCGGATCAGGGCGATCGGGCGATGGAACAGCAGCGACGCCCTAGCCCAGGCGGCCTGCGCCTCACCGGAGACGATGACGGCGGCGCCGGAAGGAGCGGAATCGACGGCGGACGCCGGAACGATCACGCAGGCCGCCCGGGTGTCGGCGAGCGCCGCCAGGAAGCGGCGATCGCCGAGGAAGGCCACGTCGCCTTCGCCGGCGGTTCCCAGGGGGGCGACGGCCGAGACCTCGCGATCCCCGCCGCGCATGACTTCGGCCCCGATCCGGCCCGCGAGATCACCGACCGTCAGGGCCGGCAACTGCTCGAAGAAGCGCGCATCGGGGCCTCGGCCCATATTACTGACCCGGTTGCTGAGCCGGAACCGTCATGCGGGTGAACGACAACGACGGCAGCGCCGCGTTCACGCGCTGGATCGCCGCCTCCGTCAGATCCATGGTCGGATTCACGCGCAGCACGCCGTCGCGCGAGATCAGGATGCCGCAGCCGCGCTCGGCGTAGAGCGCCATGATGACCGGATCGGCCGCCTGGGCGATCGACTGGAGCTGGACCGCCTGGGTGTAGCGGAGCTCGTTCTCACGGGTCTGGGCGAGTTGGCGGGCCTCCTGAACGCGCGTGTTCAGCGCCTGTTCGCGCTGGGCGAACTGGTCCTGCGGGATCGTGCCCCGGCCCTGCTGCAGCGCCTGGACTTCCGACTGGACGAACTGCTCGTAGGGAGCCATTTCGGCCTGAACCTCCTGCTGCAGGCGCTGCATGCCGGCCTGGACGGACTGGCCGGCGGTCGACTGGGCCAGCAGGCGGTCGTGGTGATAGACGCAGACGCCGGGGATGGCGGGTCCGAAATTCTGATCCTGGGCGGCCGCGGCCGTTCCGGTCAGCATGGCGAGGGCGAAAGCGCCCAGAGCGAGGGTTTTCATCGTTATGCCTTTGAGCGGGCCGGCGGCCCGTCGGTTAGAACTGGGTTGAAGTCGAGAAGCGGAAGGTTTCGGTCTTGTCGTAGTCCTGACTGCCGAGAATTTTGCTGAGGTCGAAGCGGATCGGTCCCATCGGCGAACGCCAGTGGATGCTCAGGCCCGCTGATGCGCGGAGTTCCAGGTCGTCGACGATCCGGGTGCTGGGCGTGCCGTCGGAGTTGAGGGTGTAGCGGTCATCCAGGGCGCCCACGGTGCCGACGTCGGTGAACAGCGAGGTGCGGATACCGTACTCCTCCGGCAGGCCGTTCGGAACCGTCAGTTCGAGGGTGCCGATGACGTAGAAATTGCCGCCCAGGGCGTCCGTCGTGCTCAGATCGCGCGGACCGATGCCCGCGGTCTCGAAGCCCCGGAAGCTGTTGCCGCCCTTGAAGAAGCGGTCGTTGATCCGGATCGGATCACCGCCCCAGCCGGTCACATAGCCGGTCGAGGCCGCGGCCGTGACGACCCAGCTCGGTGTGATGCCCCAGTAGGCCGAGACGTCGGCCTCGGTCTTCACATAGTTCACGTCGCCGCCGATGCCGGCGAAGTCCTGACGGAGCGTGCCCGTCCATCCCCGTGTCGGGCGGACCGGATCGTTCCGGCGATCGACAAACAGGGTGTATCCGGCCGACGAGTTCAGGAAGGAGCCGACCTGGTCGCACAGGGCGTTCGAACCCGAGCCGCCGGTGTTGCAGAAATTGGTCGGGACGATGATCTCGTCCGCCTTCAGGAAGTAGCGGGTGCTGAGCAGGGTGTAGGCGTTCAGCGGGTAGGACAGGCGCACGCCGCCGCCGGTGGAGCGGTAGTCGTACGAGGAGTATTCGCTGAGGTCGTAGCGCGAGTGGAAGGCGTCGAAGCCGGCGCGCAGGTCGCGGCCGAGGAATTTCGGTTCGGTGAAGCGGAAGTCGATCTGCTGGCGCAGCGAGCCCCATTCGACCCGGGCGACGACGTTCTGGCCCCGCCCGCGGAAGTTCCGCTCGGTGATGCCCAGATTGACGACGAAGGAGTCGACCGAACTGAAGCCGGCCCCGACCGACAGCTCGCCGGTCGGCTGCTCCTCGACCGTGACATTGACCACGGAGCGGTCGGGGGCGGACCCGCGCGCTTCCTCGACGGTCACCTCCTTGAAGAAGCCCAGGGCGCGCAGATTATTGCGCGAGCGCTCCAGCAGGGTGCGGTTGAAGGCGTCACCCTCGGTCAGCATCATCTCGCGGCGGATGACGTTGTCCAGGGTGCGGGTGTTGCCGATGACGTTGATCCGGTCGACGTAGACGCGCTGGCCCTCCTTGACGTTGAAGGTGACGTCGACGGTGTCGGTCTCGGGATTGGCGCGATAGGTCGGCTCGATCTCGACGAAGGCGTAGCCGGCGGACCCGGCCGCGAAGGTCAGGGCGTCGACCGCGGATTCGATCTTGTCGCTCTCGTACAGCTGGCCGGTCCGGATCGGCAGCAGCAGCTTGAGGAATTCGGGGTTCAGCCGGTCGTTCTCGGTGACGACGTCGACCGTGCCGAAATTGTAGCGATCGCCTTCGTCCAGCGTGATGGTGATCCCGAAGGCGCTGTCGTCCGGCGCCAGCTCGGCGACCGCGGACAGGACCCGGAAGTCGTAGTAGCCGCGGTTCGTATAGAATTTCCGCAGCTGTTCCCGGTCGTAGTCGAGGCGGTTGGGGTCATAGTTGTCGTTCGAGGAGAAGAACTGCCACCACTGCGACCGCTTGGTGACCATCACCTCCTGCAGATCGCCGTCCGAGAAGGCGGTGTTGCCGAGGAAGGTGATCGCGCGGACGCCTGTCTCGGGGCCCTCGTCGATCTCGAAGACCACGTCGACGCGGTTCTGGTCCAGCTGGACCAGCTTGGGCGTGACGGTGGCCGAGATGCGGCCCGACAGCCGATACAGTTCGACGATCTTGCCGACGTCCTCCTGGACCCGGGCGCGGGTGTAGATGCCGCGGGGCCGCAGGGTGACTTCCTCGCGCAGCTTCTCCTCGCCGATCGCGCTGTTCCCCTCGAACACCACCTGGTTGATGATGGGGTTCTCGACGATCTCGACGACCAGGTCGCCGTTGGGCTGGACGCCCAGCTGGACGTCCGCGAACAGCTGGGTACGGGTCAGGGTGCGGACGGCCACGTCCAGAACGCCCGGATCGACCGTGTCGCCGGGCTGGATCGGCAGGTAGGACAGGATCGTCGTCTGGTCGATCCGCTGGTTGCCGCGCACCAGGATGCGGTTGATCATCACCCGCTGCTCCTGCGGGGCGGCGGGCGTCTGCGCCGCCGGCTCGACCACGACGGTCGGGGTCGGCTGGGCCGCGGGCGGGGCGGTCTGGGCCAGCGCCGGACCGGTCAGGCCGGCCGCGATGGCGAGGGCCAACAGGCTCGGGCTCAGGCCACGGGCGAAACGAAGGGCGGACGCGTCTTGTTGGATCATGCGGGAAACCATCGGGGGCTGGCGTCGGCTCATCAAGCGAGCCCGCCGAGGAATTTGAACAGGCCGTTTTTCTGCAGGTCGTTCCAGGTGGCGAACAACATCAATCCCGCCAGCAAAGCAAGACCGACCCGGTAACCGACTTCCTGAACGCGCGCCGGGACTGGCCTTCGCGCCACAGCTTCATAGCCGTAGAACAGAAGGTGCCCCCCGTCGAGAACCGGTATCGGCAACAGGTTCACAATGCCGATTCCGATCGAAACCAGGGCGGCGAAACTGAGGAAGGTCAGGGCGAGGTTGCGGGCTATCACGGCCGGGTCGGGATTGGCCTCGACCGCCAGCCGGGTCACCCCGCCGGCCGCCTTGGCGATGCCGATCGGCCCGTTGAGCAGATCGCCCGATTCCTTGCCGATAAAGATCCGCCCGATATAGGTCGCGGTCGTTTCCACCGTCTTGCCGATCGTTTCGGTCCCCCGGACCGCCGCCTCGACGGGGTTGAGCCTGCGGAAACGGTAATCCGTGCTGACCATCGGCCCCATCGCCAGGCCAATGCGGGCGATGCGCACCTCGCCGGCCAGTTCATCGTTCTCCAGACGGCGCACCGGCGTCGCGGTCAGGGTCACCGGCCCGCCCGCCCGCTCGACCGTGAAAGTCAGGGGGTCTCCGGCGCTCATTACCACGAGGCGGGTGACATCCCCGTCCTCCACCACTGGTCGGCCATTGACCGCCACGATCAGGTCGCGCGGCCGGAAACCGGCCGCCGCCGCCGGCGTGCCTTCGGTCACCTGGACGACCCGGGGGGCGACGATCCGCTCGCCAATGACGCTGAACAGGATCGTGAACAGCACCAGGGCCAGCAGGAAGTTCGCCGCGGGGCCGGCCGCCACGATGAGCGCCCGCTGCCAGATCGGCTTGAAATGGAAATAGTCGCGCTCCGCGCCCGGGCCGTTCTCGGCGATCACGCGCTGGCGCAGTTCGGCGAGACCCGCCTGGTCCGGCACGCTGGAGGCGTCGAGGTCGCCCGAAAACTTGACGTAGCCGCCCAGCGGCAGCCAGGCCATCCGCCATTCGGTGCCGTGGCGGTCGACGCGGCTGACGATGGTCTTGCCAAACCCGATCGAGAACCGGTCGATCTTCACGCCGAAGGCGCGCGCGACAAGGAAATGGCCCAGTTCGTGGATGGTGACGATAAACGTCAGCACCAGCAGGAACGGCACGATGTAGAGCAGCGCCTGGCCCAGGAAGCCCGTCATGCCGTTATGTAACCCTCCGTCATTCAGGCCGCCGCGGCCAGACCCCGGACGATCGACTCCGCCACTCGCCGCGCCTGTGCATCCACGGCCAGGGCCGCATCGCAGGCGTTGCGGGAACCGGAATCCACCCCCGAGGTCGTCACGCGCGACAAGGTGTCGGCGACGACTGCGGCAATATTGAGAAAGCCCAGACGGCGGTCAAGAAACGCCAGCGCCGCGACCTCGTTGGCCGCGTTGAACACGATCGGCGCCGAGCCCCCGGCCCGAAGCGCCTGCCGGGCCAGTCCGAGGGCCGGAAACAGCGCCTCGTCGGGCGCTTCGAAGGTCAGTCGGCCCAACGCCGCGAGGTCCAGCTTCGGCGCCGGCCAGGCGATCCGGTCGGGCCACGCGAGAGCGCAGGCGATCGGCGTCTTCATGTCCGGCGGGCCGAGTTGGGCCAGGGTCGAGCCGTCGATGTATTCGACGAGGCTGTGAATGATCGATTCGGGATGCACGACCACGTCGATGCGGTCGGCCGGCATGTCGAACAGATAGGCCGCCTCTATGGCCTCCAGACCCTTGTTGGCCATGGTGGCGCTGTCGACCGAGATCTTGGCCCCCATGCTCCAGTTGGGATGGGCCACCGCCTGTTCCGGAGTGATGTCGGCCAGCGCCTCGCGCGGCATGCCCCGGAATGGGCCGCCCGACGCGGTCAGGATCAGTTTCCCGACCTGGTGCGGCGCGTCATGCGGGAACACCTGGAAGATGGCCGAGTGCTCGGAATCGACCGGGATCAGCCGCCCCCCCGCCCGACGTACCCGCCCGATCAGGGCCGGACCGCAGCAGACAAGGCTCTCCTTGTTGGCCAGCGCGAGGGTCGCGCCGGTGTCGGCGGCCGCCCAGGCGGAGCGCAGGCCCGCCGCGCCGACGATGGCGGCCATGACCCAGTCGGCGGGCCGCGCGGCGGCTTCGATCACCGCCCCCTCCCCGGCCGCGGCCTCGACCCCGGTTCCGGACAGGGCCTGCCGCAGTTCGTCGAGGCGGGCCGGATCGGCCGTGACCGCCAGTTTCGGCTTCCAACGCCGCGCCTGTTCGGCCAGCCGCGCGATATTGGCGCCGCCGGTCAGGGCCTCGACCTCGAACGCCCCGGTCCCGGCCGCCTCGGCCTGGTCCATCAGGTCCAGCGTCGAGGAGCCGACCGACCCGGTGGAGCCCAGGACGGTGACGCGCCGCCGGATCATGATCCGGCCCCGAAGGTCACGAACAGCAGCCGTCCGCACGCCACCACCACGACCGCGAACATCAGGCCGTCGACCCGGTCCAGCAGGCCGCCGTGGCCGGGGATCAGCTTGCCCGCGTCCTTGACCCCGTAGCGTCGCTTCAGGGCCGATTCCCACAGGTCCCCGGCCATGGTGGCCAGCGCCGCGCCCAGGCCGAGCAGACCGCCCCAGCCCGGTCCGATGCCCATGTCGAGGAAGGTCGCCAACAAGACGCCGGCGCCGGTCCCCGCCGCCAGCCCGCCGATGAAGCCGGACCAGGTCTTGTTGGGCGAGAAGCGCGGCCACAGCTTTCGGCCGCCGATCAGGCTGCCGACCAGATAGGCCATGATGTCCGAAGCCCAGGCGATGATGAAGGCGGACACCGTCCAGGCCAGGCCGCTGGCTTCCGTGCCGTCCCTGAGCCAGATCAGCAGCACCGCCGGCCAGCCGAGATAGAGCACGCCATAGGCCGCATCCAGCGCCTCCTGGCCCCGGCTGCGCGCGAACAGCCCCGCCGCGGCGGCGCAGAAGACCAGCATGACCAGCGACAGGGACAGTTGCTCGACATGGGCCGAGATGACCGCCGCGAACAGGCCGAACGCCACGGCGCCGGCCATCAGCCGCCAGGCCGTCGCCGCGCTCATCATCGCCCACTCGATGGCGAGCAGCGCGCAGGCCAGCAGCATCAGGGCGAGGAACCACAGGCCGCCGGCCCAGATGCCGAGAACCGCCGCCGGAGCCAGCACCACGGCCGACGCGGCCCTGAGGCCGATGTCCCCGGCTCGCATCGCCATCAGCCGGCCGCGAGCGCGGGAGCGGCCGACAGGCCCCCGAAGCGCCGGTCGCGATTGCGATACTGGTCGACGACGTCCGCCAGCGCCTCGCGCCCGTAGTCCGGCCACAGCACGTTCTGGAAGACCAATTCCGCGTAGGCGGCCTCCCACAGCAGGAAGTTCGACAGCCGCTGCTCGCCGGAGGTGCGGACGATGACGTCGACGGGGGGGCCGCCGGCGGTCGACAGGCCGAGGCCCAGCGTCTCCTCGTCGAGGGGGCCGGCGGCCTCGCCGGCCCGCACCCGTTCGGCGTACCGCCGGGCGGCGTCGACGATGTCGGCCCGACCGCCGTAGTTGAAGGCCACCTGCAGCAGGAATTTGTCGTTGTGCGCCGTGCTCGCTTCGGTGCGCTCGATGATCTGCGCGATATCGGCGGGAAGGCCCGCGCGGCGGCCGAGCACCCTCACGCGAACGCCCTCGCGCTCCAGCCGCTTGAGATCGCTGGCCACATAGGAGCGGACCAGCCCCATCAGATCGGACACTTCCTCGGCCGGCCGCCGCCAGTTTTCCGTCGAGAAGCCGAACACCGTCAGGCAGCGGATGCCGAGAGCCGGCGCCGCCTGGACGGTGCGCTTCAGGGCCTGGACGCCCTCGCGGTGCCCCATCGCCCTGGGCAGGCCGCGCGCCTGCGCCCAGCGTCCATTGCCGTCCATGATCAGGGCGACGTGGCGGGGCCCATCCGGCGCGGGCGGAGACTCAAGGGGTTCGACGGGCATGACCGGCGCGTATCCTACGGCAAAACGCGCCGTCAAACCTGCATGATCTCAACTTCCTTGGCCTTCAAGGTCTCGTCGATGCGCTTGATGGCCGCGTCGGTGTCCTTCTGGACCTCGGCCTCCATCTTTTTCTGCTCGTCCTGGCTGATCTCGGAGGCCTTCTCGGCCTTCTTGAGATCGTCGTTGGCGTCGCGGCGGACGTTGCGGACGGCGATCTTCTGCTGCTCGGCGTATTTCCCGGCCAGCTTGGCCAGATCCTTGCGGCGCTCCTCGGTCAGCGGCGGGACGGGAATGCGCAGGGTCTGGCCGTCGACGATCGGATTGAGCCCGAGGCCGGCGGCGCGGATGGCCTTTTCGACCGGCCCCACCATGCTCTTGTCCCAGACGTTGACCGAGATCATGCGCGGCTCGGGCACGCTGATCGCGGCCACCGCGTGAAGCGGCGACATCGAGCCATAGGCCTCGACCTGGACCGGCTCCAGCAGGCCGGCGTTGGCCCGGCCGGTGCGCAGGCCCGAGAACTCCTCCCGCAGCGCGTTGACCGCCTTGTCCATGCGGTCGCGGTAAGTTTTGAGATCAGGCTTGGCCATGGTCTTTTCTCTCGTTCTTTAATGGCTTGTCAGGCTGATTTAGCTTTTGAGGTGATGACCGTGAAGGTTCCTTCGCCGGTCAGGGTCTTGCGCAGGGAGCCGTCCCCGCGGATCGAGAAGACCACGATCGGAATGCCGGAGTCACGCATCAGGGCGATAGCGGAGGCGTCCATGACCTTGAGGTCCTTCGCCAGCACGTCGTGATAGGTCAGGGTGTCGTAGCGCGTCGCCGTGGCGTCCTTCTTGGGATCGGCGGTGTAGACGCCGTCCACGCTGGTGCCCTTGAGCAGGGCGTCGCAGCCCATTTCAGCGGCCCGCAGGGCGGCGCCCGAATCGGTGGTGAAGAACGGCGCGCCGACGCCGGCGGCGAAGATCACCACCCTGCCCTTCTCGAGGTGGCGCAGGGCGCGGCGGCGCACATAGGGCTCGGCCACGGCGTTCATGGTCAGGGCGCTCTGCACCCGCGTCTGCACGCCGATCTTCTCCAGCGCCGCCTGCATGGCCAGGGCGTTCATCACCGTCGCCAGCATGCCCATGTAGTCGGCGGTGGCGCGATCCATGTCGCCGGCCGCCTTGGACAGGCCGCGGAAGATATTGCCGCCGCCGATGACCAGGCAGATCTCGACGCCCTCGCGCGCCACCTGGGCCACCGCCTCGGCCACCGTGGCGACGGTCTTCATGTCGATGCCATAGGCCTGATCGCCCATCAGCACCTCGCCCGACACCTTGAGCAGGACGCGCTTGTAGCGGAACTCTGGCGGGGCGTCGGGCATGGGTGGTCCTTGGGCGGAGGAATCGGCTCCTTATAGGAAGCCCGGCGGTGGGTTCAAAGCCTCAGGATGATGGTCTCGACGATCGGGCGACGGTCCCAGATCTGCTGGCTGGCCTTCTTGAGGGCCCGCGAGACGGCCTGTTCGATGACCAGTTCGTCGTTCAGCGCCTCGCCCTTCAGCTTCATCACCGCCGCCTCGGCCCGTTCGGCCAGGTCGTCGAGGGCGTCGCCCAGCGGCGACTCGTCGTCGCCCGGCAGGCCGATGGCCCGCACGTCGATGTCGCTGACGATCTTGCCGCGCCGGTCCATGGCGAAGCTGACGATCAGCACCCCGTTGGTCGAGGCGTGGCGGCGCTCGTGCAGGGCTTCGCCCTGTTCGGTGACCAGACGCCCGCCGTCCACGTAGAGACGGCCGCTCGGCACCTCGTCGATGATGGCCGCGGGCCCCGGGGCCAGGCGGACCATGTCGCCGTTGCGGGGCGTCACCGTCTCCGGCACGCCGATGTCCCTGGCCAGGTTGGCGTGTTCGGCCAGGTGGCGGCGCATGCCGTGGGTCGGCACGGCGATCCTTGGCCGGGCCCACGCGTACATCTGGCGCAGTTCCTCGCGGCACGGATGGCCGGAGACATGGATGCCGGGGTGGTCCTTCTCGGTGTAGATGCGCACGCCGCGGTCGGTCAGCTTGTCCTGCAGCCGGCCGATCGACAGCTCGTTGCCGGGGATGACCCGCGACGAGAAGATGCAGTGATCGCCCTTGCTCAGCTTGATGTAGGGATGGGTGCCCTCGGCCACGCGGGACAGGGCCGCGCGCGCCTCGCCCTGGCTGCCGGTGCACAGGTACAGGATCTCGTCGGCCGGCCAGACCCGCGCCTCCTGTTCCGACAGGAACGGCTTGATGTCCTGCAGCATGCCGACGTGCTTGGCTGCCGAGGTGATGCGATGCATCGACCGGCCCGCCAGCGACACGCGGCGGCCCGCCGCCTCGGCCGCGCGGATGATGCTGTCCATGCGCGCCACGTTTGAGGCGAAGCAGCCGACGGCGATGCGCCCCTTCAGCCCGCCGATCAGTTCGGCCAGGGCGTTGCGCACCGTGCCTTCCGATCCCGCCACGCCCTCGACGAAGACATTGGTGGAGTCGCAGACCATGGCCAGCACGCCCTCGTCGCCGAGGCGGCTGATGGCGTCCGCGTCGGTGACCCCGCCGACGATCGGATCGTCGTCGATCTTCCAGTCGCCCGTGTGCAGCACCGTGCCCAGCGGGGTGCGGATCGCCAGGCCGTTCGGCTCGGCGATGGAGTGGGTCATGGTGATGAAGTCGACCGTGAACGGGCCGACGTCGATCCTCCCGCCCAGCGGCACCTCGATCAGCTCGACCTGGTCGAGGATACCCGCCTCGCGCAGCTTCTCGCGGATCAGGAAGGCGGTGAACGGCGTGGCGTAGAGCGGGGCCTTCATGCGCGTCCACAGCCAGCCGAGGGCGCCGATATGGTCCTCATGGGCGTGGGTCAGCACGATGCCGCGGATGGTCTCCCCCTCGAGGAAGGCGGGATCCGGCACGATGACGTCGACGCCCGGCGTCGACAGGTCGCCGAAGGTCACACCCACGTCGACCACGATCCACTCGCGGTTCGCCTCGGGACCGTAGCCGTACAGATTCAGGTTCATACCGATTTCGCCCGACCCGCCCAGCGGCAGGAAGACGAACTCGTCACTGGTTTGCTTTTTCATATGTCCTTGAGATGGGTATTCCGCCGCCAGATTTCGAGGAGGCCGCGGATGGTCAGGTCCGGATCGAACCGGTCGATTGAGTCTGTTGCGCCTTCGAACAGCGAGGCGACGCCGCCGGTTCCGATGACGGTCATGGGCTTGCCCCACTCCGCCTTGATGCGCGCGACCAGGCCCTCGATCAGGGCGACATAGCCCCAGAAGACGCCCGACTGCATGTTGGACACCGTGTCCTTGCCGATCACCTTGTCGGGCCGCTGAATGGCGATGCGCGGCAGCATGGCGGCCGCCTCGTGCAGGGCCTGCAGGGACAGGTTGATGCCGGGCGCGATCACCCCGCCCTCGAAGGCCCCGTCAGCGGCCACGACGTCGAAGGTGGTGGCGGTGCCGCTGTCGATGATGATCAGGTCGCCCGGATAGACCAGATGCGCCCCGATGGCGTTGACCAGCCGGTCCGCCCCCGCCTCGCTCGGCTTGAGGATGCGCACCGCGATGCCGAGGTCGACATTGTCGCCGATGACCAGCGGCTCGACGTTGAGATAGCGCCTCGACAGGTTGCGCAGGTTGAAGATCGACTGCGGCACCACGCTGGAGATGATGCAGCCGTCCAGCGCCGCCAGCTTCAGGTCGTGCATCGACAGCAACTGGCTCAGCCAGACCGCGTATTCGTCGGCCGTGCGGCTGCTCTCGGTGGCGGTGCGCCATTGGGCGACCCAGTCCGCGCCGTCGTGGACCGCGAACAGGGTGTTGGTGTTGCCTTGCTCGATCGCCAGAAGCATCACGCGGCCTCCCCGAAGAATACGTCACCGGCCGAAATCAGCCGCAGCGTGCCGTCGGCCAGCCGGAGCCTGAGCGCGCCGTCGGGGGCCACGCCCTCGGCCCGCCCCTCGACCGTTTCATGTCCGAGCCGGGCCGTCGCCGGTCCATCCAGCCCCGGCGTCCGCGCTCGCCACGCGTCCAGAATGGGCTCGAAGCCGAGCGTTTCCCACCGCTCCAGCCAGACCGCGAACGCCTCGGCCAGCCGGGCGGCGGCGGCCTCGACCGGTGGCGGGGCGCCGACATCGCCGCGCAGATGATGCGCCAGCGCCGTGGCGGGCCGTTCGGTCCCGGTCGGGGCGTGGGCCAGATTGACGCCGATCCCGACCGCCAGCCACAGGCCTCCGGACGGATGGGCGCCGGACTCGACCAGCACGCCCGAGGCCTTCTCGCCGGCCAGCAGCACGTCGTTGGGCCATTTGATCGTCACCAGCGACGGCGGCGCGAAGGCGTCGAGCAGGTCGGCCACGGCCAGCGCCGCCAGGAAGGTGACCTGCGCGGCCTCGGCCGGCGGCTTCGGGGTGGTCATCAGCAGGGTGGCGAACAGGTTGCCCGTATCGCTCTCCCAGGCCCGGCCGCGCCGGCCGCGACCGCCGGTCTGGCGGCGCGCGACGATCCACAGCGGGCCGGTCTCGCCAGCCTCGGCCCTGCGGCGGGCCTCCGCATTGGTGGAGTCGGTCTGGTCGAGCAGCAGGAGGGGCGCGGCGGGCATGAACGCCCTACCCGGCTCCGAAACCGACGGCGGCGGCGACGGTCAGCGGCTCCAGCCAGGTCAGGCCGATGATGACCAGCGGGAAGGCGAAGGCGGCGCAGGCCCAGGCGATGGTCTTCGCCTCGATCGGCGCCCAGTCCGTCCCCGCCTGGTCCGGCGCCGGGTCGAACCACATCAGCTTGATGATCCGCAGATAGTAGAAGCCCGCCACGACCGAGGCGATGAGGCCCGCGGCGCCGACCATCCAGTAGCCGGCGTCGGCGGCGGCGCCGAACACGGCCCATTTGCCCCAGAAGCCTGACAGCGGCGGCATGCCCAGCACCGAAAGGCAGAGCACGGTCAGGGCCAGGGTGGTCACCGGCCGTTCTTTCCGCAGCCCGGCGAAGTCGGCGATGGTGCGGATCGGCCGGCCGTTGCGGCCCAGCGACAGCAGAATGGCGAAGAAGCCGAACTGGTCGATGACGTACAGGGTCATGAACAGCAGCATCGACTGGACGCCCAGCGTCGTGCCCGCCGCGATACCCAGCAGGGCGTAACCGATGTTGGCGATCGACGAATAGGCCAGCAGGCGCTGGAGGTCCCTCTGCGCCAGGCCGCCGAAGGCCCCGACCACGAACGAGATCAGCGAGATCAGGATCAGCACCTGGGCCCACTGGTCATGGGAGCCGGCGAAGGCGCCCTCCAGCGTGCGGGCGATCAGCACCATGGCCGCGACCTTGGGCGCGGTGGCGAACAGGGCCACGACCGGCGTCGGCGCGCCCTCGTAGACGTCGGGCGTCCACATGTGGAACGGCGCGGCCGAGACCTTGAAGGCCAGGCCGCAGATCAGGAACACCAGGCCGAAGACCAGGCCGGTCGACGGATTGGTGGCGGCGTAGGTGGCGATGTCCTCGAACCGCATCGAACCGGCGAAGCCGTAGATCAGGCTCGCGCCGTACAGCAGCAAGCCGGACGACAGGGCGCCGAGCACGAAATACTTCAGCCCCGCCTCGGACGCCTTCAGGTCGTCGCGGTGGAAGGCCGCCAGCACATACAGGGCCAGCGAGTGCAGCTCGATGCCGACGTAGAGCGAGATCAGGTCTCCCGAGGAGGCCATCATGCCCATGCCCGCCGAGGCGAGCACGATCAGCACCGGGTATTCGAAGCGGGCGATGCGCGCGCGCTTCATCCAGCCGTCGCCGAGCACCACGGCCACGGCGCTGGACAGGAAGATCAGCGTCTTGCCGTAGACCGCCAGCGGATCGGCCACATAGGCGCCGTTGAAGGCCTGGCCCAGCGGACCGGTCACGGCCAGGGCCGTGGCCCCGAGCAGCAGCAGCACCGACAGGACGGACACGGCGCGCGCGCTCTTCTCGCCGGCGAAGGCGCCGACCATCAGGAGCACGAGGCCCCCGACCGCGAGGGCGGCTTCCGGAGCCGAGAGCTGAAGGGCGGAGATAAGATCAGGCATCATGGTCTCACCCGCCGATCGCAAGTTGATAGGCGGAGGTCAGGGCCTCGACCGAGGCGGCGGTGTAGTCCAGCACCAGGCCGGGCTGGACGCCCAGCCAGATCGTGCCGAGGATCAGCGGGACGAAGATCAGCAGCTCGCGCTTGTCGACGTCGGTGATGGCCTTCATCGCCGGGTTGGTGATCTCGCCGAACATGACGTTGCGGTACAGGGTCAGCGCATAGACCGCCGAGAAGATCACGCCCGAGGCGGCGAACAGGGCCGTCCCGGTCGAGACCTGGTAGATCCCCGTCATCGTCAGGATCTCGCCGATGAAGCCCGAGGTGCCCGGCAGGCCGACGTTGGCCATGGTGAACAGCATGAAGATGGCCGCGAACCACGGCATCCGCGCGGTCAGGCCGCCGTAGAGGGCGATCTCGCGGGTGTGCATCCGGTCGTAGACCACGCCGACGCAGAGGAAGAGCGCGCCCGAAATCAGGCCGTGGCTCAGCATCTGGAACACCGCGCCCTGCACGCCCTGATCATTGCCGGCGAAGATGCCCATGGTCACAAAGCCCATGTGCGCCACCGACGAATAGGCGATCAGCTTCTTCATGTCGGTCTGCCGGAAGGCGACCAGCGAGGTGTAGACGATGGCGATCGCCGACAGCACGAAGATCAGGGGCGCGAACATCTGCGACGCCTGCGGGAACATCGGCAGGTTAAACAGGATGAAGCCGTAGCCGCCCAGCTTCAGCAGAATGCCGGCCAGGATGACCGAGCCCGCCGTCGGCGCCTGCACGTGGGCGTCCGGAAGCCAGGTATGGACCGGCCACATCGGCATCTTGACCGCGAACGAGGCGAAGAAGGCCAGCCAGAGCAGCGGCTGGGCGTAGGCGGGGAAGGCGAAGGTCTTCAGCTCGGGAATGCTGGTGGTGCCGGCCGTATGCGCCATCCACAGCATGGCCAGCAGCATCAGGACCGACCCGAGCAGGGTGTAGAGGAAGAATTTGTAGGCCGCGTAGATGCGGTTCGCCCCGCCCCACACCCCGATGATGATGAACATCGGCACCAGGGTGCCTTCGAAGAAGATGTAGAACAGGAACAGGTCCAGCGACGTGAACACGCCGATGCACAGCGTCTCCAGCACCAGGAAGGCGATCATGTAATCGACGACCCGCTCCTTGATCGTCGTCCAGCTGGCGAGGATGCACAGCGGCATCAGGAAGGCGGTCAGCAGCACGAACAGGACCGAAATCCCGTCCACGCCCATGTGGTATTCGGCGCCGGCGAACCAGACGTATCGCTCGACGAACTGATAGGCCGCGCTCGACGCGTCGACGCCCGCGACCAGCACGCCCGAGACGGCGAGGGTCGCCAGCGTCGTGATCAGGGCGACCCAGCGGGCGGCGCCGGCCGCCTCGCCCTTGCCGAGCAGACGAACGAGCAGGATCAGCCCCGCCCCGACCAGGGGCAGGAAGGTGACGACGCTCAGGATGAAGGGGATCTGGGGCAAGATCAGGCTCCCCACGCATAGATGGCGTAGGCGAGGAAACCGGCCACGCCGAGCAGCATCACGAACGCATAGTGGTAGACATAGCCGGACTGGAGCTTGGCCAGCCGGGCGGCGGATTTCAGCGAGGCCCAGGCGGCGCCGTTCGGACCGAGGCCGTCGATGATCTTCATGTCGCCGACCTTCCAGAACAGGTCGCCGGCCGCCTTGGCGCCGCGCACGAAGACGAAGTCGTAAATCTCGTCGAAATACCACTTGTTATAGAGGAAGGCGTGGACCACGCCGCCCCGCTCGGCCATGCGGCGCGCCATGCCTTCCTTGAGGACGTAGAGCCACCAGGCGGCGAAGGTGCCGATCAGGGTCAGCACCAGCGGCGACCAGACCACCCAGGTCGGGACCTCGTGGGCCTCGTGCAGGACATGATTGTGCGGGCCGTTGAAGATGGCGCCGCGCCAGAACTCGCCCTCGTGATGCCCGGTGAAGAACCCTTCGAACATGAAGCCGGCGGCGACCGCGCCGACCGACAGCACCAGCAGCGGCACAAGCATGACCCATGGGCTCTCATGCGGCTTCAGCGGGCCGTGGTGCGCGTGGTCGTCATGTGCGTCGCCGATCGGCTCCGAATGCGTCTCGAGCTGGGCGTGCGAGGCGTGGTCGTCCTCGTGATGGGCGCCCTCCTCCTTCCACACCGGCTTGTTGTGGAAGGTCATGAACACCAGCCGCCACGAATAGTAGGCGGTCAGGCCGGCGGCGAAGATGCCGACCAGGAAGGCGAACAGGCCCATGGCCGAATGGCCGGAAGCCGCCGCCGCCCAGGCGCTCTCGATGACGATGTCCTTGGAGTAGAAGCCGGCGAAGCCGCCGATCCCGGGAATGCCGAGGCCGGTGATGGCGATGGTGCCGATGGTCATCACCGCATAGGTGACCGGCAGCAGCTTCCACAGCCCGCCCATCTGCCGCATGTCCTGCTCGTGGTGCATGCCATGGATCACCGAGCCGGCCCCGAGGAACAGCAGGGCCTTGAAGAAGGCGTGGGTGAACAGGTGGAACATGGCCGCCTCATAGGCGCCTACGCCCGCAGCGAAGAACATGTAGCCGAGCTGCGAACAGGTCGAATAGGCGATGACCCGCTTGATGTCGTTCTGGGCCAGGCCGACCGTGGCGGCGAACAGGGCCGTGACCGCGCCGGTCAGGGCGATGACCGAGGCCGCCAGCGGCGCGTACTCGTAGATCGGCGACAGCAGGCAGACCATGTAGACGCCGGCCGTGACCATGGTCGCGGCGTGGATCAGGGCCGACACCGGCGTCGGGCCCTCCATGGCGTCCGGCAGCCAGGTGTGCAGGAAGAACTGAGCCGACTTGCCCATGGCGCCGATGAACAGCAGCACGCCGGCGAGGTCGAGCGCCGACCAGGTCTGGCCGAGGAACTCCCAGCCCGTGCCCTCGCGCGCGGCGATCATCGGGAACAGCTCGGCGAACTCGATGGTGCCGAACATCCAGAAGACGGTGAAGATGCCGAGGGCGAAACCGAAGTCGCCGACCCGGTTGACCACGAACGCCTTGATGGCGGCGGCCGAGGCGGTGGACTTCTTGTACCAGAAGCCGATCAGCAGATAGGAGGCCAGCCCCACCCCTTCCCAGCCGAAGAACAGCTGCATGAAGTCGGCGGCGGTGACCAGCGCCAGCATGGCGAAGGTGAACAGCGACAGATAGGCGAAGAACCGGGGCTTGTCGGGGTCCTCGGCCATGTAGCCCCAGCTGTAGAGGTGGACCAGCGAGGACACCGTGGTGACCACGACCAGCATGACCGCCGACAGGGCGTCGATGCGGATGGCCCAGTTCGACTGGAAGTCGCCGACGTGGATGAAGGGCGCGATATGGACCGTGAACGGTTCCAGATGGCCCCAGGTCCACTGGCTGAAGACGACCCACGCGATCGCGCACGAGAAGAACAGCAGGCCGGTGGTGATGGATTTGGACAGCAGGTCGCCCAGCCGCCGGCCGGACAGGCCGACGACGGCCGCGCCCAGCAGCGGGGCGAAGACGCCGAGAGTGACGAGAAGCTCGAGGTTCACGATCAGCCCTTCATGACCGAGGCGTCGTCGACGGCGATGTCGCCGCGATTGCGGAAGAAGGTCACCAGGATGGCCAGGCCGACGGCGGCCTCGGCCGCGGCGACGGTCAGGACGAACATGGCCATGACCTGGCCGGAGACGTCGTTGAGATAGGCCGAGAAGGCGACGAAATTGATGTTCACCGCCAGCAGGATCATCTCGATCGACATCAGGATGATGATGACGTTCTTGCGGTTCACGAAGATGCCGAAGACGCCGATGGTGAACAGGATGGCGGCGACCGCCAGATAGTGCTGCAGGGTGATTTCCATCAGATCAGATCCTCGGCGGAGACGCCCGCGCCGCTGGTCGCGCCCTTGACCTCGACGGCGGTCTTCCGGTCGCGATTGACCTGGTCGTGGGCCTTCTGGCGCTTGATGTTGGGCTTGTGGCGCAGGGTCAGGACGATGGCCCCGATCATGGCGATCAGCAGCACGATCCCCGCCGCCTGGAAGATGTAGACGTAGTCGGTATAGAGCACCCGCCCGATGGCCTCGGCGTTGGTGGCGTCGGAGGCCGCCACGGCCGGGGCGGTCGCGTCGGAGGCGGCCCCGCCGTTCACGACGACCAGCGAGACAGTGATCATCTCGGCCAGCAGCACGCCCGCGACGATCGCCGCCAGCGGCAGGTAGCGCGCATAGCCCTCGCGCAGCCGCACGAAGTCGACGTCCAGCATCATGACAACGAACAGGAACAGCACGGCCACGGCGCCGACGTAGACCACGACCAGCAGCATCGCCAGGAACTCCGCGCCCAGCAGGACGAACAGCCCCGCCGACGAAAAGAAGGTCAGGATCAGCCACAGCACGCTGTGCACGGGGTTCTTCGCGGTGACGACCATCAGGCCGCCCACCACGGCCACCGCCGCCAGCAGATAGAAGGCGATTCCTTGCAACATCTGAGGCCTGCGCCCCTTTCGGTTATGGGCGGCGATCCCCGCTGGAATCGCCCGGCCCGTTCAGCGGTTGCGCCTTAACGGTAAGGCGCGTCGAGTTCCAGATTCTTCGCGATCAGCCGTTCCCAGCGGTCGCCGTTCGCGAGCAGTCGTTCCTTGTCGTAGAGCAGCTCTTCCCGGGTCTCGACGGTGAACTCCGAGTTCGGGCCCTCGACGATGGCGTCCACCGGGCACGCCTCCTGGCACAGGCCGCAATAGATGCATTTGACCATGTCGATGTCGTAGCGGGTCGTGCGGCGGCTGCCGTCGGCGCGCGGCTCGGCCTCGATGGTGATGGCCTGGGCCGGGCAGATGGCCTCGCACAGCTTGCAGGCGATGCAGCGTTCCTCGCCGTTCGGATAGCGGCGCAGAACGTGCTCGCCCCGGAAGCGCGGCGACTGCGGGTTACGCTCGAACGGATAGTTCACGGTGGCCTTGGGCCGCGCCATGTATTTCAGCGACAGACCGATGGCGCCGATGACGTCCAGCATCATCGCGCCTTTGGTCGCCTGGACGAGGCGGGTGAACATCAGAAAGCGCTCCAGGAAATCAGGCACGACCCATCAGGATATTTTTCGACCACCCGGGCATGCTGCGACAGCTGCGAGCCATCGCATTCCCCCGGATTGCGCGAAACCGTTCGCCCGCTGTCGCAGTTCGCGCTGGTCGAATTGCGCCTCATCTCGGCGAGGCACCGGGCGTGCTGCCGCGCCGCTTCGCGCTCGATGGCCTGCTGGCGCCGTTCCCACTGATAGACCGACACCGGCTCGGCCTCGTAGGTCGGGACGGTGCAGGCCGTCAACGCCGCCGCGGCCAGCAGAAGAGTCATCGACCGGATCATCGGTCCCTCCTGACCACGGTTTCGCAGCCTTCCGGCTGGTCGTCGCGATCGGCGCGGCTGTCCCGACAGGCCGGATGCATCCGGTCCGCTTCCGAACGGGCCCGCTCGGCCCGATCCAGCGAACCGGCCGTGGTCGTCTCTTCCTCACGCCCGAAGCTGAAGGCGCAGCCGCCCACGGCGACCGAGGCGGCCATCAGGCCGGCAAGGACGAGGCCCCGGCTCATGCACTCACCCCGAACACGCGCCAGGCGGCGACGACGACGACGGCGACCAGCGAGGTCGGCAGGAATATCTTCCAGCCCAGACGCATCAGCTGGTCGTAGCGGTAGCGGGGCACGAAGGCCTTCACCAGGGCGATCATGGCGAACCAGAAGATGATCTTTGCGAAGAACACCAGGAAGTAGAACAGGTTGGCCACGAACTCCGGCCAGTCGTTGAGGAAGTCGGTCGGGAAGCCCGGGTGCCAGCCGCCGAAGAACAGCAGGCTGATCATGGCGCACATGAAGACGATGTTGGCGTATTCGCCGATCATGAACAGCAGGTACGGCGTCGAGCTGTACTCGACCTGGTAGCCGGCCACGAGCTCGGACTCCGCCTCCGGCAGGTCGAACGGCGGGCGGTTGGTCTCGGCCAGGGCCGAGACGAAGAAGATGATCGCCATCGGGAACATCACCACGATGGTCGGCAGGGTCGCCAGGCCGCCCCCGAATGCGAACCAATTCCAGATCCAGCCGCCCTGCTGGGTGACGATCTGGGTCAGGTTCATCGTCCCGGACAGCAGGATGACGTTGATGATCACCAGGCCGATGGAGACCTCATAGGAGACCATCTGCGCCGCCGACCGCAGCGAGCCCAGGAACGGGTACTTCGAGTTCGAGGCCCAGCCGCCCATGATGATGCCGTACACGCCCAGCGAGCTGATCGCGAAGATGTACAGGATGCCGACGTTGAGGTCGGAGATGACCCAGCCCGGCGCGAACGGGATCGCCGCCCAGGCGATGAAGGCCAGCACGAAGGTCAGCAGCGGCGCGAGCAGGAAGACCAGCTTGTCGGCGCCGGCCGGGACGACGATCTCCTTCAGCACGAATTTGAAGAAGTCGGCGAACGACTGCAGCAGACCGAACGGACCCACGACGTTGGGCCCTTTGCGCATCTGCACGCCCGCCCAGATCTTGCGGTCGGCCAGCAGCAGGAAGGCCAGCGAGATCAGGATGCCGACCGTGACGAGCAGGATGCCGCCCGCGGTGATCAGCGTCCATCCGACCGGGCTCGACCAGAAGGTGGGCGGGATCAGTCCCCACAGCCAGACCGCCAGCCAGGCGAGGCCGCCCGCGACCGCCAGACCGACCACGGTCAGGAAGACCACGGCCAGCGGGTTCTTCGGACGGGAAGGAACGACGTCGGTCATCGGTTACTCCGCCGCCATCGCGACCGGCGCCACCCGCAGGGCGGACAGTTCGGCCATCGTCACGCTGGCGCGCGCGATCGGGTTGTTGAGATACGGGTCACGGACCGCCGAATGGAAGGCGACGTCGCCGAGCTCGCCCTTCCTTCCGAGCGAACCCACGTCGAACGAGGCCGCCGCCGGCAGGTAGTCGATCCGCCCGAAAGTCGGATGATCGGCCATCAGCTTCGCGCGCAGGGCGTCCAGGGTGTCGTACGGCAGGGTCTGGCCGACCTGCGCCGACAGGGCCCGCAGGATGGCCCAGTCGTCCTTGGCCTGGCCCTTCGGGAAGACGGCGCGCTCGGCCATCTGCACCCGGCCTTCGGTATTGACGTACAGGCCCGGCTTCTCGGTGTAGGCGGCGCCGGGCAGGATGACGTCGGCGCCGTGCGCGCCGCGGTCCCCGTGGCTGCCCAGATAGACGCGGAAAGCCTTCGACTTCGACAGCTCGATCTCGTCGGCGCCCAGCAGGAACAGCACGTCCAGCGCGCCCTTGCCGACCATCTGCGCGGCGGTCAGGCCGCCCTCGCCAGGCACGAAACCCATGTCGAGACCGGCGACGCGCGAGGCGGCGGTGTGCAGGACATTGAATCCGTTCCAGCCCTCGGTCACGACGCCGACCTTCTTCGCCAGCGCGCCGAGCGCGTTCAGCACGGCCGGACCGGTCTCGCCGGTCAGGGCCCCCGCGCCGACGATGATCGCCGGCCGCTCGGCCTTCGTGAGGAAGTCCATCGCCGCCTTGGGCAGCTTGCCCAGCGTCTTCGAACCGGCGCCGAGCCAGCTGTAGTCGAAGGTCAGATCGACCTGCTCCCCGATCACGCCGACCTGCGTCTTGCCGGCCAGCCATGCCTTGCGCAGGCGGGTGTTGAGCAGCGGCGCCTCGGTGCGCGGATTGGCCCCGACGACCAGGATGGCGTCCGCCTTTTCAATGCCCTGCAGACCGGAGTTGAACAGCCATCCCTCGCGCGGACCATCGCCCACCGCCGCGCCGTCCTGGCGGCAGTCGGTATTGGCCGAGCCGAGGGCGCGGAACAGGTCCAGCGCCGCCTTCATCGATTCCGCGTCCTGCAGGTCGCCGGCCACGACGCCGATCTTCTCCGGCTTCGCGGCCTTGATCTTCTCCGCCACGACGCCGAGCGCTTCCTCCCACGTCGCGGCGCGCAGCTTGCCGTTCTCGCGGACATAGGGCCGGTCGAGGCGCTGGCGTTGCAGGCCGTCGACGGCGTAGCGGCTGATGTCCGACAGCCACTCCTCGTTGACGCCCTCGTTGACGCGCGGCAGCACGCGCATGACCTCGGCGCCGCGGGCGTCGACGCGGATGTTCGAACCGAGCGCGTCCATGACGTCGATCGACTCGGTCTTCTTCAGCTCCCACGGGCGGTAGTGGTACTGCCACGGCCGGTGGGTCAGGGCGCCGACCGGGCACAGGTCGTTGACGTTGCCCGACAGCTCGCTGTCGACCGCCTTCTCCAGATAGGTCGTGATCTCGGCATCCTCGCCGCGCGAGATCATGCCGATGTCAGGAACCCCGGCCACTTCCGTCACGAACCTCACGCAGCGCGTGCACTGGATGCAGCGCGTCATGAAGGTCTTGATGGTCGGACCCATGTTCTTTTCTTCGACCGCGCGCTTGTTCTCCGCATAGCGGGAGCCATCGCGGCCATAGCCCATGGCCTGGTCCTGCAGGTCGCATTCGCCGCCCTGGTCGCAGATCGGGCAGTCCAGCGGGTGGTTGATGAGCAGGAACTCCATCACCCCTTCCCGCGCCTTCTTGACCATCGGCGTGTCGGTGAAGATTTCCTGGCCCTCGGCGGCCGGCAGGGCGCACGAGGCCTGCGGCTTCGGCGGCCCGGGCTTCACCTCGACCAGGCACATGCGGCAGTTGCCGGCGATCGACAGCCGCTCGTGATAGCAGAAGCGCGGGATCTCGTGCCCGGCGCGCTCGGCGACCTGCAGCACGGTCATGCCGGGCTCGAACTCGGTCTCTACGCCGTTGACTTTCGCGATGGGCATTCGCCGCGACCTCTGCGTTTCTTCTAAGCGAACCCGATCAGAACCAGGACTTGTTCCCCACGACGTAGTCGCGGTGGAACTCTGCGTCCGGCTTGACCAGGTAGATGATGAACTCGACGAAGGCGATCACGCCGACGATGAACGGAATGATCCCGAAGGTGATCCAGCCGACCGTGCCGCCCAGCAGCATCAGAACCCCGGCCGTCGTCTTGCCGAGGTAGAATTTGTGGATGCCGATCCAGCCAAGGAAGAAGGCCAGCAGGGCGGCGACGATCCTGTTCTTGTCGCCCGACAGGGCGCCGGCGTTGCTGGCGGTGACATAGATGTTGGTCGCCACGCTGTCGGTCACCTCGAAATCGACGTCGGCGCCGGCCAGGACGGCGCGCGCCTCGCCCATCAGTCCGCCACGCGTGAAGGTATACCGGGCGCCGTCGTCGCCGCTGATCAGGCCCGAACCGGTATAGTCGTCGTAACTCAGAACCTTGCCGCGCATGTCAGTCCCCCCGACTGCAGTTGGAAACCGGCGGGGCGCCGGTTTCGCGTGAAATTCGTCCGTCCATCAGGCGCCTCCGCCCGCGTTCGCCGGAACGGTCAGTTCCACGCGGTCGACCGTGCCGTCCGGCAGCGTCGTGTTGATGGTGATGGCCTCGCCGTCAAGGACGAAGCGCGTCACCGGATCGCCCGACTGGTTCATCCAGCGGTTCTGTTCAGTCGTGGGCGCGTCGACCGGCTTCCATGTGATCAGGTCGCCTTCGACGCGGCACTGGGCCCGACGGCGGCCGCTGTCGACCGGCGCGCGCCACGAGGCGTTGACGATCTCGCCCTCCAGACCGTCGATGCCGATGTCGCCGATCGCCTGTCCGTGGATGGCGGCCAGGCCGGCGCGGCAGACACGGCGCAGGTCCGCGGCGTCCAGCACCGCCGGTGCGGCGAGCGCGGCGTCGGTCTCGGGCGGCGTGGCGGAGACCACCTCCGCCGGCGTCGGCGCAGCCTCGTCCGCCCGCTCGCCGCAGGCGGCGAGGGTCAGCGCGGTCAGGGCGAGAATGGCAGGGAGCAGGGTCTTCATGCGGCGGCTCCCCACTCCACGCCGGACACCACGCCCGGCTGGGGCTCACCGGCAGTGAAGACCGTCAGCATACGACCGTCGGGCGCGCGCCAGGCAAGACGGCAAGGCCCGAGCCCGGCTCCCGCGCAGGCCTCGACCTCCGGCAGCACGACCAATTGGCTGCTACAGGCGCCCACGATCTGGCCGGTCTGGAACTCCTCGGGACAGACCTTGAAGCGTTCACTGTCTGCGGAGTTCGTATCGACAGGCTGGAAACCCGCTTTCAGAAGGCGGGCACGAACATCGAAGTACCGGCCGTCCACGTCAGGCAGTCCTTCGACCCGCACGCCCTTCTCGACGAGCTGATGCTCATAGGCGCCGCCTTCGAACATCGTGTCGCCGGTTCCGATCGCCGAAACAGTCTCCGCCTTCGTCTCCGCCGGCGTCGGCGCAGCCTCGTCCGCCCGCTCGCCGCAAGCGGCGAGGGAGAGGCTGGCCAGCATCAGGACGGCGATCCGGCGCATCGTTACTCCGCCGCGATCGCGTGGCCGGCGAAGTTCGCGCGGCGGCTGCGGTAGGAGGAGATGCGCTCCTCGATCTCGTGGCGGAAATGCCGGATCAGGCCCTGAACGGGCCAGGCGGCGGCGTCGCCGAGGGCGCAGATGGTGTGGCCCTCGATCTGGGTCGAGACCTCCAGCAGCAGGTCGATTTCGGTCGGGTCGGCCTCGCCGATGGCCATCCGCTCCAGCACGCGCCACATCCAGCCTGTGCCCTCGCGGCAGGGCGTGCACTGGCCGCAGCTCTCGTGCTTGTAGAAATAGCTGATGCGGGCGATGGCGCGGACCAGGTCGGTCGACTGGTCCATCACGATCACCGCCGCCGTGCCGAGGCCCGAGCGCATTTCGCGCAAGGAGTCGAAGTCCATCAGGGCGACTTCGGACATCTCTCTGGTGATCAGCGGCACCGACGAGCCGCCCGGGATCACGGCCTTCAGGTTGTCCCAGCCGCCGCGCACGCCGCCGCAATGCTCTTCCAGCAGCTGGCGCAGCGGGATCGACATCACCTCTTCGACGTTGCAGGGCCGGTTCACGTGGCCGCTGATCGACATGATCTTGGTGCCGGTGTTGTTTGGACGGCCGAAGCTGGCGAACCACTCGGCCCCGCGCCGCAGGATGGTCCCCACGACGGCGATCGACTCGACGTTGTTGACCGTGGTCGGGCAGCCGTACAGGCCGGCGCCGGCCGGGAACGGCGGCTTCAGACGCGGCTGGCCCTTCTTGCCCTCCAGGCTCTCCAGCAGCGCCGTTTCCTCGCCGCAGATATAGGCCCCGGCGCCGTGGTGGATGTAGACGTCGAAGTCCCAGCCATGGACGTTGTTCTTGCCGATCAGCCGGGCCTCATAGGCCTGCTTGACCGCCGCCTCCATCCGCTCGCGCTCAAGCACGTATTCGCCGCGCAGGTAGATGTAGCAGGCGTGGGCCTGCATCGCGAAGGAGGCGATCAGGCAGCCTTCGATCAGCAGGTGCGGATCGTGGCGCATGATCTCCCGGTCCTTGCAGGTCCCGGGTTCGGACTCGTCGGCGTTGACCACCAGATAGTGCGGCCGGTCCTTGAGTTCCTTCGGCATGAAGGACCACTTCAGCCCGGTCGAGAAGCCGGCGCCGCCGCGGCCGCGCAGACCCGAGTTCTTGACGTTGGTGATGATCCAGTCGCGCCCGAGGTCGAGCATGTCCTTCGTGGCGTTCCACGCGCCGCGGGTCTTCGCCCCGTCCAGCGTCCAGTCCTGGAAGCCGTACAGGTTGGTGAAGATGCGATCCTTGTCTTCGAGGATTCCGACCATGATTCAGTCCATCTCCCGCATGCGGCGGCGGTGATAACGGGTGCGCAGGAAGATGGCGGCCAGCATCAGGACCCAGCCGAAGGCGAGCGCCGAATAGCCGACGCCCTGGACCGCGGGTCCGGCGGCTCCGGCGTAGCCCGCGGCCCAGACGGCGATCGCGCCGAGGATCACCAGGGCGAAGCCGGCCAGCCGCTGGTTGCGGCCGACCGTGCGCAGTTCGGCGCGATACCGGGCGACGGCCGCGTCATCGGACAGTTCGGGGCGCGTCACGCGGACACCGGTTCGCTGTTGGGCAGCTTCTTGATCGGCTTGGCGGCCGAGCCGTCATAGAGTTTCGGATCGGTCAGGGTCAGGGCCCCGCCCTCCGGCTCCGAGCTGTGGCGGCCGACGCGGCTGCCCGGCTTTGGCGTCTTTCCGGCCGCGAAGTCGTCGATGACCTGCGCCATGCTCTCGGGCGTCAGGTCCTCGAAATAGTAGTCGTTGATCTGGGCCATCGGCGCATTGGCGCAGGCGCCCAGGCACTCGACCTCCTGCCAGGTGAAGCGGCCGTCGGCGCTCAGCACGTCCTTGGGACCGATCTTGTCCTTGCAGACCTTCATCAGGTCCCCTGCCCCGCGCAGCATGCACGGCGTGGTGCCGCACACCTGGATCAGGGCCGCCGAACCGACCGGAGCGAGCATGAACATGGTGTAGAAGGTCGCGACCTCCAGCACCCGGATGTAGGGCATGCCCAGCAGTTCGCCGATGGCGCGGATGGCGGGCTCGGAGACCCAGCCCTCCTGCTTCTGGACCAGCCACAGGATCGGGATCACCGCCGACTGACGACGGTCCTCGGGATATTTGGCGATCCACCAGTCGGCCTTGGCCTTCGTCGCCTTCGAGAAGGCGAACGAGGCGGGCTGTTCCTTGGCGAGACGACGAACGCTCATCGGTCCACTTCTCCGAAAACGATGTCGATGGAGCCGAGGATGGCGCTCACGTCGGCCAGCATGTGGCCGCGGTTCATCCAGTCCATGGCCTGCAGGTGGCGGAAGCCGGGGGCCGAAATCTTGACCCGGTACGGCTTGTTGCTGCCGTCCGAGACCAGATAGACGCCGAATTCGCCCTTGGGGGCCTCGACCGAGGCGTAGACCTCGCCCTCCGGCGTCCGGAAGCCCTCGGTATAGAGCTTGAAGTGGTGGATCAGCGATTCCATCGACCGCTTCATCTCGCCGCGCCGCGGCGGCACGATCTTGTTGTCCTCGGTGATGACCGGCTCGCCGGGGCAGTTGCGCAGCTTGTGGATGCACTGCTCCATGATCCGCACCGACTGCTTCATCTCCTCGATGCGGCACAGGTAGCGGTCCCAGCAGTCGCCGTTCTTGCCCACGGCGATGTCGAACTCGAGTTCGGCGTAGCATTCGTAGGGCTGCGATTTCCGCAGATCCCACGCGATGTCGGAGCCGCGCAGCATCACGCCGGTGAAGCCCCAGTCCAGCGCCTGCTGTTTGGTGACCACGCCGATGTCGACGTTGCGCTGCTTGAAGATGCGGTTCTCGGTGACGAGAGACTCGATGTCCTTCAGCGCCGCCGGGAATTCGAGGCACCAGCGTCCGATGTCGTCGATCAGGTCGGGCGGCAGGTCCTGGTGGACGCCGCCGGGCCGGAAATAGTTGGCGTGCAGACGGGCGCCCGAGGCGCGCTCGTAGAACACCATCAGCTTCTCGCGTTCCTCGAAGCCCCACAGCGGCGGGGTCAGGGCGCCGACGTCCATGGCCTGGGTGGTCACGTTCAGCAGGTGCGAGAGAATGCGGCCGATCTCGGAATATAGCACCCGGATCAGCTGGCCGCGGTACGGCACGTCCAAGCCCAGCAGCTTCTCGATGGCCAGGCAGAAGGCATGCTCCTGGTTCATCGGCGCGACGTAGTCGAGACGATCCAGGTACGGGATGTTCTGCAGGTAGGTGCGCGCCTCCATCAGCTTCTCGGTGCCGCGGTGCAGCAGGCCGATGTGCGGATCGACGCGAGTGACCAGTTCGCCGTCCAGCTCCAGCACCAGACGGAGCACGCCGTGCGCGGCCGGGTGCTGCGGGCCGAAATTGATCGTGAACTTGCGGTCGTCGAGCGCGCGCGCGTATGCGGTGCGCGGATCGTCCTCGAACATGTCCACGGACGCGCCCAGCGGCGCCGGAATGTGGGAACCCTCAGCCATCAGCCGTTCCCCTTCTCGTCGCCCGGCAACACCGGCAGCGGATACTCAGCGCCTTCCCACGGCGACTGGAAGTCGAAATTCCGGAACTCCTGGGTCAGCTTCACGGGCTCGTAGACCACGCGCTTCTGCGCCTCGTCGTAACGGACCTCGACATAGCCGGTCATCGGGAAGTCCTTGCGCAGCGGATGTCCCTGGAAGCCGTAGTCGGTCAGCAGCCGGCGCAGGTCCGGGTGACCCGAGAACAGCATGCCGTACATGTCGAAGGCCTCGCGCTCGAACCAGTCGGCGCAGGGGAAGACCGACACCACGCTGGGCACCGGCTGATGCTCGTCGGTCGTCACCTTGACCCGGACCCGAGCGTTCCGGGTCAGCGACAGCAGGTGATAGACCACCTCGAACCGCTCCTCGCGATCCGGGAAGTCGACGCCGCAGATGTCCAGCAACTGCTGGAAGCCGAAGCGGTCGCGCAGCGCCGTCAGCACCGCCGGGATGCTGTCGCGCTCGGCGATCAGCGTCAGTTCGCCAAAGGCCACCTGGGCCTGGACGCCCAGCGCGCCGACCATCTCCGCGCCGAGAGGCGTCAGGGCGGACTCCATGTCCGCGATACGGGCCACCGCGTTCATCGGTCGATGGTCCCCGTGCGACGGATCTTCTTCTGCAGTTGCAGCAGGCCGTACAGCAGCGCCTCCGCCGTGGGCGGGCACCCCGGCACATAGGCATCGACAGGCACAACGCGATCACAGCCGCGAACAACACTGTAACTATAGTGATAATACCCGCCGCCATTCGCGCACGAACCCATGGACAGCACGTAACGCGGGTCCGGCATCTGATCGTATACCTTACGAAGCGCCGGAGCCATCTTGTTGGTCAGGGTGCCGGCGACGATCATCAGGTCGGACTGGCGTGGGCTGGCGCGGGGCGCCATGCCGAACCGCTCCATGTCGTAGCGCGGCATCGAGGCCTGCATCATCTCCACGGCGCAACAGGCCAGGCCGAACGTCATCCACATCAGCGAGCCGGTCCGGGCCCAGTTGATGACGTCGTCCAGCGAGGTGGTGATGAAGCCGCGCTCGCCGAGCTCGGCGTTGACCTGCTCGAAGAATTTGTCGTGGATCGCCGGGTCGTAGCCCTGCACCAGCGTACGGCCGGCCTGGCCGAAGGCGAGCGGGGACGACGGCGCCGTTCCGGCCGGCGACGCGCCCTGGTTGCCCGCGCCGATCAGCGGATAGGTGTTGTCGGTCACTCCCATTCGAGGGCGCCCTTCTTCCATTCGTAGATGAAGCCGACGGTGAGGACGCCGAGGAAGACCATCATCGACCAGAAGGCGAACACCATCCCGGCGCGCGACAGGTCGAACATCGACACCGCCCACGGGAACAGGAACGCCACCTCCAGATCGAAGATGATGAACAGGATCGAGACCAGGTAGAAGCGCACGTCGAACTTCATCCGCGCGTCGTCGAAGGCGTTGAAGCCGCACTCGTACGCCGACAGCTTCTCCGAATCCGGGTTCTTCGGGGCCAGCACCCAGGCGGCCAGCATGAAGCCGAGCCCGAGCGCCGCCGCGATCCCGACAAAGACCACGATCGGCAGATATTCGAGAAGGAATGCATTCATCCGGAGGGACCTCGTCCGCCGTGAAGGGAGGGGCGGATTCGGCGCTTTCTAGACCCGGAACCGCGCCCGTTCAAACCCATGCGGCGAAAGGTTTTTCTTGAGAATGGTTCGCAGATTACGCGGCCTCGACCGCGGTCGGCGTCGCCGCGAGGAAACCGCGGAAAAACTGTCGAAGTCGGCGGCTTCGTCGCTTGACAGCGCGAGGCCGCCCCGCCTAAACGACGCCCCTCGCCGCGACGCACTGCTTCGCGACCGGGAAACGCGGGTGTAGCTCAGTTGGTTAGAGTGCCGGCCTGTCACGCCGGAGGTCGCGGGTTCGAGTCCCGTCACTCGCGCCATTCCCTCTGATAACGCAGTCAGGGAATGGCGCTTTCCGCTCCGCGAGCGGTCCTTGGAATCGTCCGGATCAGAATCGAGGCGTCAATCGCGCCCGGCCATCAGCACATTCTGCACGCGGCGGCCCAGAGGATCGCGCGATTGCCAGGTCTCGCCGACATTGGCGTCGATCATGGTGGTGCAGAAGCGCGGGATCAGCATGCTGGGCCGGATGTTGCTGAGGCAGACGCGTTCACCCTGTACGGCCCACCGCGCCGACAGGCGCCGGCCGTCCGAGAACTGGGCGGCGTAGGTTCCGTCCGGATTGAACCAGTGCTTGACCCAGCCGCCGTCGGCATAGCGCGACAGCACCGTGTTTCCGAAAGCGGCGTTGATGTCGGCCCGGACCGGGCTCGCCAGCAGACAGGCGGCCGAAACGGTCGCCACGGCAAGCGTGCGAAACATGTGGTACCCCTACTAAGCCCTTCCCGAGGCGGACTATTAACAATCGTTTAGGGAATGCCAAGCCCTCACCCCGGTTCCGCGAATAGTTGACTCTGGCGTGGGGGCTTCTATATGCGGCGCACGTTCGGGACAGGACTGGCGAATCCGCGCCGCCCGCTCGCCCATGGCAAGGGCGGTTCCGCGACATCGCACGACGGCCCGATGCGCGGGACGTCCTTCAGTACCTGTCCAAAGGACCCATGACCGAATTTTCCCAGCTGGGCCTCTCGCCCACGACCCTGCAAGCGGTCGCCGACACCGGCTACACGACCGCCACCCCGATTCAGGCCCAGGCCATTCCCGTGGCCCTTGCCGGGCGCGACGTGCTCGGCATCGCCCAGACCGGGACCGGCAAGACCGCCGCCTTCACCCTCCCCCTGATCGACCGCCTGTCCAAGGGCCGCGCCCGCGCCCGGATGCCGCGCGCCCTGGTGCTGGCCCCGACCCGCGAGCTGGCCGACCAGGTCGCCTCCAGCTTCGAGAAATACGCCAAGGGCACCAAGCTGACCTGGGTGCTGCTGATCGGCGGCGTCTCCATGGGCGACCAGGTGGCGGCGCTGAACAAGGGCGTCGACGTCCTGATCGCCACCCCGGGCCGGCTGCTGGACCTGTTCGAACGCGGCAAGATGATGCTGAACGGCGTCGAGTTGATGGTGGTCGACGAAGCCGACCGCATGCTCGACATGGGCTTCATTCCCGACATCGAGCGCATCTTCAAACTGACCCCGCCCAAGCGCCAGACGCTGTTCTTCTCGGCCACCATGCCGCCCGAGATCACCCGGCTGACGACCCAGTTCCTCAAGGACCCGACCCGCATCGAGGCCTCTCGCCCGGCGATGACGGCCGAGACCATCACCCAGTATCTGGTCCGCATCCCGTCCAGCGATCCGAAGATGAAGCGCGCCGCCCTGCGCGCCCTGATCGGCCGCTCCGACGTGAAGAACGGCATCGTCTTCTGCAATCGCAAGTCAGAGGTCGACGTCGTCGCCAAGTCGCTGAAGCAGCACGGCTTTGACGCCGCACCGATCCACGGCGACCTGGACCAGTCGCTGCGCATGAAGACGCTGGCGGCCTTCCGCTCCGGCGAACTCAAGCTGCTGGTGGCCTCCGACGTCGCCGCGCGCGGCCTCGACATCCCCGACGTCAGCCACGTGTTCAACTACGACGTCTCGCACCACGCCGACGACTACGTGCACCGCATCGGCCGCACCGGCCGCGCCGGCAAGACCGGCCAGACCTTCATGATCGTCACCCCGGCCGACGACCGGTCGCTCGACAAGGTGCTGAAGCTCATCAAGATGAAGCCGGAGGAGCTGACGCTCGACAGCGCCGACCTCGGCGCCGGTCCGGGCCGTCGTCCGGAGAAGCCCGAACGGGCCGAGCCGTCGCGCGAGCGCGGCGAGCGCCCGTCCCGCTCGCGGCGCGCGCCCATCGCGGCCGCCGAGGCCGTCGAGGCCGCTCCGGCCATCGCGGAAACGCCGCCGGCCCCGATCGAGGCCGAGGCTCCCGTCGCCGAATCCGACGCGCCCGCGCCCGCCCGCCGGACCCGCAGCCGTCGCGGCGGCGCCCGGTCCGCCCCGGCGCCGGTCATCGCTCCGCCTGAAGCGCCCGTCGAAGCGTCGATCGCCGCCGTCGACTCCGCCACCCAGGCCCGACCGGCCCAGGAAGCGCACCTGCGCCAGTCGGACCGGCGCGGCGCGCGCACCGAAGCTGAGCCCCAGCGCGCCCACGGCCGTCCGTTCGGGGAATCCGAAGTCCCGGCCTTCCTGCGCCGCGCGGTGTCGATCAAGACCTAGGACCCGGCCTTTGGCGTCTGGCTTAACCCGGCGTTACGGAACCACGGTCTAGCTTGCCGTCATGAGGTCGCCGTCTCAAGGCGATCCGCCAGAGGATGTCCATGACGGAAGCGGTCGAAGCCACGCTGAGGGGCCCCGAAGCCTATTCCCTGGCGCGTCAGGCCGTCGAGGCTATGGAAAACGCCTCGGTCTGGCCCACGCCGCTCAACTTCGAACTGTGGCTGCAGTATCTCGGGGATCCCGAGGGCGCGCTGGGCCGTGAGATCGAGCGCATGCTCACGGCCGGCGAACCGTTCACCGAGGCGGCGGCCGAGATGCTGGCGGCCGAATATCTGCCGCGCGGGCGCCTGACCGAGGAAATCCGCGACGCCGGCCGCGTGCTGGATCGTGAGTTGTCCAGCGTCTCGGAAGCCATTTCCCGCGCCCACAAGGCCCAGTCCGACTATGGCCGCACCCTTGAGGGCGCCGCCGGCAGCCTCGAATCCGCGGACGGCGCGCCCCAGCTCCGGGCCATCGTCTCCGGCCTGTCGGACGCGACCCAGAAGGTCCAGCGAGACAATGAGGCCCTGGAGAAGAAGCTGGAGCTCTCGACGCGCGAGATCGCCCGCCTCAGCGAGCACCTCGAACAGGTTCGCCGCGATTCCATGACCGACGCGCTCACCAGTCTGGCCAACCGCAAGGCGTTCGATGAAGAGCTGGAAAGCGCCTGCCAGGACGCCCTGTCCGGAGGCGGGCGCCTGTCGCTGGCCGTTCTCGACATCGACCATTTCAAGCGCTTCAACGACACTTGGGGGCACCAGACCGGCGACCAGGTGCTGCGTTATGTCGCCAGCGTGCTCGGCAAGACGGCCAGGGCGCCCCGTCTCGCCGCCCGCTACGGCGGCGAGGAGTTCGCCCTGATCTTCCCGGGCGAGACCCTGCCCGAGGTCGAGGCGGCGCTGGAAGGCATCCGCAAGGAGATCGGCTCCCGCTCGCTGCGTCGCCGCTCGACCAATGATGACCTGGGCGCTGTCACGGTCTCGATCGGCTTCGCCCATTGCCGCGGCGGCGAGAACGCCACCAGCCTGCTCGGCCGCGCGGACGCCGCCCTCTACGCCTCCAAGCGATCGGGGCGGAACCGGGTGACCTGCGCCGACTGGCTGGACGACGCCGCGGCCTAGACCCGGCGCCAAATCGCGCCATAGTCGTCGGATGCGAAGCTTGGCTTTCAACATCGCCTACTGGGCCCTGTCGATCGGCTATACCCTGGCCGCCGTGATCGCGGCCCTCGCGCCCGGTCGGCGCGCCACCGGCTGGATCATCCGCCGCTATGTAAAGCGTATGGTGCAGGCCATGCGCCTGCTGGCCGGCATTCGCATCGAGTACCGCGGCGAGGGACGGCTGCCCTCGGGCGCCTTCATCATCGCCGCCAAGCACCAGAGCTGGGGCGACGGCTTCTCGGTCTACGACCGCTTCGACGACCTGGCCTTCGTCACCGGCGACCACCTGGAGAAATTTCCGCTGATGGCCACGGTGCTGCGCAAGCTCGGCGCCATCGTGGTCAACAACTGCGGCGGCCGCGAAGCGCGCGAGGCCTTGAAACACCGCGCCGCCGACGCCCACGCGGCGGGCCGCAAGATCCTGATCTATCCCGAGGGCAATCTGGCCAGGGTCGGCGAGAAATTCCGCTACCGCTCCGGCGTCTGGCACATGTACCGCGACTTCGACATGCCGGTGGTGCCGCTGGCCACCAACCTCGGCCTGTTCTGGCCGCAGGAGGCGTTCGAAAAACACCCGGGCACGGCGACCCTGGAGTTCCTCGATCCGATCCCGACCGGCCTGCCCAAGGACGAGTTCCTCGCCCGGCTGGAAGCCGCCGTGGAAGGCAAGACCGCCGAACTGGTCGCCGAGGCCACCGGCCGGGCGGTCACGCCGGCCGTTCAGGTGCCGACGCCGGACGAACTGGCCCGGGCGGCGGCCGTCGCCGCTAGGGCCTAGGCCTGGGCTTGCGGGGCTTCCGGGCGGCCGCCTTGCGCAGGGCGGCGTCGATCGACTGTCGCGCCCAGTCCGCGGCCTCGTCCGGATCATCCAGCGCGCTCTCGGGCAGCGACCAGTAGGCCATCGCCATCATCGCTCCGTCCCTCGTCGGGTAGGTGAATTGCCGCGCCCCCGCGTCCGCCAGCAGGGGGGCGTTGACCTCGTCGGCCTTCAGCCAGATCACCCCGTCATCCAGCAGGGCGAAGATCAGGCCATTCGCATAGACGGCGGCCCCGCCGAACATCCGCTTGATCTCGAGCGGACCGAGCGCCGCGAGATGTTCGCGCACCCATTCGCCGAAATCGGATCGTAGGCCATTGGTCAGGCCGCCGGGATCACGGCGCCGTCGTACTTGCGCGCGATGAAGTCCTTGACCGCCTGGCTGCGTAGCATCGCGGCCAGAGCGACGATGCGCGGGTCGGTCCGGTTGTCCGGCCGCGCCACCAGATAGTTCACATAGGGGCTGTCGGCGCCCTCCAGCGTCAGGGCGTCGGTCCGCGGCTTCAACCCGGCGTCGAGGGCGTAGTTGGTGTTGATCACCGCCATGTCGACCTGGTCGAGCACCCGCGGCAGGGTCGCCGATTCCAGCTCGCGGAAGCGCAGTCCCCTGGGGTTGTCGACGATGTCGCGCAGGCTCTGCAGGGGGTTGGCCGGGTCCTTCAGCCGGATCAACCCGGCCTTCTGCAGCAGGATCAGCGAGCGGCCGATCGACGAGGCGTCGTTGGGCACCGCCACCTGGGCGCCCTGCGGCAACTCGGCCAGCGTCCTGAACCGCCGCGAATAGGCCCCCAGCGGCTCCACATGCACGCCCGCGACGGTCACCAGGTCCGACCCGCGCGAAGCGTTGAACTCGTCCAGATAGGGCCTGGTCTGGAAATAGTTCACGTCCAGCCGCCGCTCGGCCAGCTGGGTGTTGGGCTGGACATAGTCGTTGAACACCTTGATCTCGATGTTCACGCCCTCCGCCGCCAGCAGCGGCTTGATGTGCTCGAGGATCTCCGCGTGCGGCACGGCGGTGGCCCCGACGATCAACGGCGCGCCCGGCCCGGCGGCCTTTTCGGCGCCCTGTCCGCATGCGGCGAGCGCCACAGCGGCGGCGGCGAGCGTCAGGAGGGTGCGGCGGATCATGATCTGGCCTTTCGGGGAGCGATCAGCGGTGGGAAACGGCGGCGACCAGCCGGTCGCCAAGCATCTGCAGGGCCTGCACCAGCAGCAGCAGCAGGACGACGGTCACCACCATGACATCGGTCTGGAAGCGTTGGTAGCCGAAGCGGATCGCCAGATCGCCCAGGCCGCCGGCCCCGACCACGCCGGCCATGGCGGTATAGGACACCAGGGCGATGGCCGTGACGGTCGCGCCCGCGATGACCCCCGGCATGGCCTCGGGCAGCAGGGCGCGGGTGACGATCTGGAAGGTCGAGCCGCCCATGGCCTGGGTGGCCTCGACCACGCCCTTGTCGACCTCGCGCAGCGCCGTCTCGACCAGCCGCGCATAGAAGGGCGCGGCCCCGACCACCAGGGGCGGGATGGCTCCGGCGACGCCCAGCGACGTGCCGACCAGCATCACCGTCACCGGCAGCATGACGATCAGCAGGATGATGAAGGGCACCGAGCGCAGGATGTTGACGACGAGCGACAGTCCCGCGTTCAGCACCGGATTGGCCGCCAGCCGGCCCCTCCCCGACAAATAGAGCAGCACGCCCAGCGGCACGCCGAACAACACCGTCAGAACCATCGAGCCGCCCAGCATCAGCAGGGTGTCCCGGGACGCGCGCGCGATTTCGAGCCAGTCGATATTGGCGAACAGGGCGCCCATCAGGCCGCCTCCACCACGACGCCGCGGGCGCTCAGCTGGGCCACCGCCGCCTCGGCGTCACCGCCGGTGAAGGCCACGACCAGCTGACCATAGGGCTCGCCCCGGATGCGGCTGATCCGGCCCGACAGGATCGAATAGTCGACCCCGACCGAGCGCGCGACGCGGCTCAGCTCCGGCTCATAGGTCGAGCCGCCGCGGAAGGTCAGTTTCGCCAGCCGCCCGCCAACCGGCGCCAGGGTGACGTCGAACGCCTCCTCGCCCTCGGCCAGCATGGCCTGCGTCGCCGGATGCTTCGGGTGCAGGAAGACGTCGGCCGTCGCCCCCTCCTCCACCACCCGGCCGTCCTTGAGCACGGCGACGCGGTCGCAGACCCGGCGCACCACCTCCATCTGGTGGGTGATCAGCACGATGGTCAGCCCCAGCTCGCGGTTCAGCTGGTCCAGCAGGTTCAGGATGTCGTCCGTGGTCTCGGGATCGAGCGCGCTGGTCGCCTCGTCGCACAGCAGCACCTTGGGTCCCGTGGCCAGCGCCCGGGCGATGCCGACCCGCTGCTTCTGACCGCCGGACAGCTGGGCCGGGTGTTTCCGCGCATGCTCGGTCAGCCCCAACCGCTCCAGCAGTTCGGCGACCCGCCGGTCGACCTCGGCGCCCGGCCGACCCTCCAGCCGCAGCGGAAAGGCCACGTTCTCGGCGATGGTCTTGGCGTTCAGAAGATTGAAATGCTGGAAGATCATCCCGATCCTCCGCCGCGCCGCGCGCAGCTCGGCCGGGGCCAGGGCCGTGATCTCCTCGCCATCGACGGTGACGCGGCCTTCGTCCGGCCGTTCCAGCAGGTTGATGGTGCGGATCAGTGTCGACTTGCCCGCCCCCGAGCGCCCGACCACGCCGAACACCTGCCCCGCCGCCACTGTCAGGTCGACGCCGTCCAGCGCCACGCGCTCGCCCGCAGCGCTCCGGAAGCGCTTCGTCACCCCCTCGAGCCGGATCATCAGCCGGCGTCCAGCGCCTTGGCCGGGATGATGGTGACGCTCTCGCCGCAACCGCAGGCGTCGGTCTGGTTCGGGTTCCGGAACACGAATTTGGAGGCCAGCTTCGTGGTCTCGTAGTCGATCTCGGACCCGATCAGGAACAGCACCGCCTTGGGGTCGATCAGGATGGTGACGCCCTTGTCCTCGACCACCTCGTCCATAGGCTCGACCGTCTCGGCATAGGCGAAGGTGTATTCCTGCCCCGCGCAGCCGCCGTTCTTCACCCCGACGCGCAGGGCGACATAGGGCTTGTCGGCGTTGGCCATGATCTCGCGCACGCGATCGGCGGCGGCCCCGGTCAGGGACACGACCTTGGGCCGGGGACGGCGCGGACGGGCGGTGGTCTGAAGCTCGGTCATGGCGTCCTCAGAACATGTTCAGGGCCAGCTTGGCCTCGTCGCTCATCTTCGACGAATCCCACGGCGGGTCGAAGACGATGTCGGCCTGGGCCGAACGGATGCCGTCCACCTTCAGGATCGCCTGCTCGACCCACACCGGCATCTCGCCGGCGACCGGGCAACCCGGGGCGGTCAGGGTCATCTCGACCTTCACATCGCGCTCGTCGGACAGGTCGACCTTGTAGATCAGCCCCAGCTCATAGATGTCGACCGGGATCTCGGGGTCGTACACCGACTTGAGGGCTGTGATGATCTCGTCGGTCAGCCGGTCCAGCTCGGGCTGGCTGATCTTGCCCGACTCCACGGCCGCCGTCCGGCCGCCGTCGTCCTCGA
The DNA here is from genome assembly GCF_035626975.1 of Brevundimonas sp. Taxonomy (GTDB): domain Bacteria; phylum Pseudomonadota; class Alphaproteobacteria; order Caulobacterales; family Caulobacteraceae; genus Brevundimonas. The sequence continues at coordinate 92,507 of NZ_DASPMQ010000058.1, forward strand.
GTGTGGTCGTCTGGTCGCTCATGCAAAGAACTCACGGGCCTTGATCAGGGCGTCGGCGAAGGCGTCGGCGTCCTCTGTCGTATTATATAGGGCGAAGCTGGCGCGGGCGCTCGACGTCAGGCCGAACCTTTTCGCCAGCGGCTCGGCGCAGTGCAGGCCGGCGCGCACGGCGACGCCGTAGCGGTCCATGACCTGGGCGATGTCGTGGGCGTGCGCCCCGTCGACGGTGAAGGTCAGGATCGCGCCCTTCCCCTCTGCCTCGCCGACCACGCGCAGCCAGTTGACGCCGGCCAGCCGCGCCCGCGCATGTTCATACAGGGCATGCTCGTGGGCGGTGATCGCCGCCTTGTCGAACTGGCTCAGCCATTCGATCGCGGCGCCGAGGCCGATCGCCTCGAGGATCGGCGGCGTGCCGGCCTCGAACCGGTGCGGCGGCCGGGCGTAGGCGATCCGGTCCATCTCCACCGTCTCGATCATCTCGCCGCCGCCCTGGTATGGCGGCAGGGCCTCCAGCGCCCCGGTGGTCCCATACAGGGCTCCAATGCCGGTCGGGCCGTACAGCTTGTGGCCGGTGAAGACGTAGAAGTCGCAGCCGATGGCCTGCACGTCCGGCGCGGCGTGCACCGCGCCCTGGCAGCCGTCGATCAGCACCCGCGCGCCGACGGCGTGGGCCATCTCCGTGATCGCCCGCACCGGATTGATGGTGCCCAGCACGTTCGACATGTGGGTCACCGCCACCATGCGCGTCTTCGGGCCGAGCAGGTCGGCATAGGCCGCCATGTCCAGCGACCCGTCGTCCAGCACCGGGATCCACTTCAGCACCGCCCCGCGCCGCTCGCGCAGCAGATGCCACGGCACGATGTTGGAGTGGTGCTCCATCTGGCTGACGATGATCTCGTCGCCCGGATGGATCGACTGGCCGAAGCTGGAGGCGACCAGGTTGATCGCCTCGGTGCCGCCCTTGGTCCAGACGATGTTCGAGGCGGCCTCCGCGTTCAGGAACCGCGCCACGCTCTCGCGGGCCGCCTCGAACGCCTCGGTGGTCTCGTTGGCCAGGGTGTGCAGGCCGCGATGGACGTTGGCGTAGCTGCCCTCCATCGCCCGCACCATGGCGTCGATCACCGCCCGCGGCTTCTGCGCCGAGGCGGCCGAGTCCAGATAGACCAGCGCCTTGCCGTTCACCGACCGCGACAGGATCGGGAACTGGGCGCGCGCGGCGTGGGCGTCGAAGCGTGTCACAGGCGAGCCGTCAGCCATTCCCTCACCACCTCCCTGGCGCCGTCGTGTTCGATGCGGTCGATGACCTCGACCAGAAACGCCTCGGTCAGCAGGGCCCGCGCCTCGTCCAGCGGAATGCCGCGTTGCTGCAGATAGAACAGCGCCGCCGCGTCCAGATTGCCGACCGTGTTGCCGTGCGCGCACTGCACGTCGTCGGCGTAGATGATCAGCTCCGGCTTGGCGTCGACCTCGGCCCGCTCGCCGAGGATCAGCGCGTGGTGGCCCATGCGCGCGTCGGTGCCGTCAGCGCCGCGCTCGACCACGATCTTGCCCTGGAAGACGCCGCGCGCCGTGTCGCGCACCACGCCCTTGGTCAGCTGGGAGGTCACGCCGTCGGGGCCGAGATGGTCGACGACACTGGTCAGGTCGGCGTGACGCGCGCCGTCCAGCAGGTAGAGGCCGTCCATCCGCACGTCCGCCCCGGCCCCGGCGTGGGCCAGCTGGGTCTCCTGCCGCTGCAGCTTCGCGCCCGTGGTCACGATCGTCTGACGATAGCGGCCGCCCGGCGCGACCCGGACCTCGGCATTGGTGATGGCGAGGACGTCGTCCGGCTCGTCGGCCAGCACGATGCGTGTGACCTCGGCCCCGTCGGCGACATCCAGATCGATCCGGTTGTGGGCGACGTAAGCCGAGCCCGCGCCTTCGTGGCTTTCCAGCAGCAGCAGGCGCGCGCCGGGCCGGACGGCGATGCGCACCGAGGCGGTGTGGCCGGTGTTCACGGCGTCCGAGACGAAGCGCAGGCGCAGGGTCTGTTCGCCGGACGCCACGAAGGCGTCGGCCCCGACCGCCCGGCCGTTGGCGAAGGCCAGCATCTCGCCGCCGAGCGCCGCGAACGGCCCCTCCCCGGTGACCTGCGCGGCCGCAGACGGCTCCGGCGTCTCACGAAGAAACTTCCGCAGGTCGCTGTATTTCCACGCCTCCACCCGGCGCGAGGGGAAGCTGGAGGCGTCCTTCAGATCGATCCGGACCGGTGCGTTCACGCCGGCACCGGCAGATACTGGTCGTACCCTTCCGCCTCCAGCAGATGGGCCAGCTCGGGGCCGCCCGAGGCGACGATGCGGCCGGCGACCAGCACATGCACCCGGTCCGGTTTGATGTAGTCGAGCAGCCGCTGGTAGTGGGTGATCACCAGCATGGCCCGGTCGGGGTTGCGCATCGCATTGACCCCGTCCGCCACGATGCGCAGGGCGTCGATGTCGAGCCCGGAATCCGTCTCGTCGAGGATCAGCAGCGACGGCTCCAGCAGGGCCATCTGCAGGATCTCCATCCGCTTCTTCTCGCCGCCCGAGAAGCCGACGTTGAGCGGCCGCTTGAGCATGTCGAAGTCCATCTTCAGCGCCGCCGACGCCGCCTTGACCATCTTCAGGAAGGCCGGGGCCGACACCTCGTCCTCGCCGCGCGCGCGTTTCTGGGCGTTCAGCGCCGTGCGCACGAAGGTCAGGGCCGGGACGCCGGGAATCTCGATCGGATACTGGAACGACAGGAACACGCCCTTCGCCGCCCGCTCAGCGGGCTCCAGCGCCAGCAGGTCTTCGCCCTTCCAGGCGACCGCGCCCTGCGTCGCCTCATAACCGGGCCGTCCCGACAGGGCGTAGCCCAGGGTCGACTTGCCGGCCCCGTTCGGCCCCATGACGGCGTGCACCTCGCCCGCCGGAACGTCGAGGCTCAGCCCCTTGAGGATCGGCTTGTCGCCGACGGAGACGTGGAGGTTGGTGATGGAGAGCATTGTCAGATCTTTGAAAGCGGATGCGTTGCGTTGAGATTTTCGAGCGCTCGACCGAAGTCCCCCTCAGACCATCCGGTGAGCGACGAAACCTCCCAGCTCCAATCACTCGCGGTAGCCTTGGCAAGCAATCGGTGAGCGAGAGCGACCTCATCAGGCGCTCGCAACTCCCGCCACTCGATATCGTCAAGGCCCGGGCCGACAGCTTCAGCCGCAGCAACGAGTTCTCGGTCGTCTCTCGCCCAAGCACCAAAGCGGAGGTGAACTGCCAGCGCCCGTGCGAGTTCGAGGGGCCGCGCTTCAGGCGAAAACGGACTGAAGTCAGTCACCCCACGCTCCCTTCCAGCGAGATCGCCACCAGCTTCTGCGCCTCGACGGCGAACTCCATGGGCAGCTCCTGCAGCACGTCGCGGACGAAGCCGTTGACCAGCAGGGCCACCGCCTCCTCCTGCGACAGGCCTCGCTGCTGGGCGTAGAACAGCTGGTCGTCCGACAGGCGCGTCGTCGTCGCCTCGTGCTCCAGCTGGGCCGAGCCGTTGCGGGCCTCGATATAGGGCACGGTGTGCGAGCCGCACTCCTTGCCGATCAGCAAGGAGTCGCACTGGGTGAAGTTGCGCACCCCCGTCGCCTTCGGATGCACCGAGACCAGGCCGCGATAGGTCGAGTCCGACTTCCCGGCCGAGACCGCCTTGGCGATGATCCGGCTCTTCGAGTTCTTGCCGAGATGGATCATCTTGGTGCCGGTGTCGGCCTGCTGGCGCCCGTTGGTGATGGCGATGGAATAGAATTCGCCCGAGCTGTCCTCGCCCTTGAGCAGGCAGGACGGGTATTTCCAGGTGATGGCCGAGCCGGTCTCGACCTGGGTCCACGACACCTTGGAGCGATCGCCGCGGCAGTCGGCGCGCTTGGTGACGAAGTTGTAGATGCCGCCCTTGCCGGTCGCCGGATCGCCCGGATACCAGTTCTGCACCGTCGAATATTTGATCTCGGCGTCGTCCAGCGCCACCAGTTCGACCACGGCCGCGTGCAGCTGGTTCTCGTCGCGCATCGGGGCGGTGCAGCCCTCCAGATACGAGCAGTACGACCCCTTGTCGGCGATGATCAGCGTCCGCTCGAACTGGCCGGTCTGGCTCGCATTGATGCGGAAATAGGTCGACAGCTCCATCGGGCAGCGCACGCCCGGCGGGATGTAGACGAACGAGCCGTCCGAGAAGACCGCGCTGTTCAGGGCCGCGAAATAGTTGTCCGACACCGGCACCACCGAGCCCAGGTACTGGCGCACCAGTTCCGGGTGTTCGCGCAGGGCCTCCGAGATGGGCATGAAGATGATGCCGACCTTGGCCAGTTCGGCCTTGAAGGTGGTGACCACGCTGACGCTGTCGAACACCGCGTCCACGGCGTAGCGCGGCGCGCCCTCGACGCCCGCCAGCACCTCCTGCTCCTTCAGCGGGATGCCGAGCTTGGCGTAGACGGCGAGGATCTCCGGATCGACCTCGTCCAGCGACTTGAGCCCGGCCTTCTCCTTGGGCGCGGCGTAGTAGAACAGCGACTGGTAGTCGACCGGCGTGTACTTCACCGACGCCCAGGTCGGCTCCTCCATGGCCAGCCAGCGCTCATAGGCGGCGAGGCGCCATTCCAGCATCCACTCGGGCTCGCCCTTCTTCTCCGAGATGAAGCGTACGATGTCGGCGTTGAGGCCGCGCGGCGCGAACTCCTGCTCGATATCCGAGCTGAAGCCGTGCTCGTACTTCTCCAGAGCGGCGACGGCGGCGACGGTTTCCTGAACAGCGGCCATGACTTACGCGACTTCCTTCACACGTTCCGAATGGCGCGCGCGATACTTTTCCCAGGAGGCGACCCAGGCCTCGGCGAACCGGTCCCAGTCGCTTTCGACCGTGCCCCAGCCGCCCGAGACGCGGACCCCGCCGGTGGCCAGACGGTCCAGCCCCATGGCCGAGATCGCCTTGGAGGGCTTGGTCTTGCCCGACGAACAGGCCGACCCGGCCGACACCATCACGCCCATCAGGTCGAGGGTGATCAGCTGTTGCGGACTGTCCCAGCCCTCGACGGCCATGAACAGGGTGTTGGGCAGGCGTTCCACCGCGCCGCCGATGATGGTCGCGCCGGCAGCCCGGACCTTCGCCTCGGCCGCGTCGCGCCACGCCTTGTGCGCCGAGGCCAGCGGCAGGTCGCGGGCGGCGCAATCGGCGGCCACGCCGAAGCCGGCGATGCCCGGGACGTTCTCCGTGCCCGCGCGCAGGCCGCGCTCCTGCCCCGCTCCGTGCAGGGTGCGGATGATCGGCGCGCCCTCCTTCGACACCAGCGCGCCGACGCCCTGCGGCCCGCCCAGCTTGTGCGCCGACAGGGTCAGGGTGTCCGCGTCCAGCGTCCGCATGTCGACCGGGATCTTGCCCGCCGACTGGATGGCGTCGACGTGCAGCCAGCCGCCGGCCGCGCGCACCAGCTTCGCCGCCGCCTCGATCGGCTGGATCACGCCGCTCTCATTGTTGGCGTGGTGGATGGCGACCACGGCCCGGCCCGGCCGCTTGAGCGCCCCAGCCAGCCAGTCGAGATCGACCACCCCGTCGCCGTCGACCGGCAGGATTTCGAACGGCCTGCCGCTGACGTTGGCCGCCTCGGCCACGCACGGATGCTCGGTCGCCCCGACGATCAGCCGCTCGCAGCCCGCCGCCAGCGCGCTGAGGATCGCCTGGGCATTGGATTCCGTGCCGCCGCTGGAGAACACTACCGCCGTCGGATCGGCCCCGACCAGATCGGCCACCTGCGCCCGCGCCGTCTCGATGCGCGCCCGGGCCCTCCGCCCCGCGGCGTGCACCGCCGAGGGATTGCCGTTGTCGGCCAGCGCCTTCGCCATCACGTCCTGGACTTCCGGACGCACCAGACCCGAGGCGTTGTAATCGAGATAGATGCCGCTCACGCCGCCACCCCCACGTCCGGCGTCGCATCGGACCGCCGCCGGCCGGTGCGGTTCATCACCACATCCTCCAGCGACACCCCGGCCAGATAGCGGTGGATCTCGTCGCCGAGGTCTTCCCAGAGATTGTGGGTGATGCAGCGCTCGCCGGCCATCATGCAGCCCTTGGGCGACGAATGGCCGATGCAGCGGGTGGCCCGGATGGGCTCGTCGACCGCCAGCACGATCTCGGCGATCACGGTCTCCTGCGCGCCCTTGGCCAGCCGGTAGCCGCCGCCGGGCCCGCGCACGCTCTGCACCAGGCCGCTCTTGCGGAGCCGGGCGAACAGCTGCTCGAGATAGCTCAGCGATATCTCCTGGCGCGCCGCGATCTCGGCCAGCGAGACGGCCCGCTGCACCCCGTCGGCGCGGCCGTTCTTGGCCAGATCGGCCATCGCCATCACGGCGTATCGTCCCTTGGTCGACAGTCGCATCGCGCACCTTCAAAAATCGCGCGCTTTTCGAGGGTCCTGTGCTAGAACCCGCGCCTTCGCAAACGCGTCACCACGCATGGCGGACTTAGAAAGTCCTACCGGCGCGGTCAAGTATTACGCACCTGCGAAACGACAGTTGAACACGGGAATTCGCGCCGCCCATGCCTGAAGTCATTCTGCCCGGGGCCTCGGGCCGCATCGAAGGCCGTTATTCGCCGGGCAAGCGCCCGAACGCCCCCATCGCCCTGATCCTGCATCCGCACCCCAAGGCGAACGGGCACATGAACAATCCGGTCGTGGTGACCCTGTACCAGCTGTTCGTGAAGCGCGGCTTCGCGACGCTGCGCTACAACAGCCGCGGCGTCGGCAAGTCGCAGGGCGAGTTCGACTCGGGCATCGGCGAGCTGGCCGACGCGGCCACGGCGCTGGACTGGCTGCAGTCCAACAACCCCGGCGCGACCCAGACCTGGGTCGCCGGCTACCAGTTCGGGGCCTACATCGGCATGCAGCTGCTGATGCGCCGGCCCGAGACGGACGGCTTCATCTCGGTCTCGCCGCCGTCGAACATGTACGACTTCAGCTTCCTGGCCCCCTGCCCGGCCTCGGGCCTGTTCCTGCACGGCACCAACGACACCGTCGTCCCGCCGGTCGAGGTCGAGCGCGTGGTCAACAAGCTGCGCACCCAGAAGGGCATCGTCATCGACTACGAGCTCGAAGAGGGCGCGACCCACTTCTGGCAGGACCATATCCCCGCCGTCGAACGACGAGTCGGCGCCTATCTGGACAAGCGGCTTACGGAAAAGCCGGCGTAAGGGCTTACTCCCGGCCGCTCAGTACAGCAGGAACGGCTTCCGCTCTTCCCGCCAGGCCAGTTCGTCCGGAATGGTCAGGGCGTCCAGTTCCTCCGGGGTCGATCCCGGCGCATCGACCCACTCCCGCAGCGCCGGCCCGCCGTTGATCACGTCGATGGCCAGTTTCCCGAACTCGTATTCGTACGGGAAATCCCGCCACAGGTCGTAGTCGGGGTACAGGTTGCGGATGGCCTTGAACGCCAGCGCCTGCACGCGCCACGGCTTGAAGGCCGCATGGTCGTAGGCCGGGCCCGCGACGTGCATCTGCACCCCGTTGCACAGCCTGCCGACATGCTTGTGGAAGGTCGGCTCGAACCAGCAGTCGCGTAAGGTACAGCCCTCCAGCCACTGCGGCGCCAGCGCCTGCATCTCCGCGATCACCCGCCGCGCGTCGATTTCCGGCGCCCCGAACAGCTCCAGCGGCCGGGTGGTGCCCCGCCCTTCCGACAGCGTCGTGCCCTCCAGCATCACCGTGCCCGCATAGGCGCGCGCCATCGACACGTTCGGCGCATTGGGGCTGGGGTTGATCCACTCGCGCTCCAGCAGCGGCCAGCCATGGCCGGGCCCCTCGTCCGGCCGCCAGCCCTCCATTTCGATGACGCGATAGTCGACATCCAGCCTGAACCGGTCGATGAACCACAGACCCAGTTCCCCGAGCGTCATGCCGTGCCGCATCGGCATCGGCCCGGCCCCGACGAAGCTCTCCCAGCCCGGCCGCAGCGTCAGCCCCTCGACCGGCCGCCCGGCGGGGTTCGGCCGGTCCAGGACCCAGACGGTCTTGCCGTGCTCCGCCGCCGCCTCGAGCACATAGAGCAGGGTGGTGATGAAGGTGTAGATGCGGCAGCCCAGGTCCTGCATGTCGACCAGCAGCACGTCGAACGTGCCCATCGCCTGGCCGGTCGGCCGTCGCGTCTCGCCATACAGGCTGAACACCGGGATGCCGTGCCGCGGATCGGTGAAGTCCGGCGACTCCATCATATTGTCCTGCAGATCGCCGCGCATGCCGTGCTGCGGTCCGAAGGCGGCGGTCAGGTTGATGTCGGGACAGGCCGCCAGCGCGTCCAGCGAATGCGTCAGGTCCGCCGTCACCGACGCCGGATGCCCCAGCACGGCCACGCGCTTGCCCTTCAGCGGCGCGCGCAGCTCAGGATCGGACAACAGGCGGTCGAGGCCGAATTTCATGCGGGCTCCGGAGGCGGCAGGGTCAGGACGAACGAGTCGGGATGATGGAAGTCAGGCTTATCGGACGGGTGCGCCAAGGCCCAGTAGGACAGGTTGCCATCGACGTCCTCGATGACGGCGGACAGGCCGATGCGGTCGATGAAGGGCCAGTCCTTCCAGCTCACGATGGCATCCATCTCAAAGTCGTCGCCTGTTCTGTCCGCCCTGATCACGCGGATCGGACCCTCAAGGTTCGCCATGCCCTCACGATAGCCGCTGAACCCGTAGGCAGCCCACTGTCCTGACGGCGAGATGTTGAACTCTGCGTAGCGTCCGTCCCTCAACAGGGCGAAGACCTCGAAACAGGTGCTGCGCCAGAGACCGTCGGTTCGACCGACATCGGACGACCTGGGAATCTCAATCCCCGGTGTCACGTCGGTCATCTGCCGTCGCACCGCCTCCGCGAACCGGAGTTGTTCTTCGGAACGGACCCGGGCGATCGACTGGGAAGGTTCCGGGATACGTATGTGGTCGGCGAAACCCGCCACAACGAAAGAGACGCCGACATAGCCCCGCCCCTCGATATCGACCGAGACGCGGATCGACCCTTCCGTCTGGCCGGGCGCTTCCCCGTGTGGGCGCAGGACACCATTGAGGATCATCGGTCGCCGCTCGGTTCGCCTACGCAGATGACCGTGCTACACGCCCCTTCCCTCCCAAGCCAAGCCTGATCCCCCGCCATGACCGCCGACACCGCCTTCCAGTCCGACTTCCTGCGCACGCTCCGTGACCGCGGCTATATCCATCAGATCACCCACCCGGCCGAGCTGGACGCCGCCGCGGCGACCGGCGTGGTGACCGGCTACATCGGCTTCGACGCCACGGCCCCGTCGCTGCACGTCGGCAGCCTGATCCAGATCATGATGCTGCGCCGCCTCCAGCAGGCCGGCGGCAAGCCCATCGTGCTGATGGGCGGGGGCACCACCAAGGTCGGCGACCCGACCGGCAAGGACGCCTCGCGGCCCCAGCTGACCGACGAGACCATCGCCGCCAACATCGCCTCGATCCGCACCGTGTTCGAGCGCTTCCTGACCTTCGGCGACGGGCCGACCGACGCGGTCATGCTCGACAACGACGCATGGCTGTCGACCTACGGCTACATCCAGTTCCTGCGCGAATACGGCACGCATTTCACGGTCAACCGGATGCTGGCCTTCGACTCGGTCAAGCTGCGCCTCGAGCGCGAGCAGCCGATGACCTTCCTCGAGTTCAACTACATGCTGATGCAGTCGGTGGACTTCCTCGAGCTGAACCGGAGCCTGAACTGCACCCTGCAGATGGGCGGTTCGGACCAGTGGGGCAACATCGTCTCGGGCGTCGACCTGGTGCGCCGCGTCGACCACAAGGCCGCCTTCGGCCTGACCACGCCGCTGCTGACCACGGCCTCGGGCGGCAAGATGGGCAAGACCGCCCAGGGCGCCGTCTGGCTCAACGCCGAACAGCTCTCGCCCTACGACTACTGGCAGTTCTGGCGCAACGTCGACGACGCCGACGTCGGCAAATTCCTGCGCCTGTTCACCGATCTGCCGCTCGCGGAGATCGAGGCGCTGGAAACCCTTGAGGGCGCCGGGATCAACGACGCCAAGAAGGCGCTGGCCGACGCGGCGACGACCATGCTGCACGGGGCGGACGCGGCCTCGCACGCCCGCGCCGCCGCCGAGGCGGCCTTTGAGAAGGGTGAAGTTTCGGCTGACCTTCCCGTTATTGAGCTCCCCAAAGGAGAGTGGGAGCAAGCCCGATCCACAAGAGCTCTTGTGAAGGCTGCGGGATTTGCTCGATCTCTCAGCGAGGCCTCACGCCACATGGCGGGTAACGCCATCCGGATTAACGACGAGCTGATTACCGAAGACCGTTTCCACGAGTATGATGAGCTCCTGCCCGAGTTCGGGGCCTTCAAGGTGCAGTTCGGCAAGAAGAAGATCGTGCTCGTTAAACCCATTTGATTTCCGCTCATCCCCGCGAAGGCGGGGATCCAGAACGGACCGGGGGACCAGGCTCTGGACTTCTTCACCTACATCGTCGCCAGCCGCCGCAACGGGACGCTCTACACCGGCTCCACCGACAGCCTTCTTATCCGGGCCGCCCAGCACAAATCGAAGCGGTTCCCCGGCTTCACCGCCCGTCATGGCGTCGATCTTCTGGTCTGGTTCGAGCGTCATCCAACCCGCGACGCCGCCTTCCGGCGCGAACGCCAGATCAAGAAATGGAACCGGGCGTGGAAACTTCGGCTGATCGAAGAGAACAATCCTGACTGGAAAGACTTGGCCGAAGAAATTCGTCTGGGTGATCTCAGGGACGCCCAGGATTGGACGCCGCTAGCGGAAGATCTGGATCCCCGCCTTCGCGGGGATGAGCGGGGAGACTAGGAGTCTGCAATGACTGAAATCACCGAAGGCCAGCCGGCCCCCGCCTTCGACATGGCGACCGACGGCGGCGGCCGCGTCTCGTCCGACGGCCTGAAGGGCCGCACCGTGGTGCTGTATTTCTACCCCAAGGCCGACACGCCCGGCTGCACCTCGGAAGGCCAGGACTTCTCGGCGCTCGCCGGCGAGTTCGCCGCCGCCGGCGCGACCGTGATCGGCGTCTCGCGCGACCCGGTGAAGAAGCTCGACCGCTTCAAGGCCAAATACGATCTCGGGGTCATCCTCGCCTCCGACGAGCCCGGCGATGTGACCAAGGCCTTCGGCGTCTGGGGCGAGAAGTCGATGTACGGCCGCGTCTACATGGGCATCGAACGCGCCACCTTCCTGATCGACGGCGCGGGCGTGGTGCGGCGGGTCTGGCGCAAGGTCCGGGTCAAGGGCCACGCCGCCGAAGTCTTGGCGGCCGTCCAGTCGCTCTGAGGACGGACGAATCTACAGAGCCGCAGATGTAACAGCGGTTCCAAAGATTCGCGGATACGCCTGACAGGCGAAGAATGGCCCCGAATACCTTCGATATTCACCTGAAAGCCGGCCAGGATGGTTAACAAGTCGTGAACACGCTTGTCCACCACGACAAAGGTGGCGCATAACCCGTCGCCGTACGTGGGGGCGTTGCGTAATGACCGAAGAGACGACTGGGCGACAGTCTCTGATGGGTCGGTGGTTTCCGACCCGGTATGTGTATCTGCGGGATGGCGACGAGGTCCGGGCCTGGGCCCTGACGCCGGGCCGCCAGGCGCTCGGCGCCGTGGCCGGGGTGCTGATCGGCGGCTGGTGCCTGGTCGCCTCGGGCGGCTTTGCCTGGGACCTCGTCATGCAGAGTCAGGCCGACCGCACGGTCGCCCGCGCCCGCGCCGCCTCGGAACGGCTCAACGCCGACCTGCAGGCCCGGCTGGACAGCGCCGTCGTACGCATGACCGCCACCACCGGTTCGCTGGACGAGATGGCCCAGATGGTCGAGCGCCGCCACGCCGCCCTGACCCAGGTGATGGGCATGTTCCGCGGCGTCGACGGAGCCCAGGCCGCGCTGGCCCCCGCTCCGTCGCTCGATCCCGCGGAACACACGCCGGTGCAGCGCATGCTGGCCGTGCGGATGGACCAGGAGCGGCTGATCGCCCGCGCCGAGACCGTGGCGCACACCCGGGCCGAACGGCTGCGGCTGGCCTTCCGTCTCGCCGGCCTGAACCCTTCCGCCTATGCGCCCTCCAGCAGCGCCGGCCTCGGCGGTCCGCTGGTCGAGGCCAGCGACCCGCGCGCCCTCGCCGCCGTGCTGGACGTCGACGAGGCCTTCGCCATGCGTATCCGCAGCGCCGCCGACAACCTGTCGGACATGCGGAGCCTGGCCGACGCGGCGGAGGGCATGCCTTTCCACCGCCCGACGACGGCGCGGACCACCTCCGGCTTCGGGGCCCGCTTCGACCCGTTCAACCGCCGCCTCGCCCTGCACCAGGGGCAGGACTTCGCGGCGCCGCTCAACACGCCCATCCGGGCCCCGGCTCCCGGAATCGTGTCTTTCGTCGGCGTGCGTTCAGGGTATGGCAACACCGTCGAGATAGATCATGGACGCGGATTCAAGACGCGCTACGCCCACCTGAACTCCATGGCCGTCCGGTCCGGCCAGCGCATCGCGCTGGGCCAGCGCATCGGCGCCATGGGCACGACCGGACGCTCCACCGGCGTTCACCTGCACTATGAGGTGTGGATGAACGGCCGCCCGCAAAACCCCGCCCGCTTCATGAGAGCCGGAGACCAACTTGTTCAACAAGACTAAATCCCCCGCCCCGTCGTCGACGCAGCCCCGCGCCGACACCGGTTCCGCCATTCCGCCGCTGCCCGACCTGCCCATGCCGGGCGGCTCGTCCGCGGCGGCGTCGCCGGTCTCGCGCGTCGCGGCTTCGCCCGTCAGCTCGCGCGGCCTGTCGACCCTGTCGTCTGACCTGCAGTTCGACGGCAACATCTCGGGCGGCGGCGATCTGCAGATCGACGGCGCCATCAAGGGCGACGTGCGCGTCGGCCGGCTGATCGTCGGCGAGACGGGCGGCGTCGAGGGCAATGTCTCGGCCGACTACGTCGAGGTGCGCGGCCGCATCGTCGGCGCCGTCTCCGGCAAGCAGGTCAAGCTGATCGCCACGGCCTATGTGGACGGCGACATCACCGCCGAACAGCTGTCGATCGACATCGGCGCCTATTTCCAGGGCCGGGTGCTGCAGGGCCGCCGCGAGGCTCCGCCCGCCGCCGCGCCGCGTCCGTCCGCCGCGGCCGCCAGCGCTACCCCCCCGCACGGCGACGACCGCCCCCATGTCATCGACATGAAGTCGGGGGCGTAACCACCCTCGGCCGTCATCCTCGGGCTTGACCCGAGGATCAGACCATCCGGTGCGCGGTGGACGGAGTTGCGGTCACGCTCGCCGGGCCGTCCCCGTCGCACAGCCCGGCCCCACGTCGGATCCTCGGGTCAAGCCCGAGGATGACGGCGGGAGAGTGTGGGCCACTTACTCCACCGTGCTTCCCCGGGTCTCGCCGACCCGGGCGGCCAGCGCCGCGCCCATGAAGGCGTCGAGGTCGCCGTCCAGCACCCCCTGGGTGTCGGAGGTCTCGACGTTGGTCCGCAGGTCCTTGACCATCTGGTAGGGCTGCAGGACGTAGCTGCGGATCTGGTGGCCCCAGCCGATGTCGGTCTTGGCGTCGGCCAGCGCCTGGGCGGCGGCCTCGCGCTTCTGAAGCTCCAGCTCGTACAGCCGCGCGCGCAGCATCTTCCACGCCTGTTCGCGGTTCTGGTGCTGCGACCGGCCGGCCTGGCAGGCCACGACCGTGTTGGTCGGGATGTGCGTCAGGCGCACCGCCGAATCGGTCTTGTTGATGTGCTGCCCGCCCGAGCCCGAGGCCCGGTAGGTGTCCGTGCGCACGTCGGCGGGATTGATGTCGATCTCGATGGTGTCGTCGACCACGGGCGAGACCCCGATCGAGGCGAACGAGGTGTGGCGCTTGGCGGCGGCGTCGTACGGGCTGATGCGGACCAGCCGGTGCACGCCCGATTCCGACTTCAGCCAGCCGTAGGCGTTCGGCCCCTTGATCAGGACGGTGGCGGACTTGATGCCGGCCTGTTCGCCGCCCTCCTCGGCCTCGACCTCGACCTCGTAGCCGTGGGCGCGGGCCCAGCGGCTGTACATGCGCAGCAGCATGCCGGCCCAGTCGTTGGATTCGGTGCCGCCGGCACCGGAGTTGACGTCCAGATAGGCGTCGTTGCCGTCGGCCTCGCCCGACAGCAGGGCCTCCAGCTCGGCGCGGGCGGCGCGGTCCTTGATGGCCTTGAGCTGGGCGCGGGCCTCCTCGAGCGTGGCCTCGTCGCCCTCCTCGTCGGCCATGTCGGCGAGCATGACGCCCTCCTCCAGCCCGGTCTCCATCTGGCGGACGGTGTCGATCTGGGCGGCCAGGCGCGAGCGGTCGCGCGACACGGCCTGGGCCTGTTCGGGATCGTTCCACAGGGTCGGGTCCTCGACCCGGGCGTTCAGCTCATCGAGCTTTCGAAGCGCGACATCCCAGTCAAAGACGCCTCCTGAGCAGAGCGATGCTCTGCTCGATGTCGGCCTTCATGGCCTCGACATCCGGTCTCATCGCGAACTCCTGCGACACAAGTGGAGGCGCGACATAGAGCGCGCCGGGGCAAAGGGGAAGTGGGGGCCGGGGATTGGGGACCGGGGAAGTCCCCCCAGCCCCTCAGTACAGCCCGCTCAGGTCCTCGGCCGGCTCCTTCTTCGCCGGCGGCGGCGTCGGCGGCGGCGTGGGGGTGCTCGAGGGCGGGATTCCGGCGGCCTCGTCCTGCTCGCGGCGGATCAGCTCGTTGTAGTTCTGCGGGCCGGTGGGAACCTCGCGGCGCGGCTGTTCCTCCTCGCGCCGGCGTTCGGTGCCGGGGCGGAAGGCCTCCTCGATGCCGTTGACCGTGCGGAAGATCGCGTTCCTGGGCCGCACGAACGGCCGGGCCGGCCGCTTGCGCAGGGCGACCTGCATGAATTCGTTGAACACCGGCACCGGGCCGGTCGCGCCGGTCTCGCCCGAGCCCAGCGGCCGGTTGTCGTCGAAGCCGATGAACACCCCGACCACGATGTCGGACGAAAAGCCCACGAACCAGGCCGAGCGGTATTCGTTGGTGGTGCCCGTCTTGCCGCCGACCCAGCGGCCGAGGCCGCGGGCGCTGGCGGCCGTGCCGCGCTGGACGACGCCTTCGAGGATCGAGCTCATCTGATAGGCGGTGATCGGGTCGATGACCTGCGTGCCGCGCGGCTGCAGCCGCGGCGACTCCTGGCCGGTGAAGGGCCGGCCGCACTCCCGGCAGCGACGATCGTCGGCGCGGAAGATGGTCTCGCCGTCCCGGTCCTGCACCACCTCGATCAGGTACGGATTGACCCGACGTCCGCCGTTGATGAAGGCGGCGTAGGCGGCGGTCAGGCGGTACGGCGTGGTCTCGCCCGCCCCCAGCGACACCGACAGGTTCGGCTGCAGATTGTCCGACACCCCCATCTTCTTCGACAGGTCGACCACGTTCTGCATGCCGATCGCCTGGGCCAGCCGCACGGTCATGACGTTGCGCGACAGCTCAAGCCCCCGGCGCAGGCTCTGCGGCCCATAGTATTCCCGGCTGTAGTTCTCGGGGCTCCACCGCGTGCCGCCCGGGCCGCCGGCGAAGCTGATCGGCGCGTCCAGCACGATCGAGGCCGGCGTGTAGTCGCCCTCCAGCGCCGTCGCATAGACGAACGGCTTGAACGCCGAACCCGGCTGGCGTTCGGCCTGGGTGGCGCGGTTGAAGCTGGACAGGGCGTAGCTATAGCCGCCGACCATGGCCAGCACCCGGCCGGACTGGGGCTCGATGGCCACCAGGGCGCCGTTGACGGCGGGCACCTGCTTCAGGGCGAACTGGCCGCCGCGGGGCTCGACGAATATCAGGTCGCCGCGCTTCAGCGGGCGGTTGGCGTTGGCCCAGGCCGCGTCCTCGGCCAGCAGCGTCCCGCTCGAGCCGTCGGAGGCGCTGCGCACCCGGACCGTGTTGCCGGAGACGCTCTCGACGGCGGCGGCGCGCCAGGCCCGGCGCTCGGGCGGGCGCTGGCCCTCCATGGCCTTCTCCCGCCAGCCCTCGGCGAAGTCGGTCGTGCCCCAGGCGCCGCGCCAGCCGTGACGCCGGTCGTAGTTCTCCAGCCCCCTCATCAGGGCGTCGCGGGCCGCCGACTGCAGGTCGGGGTCCAGCGTCGTGCGCAGATAATAGCCGCCGCGGTTGACCTCCTCGCGGCCGAAGCGGGCGATGGCCTGGCGGCGCGCCTCCTCGACGAAGAAGTCGGCGTCCGCGTACTGGGCCCGGCGCGGGGCGTCCTGGGTGATCAGCGGACGGGCGCGGGCCGCGACCAGTTCCGCCTCGGTGATGAAGCCGCTCTGGCGCATCTCGCCCAGCACCCAGTCGCGCCGGCCCTTGGCCGCGCCGGGGTGGCGCTTGGGATGGTAGTTGTTCGGTCCCTTGGGCAGGGCCGCCAGGAAGGCCGCCTCATCCGAGGTCAGCTGGTCCAGCGACTTGCCGAAATAGTTATAGGCCGCCGCCGCCACCCCGTACGAGCGATAGCCGAGGAAGATCTCGTTCAGATACAGCTCGAGGATCTGCGGCTTGGTCAGGGTCGCTTCCAGCCGGTTGGCCAGGATGGCTTCCTTGACCTTGCGGTTGATGCTGGATTCGTTGGTCAGCAGGACGTTCTTGGCGACCTGCTGGGTGATGGTCGAACCGCCCTCCAGACGCCGGCCCGTGGCGGCGTTGAAGACGTTCTTGAGCATGGCCCGGCCCAGGCCCGAGACGTCGACCCCCCCGTGGCTGAAGAAGTTGCGGTCCTCGGCGGCGAGGAAGGCCTGCACCACCGGCTCCGGAACCTGCTCGTACGACACATAGATGCGCCGCTCGTCCGAAAACTCGCCGATGAGGGTGCCGTCGCCGGCATAGACCCGCGTCGCCGTCGCCGGCCGGTAGTCGGCCAGTTCCGAGGCGTCGGGCAGGTCGTGGAACAGCCAGGCGGCGTAGATGGCCACCACCAGACCGGCCAGCGCGATCGCGCCCAGCAGGCCGACGCCCGCCATCACGAACCAGCGTTCGGCAATCTTCACTTGGCTCTCCGAATGACGCGCCCAGCCGGTGGTTTAGCCCGCGCCGGAAGCCGCCGCCAGAGGGCCCGTCACAGCCCCGGCGCGACGCGCCAGTTCCTGTCGCGCCGCGGCCACGACATCGGCGTCCATGTCGCCCTGCCCGGCCATCCAGCGCAGATAGTCGTCCGGCGGCTCGGCCCAGGGCTTGCCGCGATGCTTGCCGAACGGAATCCGCTCGACCCGCCGCGGCTCGCGCGTCCATTCCAGCATCTGCTCGACGCTCGCCTCCTTCAGCAGGTCGATCAGGATATGCGCCGTCACCCAGGCGTCCGGCCCCGCCCGGTGCGCCGGATTGGCCAGGGCGGGGTCCAGTTTCAGCCCGCGCCAGTAGCGCAGCACCTGGTTCGAATGCCCCGGCGCCTGCGGCCATACGGCCTTGGCCGAGCGCACGGTGCAGATCCACGGCAGCCCGCCGGTGGCCGTATCGGCGATGAACCCCCGCTCGAACCGCGCCGAATGCGCCACCATCAGGTCCGCCGGCTCGGCCAGGAGCATCTCCCGCAGCCGGTATTCGTCGCAGTGCGGATCGTCGTCGCAAAAGTCGTCGGGCGTCAGATGATGCACGGCCATGGCGTGGACCGAAATCTCGCCCCGGGGCCGGAACAGTTTCGACACGGGCGGCAGGGCCCGCCAGCCCTCCCCGGCGCGCACCACATCGACGATCCCGACCTCGATGATCTCCGAGGTCCGGTCTCCCCCGGTGGTTTCCAGATCGACGACTCTCAGACGCATGGGCCCGAGATAGGCGGTCAGGCGGCGCAGCGCGAGCGGGGCGGGCATCGCCCGCACAACAGGCCCCCACAACAGGGACGAGCCCGCCGCTCCATGACGTGATATTCAAAAGCTTGACGGGCGAGCCGGCGCCAGTCGAAGAAAACCGTGCCTGACCCTGGAGACACGCCATGCCAGACGATCAAATCCCGGCCCCGCCGACCCCCCCGCCGCCGCCGCCGCCTCCGCCGCAACTGCCGCCCGCGGATCCCGGCATGCCGCCCGTCTACCCGACGACGCCGCCGGACGACTCCGACATAGCGCCCGAATGATCGAGTGGCTGTGGGCGGGTCTGCTGATCCTGGCGGCCTCGCATCGGGCCACCCGGCCGATGGCCCTGTTGCTAGCGCTCAAATGGGCCGCCAACTACGCGGCCTTTCGCCTGATCTCTGAAACCGCCCCGGCCCTGATCGACATCGCCCTCGGGACGGTTGGCGTCATCTGGCTCTCCCGCCTGCATTCCCGCTGGGCGGACATGGTGATCGCCGGCTTCGTCCTGACGCCGCTGGTTCACGCCTGGTACTGGTTCCAGTATCCCGCGGGCACGGCCTCCCCGCTCGTCTACTACTGGCTGATCGTCGGCCTGTTCACGATGCAGGTCGCGGCGCTCGCCTGGCTCGGCGCCCAACAGGACGCCCGGGCCCTCCTTCGCCGGCTGAAATCGCTCCGACCGGGACCGTCCGGCCCCGGTTAAGGGATCGCCGCGCCTCCGGGCGCGAACCGGCCCGGCGAGCGGCGCGTCACCCGACCGGTCGCGGCCGCCGCGGCAGGCCCTCCTCGCATTCCAGCGCCGCCCGGTCCCACCCGGCGAGATCGGCGGCCGCCTCGTAGGTGCTCTGCAGGAACGAGAGCAGGACGGCGTCCGGGTCGCGGGCGGTCCGGACGGCGTCATAGGGCAGGAGGAATTCGCCCAGCCCGGGATCGAACCGCGCCTGCGCCGGCGACACGGCCGCGGACGCGAATCCCTCCGGCGTCGGATAGGCATAGGCGTAGAAGCAGGGCCCTTCCCCGTCGGGCCCGCCGGGCCAGAACCCCGCGCTGGAAACCTCGTGCGAATAGGCTTCACGGGTGACGGCGTCAGGCAGATGAGGGACGCCGCCCGGATGCAGCGGCGCCCGCCGTCCCGAGAACCGGGTCACCGCCATGTCGAAGCCGCCCCAGAACAGATGCACCGGGCTGCATTTGCCGAGGAACCGCGAGCGGAAGCGGTTCAGCACCCGGTCGATCTGGACCAGTGCGCGCCAGTAGTCCCTGGCGACCCCGGCGTCATACGCCCGCCGGCGCGTGTCCTGCGGAAAGGGCGTCGCCTCGGCCATCTCGTTGGGCGTCGGCACGATGGTCGTCGCCACGCCGAGGCCCGCCAGTCCGTCCAGCACCGCGGCATGGAATTCCGCCGGGCTTCCCGGCCCGAGCCCGATCCGGCGCTCGCCGCCGTCGCTGACGCGGATGACCAGCTCGCCGGCGACCAGATCGAACTCCAGTTCGAAACCGACCGGGCCGTGGGGGATGAGCGGGGTGGTCAGCCCCCGCGCCGACACATGAAACGTGACGTGCCAGGAGTGGTTGAGCCAGGGCGTCCCGGCGAGGCGCACCTTGCCGGCGATCTGGGTCCACAGCTGCAGCGTCTCCGCCGTCGGCCCCAGCAACGGAGACGACAGGTCAGGCCATGCATCGGCGTTCGCGCCCGGCGTCATTTTGGGTCTCCCTGCTGATACGCGGCCTGCACGATTCCGACCTCGATGATCTCCGGGGAACGGTCCCCCCGAGGGTTTCCAGATCGACGACTCTCGGATGCATGGGGCGGAGATAGGGGGTGAAGGAACGGAGTGCGAGGTGGTGTGACGCGACGGCAGGGGATAGAGCAGGAGCAGGTCAGAGCAGAAAAAGCGTCCCCATTCCCTGACCTGCGCGGTTCAAGCCTCTGCAAACTCCAGATCATAGGTGCGGCCCGCCTTGAAGCTTGGCGCCCCGGCCACGGCGACGATGTTCCGGCCACGTTCGTACGCACCCAACAGCCTTTGCCGCGGCGGCGCGATGACTTCGCAGTCGACATCGCGCGTCGCCCTGACGACGGCCGTTCGCACAAGTCCATCGTCCCAGGCCAGGTCGACAACAAGCCCGCCGCGCCCGCGAATGCCCGTCGCCTTGCCGGAAGCCCAGGCTGTCGGCAGGGCGGGCAGAATCCGGAGCGTGTCGTTGTGGCTTTGCACCAGCATTTCGACGATCGCCGCCGTCGCTCCCAGATTGCCGTCGATCTGGAAAATCGGATCGGTGCTGGCCGTGTACATATCCAGGTAGTTGTCGCTCGTGATTTCGCGAAACAGTTTCTGCAGCATCTGATGGGCTTCATCCCCCTCGCCCAGACGCGCCCGGAACATCACCAGCCACGCTGCGCTCCACCCGGTATGGCCGCCACCGTGTTCAAGGCGCCCGGCCAGGGTCTTGCGGGCGGCTTCCGCCAGTTCCGGCGTCTTGCGCGGGTCGATTTCCGCGCCCGGGTAGAGGCCGAACAGATGCGAGATGTGGCGATGCCCCGGCTCGACTTCCTCAAAGGGTTCGGGCCACTCCATGATGCGACCGTCCGGGCCGATCCTGAGGCGGTCGAGTTTCAGGACGGCCTCGTGGCAGGTTTTCGCAAACCCGGCATCAGTCCCCAAATCCGCGGCGGCCTGGGCGCATTGGGTCAAGACGGCGTGCGCCATGGATTGCGACATGGCGCACCCCATGGCGATCCAGCCCGTTTCACCGGTCGCCAGTCTGTACCGGTTCTCCGGTGACGCCGCCGGTCCCGAGACCAGCTTGCCGGTGACGGGATGGGTCACAAGGTAGTCGAGTGTGAATTCCGCACACGACTTCAGGAACGGATAGGCCCGCGTTCTCAGGAACTCGACGTCGCGGCTGTACAGATAATGTTCCCAGAAATGCAGGCTCAGCCACGCCAGACCTTCCGGCCACAAACCGTATTCGACATTGCCATCCAGTGCCGTGTGTCCCCACGGGTTGCTGGTGTAATGGGCCGCCGCTCCCCGGCAGCCGTAAGCGATCCGCGCCGTTGTCTCGCCGTCGGGTTTGAGGCGCTCGGCGAAATCAAACAGCGCCCCATGCAGGGTCCCGAGACCGCAAACCTCGGCCGGCCAGAAGTTCATCTGAATGTTGATGTTGATGTGGTAGTCCGCGCTCCAGGGCGGGGAAAAGCCATCCGCCCACAGGCCTTGCAGATTGGGCGGCAAGGACCCCGGCCGTGACGACCGGATCAGCAGGTAGCGTCCGAAGTTGAAATAGGCCTCGGTCAGCGCGTTGTCGTTCGCGCCGGTCTTCACCGCGTTCAGGCGCGCATCGGCGGTGATGGGTTCAGGAAGCGGGCCCAGTTCGAGTTCGACGGCCTCATAAAAAGCGGCGTGCTCGGCCTGATGAAAGGCCACGAACGCGTCCCACGGCTGGCCGACGACATGTTCCATGTCCGCCCGGGATCTTGCGGCGGGCCTATCCGCCAGCAGGTCCGTCGCACCCGTCAGATAGATCAGGGCGCGCCTGGCGCCCCTGACCTGGTAGCCGTTCTCCGTCGGCGTGACCTGGCCTTCGTCGGCCACGCAGCGCATATGCGCGGCGAAGGCTGTCCCGGAAGGTTGCGGTCTGCCCGCCAGCCGGACGCTGTCGCCGTCGGGTCCGACCTCGGCGTCCCTGTCCCGGGAGAGCGTCACCCTGAAGCTGAGCCCCTCCGGCGCGGTTGTCTCCAGGCAGATCACCAGGGCCCGATCGGGGTGAGAGGCGATAACGGTCCGCTTGTACTCCGCCATTCCGAGCCGATAACGCACCCGGACCTCGGCCGCGGCCATATCCAGTTCGCGCTCATAGTTCGTGACGTTCCCGGCGTGCTCGAACTCAAGGCCCAAATCCCCCAGCATCTGATAGGAGCCGAACGCCTCGCTGTTCTTCGGCGCCATCATCTTGTCCTGGGCCAATGTGTTAGCCTCGGCATAGCGCCCCGCGAACAGCAGCTCGCGGACCTTGGGCAAGGCCGCGAGCGTTTCAGGGCGGTCATCGTTTGAAGGATGGCCGGACCAAAGCTCGATATGGTTGAGCTGGACGCGCTCCTGCGTGACCCCGCCGAACACCATGGCGCCCAATCGGCCATTCCCGACCGGCAAGGCCTCCATCCATCGCCCGGCAGGCTTGTCGAACCGCAAGGCATGCGTCGCCCGTCGCGCGGCGCCCGACGCGGCGGCATAGGCTGTGCCCTGGAGTTTCGCCAGCATCGGCAGCGCGCCGAGGGCGCAGAACCCGCCCAGAATAGATCGCCTTGACGCCCCCACGAGGTATTTCCTTGAATTACAGCCAAAACGGAAAACAAAATCGGGTCGGCCACCCGGATTATCGACAGTCGATCTTGCTGCTTGGCGAGACGCCGTGCGTGTCCGCATTTATCGCACTTATCCCGTCATACTCGATGTCGACAACGGCCCCGGCGCCTCAGCCGCAAGAGAAAACGACGGCTTGGATAGTCCCACCTGCCTGTTCGTGGCGGACGCCGGCCAAGCCCCGTCGCCCCAGCCTCATGCAGCCGCGGCCGGCCGTCGGGCAAGTAACTCTGCCCCCCGGCGAGGCGTTGCGGATTTCTGACGGAGCCGGACATCTTCTGACCCCGCGAGCCTGAGCCGATCCAGTGGCCGTCCCGGGCCCCGGCGCGAGCCCCGTGCGTTGAGTCCGTAGTGGACTGAAGCGGACATTCAGCCGCCACCCGCGTGAAAATCCGCTTCCTGACCTTGGCTGAATATCCGCTTCGGGCGCTTTGCGGCTTTTCGTTCGCGTGAAACGCCCGGAAGCCCTGCTACAATTTCCCTTCCAGCCATCACAATTCCCAACCCTAACCTATTGATTCCCCTCCCGTCCCCTCTTCATCAGTGTCCTGAACCCGCCATAGGGCCGGCCCGTGCGACACTCTTCCCCGTCCCGTCGCACGGGGAGGCGCAGAGGCCTTGCGTCCTTTGGCGGCGGGATGTGGAGAAGCGGGGGCCCGGTTCCGGTTCGTCAACGCAAGACGAGCGACGCCCGGGGTCTGATGGATGTCGGATGTCAGGGGCGAGGGGGATACTCGCCCGGTCCGGGGATCGGCTGCGCAAGGCCGACCCGCCCGCCGGAGGCGCTGCGGTAAGGCGATAAGACCGCCACCGGACGCAAGCTCCCGGAAAATCTCCGCGCGGAGCGTCTGTCTGCGTCGAAACGGTAAAACCAAACGAACTCCGGGCGCAGGCCCGGCGCTCCGCACGCCTTCCCGCCCCTCGCGTCGCCGGCGCGAGGCCTCTTCCGCATGCCCGCAAGGATCGACCATGCCCCTGCCCCGCACCCGACGGCCGCCGCGCCCGCCGCCGCCCTCGCTCGAAGCCCTGCTGCGCGCCGAGATGTATCGCCGCGAGCGGGCCTGGCGGGACGCGGTCCACGCGGAGTCGTGGCGGCTGGTCTACGCCGACGGCCTGCGCGGCGCCGGCCCGGCCGAGTTCGCCCGCGGCCGCCAGTCCCTGATCGACCAGGGCGTCAGGCCGCCGCCGTGGCTGAAGGCGGAGGACCAGTGACCGGCCTCAGTTCTGCCCCGCCGCCCCGGCGGCCGCCGCCATCTGAACCTCGCCGGCCGGCTCGCGGAAATAGCGGTCGATGCCCTCGGCCACGGCCCGCATCAGCCGGCGCCGCGCGCGGCCGTCGTTGAGCAGCCGCTCGTCCTCGGGATTGGTGATGAAGCCCATCTCCAGCAGCACGGCCGGCACGTCGGGGGCCAGCAGCACGGCCAGGCCGGCGTCGCGGTGGCTGCGGCGCAGCAGCGGATGGTCCGCCTCCTCCAGTTCGCCCAGCAGGGTCCGGGCCAGCTGGGCCGAACGGTTCTGGGTGGCGCGCTGGGTCATGTCCAGCAGGATGCGGTCGACCGAGGCGTCGCGCCCCGGCAGGTTCAGGCTGCGCTGCCAGTTGTCGCCGCGGGTGAACTCGCGCACCGCCCGGCCCGCGCCCTGTTCCGACAGGGTGTAGACGCTGGCCCCGCGCGTGGCCGGGTCGGCCCCGGCGTCGGCGTGCAGACTGATGAACAGGTCGGCGCCGGCCTGGCGGGCGATGGCCACGCGGCGGTACAGGTCGACATAGGCGTCGCCCTCGCGGGTCATCCGCACCCGGTAGCGGCCGCCGCGCTCCAGCTCCTGCTTGAGGGCCTGGGCGGCGGCGAGGGTGACGGCGCTCTCGCGGGAATGGGCCCCGGCGGCGCCCGGATCGCGGCCGCCGTGTCCGGCGTCGATGAAGATCAGCGGGCGCTCGGCCGGAGGGGCCGGCCGGGCGGGGCGCAGGGCCGGCCGCATCGGGGGGCGGCCGGTGGCCTTGAGGTCGATGACGTAGCGGTAGTGGGCGATGCCGTCTCCCGGCGGCAGCAGGAAGCGGCGCTCGATCTCGGCGCTGGTGGCGAGGTCCAGTTCGATCCGCGAGGCCGCGCCGACGCCCGCGACCCGGAAGTCGCGCACCAGTCCCTGTCCGGCTCCGGTCCGCTGGTCGGGCGGGGACACGCCCGACAGGCTGATCACGACATGGCCGTCGTCGCCCGACTGGATCACCTGGCCGCGCGAGGTGCGGTCCAGGTCGATGACCACCCGGGTGCGCTGGGCGTCGCCGCCGAACCGGACGCGAAGGATTTCGCCCATGGCTCCGGAGGCCAGCCCGCGCCCGGCGACCAGCAGGACCGCGCAGACGAGGAGGAAGCCCGCGACGGCCAGAAACCGGTCCCTGACGCCCCAATGGGCCAGATTGATACGCGACAGCCCGTACATTCGACGGAAACCCACCTTGTTGGTTGGCCGGATGCTAAACGCGCGGGAGTCGACAACGGGTTAAGGCCGGCGCGGCTTTCAATTCGAATTGGTCATGCCTATGCTTGTTCCGCTCGCGAACGATCGCGTCCCCTGATCCCTCAGGCCGGGCGCGCCCTCTTCGCGGCATGACTTTCACTGATCCGAGAGCCGGACGGGTGCGCCCGCCGATTCGACGACCGGGTCCGGGACGCCCTTATCGACGGCGCGTCCGGTCCCAGGACCGTACTGAACCTTCATGGGCTATCCCGCCTGCGCTCCCTTCCGGTCTGACCTGACCGACCTCGCCCCCGGCTCGCGCCGCGGCGACGGGATCGCGCTCGCGCCTGCCCCCAATCCCATTCGGCGAGCCGCCTTGTCACCCCCTTGCGGGGACGGCCGAGCGCGCCAGAGAGAGACCTTCCATGTCAAAGACCATGTTGATCGACGCCGCCCACGCGGAGGAAACCCGCGTCGCGATCGTCGAGGGCCGTCAGATCGAGGAATTCGACTTTGAATCCCGCTCGAAGCGCCAGCTTCGGGGCAACATCTATCTCGCCAAGGTCACCCGCGTAGAGCCCAGCCTGCAGGCCGCCTTCGTCGAATACGGCGGCAACCGTCACGGCTTCCTGGCCTTCAACGAAATCCACCCGGATTATTATCAAATCCCGGTCGCCGACCGCGAAGCCATCATGGCCGAGGCGCATTCCGACGAGGACGAGCACGACGACCTCGGCCGCGAAAGCGATGACGGCGACTCCGAAGGCGGCATGGCCGAGGAAGAGCGGCTCAAGCGCCGCCTGATGCGCCGCTACAAGATCCAGGACGTCATCAAGCGCCGTCAGGTCATGCTGGTCCAGGTCGTCAAGGACGAGCGCGGCGGCAAGGGCGCGGCCCTGACCACCTGGCTGTCGCTGGCCGGCCGCTACTGCGTGCTGATGCCCAACACCGGCAAGGGCGGCGGCATCTCGCGCAAGATCACCCAGGCCACCGACCGCAAGCGCCTGAAGGCCGCCGCCGCCGCCCTGGACGTGCCGCACGGCATGGGCCTGATCATCCGCACCGCCGGCGCCAAGCGCACCAAGGCCGAGATCAAGCGCGACTACGAGTACCTGATGCGGCTGTGGGAGAACATCCGCGACACCACCCTCAAGTCGGTGGCCCCGGCCCTGATCTACGAGGAAGAGGACCTGGTGAAGCGGGCCATCCGCGACCTGTTCGACAAGGACATCGACAGCGTCCAGGTCGAGGGCGAGGCGGGCTACAAGGAAGCCCGCGACTTCATGCGGATGATCATGCCGGCCCAGGCCAAGAAGGTCATGGCCTACCGCGAGCCGACCCCGCTGTTCGTGGCGCACCGCATCGAGGCGCAGCTGTCGCAGATCTACAGCCCCGTCGTCCCCCTGCGGTCCGGCGGCTACCTGGTGATCAACCAGACCGCGGCGCTGGTCGCCATCGACGTCAACTCCGGCAAGGCGACGCGGGAGCGCAACATCGAGGCGACCGCGCTGAAGACCAACCTGGAGGCGGCCGAGGAGGCCTGCCGCCAGCTGCGGCTGCGCGACCTCGCCGGGCTGATCGTCATCGACTTCATCGACATGGAGGAGTCGAAGAACAACCGCGCCGTCGAGAAGGTGCTGAAGGACAATCTGAAGGACGACCGCGCCCGGGTGCAGATGGGCCGGATCAGCGCCTTC
>NZ_DASPMQ010000059.1:0-45467 GCF_035626975.1 Brevundimonas sp.
GGCCAAGGAGATCAAGGTGCTGATCTCGGCCTCGACCAGCCAGGTGAACACCGGCGTCAGCCTGGTGGGCCAGACCGGCGAGGCGCTGCAGCGCATCGTCAGCCGGGTCGCCGAGATCGACGGCCTGGTGTCGGAGATCGCGGCCTCGGCCCAGGAGCAGGCCACCGGCCTTCAGCAGGTCAACACCGCCGTCAACCAGATGGATCAGGTCACCCAGCAGAACGCGGCCATGGTCGAGCAATCGACCGCCGCCAGCCATTCGCTGTCGCAGGAGGCCGAGACGCTGGCCGGATCGGTGGCGCGCTTCCAGACCGGCGTCGCGGAGGTCCGGCCGCTGCGCCCGGCCCCGCGTCCGTCCAGCCGCACCGTCACCGCCATGAAGACGGTCGGACGCGGCGGCGCCGCCCGCAGGCTCGACCCCGTGGCCGCCGAAGACGGCTGGGAGGAGTTCTGATGCCGGCGCTCATCGCCTTGCCCGCCATACGCTGATCATCGGTGCTGGACGATCGGGTTCGCCGCCACCGGGCCCGGTCCGATGAGGCATGAGCGGCCGCCGTCGCCCGAGCTGATCAGGGCGGCAGGTCCCGGTCCTCCGGGGTCAAGGTGACAGCGCCGGACCAATATGTCTCCATGTGACAATGGGCCTTGAGCGTCGCCTGTAATCACGACAGAACGCATGTGTGAGGGGGATGATCAGCGTGCTGTCGGGCCGGCTTCGGAATCGGTTAATTCAGCGGCCGGACCGCACCGTCCTGACTGTCTGCGGCGGACGCGGGGGACAGCCGGACCGTTCCCTGTCAGGTTTGGAACTGCATGAGGCGGCCTCGGCGCGAAGCGCCGGGCTGGCGCGCCGTCATGCACCGGAGGACGGCCCGCTGGCCCTGGTGATGCCGTGTGGCCTGGACTTCGTCGTCACCCTGTTCGGCGCAATCTATGCGGGCTTTACGGTCACCGCCCTGGCGCCGCCCCGACCGGGTGTCGACGCCTCGCGTCTTGCGCGGATCATCCGCGATTGCAGGCCGTCCGCGATCCTTTGCCCGGCAGACTGGCGTCACAGGATCGAGGCCGCCCTGGCCGGAGTGCAGGGCCGCCGGCCGATCGTCGAGGCCGGGACGCTGACGTCCCCCGAAACACAACCCGCGACCGACATCCCGCCCGCCTCTCCACGCGCATCTCGCCCGGCCATCCTGCAATATACATCCGGGTCGACCAGAGCCCCGAAAGCGGTGGCGCTGTCGGCGGCGAACGTGGTCGCCAACGGCGACCTCGCCAACAGTACCTGGGGGATGGACGAAAGCGGCGTCTTCCTGAGCTGGCTGCCGCATTTTCACGATATGGGATTGATGGGCGGGATCCTCTATCCGATCCTCGCCGGCGGCCGGACGGTTTTGATGGACCCCTTGACCATGATCCAGCGGCCGGAGCGATGGCTGCGGCTGATCGGCGAACACGGCGCCACCTGCAGCGGGGGGCCGGCCTTCGCCTTCTCCCACTGCCTGGAGCACGTGACCGACGCGCAGTGCGAGGGACTCGATCTCTCCAGTTGGACCAGCGCCTTCTGCGGGGCCGAGCCGATTCCGGCGGCCCTCATGAATGCCTTCCGCGCCCGCTTCCAGCCCTATGGCTTGAATCCCGACGCGGTTTTCGGGAGCTATGGCCTGGCCGAGTACACCCTGATGGTCGCCGGAGGAAACCCGAAGCTCAGCTCTGAGAGGCCGTCGGCTCCGCCGGGTTGCGAGGAGATCGAACCGTGCCGTATCGCCCCCGAGATGTGGGAAAATCTGCGGCTGGTCGACCCGGACACCCGACGCATCGTCGCTGCCGGGGATGCGGGCGAGGTCTGGCTGCGCGGCCCGTCGGTAGCGCAAGGGTATCGCAACGAGCCGGCGGAGACCGCCTCGACCTTCGGCGCCATGCTCGCCGACGACGAAGCGGCCGGGACATGGCTGAGGACCGGAGACATCGCTGTCCGGCAGGCCGACTGGCTCTATGTCACGGGTCGGCTGAAGGACCTGCTCTTCGCCAACGGCCGCAAGATTCCGGCGACCGATCTGGAATGGCTGGCGGGCGAGCAGGACCCGGCCCTCAATCCCATGGCCGCGGCCGCGCTGATGCCGGACGACCTGAACACCGGCAAGGCCGTGCTGTTGATCGAGCTTAAGCGGCGCGCGCGGATCGCCGATGAGGCGGCGACGGGGGAGCAGATCCGCCGCGCCGTGGCGGGCGCGTGGGGCATCGAGCTGACCGATGTCCGCATCCTGCCCAGTGGCGCGCTCCCCCGCACCAGCAGCGGCAAGATCCGGCGCCGGGACGTCGCCGCCGGCTGGCGCGCCGGACGCCTGAACGAGCTGCTGCAGTGACGCTCGTCTCCAGCTCTCCGGCAGCGGCGCCCGCGGGTCTGCGGCCAGATCGCGCGCGCTTTGTGGTGGTGACGGCGGACGAGGCCGTGGCGGTTTTTCGGGACAAGGCGTGGGGCGTGACGGAGGTTGCGCCGTATCTGGAGGCGCTGCAGGCCGCGACGGGCGAGGACCTGTCGGTCCTGGCCGAGGCCGTGCGCGCATCGCTGGTCTATCAGACCGGCGCGGATCATCTGATGACCCGTCGGGCGCTCGCGGCCTTCCTGAGCCCCGCGGGCGCAGCCAGGTGGGAGCCGGTGATCGACGCGCATATCCAGGCCGGCCTTGCGCGGCTTGCCGCGAGCGCGGAACCCGACCTGGTCCGGGATTTTTCCGACCCGTTGTTTGTCGCCTGTGCGCGCGACGTGTTTGGCCTGGCCATACCGGACGAGGTCGAATTCCTGCGCCACATCAACAATGCGCGGATCTTCACCGAGCCGCTGCTGCGCCTGCGTGAACTGCGGCTCGTCCAGGACGCCTACCGCCACCTGATCGCCGCGGCGTCCGCGCCGGGCGAGGCTGCTGGCGAGGCGCACGGGCCGCCGCCGCTGACGAAAGCGCTGGCCCGCAGCAAACTGCCCGGAGACGTGGACGACGCCACGCTCATCGCCTCAATCACGGTGGCGGCTCACACCGCCGCGGAGTCTCTCTCGTTCGCCCTCTGGGGTCTGCTGCGCGACGGCGCGCCGTCGTGGGGCGAGGTGTCACGTCCGGGCTGGGCTGACGCGCATCTCGAGGCGGTCATCCGCGACTATCCCTCGACCCTCAGGCTCTATCGCGTGGCCCAGGCGGACACGGTGTTGAACGGCAGGCCGGTCGTTCCGG
Organism: Brevundimonas sp.; assembly: GCF_035626975.1. Classification (GTDB taxonomy): domain Bacteria; phylum Pseudomonadota; class Alphaproteobacteria; order Caulobacterales; family Caulobacteraceae; genus Brevundimonas. Next base: position 3,222 of record NZ_DASPMQ010000059.1, read on the forward strand.
GCGACGTCGCCGTGCTGGACATCCCCGCGGTCAACCGCTCGCTTTGTCCGCACGCCGGCGCCGAGGGTGGCAGGGTCTCGATGTCCTTCGGCGACGGCATGCACAAATGCCCCGGCGCCGCCCTGGCCCGCCTGATGCTGCGCCGGGCCTTGCCGGCGCTCGCGGCGCGCTTCCCCGACCTGCGTCTGGACGAGGCGGGGATTCGCATCGAGCGGACCCAGATGGTGCAGGCTCCCGTCGCGCTGCCCTGCCTGCTGACGCCCGCGCCGAAGCGACGGTCCGCCCGGCTGTGGGACGTCACCGACGCCGCCGCCGCCCGCGCCATCGCGGTGGATGACGCCCGCTTCAGCCCGCCGGGCATGGAGCCCCACCTGATCCGCCTGCAGGAGGCCAGCGGGCTGGACCTGTCCACCGCGATACGCGTCGCCCGCAACGCGCCCTTCTTCCAGTCTGGCCCGCGGCATGCGCGGATGCGGCTGCTCGGCTTTGAGGCGTTGGGATCCAATCGGCTGGCGTCCTGGACCCCGCTGATCGAGGCCGAGATCGGGCGATTGGCGGACGCCCTCGACGAGCGGACCGACGTCGACCTCGTCAGGGACTTCTGCGAACCCCTGTTCCATGCCGTCTGTCAGCCGATCATGGGCCTGCATCCCCGGTCCCCGGACGTGTTCAACCGTCTCGCGCCCTTGCTCCAGGAAGTGCTCGAGCCGCTCCGCTCCCTCCGCGCCATCCTGAAGGTGCAGGAGATGGTCGACATTCTTCTGGACCAGTTCGACGAGCCGGCCAGCGAGGGCGGGGAAGGGGGACCCACTTCCCTGCTGTCGCATCTGGTCGCCAGCGGATGGGACCAGATGGACGCCGAGGATCGAAAGGCCTTCGTCCTCGTGCTTTACGGCGCCAGCTTCAACGTCGCCCATACCCTTGCCAACGCTCTGCTTGCCTTGGCCTCGAAGCCTGCCGGGCAGCGAGGGGACGCGGCTGATCCGGCGTGGATCACCGCGCATCTCGACACACGGATCGTGCCCGAGGCCGCCTCGCCCCGCTTCATCTATCGGATCGCCCGGACCGCCGGAGAGATCCATGGCATGGCCTTCGCGCCCGGCGACACGATGCGGCTGCGACTCGCCGCGATCAACCGTGATCTCGGCGCCGGACACCTCGCCTTCGGCCACGGTCTGCATCGCTGCATCGGGGCGGCGCTGTCGCGTGTCCTGATCCGCAAGGCCATCCCGGCCCTGTTTTCCCGCTATCCCGGTCTCCGGATCATTGAAGGGGAGGCCCGGTACGCCGAGAACTCCCAGACGGTGATCCTTACAAACCTACCCTGCCGCCTTCGCTGACCCTCCGCCCTGAAAGTTCGTCCATGACTACCCCGACCGTCGCTGAAGTGACCGCCTTCCTGCGGGACCACGTGAGCAAGCGGACCAAAGTCCCGCCGGAACAGCTCCTCGGTTCGACTGTGCTGGTCGATTTCGGACTGGAGTCCATCGACGCGGTGCTGATCTCCGGCCACATCGAGGACGAGTTCCACATTGAGGTGGAGCCCTCGCTGATGTTCGAGTTCCAGACGCTCGACGAGGTCGCCGCGGCCGTTGTGGCCTTGTTCGACAAGCAATGAGCCGCTTCTACCTCGGCCTGTCGACGTCGGGGCATGATCCCGCCCTCGCCATCGTCGACGAGGACGGGCGTATCCGGTTCGCCGAAGCCACCGAACGATTCCTCCAGGACAAGCGGGCCTGGGGCGCCGCGCCCGATCTCGTCGGGCATCTGGAAAGTGCATTGAATGTCGTCGGCTTCGATCCGGCGAGCGATCAACTCGTCGTCTCGACCAGTTGGGCGCGGGTCAAGGCCGACCTGCCGGTCTCGGTTTCCAACGCCATGCTTCCGGTCACGGACGGTCTCTGGCTGCGGGGGCTGCAAGCCCATGCCCAGGCGGCCGCGGGGGATTCCCTGCTTCGTCTTGGTCTTGCGCAGACGCCGCCCGAGGTTCGTCACTTCGATCACCACCTGACCCATGCGGTGGGCGCCTGCAGCAGCGCGCCCTTCGACCATGGCCTGTGTCTGGTCATCGACGGGGAGGGCGACGTCGGCGCCGCCAGCCTGTTCCGCCTGCGCGAAGGACGCCTCAGCCGCCTGTGGCGCTCCTGGGGACCGGGCAGTCTGGGATCCTACTACGCCTGGTTGACGGGGCTCTGCGGCTTTGACTGGCGCGCCGGCGAGGAATGGAAGGTCATGGGCCTCGCGGCGTTCGGCACGCCGGACGACGCGCTGGTCGGGACGCTCGAGTCGATGCTGGATATCGTCGACGGCCGCCCGCGGCTGCCGGAGCAGGCCGTCATCGACGCCGCCGTCGCGCGCGCCACGCCCTACGGCCGGATGCCCCGCGACCCTGTCGAACGCGCGGCCGGCCTCGCGGCCAGCGGTCAGGCGGCCTACGCCCGAATGGCCGACCGCATTCTCGAAAGCTGCGCAACGCTGGACGAGCGGAACCTCGTGCTCAGCGGCGGATGCGCGCTCAATTCGTCGTATAACGGCACGATCCGCGGCCGCTTCGGCTTCGACCATGTCCATGTGCCGAGTGCGCCGGCCGACGACGGAAACGCGTTGGGAGCCGCCCTGCTGTCGTGGATGCAGGATCATCCGGACCAGCCCGGGATGTCCGGCGCCGCGTCGCCCTTCCTCGGAACCTGCCCGGACCGCCGGGTCATCGAACAGACCGTGGCGAACTGCGGCCATTCCCGGATTTCGGCGGTCGCCGGCGAGGGGGGGCTCTCCATCCTCGCCAGCCGCCTGGCGGCCGGCCAGATCATCGGGGTCATGCGAGGCGGCGCGGAGTTCGGCCCCCGCGCGCTCGGCCACCGCTCGATCCTGGCCGACCCGCGCCCAGGCGACATGAAGGACCGGTTGAACCAACGCGTCAAAGGCCGCGAGCCCTATCGGCCGTTCGCGCCCGTCGTTCCGGCGGATCGCGTCGGCGAGTGGTTCGATCGCGCCCAGCCGTCGCCCTACATGTCCTTCACCCTGCCGTGGAAGACGGCGGTCCGCGATCGCGTGCCGGCGGTGGTGCATGCGGACGGGACCGGGCGGCTGCAAACGGTCGACGCATCGTCTGACCCATGGATGAATGGCCTTCTGGCGGCCTTCGAGGCGCAGACCGGGGCGCCGATCGTGCTCAACACCAGCTTCAACGTCATGGGCAAGCCGATGGTGCACAGCGTGCAGGACGCGATGGCGGTCCTGGCCACCACCGGTCTCGATGGCGTCCTCCTCGAGGACGTGCTGATCGAGAAGGGGGCCTGATCCCATTCCGTTCGCAAGCCTCCAATTCCTGCTGCTTTGGCTGCCGGCGACGGTGGCGCTGTTTTCGATCTCTTGCCGGTGGAAGCCGCCCGCCGCGCCCTGGGTGCTGGTGGCGGCGTCACTCCTGTTCTGTCTGGCGGCCGGGCCGCTGTCGCTGTCGTTCCTGATCCTGTCGATCCTCGGCAACTTCGCCGCAATGGCGGTGATCCGTCGGATGACGCCGGGATCGGCGGCGCGCCGGCTGGTGGTTACGGCGGCCATCGTCGCCAACCTCGCCCCCCTGGTCGCCTTCAAGCTGGCGCAGCAGATGGTTTCCGTCGCCCTGCCGCTCGGCCTGGCCTTCTATACGCTGCAGCAGATCACCTTCCTCGTCGCCGGCCAGAAGTCGGGGTCGGAACGCCTGGGCCTCCTGCGTTTCGCGGCCTGGGGGTCCTTCTTCGGCCAGCTGCCGGCGGGTCCGATCGGCGCCTACCCGCGGATGGCCCCGCAGTTCGCGCGACTGGGTCTGACGCCGCCCGCCGCCGTGGACGTCGCGCGTGGCGTCGCCCTCATCCTCGCCGGCGTCGTCAAGAAGACCTGGCTGGCCGACCCCATGGCCCGCAAGGTGGACGCCGTGCTGACGGCCGCGGATCTCGGCGCCGTCACGCCGCTGGAGGCATGGACGGCGGCGTGGGGCTTCATGCTTCAGCTGTACTTCGACTTTTCGGCCTATTCGGACATCGCGATCGGCGTCGGCCTGTGTTTCGGCCTGATGCTGCCGATCAATTTCGACTCTCCGCTGAAGGCGGCGACGCCGGGCCAGTACGTCATGCGCTGGCACATGAGCCTGATGACCTTCGTGCGTGACTATGTCTTCGAGCCGGTGTTCCGCATCGCCCGCAAGCTCCCCATCTCACCGACCGGCAGGCGCTATGGCGTCGCCTGGGCCGTCGCCACGCTGATCGCCTATCTGGTCGTCGCGGCGTGGCACACGACTGCGCCGCTGCCCCTGTTCAACGGCTTTTGCGTCGCCCTGTTATTGATCCTGCTGCAGTTCGCCCGACAGAACGCGCGGGCCGCCCCGCGGGCGGTCGGGCCCCTGGAGCAGGGGGCGCGGCGGGTCGCCGGGCATGCCCTCATCCTGCTCGCGGTGGCCGTCGTTGCTCTCCTGCTCCGGGTGACGGACGCCGGTCAGCTGGACCGGTTGATGCCGGCGCTGATCGACGTCGACGCCGCATGGCGGCTGTGCGGCGACCTGGCCGGGTCGCTGTCCGGCGCCGGCGGCGGCGCGGCCGAACTCTATCCCAACGCCCGCCTGCCGGGCCTCAGGACCGTCGGGATGATGGTCGTCGCCACGGTCATCGTTCTGCTTGCCCCCAACACCATGCAGATTTTCGGCATCGCCGGCGCGAGCCGCACACGGCCGCGGCTGCGCTGGAGCCCGACAATGCTGTGGGGCGGGCTGACCGTGGTTCTCCTCGCCCTGGCCCTGATCGGCGTCACCCGGCCCGTCGAGCAATATGGTTTCATCTATGCCCAGTTCTGAGCATAAGCCGCCGCCGCGCCTGGCCCGGGGCTGGTGGACCGGCCTGCTGGGCGGGCTCGCCCTGCTGGCGGTGTGGGGTGCGTTCAACGTTCTGGTCGACCCGACCGGCGAGTTCGGGATGTCCGGGCGGTTCAGGTTCAACCGCAACCCGCCTGCCGAGGTGATCGCCGCGGGCATGAACGGGAACAACCCGGCCTTCTTCACCCGCGCCATCCGCGAGAGTCGGGGCGACCTGTTTCTGATCGGGCCCTCGCGGACCTGGCGGGGTTTCGACACCTGCGCCCGGCCCGACGTGTTGCGGGTGGCGGGCTCTGCCTGGGGCTTGCGCGAATTGACCCGGGTGGAACGGACCATCCTGGACGAGCGTGATCGCCCTGCGACCGTGTTGATCGAGGTAGGCCTGCCCACGACCGAACGTCCGGCCATCACGAGTCCGGCACAGGCGGCCGTCTCGGCGGCGCTCTCGCCCCGAACCACGCTGTTCTCGCTGAGGACCGTCGTGCACAGCCTGAGGGAAGGGGGAGAGCGCCCCGCGTCCTACGCGGCGTGTGTCCCACTCGCGTCACCACCGACCGACTGGGCCGAGGCCGAGCGCAGCGCTCGCTATACCCTCGGCCTGCTCGACACGAGCGAGGCCTCACTGGCTCAGGGCCGCCGCAATGTGCTCGCCATGGCTGACCTCGCGGATCAGGTTTGCCGGCGAACGGGGCTCCGCCATCGGCTCGTCTTTTTCACCCTTCCGTCGTCCCCCGCATCCTCGCCCTTTTCGGACCATGACCGGGTCTTCCGGGCCAATGCCGCTCGCATGGCCGCGGACTTTGCCGGACGGACGCCTCCGCCGGGCGGCTGCGCGATCAGCTATATGAACTTCGCGACCGCCCCTCCAGGGAGCCCGCCTCAACAGGCCCTCTGGCGGGATCGCAATAACTGGTCCGACTATGTTCACTTCACGGCGGGACTCGGGGCCGTCGCCCTCGACGCCCTGCTCGGGCCGCCTCCGGCGGGGCTAACGGCCGTCAAGCCTGAGCCTGGCGTTGGGCCATGAACGCCCCGCGCGCCGGGGCTGGACCCGGGGCCGGGAGCAGGGGCGCGGTCGAGGCATCCTCCGCGAACGCCGGGTCCTCGAACGGCGGCGAGGCGAGTTTCGCCCAGGCCGGGTGGTAGCCCCCCTTGGCGATCTGTCCGTGAAAGTTCAGCAGCCAGGTGTGCAGGATGTCGGCCAGGGTTCCGCGAATGTCCGGCCGCTCGCGCATCAGACCGGCGGTCTGTTCGATCACGCGGGCTACGGCGGGGTCGCGTCGCCGCATCCCCATCATCATCTCCATGAAAAGCCGCTTCGAGCGGGCCCGGCCCGGCGGATCATGAGGATGGCTTCGGGCGGGCAGCGGGCTCGGGCCGAGCAGGGCGGCCATGGCCTGCAGGCGGGACCAGAAGCCCTCGGGCTCGTACAGCCGGCTGATCAGCCAGCGCGTGCCGACATAGAGCTCTTCCCGCGTCATCTGGGCGGGATGGATATTCGTGATCTGATCGCCCGCCTGATAGTGGACGCGATCTTCGTCGGCGACGATCCGGCCGGCGCGCAGCATGTCCTGATACAGCGGCGTGCCCACGGGCGCGGAGAGGGACGACACCTTGAAGGTGCCGATCGGCAGCCCCATCGCGAACTCGTATTGCTGCTCGAAGATGCGTCGGCTGTCGGCGTCGAAGCCGACCATCAGACCCGCCACGGGCTCGAGGCCGTGAGCCACGACGTTGTCGATCCGCGCCCGCACATCGACCGAGACGTTCTGCCGTTTGAGGCTGTCCTTCAGGCTCTCTTCGTTCACGGTTTCGATGCCGATGAACAGGTTGGTCAGACCGGCCTCGGCGCACAGGTCGAGCATGCGATCATCGGCGGCGATATCGATGGAAACCTGGGTGTGGAACGTCACATATCCGCGCCCGTCGCGCCCGTTCCAGGCGGCCAGGGCCTCGAGCAGGCTGGCGGCCCGCTTGCGGTAGACGGTGAAGTTGTCGTCAGCCATGAAGATCCGGTTGTAGCCCACGTCGTAGAGCTTCTGAACCTCGGCGATCACCTGCTCGTTCGTCTTGTGGCGCTGGGCGCGCCCGACGTACTGGATGACGTCGCAGAAATTGCATTCGAAAGGGCAGCCCCGGCTGGTCTGGGCGATGCCGATCAGCGCGCGGTCGTTGTCGTACAGATCCCAGGCCGGGATGGGCGAGGCGCTGAGATCGGGGCGCCCTCCGGCGTAGGCCGGCTTCAGTTGGCCGTTCAGCATGTCGGCGTAGAAGGCCTCGGCCACGCCTTCGAACTCCCCGGTCACCGCCACGTCGCAGAGGCCTTCGAAGGCTTGCGGATCCAGCGTGATATGCGGCCCGCCGACGATGACCGTGCGGCCCTTCATTCGAAAGCCCTCCGCGATCCACTTCGCCCGCGCCAGCTGGGAGACATTGGCCGTGATGCCGATGAAGTCGGCTTCGGCGTCGAAATCGATCGGCGTCAGCGTCTCGTCCTGCAGCACCACCTCGATGCCCGGTGGCGCGAAGGCGGCGACCGTCGCGATCGCAGTCGGCGGCACCCGCGTGACGGCGGTCCCGTCTGCTTCCATCAGGCCGGCGAAGTCGGCGTCCCATGGCGGACTGGGTGAAATCAGCAGGAAGCGGATCATTGAGCCCTGGCCTGATCGCGATCGTCGGAGGCCCCGACAGGCGGTCCCAATTCCCGCGCTGTTGGGTCAAGGCCGCAGGGTTACGCTTGGGTGGTCTGACTCTACAGCGAAGAGGCGGGGACGGCGAGAGCGGAAGATGACACGAGGACCACGGAACAGGCCCGACAGGGTTCATCCGGATTCGCCTTCCCGCCTTTCCCGCCCCGTCAGCGCCGAGACCAGATTCTCTGTGAACACGCCTTGCTGGAAGGCGAATTCCGCCCCTGGGCCTGTGCGAGGGCTCGACCCTGGTCAGCTCGATCGAGGGGCTGCGCTTCACCGGCAACACCACCACCGTGCTGACCTACGGCGCCCCGGCCGCGCCGGAGCCGGCCGGCAAGGCCGCCGGCGACGCCCAGGTCGTGCCGCTGCCGGCGGACCTCGACGACGCCTTCGTGCTGCCGGCCCTGCCCGACCTCGCGGCCTTCAATCCCGCCGACGAGCCGCTGGTCCTGCCGGGGACCGGGGACGAGGCCCCGCTGTTCCTCGCCCTCGAGGCCCGCCTCGCCCCCGCCGGCGGCTGGATCGCCCTCCTCGACGACCAGGGCCGGCTGCTCGGCGACGCGGACCTGCGCAGCGACGACTGGATGGGGTGAACCAAAGGCCGATCTTCCAAACCGCCGCTTTGAGTCAGAAGCGGTCGCTCAGTGCGCATTGCGACAAGTGCACCGAAGGGGCAGAGAGGGGGGGGCTGCTTCTGCAGCCTTTCACGGCTTGCGCTTGGGCGGCCATCTCTTGAGTTGTCTCCGGGAGTTCGAAGGCGGCTCGCCTCGACACTCCTTTACGCGAGCGGTCCGTGTCACCGCCCTTGAGGATCGACACTCGTGTCGGCCGCAAAGCGGCGATTGACGAGCCTTGCTGATTAGTAAGATGAACACCCAATAGCCGCCAGCAAAGGGCTGCGTGCATGGGGAGGCTGGAAATGCGTGGCTCTATCCTAAGCCTGGTCGTGGCTGCGGCCATATGCTCGCTCTCAAGCACGCAAGTGCAGGCCCAGGCGCCTGATCCGAACACCATCGCACCGTCGCAGGACCCCACGCGAACCGCCAATGGCCTGGCGATGACGCCGCCCATGGGCTGGAACAGCTGGAACAAGTTTGGCTGTGACGTGAATGAGCGCGTCGTACGCCACGTGGCGGACGCTATGGTCAACAGCGGCATGCGCGACGCCGGCTATGTCTATGTGGTGATCGACGACTGTTGGCAGGGACCGCGCGACGCCGACGGATTCATTACGGTCGATCCCGTCCGCTTCCCATCCGGCATGAAGGCCCTGGCGGACTATGTGCACAGTAAGGGGTTGAAGTTCGGCCTGTACTCCGACGCAGGCCGAATGACCTGCGCTGGCCGGCCGGGTAGCCAGGGCCACGAATATCAGGACGCCATCACCTATGCGCGATGGGGCGTCGATTATCTAAAGTATGACTGGTGCTATAGCGGCGTCCGCAACGCCGAAGAGGCCTATGCGCTGATGGCCGACGCCCTGCGCTCCACTGGCCGGCCGATCGTCTTCTCGATGTGCGAGTGGGGCAACAACCGGCCATGGCTGTGGGCCTCGAAGATCGGCAACCTGTGGCGCACGACTGGCGACATCGCTGATATTTGGGAGGGCAAGAAGGGCAACAACTGGGGCGTCCTGAACCTGGCCGACATGAACGAGCCGCTCTGGCCCTACGCCGGTCCAGGCCACTGGAACGATCCGGACATGCTGGAAGTCGGAAATGGTGGCATGACCAATATCGAATACCGGTCCCATTTCTCGCTATGGGCCATGATGGCCGCGCCCCTGATCGCGGGCAACGACATCGCCACGATGGACGAGACGACCCGCGACATCCTGATGAATACCGAGGTCATCGCGGTCAATCAGGACGCCGCCGGTGTGCAAGGTCGGCGGGTCAGGGACGAGGGGGACCTCGAGGTTTGGGTCAAAGCCCTGGCGGGCGGCGCGCGGGCGGTGCTGCTGTTCAATCGTGGCCCCGAGGCCGCGAACATCGAGGTGACCTGGGACGAACTGGGGTATCCGCCCAGCCTGCGGGCGAACGTTCGGGACCTGTGGGCCCACCGCGACCTCGCCCCCGCCCGTGACCGTTTCGGCGCGTCCGTCCCCAGTCACGGCGTGGTCATGCTGAAGATAGGCGCCTAGCGCCCCACCCCTATCAACGCCGTAAGGCGATCCACACTGCGAGTAACGCCATGCGAACCCCAGTCTGGCTGACGGGCCTCCTCATGACCTGCCTGATGTGGGCGGCGCCAGCGTGGGCGCAGGCTCCACGGGAGCGGATCAATATTGATGACGACTGGGCCTTCGCTCTGGGCCACGCGACTGACACCGCGCGGGACTTCAACTATGCGACGGCGCCCTTCTTCTTCGCGAAGGCGGGCTACGGCGACGGCCCTGCATCGGCGCGTTATGATGATCGCGCCTGGCGGCGGCTCAGCCTGCCACATGACTGGGCCGTCGAGCTTTCGTTCGACAGTCGCGCAGACGGCAACCACGGGTCGCGGGCCATCGGCCGCAACTTCCCGGAAAACAGCATCGGTTGGTATCGCAAGACGCTGACGTTCACCCAGGCTGATGTCGGTCGCCGCGTTTCGGTCGAATTTGACGGCGTCTATCGGGACAGCGAGATCTGGTTCAATGGCCACTACCTCGGCAACGAACACAGCGGCTATTCCTCCTTTCGCTACGACCTCACCGACTACATCAACTACGCCGGCCCTAACGTTCTGGTCGTCCGCGCCGATGCGACGCGCGAGGAAGGCTGGTTTTACGAAGGCGCGGGCATCTATCGCCACGTCTGGCTGACCAAGACCGATCCGCTGCACGTCGAGCAATGGGGCGTCTTCGTGAGCTCCGAAGTCCGGGGCGAGGACGCCGACCTCAGCGTTCAGACCTCGCTGCTGAACGAGGGCGATGACGATCGCTCGGTTCAAGTCGAGGAACAGGTCGTCGACCGTCACGGCCTGGTCGTGGCCACGCACAGCCAAGCCGTGATCGTTCCCGCGCATGGTGCGACTGCGCTCGACAGCCAGATCGCCGTCGAGCACGCGCAGCTCTGGTCGCTGGAAGACCCGGCTCTGTACCGGCTGGTGACCACGATCCGGGACGGCGCTGGGATCGTCGATCGATACGAAACAAGCTTCGGCATCCGCACGGTGCGGTGGGACGCCGACACAGGCTTTTGGCTGAACGGCCGGAACATCAAGCTGGAGGGCACGAACAACCACCAGGATCACGCCGGCATCGGCGCCGCCCTGCCGGACTCGATGCAGGAGTATCGTCTGCGGCGCCTGCTCGCCATGGGGTCGAACGCCTATCGGGCCTCGCACAACCCACCAACTCCGGAGTTGCTCGAAGCGGCGGATCGGCTTGGGATGCTGGTTATCAATGAGCACCGGATGATGGGCACGACACCCGAGATCCGGGATCAGCTGGAGCGCCTGATCCGCCGCGACCGCAATCACCCGTCAGTCATCATCTGGTCCGTCGGCAATGAAGAATGGGCTATCGAGAATGGCGAGCTGGGCGCCCGACTGACCCGGGTGATGCAGGATCAGGTTCGTCGACTGGATCCATCCCGGCGCGTGATGGTCGCCATGGCCGGCGGCACGCCGGGCGGCAGCTCGACGACGACCGACGTCCTGGGTTTCAACTACCGCTCCCAGCACGACGTCGACCGCTATCACGCGCTGTTTCCGAACACGCCGACGATTATGAGCGAAGAGGGATCCACGACCGCAACCCGGGGCGTCTATGTGACAGATCGCGCGGCCGTGCATCTGGCCGCTTACGACACTCCGCAGCGTCCGACCGGAACCAGCAGCATTCAGCAGGGCTGGACCGCCGTCGCCGAGCGGCCGTGGATGTCCGGTATGTTCGTCTGGACCGGCTTTGATTACCGCGGAGAGACCACGCCCTTCGGGTGGCCGGCGATCAGCTCTCAATTCGGCATGCTCGACACGACCGGGCTCTTCAAGGACACGGCCTACTATCTGCGCGCGTGGTGGGACGACACACCGACCCTCCACATCCTGCCGCACTGGACCTGGCCTGACCGCGTCGGCGAGCCGATCGACGTCTGGGTCTATTCCAACGCTGAGGAGGTCGAGTTGAGCCTGAACGGCCGCAGCCTGGGCCGTCAGACCATGACGCCCAACGCGCACCTGGAATGGACAGTGCCTTACGAGCCGGGACGCCTGACCGCCATCGGCTACCGGGACGGCAGACGGGTGTCGTCCGGCGAGGTCAGGACGGCCGGGGCGCCCGCGGCGATTGCGCTGGAGCCGGACCGCACCACGCTGCTCTCCGATGACGTGGACACCGTGCCCGTTCTTGTCAGCGTCCGCGACCGTCGCGGCGACGTGGCGCCCCTCGCGAACGATCTCGTGGAGTTCTCCATCTCAGGTCCGGGGCGGATCATCGGCGTCGGCAACGGAGACCCGGGATCTCATGAGCCGGACCAGTCCGTGGAGCGCATCGACGTGTCGCCCGTCGGCGGCTGGCGCATCACCGCTCTGTCCCATCCCGGTGACGCCGGCGCCGCCGAGTGGCGCGACCCGTTCCAGTGGTTCCCACCCGGCTCTGAACCCGCGCCGTTACCCGCGTACCGGGCGCGGGGATCCTTCCGGGCCTCCGCGCTGACGGACTCGCAGGAGGTCACGCTGTTTCTGATGCCGCTGGCGACGGGACAGAAGGTCTTCGTCAACGAGGTCGACGTGTCGGCCAGCTCTGGGCCATCCGGGGCGGGGATGATGGTGACGGTGCCGATAGACCTTCTGCGGGTTGGCGAAAACGTCGTCGAAATCCATGTTGCCGATGACGGCCCGGCAAGCTTGGCCCGCATGGTGGGCGTAGGAGCCCAGAACGTGGCCTCGGTGCGGCTGCGTACCCCGCCGGCGCCGTGGCGGCGGCGTGTCTTCAACGGCTACGCCCAGGTCCTGATCCAGTCGACGGGTTCGGAAGGCGACATTGTGCTGACCGCACAAAGCCCGGATCTAAGGACGACGCGCGTGACGTTAACCGCCACCAAGACCCAGCTGGCTGACTAGAAAGACGCCGGCCTCCGAACGCACGGCGGCTGAGCGAACGCGTGCGAGAGCGACAGCCGGCTGATCTATGACTTCACCCGTATCGACCAGCTTTACGATGCGCTGCTCGGTATGGGTTTGAAACCGTTTGTTGAACCGGGTTTCACGCCGGACGCGATGAAGACGTCAGAGCAGACACCATTCTACTGGAAGGGTAATACCTCGCGGCCGCTGCGCCGACCGGCTACGGCTGCTTTCGACTGGCTCAGCATGAACGCCGGCTTTTGGGCCGTGGGCTGATGTCCGCTTCTGGCGCTGAGCTGACCTGATCGCACTTTTGAGGAACGCTGGTGTTCTGAAACGTCGTGAGCTATGAGCCTGCCTCCGAAGCGAGACAATCATGTTCACCTATTGCGCCAAAGCGAGCCTGCCCATGCAGCTCGACCGCCAGCCGGTCGAGGGTAATGGCGCGCGCGCGGAGGACGTTTAGGAGAGCACCCGGTCACATTGACTTCGGTTTTCCAGAAACCCCTCCCGCTTCCGGCCGGAGGGGTTTCTTGTATCTGCAAGACGCCTGACGGTCGGTCCCGGAGGATCAGACAGAAGGAGACGTCAGCCATGTCTGGCCATGACGTGATCGAAAGCCCGGGGGCGCCCATCAAGGCGTGGACCCGGGGGGTGCCCATCGAGGATGCGGCGCTGAAGCAGCTGAGGAACGTGGCGTCGCTGCCGTTCATCCACTCCCACGTCGCGGTCATGCCCGACGTGCACTGGGGCAGGGGCGCGACGGTGGGTTCGGTGATCCCGACCGTGGGGGCCATCATCCCGGCCGCCGTGGGCGTGGACATCGGCTGCGGCATGATGGCGGTGAGGACCTCGATCCGCGCTGAGCATCTGCCGGACGACCTGTCGGGCATTCGCTCCGCCATCGAAGCGGCCGTTCCGCACGGCCGCACCGACAACGGCGGGCGGAACGACAAGGGCGCCTGGGCGTCCGAGCCGCCGGCTTCGGCCGCTTCCCGGTGGGAGGCGCTGAAGGCGGGCTATGACGCCGTGGTGGAAAGGCACCCCAAGGCGGCGCACCCGCGTGGCTACGGCCACCTGGGTACGCTGGGCACGGGCAACCACTTCATCGAGCTTTGCCTCGACGAGGCGGGCGACGTGTGGGTCATGCTGCACTCGGGTTCGCGCGGTGTAGGGAACCGTTTCGGGACCTATTTCATCGAGCGGGCCAAGGACGAGTCGCGGCGCTGGTTCCTGAACCTGCCGGATCAGGACCTGGCCTACTTCCCCGAGGGGTCGGAGGGCTTCAACGACTACGTCAAGGCGGTGTCCTGGGCGCAGAAGTACGCTCGCGCCAACCGCGAGGTGATGATGGACAGCGTCCTGAACGTGCTGCGCGGGTTCTGGCCGGATCTGGAGACGACGCAGGAGGCGGTGAATTGCCACCACAACTACGTCTCGAAGGAGCGTCATTTCGGCAAGGATGTGTTCCTGACGCGAAAGGGGGCGGTGTCGGCCAAGCTGGACGAACTGGGGATCATTCCCGGCTCGATGGGGGCGAAGTCCTTCATCGTGCGGGGAAAGGGCAACCGGGACTCGTTCTGCACCTGCTCGCACGGCGCCGGTCGGGCCATGAGCCGGACCGAGGCCAAGCGGCGCTTCACGGTGGAGGACCACGTCCGCGCTACCGAAGGCGTCGAGTGCCGCAAGGACGCCGAGGTGATCGATGAAACGCCGATGGCCTACAACGACATCGACGCGGTCATCGCGGCCCAGTCCGACCTGATCGAGGTGGTTCACACCCTGCGTCAGGTGGTGTGCGTGAAGGGATGACGGGAGCCGGTTCGCGCAAGCGGACCGGCTTTCGTCGTTAGCGACGTCGGCTTTAGGGTGAGAACTGAACTTCCGCTCCTGGCGCAAAGCGGACTGGCCAGCGAGTCGGCCGGCATTCGAATCGCTGCATCCAAAAAGGTGTGCGAACTGGACGGCGAATCTGGAGTAGGCGCCAAGACAGGTACCGCCTTGCTCCACTGCCGTAAAAACCAAGACTATTCAGCCCTCTATAGAGGGTCGATGGCGGTACTGTGAGTCCAGCGAAAACTCGTCTCTACTGTTCCGGCGAAAGTCTTTTCCGGGTACCTCAGAAATCGACCGCCAAGCTTAACAAGGCCCGACGGCCGTCGCTAAGCCCAAAGCTGCGACTTCCGAAGACAGTGAAATAATACTCGTCGGTGACGTTCGCGATCTGGCCGCGCAGGGTCGCGCGCCGCCCTTCGATCTGGAAACGATAACGGGCGCCGAGATCGATCACGGTGTAACCGGGCGCCTCCAACTGGCCGTTGCGCGAGGCGGTGCGCTCGCTGACGTGCACCACGGCGCTATCGACCGACCATCCGGGCGCGAACGGTAGACGGTAGTCGAGGTTGAGGCGAACGGTCAGATCGGCTTGGCCGACCGGCCGAGCGCCGATGCGTCCCTGCTCGACGGCCTCGCCGGTGACCGTCGGGTCCAGCAGAATGGCGCCGGCCACCACTGTGAGCGCTTCGGTCGGGTGCCCGGTCAGGCTCAATTCAACGCCGCGGTGCTGAACGTCGCCGAGGATGGTGAAGACGTTGGCGTCGTTGGTGATGAAATACGGCTTCTGCACCTGGAAGCCGCCGGCGACCAACCGCCAGCGCTCGTTGATGCGCCAGCGCACACCGGCGTCGACCTGACGGGTTCGGATTGCAGGCAGGGCCTCATTGCGGTTCGCGGCGTTGTCGGGGGCTATGCCGCTCTCTTCCAGCCCCTCGACATAGCCCGCGTACAACGCGACCGCCGGAGAGAGGTGGATGGCGGCCGCGGCGTAGCCGAGCCATGGAGCGTCGGCGCTGGAGGTCGCAGGCAGACCGGGCTGGAACACCGTCTTCTCATAGTCGACCTTCTGCACGCCGAGGCTGAGTTCGCCGACCGAACGCCAGCGGCCCTCGTAGGCGAGGCCGCTGGTCACCTGACGCACGGTGTCGCGGGTTCGCTCTCCAAAGGCCCAGGACGCCGGCCGGTCCACCGGAACCCGTTCGCCGAGCTGTCGCTCGCCCAGGTCCATCGCAGGCGCGGAGCCGCCGTACAGGGCCTCGACGTCGCGCGCGCGAACGGTGGCGTGCAGCACATGCAGGCGCGGACCCTCTACGAAGCTGCGGCTCAACCGCAGTTCCCCGCTCGTCGAGGCAGCGCGGCGCTCGGGGTCGGCGATCAGGCGCTCGCGCGTGCGGCCATCCGGGGTCGTGCCGACGAACAGATCAGCGAAGCTGTTCCCCGAGGTGAACGCGGAGCTGAATACGCCGCCGGTCAAAGACCAATTGTCGCCAAGTCGGACCTTGCCGATCAGGCCGTAGTTCTCGCTCAAAGTGTCCCGGGTCGTCCAGTCCTGGCCGAAGTAGCGGCGACGGGCGACTTCCGGCGGCAGGAAGTCGCCCGCTGTGACGATGGTCGGGGCGGTCTCCTCGTCCCGACCTTGGGTGATCGCGGCGAAGGCCATGACCTCGACGCCGTCGCGCGGCCGCCATCGGGCCACGAGGGCCGCGCGCAGATATCTGGCGTCGGCGCCGTCGTAGTATTCTTCATGGCCGTAGGAGACGCCGGCGGCCAGACCCAGTCGCTCGCCGAGGATTGGAGTCTTGAGGTCCAGTTCCATAAAGGGGGCGGCATAGGCGTTCAGGCCGGCGACCAGGCTGGTCACCCGGTCCTCCCCCGCCTTCTGCAGGCGATAGTCGACGATGCCGGTCGGCGCCGGGAAGGGATAGCTCTGGGCGCTGAGGCCGACGCGGATGGCCGAGCCCTCAGTGAAGCGCGAGGAGAGAAACCCTTGGCGGTCAAAATAGACGCCTTCGATGCGGATGTTGCCGGCCTGGGTCGGCGAGAAGCCTCGCACAGAACCGGGGCTGTAGAGGCCGACTGACTCATTGCCTACGCTGGACCCGAAGGCGTCCTCGGCGGCGGTGAGGGCGTTGTCATCGGCCCGTTGCGCCAGGACGGGGGTGGCGACCGCGACGGGGAGGGTCGCGGCCGCCGTGACCAGCACGCGCAGGAGGAGGTTCGCCGCGCCGGCCATCTCAGAAGGCCCCCGTGAAGCTGATGTCGAAGCTGCGCGGCGTCGCCGGACTCGCGCGGCGAACCGGCTCCATTGATCCGACCTGCCACCCAAGCGAGGTTTCATCACAGTTCGCGGTCAACGTTGCGTGGACCGCTCGACACGAGGACTCCCGCGCCGATCGCCACAAGCATCAGAAGCGTCAGCGCGATAAGCGGAGAAGCCGGCAGGGATTCGGTCCCCGGCCGCGGCTGCCACGTCGGCAGGGCTGCGAAGTCGGGGCGGTCGAAGGGTCGCTCCTCGAACAGGTACGGATAGTAGAAATCCTTCAGCCGGTCGTGGAAGGCGACGATGTTGTCCTGCCAGGCCAGATGCGCCGCCAGGTCGGTATCGGCGATCCGGTGGGTCAGCGTCTGAACCGCCGCCGCCGGCGACACCCAGCTCAGAGCCGACGTCGCGGCTTGCCGGTTGGCCAGGGCGTCGCGGTATTCGACCAACTGCGGGGCGACGGCGTCGTCGCCCATCTCATGCATGGCATAGTACCATTTCCAGTGGAACCGCCCCGTCACCGGCGGGGTGTCGCGCCACTCGGGCCGTTTGACGAAGAAGGGGCGGAAGATGTCGTCCTTGGGAACATCCCAGGCGTGATGGACCGCCTCGCGCTGAGCGAGCGTGAGATCGACGCCGCGGGCGACCGGAATGGCGCGGGCGATGGCGGCGTTGGCCGCGGCGGGGATCAGCAGGGTCAGCACGATCCAGCACCCGACCAGGGCCGTGGCGACGCCGGCCGATGTCTTGCCGCCGGCGGCGACCAGCAGGCTGAGCCCGAACCAGAAGGCCAGATAGAGGGCGGCGATCAGGCCGAGGGCCGCGATCCCGGCCGGCGCGGCGCCCGCCACCACGCCGCCGACGGCCAGCGGCAGCAGCAGCGCCAGAAGGCCGAGGCCATAACGCAGGCCCGCGCGCCTGAGCCAGAGCCCCCCGGGCCGCGACGGCAGGGACGCCAGCAGCCGCAGCCGTCCCGCCTCCCGCTCGCCCGTCACCAGATCATGCATCAGGGCGATCACGATCAGCGGGGCCAGATAGATCAGCACGAAGGCGAAATCGAACGGCCCGGGCAGGGCCAGTTCCGGATTGATGACCTCCGACTCGTAAAGCTGCGCCTGAAGGCCGAGCAGCCGGACCCGCAGCACATAGGGTTGGATGTCGCGCTGGCCCAACGCCGCGAAGGCGAGGTCCGAGGGCCGGTCCGACGTCAGGTGGAAGGTGTAATAGGCCGCGCGGCCCGCCTCGCCGTCGGGCTTGCCGTATTCGGCGGCGACGGCGGCGAGGTCCTGCCGGTGAGCGATGGCGACCCGATCAATGGTGGCGTTCTGGCGGGCCACCGCGGAAAGGCCGGCCAGCACGGCCAGGCTGGCCAAAATCAGCAAGAGGACCAGGGCGGCGACGCTGAAGCGTGACCGGGCCAGCAGGCGAAGATCGGCGACGAAGGTTTTCATCGGGCGATCCTCCCCAGGCGACGAGACGCGGCGACGCACAGTCCCGCCAGAACGGCCAGCCAGAGGGCCAGGACTCCGATGCTCGGCGCCAGCCGTTCGGCGCCCAGGGTCAGGGTGTCGGGCGCGACATAGATGAAGCTGGGCAGGGTCTTCCAGTTGTCGGCGGCGATGCGGGGATCCTCGCCCGCGTTCACATTGGGAATCTGCCGCACCTGCATCAGGTTCAGCGCCTGGACGAAGGTATAGCGGAACCGTTCGACCTGGCTGAGGAAGTCCTGATGGCTTTCGACATCGGTCCCCGCCAGGGTCATCGACGCCTGGCGCAGCGAAATGACGGGGCTGATCGCTCCGAACAGCCGCACCAGATCGTTCTGGCGCCGCTCGCGGGCGAAGGCCTCCGAGGCATGGCGGTCGAACAGGCCCGAGGTCAGGCGCTCGCCCTCCATGCCCACCAGCCCGGCCCATTGCACCGGCAGTTCATCCGTCGTGGCCACGCCGTATTGCGCGAGCGTCCGGGCCTTGAAGGCGGCGAAATGGGGATCGTCGGGATTGTGGCTGTCGCCGATGGATTTCAGCTCGCGGGCGATGGCTATGTCGGTCTCGATCCGCGTCGGGATGTCGATCCGGGCGGCGGCGATCTCGGGCAGGGTGCGGGGCAGAAGCACGACCGTCACCATCCACACCGAGACCAGTACGGTGAGGGCGTCGCGTCCTCTGGCCGTCACGGAAGACGCCAGCACCGAACCCACGGCCCATATCGCCAGGTAGAGACCATAGGCCAGGGCCAGCAGCAGGCTGGCCATGGGCGGGGCCCAGCCCATGGCGACGGCGCCCATCAGGGCCAGGGCGGCCGGCAGGCCGATCACGCCCGCCACCGCCAGATGCGCCAGGGCCTTGCCGGCGACCAGTTCACCGGGTCGCAGACCTTGCGCCAGAAGGATCCGCAGCGTCCCGCGCTCGCGCTCGCGCGCCACCGAGCCGAAGGCCAGGAAGACAATCAGCAGCGGCGCCAGCGTCTGGAGCACGAAGGCCGGGGTCAGCTGACCGAACCGGAGCAGCAGCGAGGACTGTCGGGCCTCGGCGAAATTGGCGCTGTTCTGCCGGTGGCCTTCCAGAAACACCGTGTTGCCGGTGTAGCTGTCGACTCCCGGGTCGAAGAAAGCCAGGGCCGTGAGGGGCCGAAAGACATACTGGCCATAGTGGACCATCCGGTGCGGATGCCGGTCCGGCTGTGCGTCGAACGCCTGGTCAGAGGCGGCCTGATAGCCGGCCCGCGCCGTCTCGACGGCGTTCCGCTGTTCGATGCTGAGCAGGGTTGCGGTGACGATCAGGGCAGCCAGGATGAAGCCGGCGATCAGGGCGATCCGGCTGCGCGACAGGGCCGTCAGTTCCTCGCGCGCGACGCGGCCGGTCAGCGATATCCGCATGGTCAGGCGGCCTCGCCGGCGACGACGCCGACATGGACATAGCGCTGATGCAGGGCGCGGACGTCAAAGCGATCGGCGCCGCTCGCCGCCTGTTCCTGCTCGATGCGGCCGTTGGACAGAAAGCCGATCCGGTCGGCGATCTCGGCGGCGCTGAGCAGGTCGTGAGTCACCATCAGCGTGGCGACGCCCCGCTCGCGCGTCGTCTGGAGCAACTGGTTGAACTCGGCGGTGGCGCGAG
This sequence comes from Brevundimonas sp., assembly GCF_035626975.1. Taxonomy (GTDB): domain Bacteria; phylum Pseudomonadota; class Alphaproteobacteria; order Caulobacterales; family Caulobacteraceae; genus Brevundimonas. The sequence goes on from NZ_DASPMQ010000059.1 coordinate 23,022, forward strand.
GGTCGAGGCCGCTGGTCGGTTCATCCAGCAACAGCACCGGCGCCTTGCGCGCGATGGCGAGTGCGATCGCCACCTTCTGGCGCATCCCCTTGGAGAAGCCGCCGACGCGCCGGTCCCAGGCGGCGCGGGCCAGGCCCACGGCGTCCAGCGCGCCCTCGACGGTCCCGCGCGACAGGTCGGCGGCCCCGGCGATCGTCAGCAGATAGTCGATGTTTTCGCGCGCGGTCAGGTGTTCGTAGAAGGCGACGCTCTCGGGCACGTAGGCGAGCTGGGCCCGCGCCGCCCTGGGGTCCGCCGCCACGTCGTGACCTCCGACCCGCGCGAAACCGGAGGTCGGCGTCAGCAATCCCAGGAACAGGCCCAGCGTGGTCGACTTGCCCGCACCATTGCCACCCAGCAGGGCGTAGATTTCGCCCGGAGCCACCGCGAACGACAGATCGTCCAGCACGCGCGCGGAGCCGTAGCTGTGGGTCAGGGACACCGCCTCAAGGGCGGCCTTGGTCAAGTCCGTCACAAATCCATTCCCGTGCTGCTTCGCGCCTGAGCCGACTTGCCATGCAAGTGGCAACGCTTCTATGTACGTTATAACATAACGTCGCAACGGGCCAATCCGTCGCGCGCGGTTTTTGCTCGGGATTATCGACGTGGCCTCACATCAGCTTACTGCCGCCCTTCTCGCCGGCTGCGCCCTCTGGCTTCTCGCGGGCCAGGCCAACGCCCAGGCGGGCCCCGACACGGAGCCGGGGACGGACCTCGACGAGGTCGTCGTGACGGGGCAGCGACAGGCGTACCGCGGCGATTTTTCGCTGCGGGATACGCCCCAGTCCATAACGGTGCTGGACGCGGAAATCCTTCAGGACGCCGGCGTGACCCGATTGGCCGATGCGCTCGATCTGTCAGCGTCCATCGCCCGACAGAACAATTTCGGCGGCCTGTGGGACAGCTTCGCCGTGCGGGGCTTCGTCGGCGATGAAAACCTGCCCAGCAGCTATCTCGTGAACGGGTTCAACGCCGGACGGGGCTTTGGCGGTCCGCGCGACATATCCGGCGTTGACCGGGTCGAAATCCTCAAAGGACCGCGCGCGGCCCTGTTCGGACGAGGGGAACCCGGCGGCACGATCAATCTCGTGACCAAGCGCCCGACCTTTGAGACGGCCGGCGAGGTTCGGCTGAAGGTCGGCAGCTTCGAAACCTGGCGGGCGGACGCCGACTGGACGGGGCCGCTGAACGACGCGGTCGCGGTCCGCCTCGTCGGCTTCTACGAGGACGCGGGAAGCTTTCGCGATACCGTGGAGACGCTGAAATACGGTTTCAGCCCGTCGATCACCTGGCGGATCAGTCCGGCCACCGAAGTCAGCTACGAGATCGAGTATCGTCGCCAGGAGCTGCCCCTGGACCGCGGGGTGCTGGCTCTGAACGGTCGGCTCGGCGTCATTCCGACAAGTCGCTTCCTCGGGGAGCCCGGCGAGAAGCCCAATGTGCTGGACGTGGCCGGTCACCAGCTGGAGCTGCATCACGATCTCAATGACGCCTGGAGCGTCCTGGCCGGGATCAACTATCGCGAGACCTCGCTCGAGGGGTTCTCGACCGACGCGGAATTGGCCGTCAGTCGTCAGCCTCTTTTCGTGGACGGACGGTCGCTGGCGCGCGAGCGGCGGTTTCGCGACTACGACGCCGCCTATCAGGTGTTGCGCGCGGAGCTGAGCGGCAGCTTCCTTGCGGGCGGTCTCCGCCATCGGGTTCTGCTGGGAATCGATCGGGACGAGTTCGAGAACGATCAGATCATCCTGCGATACCGGCCGCCCGTGCTGTCGTCGAACCCGACCGCGCAGCAGTCGAACCTGATCGACATCTTCAACCCCTTGTACGGTCGCTTTCCCCTGCCGACGCCTTCATCCCTGGCCAGCCGCGTGGAGACGCAGGGAGCGACCGGGGTCTATTTCCAGGATCAGGTGGCGCTCAACGACAGGTTGGAAATTCGGGTCGGAGCCCGCTACGACCGCTACGACCAGGCGTTCGACAACCGAACGACCTCGACCCTTACGACGCAGGACGAGGAACGTCTGAGCCCGCAGGTCGGGGTGGTCTTCGACGCGGCCCGCAACGTCACCATCTACGCGGCCTATGGCGAGAATTTCCGTCCCCTGTCAGGCAGCGATTTCGCCGGACGCGCCTTCGAGCCCAATGTGTCCCGCTCGCTCGAAGCCGGGGTCAAGTTCACCCTTGCCGAGGAACGGCTGAACGGCACGGTCAGCGTCTTCTCCCTGAGCCAGGACAACATCCTGACGGCGGATCCGCTGAATGCAGGCTTCTCCATCGCCGCCGGGGAGGCCGAAAGCCAGGGCCTCGAACTCGATCTCCAGGGCGAGGTCGCGGAGGGTGTCAATGTCTGGCTGTCCTACGCCTGGGTCGACGCGGCGATGAAGAACGACGTGCTGGACCGGAGCTTCGGGCTGGCGATCCGCGCGGGAGACCGGCTGATCAATGTTCCCGAGCACACCGCCAGCCTCATGGCGTCGAAGGACTTCCTGCTGCACGGCCGCACCGCCAGGGCCGGGATCGGCGTGCTCTTCGTGGGCGAGCGCCTGGGCGAGGTGGCGACGACTTTCGAACTGCCGGGCTACACCACCGTACGGCTCTTCGGCAGCTATGCCGTAACCGACCGGGTCGACCTCGCCTTCGAGGTCAACAACCTGGCCGACGAGGCCTACTACACCAACTCCTATTCGGCGCTGTGGGTCGCGCCGGGGGCGCCGAGGAACGCCTCGGTCACGCTTCGATATAGATACTAGGCAGCGGCACAGGATCAGGTTTGCGCCCGCTGGCGCATACGCTGGTCCGTTGCCGGAGCGAATACAGGCGGCCGCGTCCCGCTCACCAACGATCGAGGGGTCAGGAGGTCCATTTCTCATGCTGCTGAGGCAAAGACTTTGGCCGCCGTCGTTTACGGCTCGAAGGGAAGGCTGTCCGCACAAAGCTGGTCAAATCCGGCAAGGCCGACGAGCGGATGGCCCCTCTGGGCCTCTCAGTGCCGACTGTCGACGCCTGTCGAATCCGTATCGACATTTATGCGAAGTGCCGAGGGGCGGGTAGCGCGCCGCACTCTTTCAGTGGCCCCAGTCGAGAGAGACACTGATAGCCTGATGATGGCCGCTACGAAGGCGCGAGCGTCCGCCTTCGGCAGACAGTTTGCATAACCCCACCGAGGGCTCACCTGGTCTCGTGAAATCCGCCGCCAGGACAAAACGAGTGGCGCCCTCCAGTCCGGGCGGCCAGATCAGGGTCGTGAGCGACACTTTGGCGGTCGACCAGATCCGGCTGAGGATTTTGGCCGCTTCAACCATGACATAGTCTTGGCTCGATAGCCGCCGACTGACCGCGATGTCGATGTCCAGCTCGATCATTTTGAAGAAGCTAAGGGCTTCAACCGGATCGATTATCTTCACGTCATCATAGATTGAGAACTCAGCTCGGACGTGGCGACCCGGACGAAAATTTCATCGGAACAGGCCGAACAGGGTCAAACCAAAGGGTGTACGGCTGTGGACCGGCAGAGACGACGCCGTGAAACCGCCGGTGAAAGGCCCGATTCAGCAGAGTTGTGGGGCACCATCTCACGGATGTGGGACGTATTGATGGAATTTTCGGGGGCTTGGAGCGCTCGCTAGCGTTGAGAGCCAGCTCGAGGAAGTGCGTGGCGGTGCGGTCAGTCCCACGCCAATTTGTCTCAGGCCATCGGGCCGCAGAAGGTTGGTTCGTGGAATCCCGCTTATGCGCATTTCGCGAACGGGAGGGGAACGCTGACAGGGCAGGTGAGGGACCGCTTCGCGCCAAGAGCGGACCTTGGCAGCAAGCGGCGAAGCAGACATTTGGGGTCCGTTGGTCCTGCCGCCGCCGCACCGCTAAGCTGTGAGGTCAATAGATCCTGGGCGACCGAAGAGGTCTGAAATCATCGCCTCTTTGCGGCGCAGTTTTTTAGAAATCTTGCACGCAACGTCGAGCAGTTTTTCCATCCAAATGGCGCAAAGGCCAGTCGAAAGTTGAACGGAAGTTCGATTTCTTGGCCGGTTCCGCAGCTTGGCGAGACCCGACAAAAGCGAACGGCGCCGCCCAGGCGATGTCGGTGCCAGCGATTGCGCGGGGGTAGTTTCAACCGCACTGGGCCGGCAGCGTGGAGCGTGGGAGCAAAACCTGGAGGGCTATTTCGGCCGAGGCCCATCCCGTCGGGCTTCCCGGCCCTGTAGGGTCGTGCGCCCCCCGCGACCCACCGCCCAGTTTAGGAACTGGCTGATGCTGTCGACCTAGTCGTCGTTTCTGCCGTCGGGGAAGCTGAGGAGTTCATGGCGGAGGGCGTCGAGCCACGGCGCTTCCCGGGGAAGTTTGGCGCTCAACCTGGGTCAAGAACCGATCCTGCTTGGATCCGTCGGGCCGGATCAAGATCGGAGCACATCCGGGCGTGCAAAGCATCGCTTCACGCAGGCCCGCATATCGTGTTGAAGATCCGAGAAGAGCCCATGCCCGGCGTGATAATCGACTGTTCGCTGGCCGACTAGGCTTCGGACGCCTTTGACGCCTTGCGCGACGGACGTTTTGGTTTTGACGGTGCCTCGGGCGACGGTGCTGTCGGTGTGGCACGCCCCACATCGACCTGATGCAACCCGTCGGGGAGGCGGGCGACGATCTGTCAGCGGTCAGTCGTCCAGTGTGATTATCTCCGGAGCCGCTAGGCCGGTCGGGCGCAGGAAGGCCCCTTTCCAGTTCAGCAGCTGCGACAGCGCATCGACCTGATCGTCATGACGGCCGCTCGGGAAGGCCAGCACCTCGCGCTGGAACTCCGCCAGCCAAGGCGCCTCGGCCGGCAGCAACAGTTCTCCCGCCTCGATCCGCTGGCTCGCTCCTGACATCCGGGTGACCTTGTCGCCCAGCGCCTTGGGCGCGAGCGGCATGGGCACGCCGTATGGCTGGTCGCGGTGCAACTGCTGGATCAACTGGGTGCCGCTGGCGGCGTCCTCGATCAGGATGGCGGTGGCGCCGTATCGCCGGGCGAGGGCGATCGCCTGACGATGCAGGTCCGGGAATATGAGCCGGTTCCGATAAACATCCAGAACGTAGACCTGCCGCTTGCGGAGGAGGGCGGTGATGCAGACCGACCAGTCGCTGAGCACGCCGTCCTTGGAGGCGCAGTCCCAGCTCTGGACGATGCGGTCGCCTGGCTGGGGCTCGGGCGGGCCGTCGTAGGTTTTGAGCCAGGACCGGTCGATCATCAGACCCGAAGGCGGCACCGGGGCCTGCTGGTACTGGGCCGAGAAGGCGGCCGAGCCCATGGTGCGTCTCAGATCCTCCAGCACGGTCCGCGGCTCGCGTGCGGCATGAAGCGGCTCGCCCGCCGCCCGGTCGTAGGTTCGCCCACCGCCCAGCGGGACATCCTCGTCGATCTCGGCGAGAGCCGGCAGGTTGAGATGATCCCAGCCGCCGGCTTCCAGCAGATGTCCGGCGAGATCGGCCTCGTGCAGGCGCTGCATGACCAGAACGATGGCTCCCTCCGTCTTGGAGTTAAGACGCGAGGAGAGGGTGGAGCCGAACCAGCCATTGACCATATTGCGGACCGCATCGGATGCGGCGTCCTCGGGCTTGATCGGGTCGTCGATGATGATGACGTCGCCCCCCGCGGCCGGTCATGGTGCCGCCGACCGAGGTCGAGAACCGCCCGCCGCGGGCGGTGGTCGTGAAGTCATGTTCGGCGCTGCGCTGGCGCGAGAGCACGGTGTGGGGGAAGGCTCGCCGGTAGAAGGGCATACTCATGATGGCGCGGCAGTCCCGGGCGTGCTTCAGCGCCAGATCCGCGGAATAGCTGACGCAGACGAAGCGCAGCTTGGGATCATGGCCAAGCCGCCAGGCGACCCAAGCCACCGAGATGGCGATCGACTTCAGGGAGCGCGGCGGGACGGTCACGATCAGTCGATTGATCTCGCCGCTCTGGATGCGCTTCAGCCGCCAGCCGATCGCCTCCAGATGCCAGTTGTCCTCGAACACGTCGCCCGGTGAGACCGCCAGGAAGCAGCGATGCAGGAAGGCGGGAAAGCTCGCTCTCAGCAGGGCATCATAGGCTGCTTGTCGGTCAGCCATTGGAAGGTCTCGGGTCGAAGCGCGCCAGCCGGGAGGCGATCACAGCCTCATCGTCCTCTTCCAGCTTTCCGTTCCTGTCTCCGGCGGTGTCCTCGCCGAAGCCATGTGTCTCGCGGAGCAGATCGAACAGTTTGCCCAAGGCCGGCACGTCACCCTTGATCGCCTTGGCGGCGAGCGCCTTCAACGCCAAGCGCTGCTTGCTGATTTCGCGCCTTGAGCCGTTCTCGGTCACCTGCACCATCTGCGACAGCTCATCGGCGAGATCGCTCTTCAGGCTGCGGGCGCCCCTGGGGCGGCCCGAAGGGTTGCCGGACTGGCCGGCCTTGAAGCGGCTGTGGCGAGGCGGCCGGCCGTAGCCGACCGACTCTTCGTCGGGCGCTCCGTCGTCTACGTCAGCCATCGGTCCGGGCCTCGACAATCGCCCCGAACGACCGTCCGTCGCTTTCCAGAACGGCCACCTCGCCCCAGGCCGCCGCCCAGCGCCGGCAGATGACGTCGCAGTAGAGGGTGTCCAGCTCGAGCCGGTGGGCGCGGCGGCCGGTCCGGTGCGCCGCGATCAGCGTGGTGCCGGAGCCACCGAAGGCGTCGAGCACGATCTCGCCGCGATGGCTGACGTCGCGGATGGCGTCGGCCACAAGGGCGACTGGCTTCACCGTGGGGTGCGAGGCGAGAGCCTCCTCGCGCCCGGGTGTGAAGCTGTTCACGCCCGGATAGCTCCAGACGTTGGTTCGGTAGCGACCGTGCTCTCCGAGACCGAAGGTGTTCACGTGCGGGGCCCGACCTTTCTTGAACACGCCGATCAACTCGTGCTGGGACCGGTAGAAAGCCCCCATCCCGCCGTTATCCTTGGTCCAGACGATCAGGTTCTTCATTTCGTCGTAGGCGACTGCGCCGGCGGCGAGCAGCTCTGGAAGGTGGCGCCAATCCATACAGATGTAGGCGATGGCCCCGTCCATGCTGGCTCCGGCCATGCCCGACAGGGTCTCGGTCAGGAAGGTGGTGAACTGGGCCGACGACATCTCGCCGCTGGCCATGATGAAAGGCCGGCGGGCGATGCGGCCCTTGCCGCCGGCGTGACCGTCGATGGCGACGTTGTAGGGCGGGTCGGCGAACACCATCCGCGCCAACTCGCCGGCCATCAGCGTCTCGTAGGCCCGCGTGTCCCGAGCGTCGCCGCAGTGCAGGCGGTGGGGGCCCATGATCCAGACATCGCTTGGCCGTGTGACCGCCGGGCCTGTCGCTTCGGGGATCTGGTCCTGCGGATCGTCCGCGGCGTCCGCGCCTGACCCCAGGAGCCGCTCGAGTTCGGCGCCTTCGAACCCGGTGATCTCCAGTTCGAAGTCCAGATCCAGGGCTTCGAGGCCCTGCAGCTCCAGCGCCAGCAGATCCGCGTCCCAGCCCGCCAGCTCGGCCAGTCGGTTGTCGGCCAGCAGATAGGCCCGGCGCTCCGCCGGGTTGAGATGATCGAGCCGGATGGTGGGGACCTCAGTCATGGCCAAGGAGCGCGCCGCCTCGATGCGGCCGTGGCCGGCGATGACCACATCGTCCTCGCCCAAGAGGACGGGAGACACGAAACCGAAGCGCCGGATCGAGGCGGCGATCTGGGCGAGCTGCTTCCGACTATGGGTGCGAGCGTTGCCGGCGTAGGGCGTGAGCGCCTCGATCGGACGGTACTCGACTTTCAGGTCGAGACTCACTGCCGGGCTTTGGACGGAAACTGCGGGCGACATTCAACCTCCTTCGACAACCGTTATGGTCTCGTAGAGGTCGACACGGGCGTGGAGGGCCCGGTGGCGTAGCCGACGAACAGATAGAATCACGCATTTCTTTTGATTCGGCTAGTCTTCTCACGGGAAATTTCCGGCTGGCTTGCGCTGGACTTCACGGCCGCCGCAAGCGTTGGTCACGTCCACGCCCGCACCCGCGGGCTCGTCCCGGTAGCGGCGCGGTGATCGCGTCGCCTCAACCGAGGACAGACCATGACTGACCCCAAGATCAGGCCCGCCGGCCGCGCCAAGGCCGCTCCCAAGCCCGCATCGGAAGCCCCGCGTCAGAAGCGGGCCGCTCGCCGCCAGACCGCAGCGGCTCCGCCTGCCGAGGGCGCACCCACGCCGGCTGCGAGCTCGCCGGCCCCGAAGGGCCCCGCCGGCAAGCTGGGCGTTGTTGTCGCTCTGTTGCGGCGGCCGGAAGGCGCCACCCTCGTCCAGATGGGCGAGGCCACCGGCTGGCAGCCGCACTCGGTGCGCGGGGCGCTGGCCGGCGCTCTGAAGCGCAAGCACAAGCTCACCATCGTCGGCGAACCCAGGGAGAGCGGTCGGGTGTACCGTATCGCTGCGGAGCAGCCGGCGTGATCGATCGCGAAGCCGTCAATGCGGAGGTTCGGGCGCTGGAGCGCCTGGACCTCGACGGGCTGCGGCGGGTCTGGCGCGAACGCTATGGCCCGGCGCCGAAGCTGCGCTCGCCCGAGCTGCTCGGACTAATGCTGGCGTGGCGGATCCAGGCTGAAGCTTTCGGAGGGCTGGATGCCGCGACCCGCCGCAAGCTGAAGACCGACACTTCGGCCGACCGCAACTGTCTCGACCTCGTGCCGGGCACCGTCCTGACCCGCGAGTGGAAGGGCGTTCCGGAAAAGGTGCGCCGGACCGAGGCCGGCTACGAGTGGCGGGGGCGGGTCTACAGGAGCCTGACCGCCGTCGCCCGCGCGATCAGCGGCAGGTCGCGCAGCGGGCCTCTGTTCTTCGGACTAAAGGAGGCGGCGTGATGTCGAGGCCGAAGCTGAGATGCGCGATCTACACCCGCAAAAGTTCCGAAGAGGGTCTGGAGCAGGACTTCAACTCACTCCATGCTCAGCGGGAGGCCTGCGAGGCCTATGTGAAGAGCCAGGCCGGGGAGGGGTGGTCGGCGCTGGTGACTGCCTACGATGACGGCGGCGTCTCGGCGGGACGATGGAGCGCGACGGGCTGAAGGCGCTGCTCGCCGACATCGCCGGCGGCAAGATCGATGTGGTGGTGGTCTACAAGGTCGACCGTCTGACCCGGGCGCTGAACGACTTCGCCCGAATCGTGGAGATCTTCGACCGGCACGGTGTCTCGTTCGTCTCGGTCACCCAAGCGTTCAACACCACCACCTCCATGGGCCGGCTGACCTTAAACGTCTTGCTGTCCTTCGCCCAATTCGAGCGGGAGGTCACGAGCGAGCGCATCGCGACAAGATTGCCGCCTCCAAGAAGAAGGGCCTGTGGATGGGGGGATGTCCGCCGCTGGGCTATGACCCGGATGGCAGGAAGCTGAAGCTCAACGAGACCGAGGCCGAACTGGTCCGGCACATCTTTCAGCGGTTCCTCAGGCTGAAGTCGGTGCCAGCGTTGGCGAAGGAACTGAAGGCGGAAGGCAAGGTTTCCAAGCGTTGGACGGCGACCACGGGCAATGTCTTTGGCGGGATGCCCTTCGACAGCGGGGCCCTCTATCACCTGCTCAAGAACCCGACCTACCTCGGGATGGTGCCGCACAAGGACAAGTCCTACCCCAGCACCCACACCCCGATCATCGATCAGGCGACCTTCGATGAGACCCAGGCGCAGCTTGCCACCCGGGCCATCCGCAAGCAGACCCGGCTTAAGGGCGAGGCCGAGCCTGCGTCGGTTCTGCTCTCGCTGAAGGGGCGGCTGTTCGACTGCGATGGCGTCGCCATGACCCCCAGTCACTCCTATGGCCGCAAGGGCAGGGCGCATCGCTACTACATCTCCAGCAGCATCAACCGCGGCAAGGCCCCGCGCCGGTCGGACGGCATCTACCGGCTGCCGGCCCTGCCGGCCGAACGCTGGGTGATCGAGACCCTGCATCGGCTTACACCGGATCACGATCCGCTGGAGGTGCTCGCCCGCATGGAGGTGCACGAGGGGTCGGTGCAGCTAGCCCTGAAGGTCAGCGCTCTCTCGGAAGACGAGCGGACGCTGCCGCTGGCGGTAGACCGCATTGGTCGGCAGTTGCAGGATGGAGAGCGCATTCACGAGAAGCAGGATGCGGTTTGGGTGCACATTCCCCGACGCCTCAAGTTCCGAGGCGGCCGCGCTTGGCTGAGCGGCGAGGCGCCGAAGCGCAACCGGATGAGCCAGCCGCTGATCAAGGCGGTGAAGTGGGCTCACGAACTTCTCGACGCACATGCCGATACCAATCACGTGCTGCAGCAGGCGCCGCCGACGGTTCACGAGCGGGGTCTCATCCGGCTTGCCTGGCTGGCCCCCGATCTGCAGATGGCGATGCTTGAGGGACGGCAGAAGCCGGGGCTCTGCCTGGAGGAGCTGCGCTTCGCACGCATCCCGCTTTGCTGGGATGATCAGCGGCGGATGCTCGCGGGCTGAACGCGACAGGCGTTCGCTGTTCGGCGGACTCGTCTCCCTGATAAGGCCGAAGATTTTCCCTGCTAGCGACAGGGCAAGTCATGAGCCGGCGGGGTCGAAAGGCCCCTTGGCCAAGCATTTGGGCGGCCGAGCGGTCGAACGAGCGGCCTCGAAAACGCGGACAATTCCCTGTTAATTTCCCTGTTAGCAGGGAAACTCCACCGGATCTTTGGACGACAGAGACGGCCGCCCCGAGTTCGTCCGGTTTGCGGCCGTCCAACGCCCGTCAAGTCTGGCGATCGCACCAGTTTGCACCCCGCACGAGTCGAGTTTGCGGGGTAAGCGGCGATGCCAAATTGCTATGGAGAAACAGCGACGTAGACGGTGGCGGACAGAGAGGGATTCGAACCCTCGGTAGGCTTTCACCTACACACGCTTTCCAAGCGTGCGCGATCGACCACTCCGCCACCTGTCCGTTCCACGACGTCGCCCAAGGGCCTTCGTGCGCCGCCGGATCGGTCTCTCCGGCGGAGGCAGGCTGATAGAACAAGCCGCCCCCCTCGGCAAGCGCCTGCGAACATCCCATATAGGCGGCGACCGTTCGACCGGAGGCCCCGCCATGCAGTCCAGAAAAACCCACGAGATGCCGACCCGCGACACCGCCCTGCCGGGCCGCCCGGACCCGCTGCGCACCGACGAGGTCCACTACGTCACCGGACGCCCCCTGAAAGGGCCCCATCCCGAGGGCTTCCAGACCGCCATCTTCGGCATGGGCTGTTTCTGGGGGGTGGAGCGGGTGTTCTGGCAGTTGCCGGGCGTCTGGGTCACCGCCGTCGGCTATTCCGGAGGCATCACCCCCAACCCGACCTATGAGGAGACCTGCACCGGCCTGACCGGCCACGCCGAGGTGGTGCAGGTGGTCTTCAATCCGCACCAGATCCGCTACGCGGACCTGCTCAAGGCGTTCTGGGAGAACCACGACCCGACCCAGGGCATGCGCCAGGGCAATGACGTCGGCACCACCTATCGCTCGGCCATCTATTACCTCGACGACTCCCAGAAGGCGGAGGCGGAGGCCTCCCGCGACGCCTACCAGGCGGCGCTGACGAAGGCCGGGCGGGGCGACATCACCACCGAGATCGCGCCGGCGGGGCCGTTCTACTTCGCCGAGGACTACCACCAGGGCTATCTGGCCAAGAACCCCGGCGGCTATTGCGGCATCGGCGGCACGGGCGTGACCTGCCCGATCGGCGTCGGCGTAGAGGCGTAGCCATGGATCGGGCGGGGGTCGGCAAGGTCTGCCTGGCGCTGCCGGCGGCGACGCTGGACCATCCCTTCGGCGAACATCACGACGCCTACCGCGTCGGCGGCAAGATGTTCGTCATGGTCGGCGAGACGGGCGGCATTTCGTTCAAGGTCTCCGACATCGCCTATGAGGTGCTGACCGAAACCGGCCACGCCCGCCCCGCGCCCTATATGGCGCGCAACAAATGGGTCAACCTGCCGCGCATCGACGACTGGCCCGACGACGAACTGGCCGAACACCTGGCCATCGCCCATTCGATCGTGGCGGCGAAGCTGTCGAGGAAACAGCGGATGGCGCTTGGACTTGCGCCCGACTGACGGCATGCTCCCGGCGAATCAGGAGACGCCCATGTTGGTGACATCCGCCCTGGCGGCGCTGGCGATGACCGCGGTCCAGGAACCGCCGCAGGACCCTGAACAGCTGCAGCGCCTGCTCGCCTGCCGTGCGATGCCCGAGGCGACCGCCCGTCTGGCCTGTTTCGACGCCGCCGCCGGAGCTCTCGAGACCGCCCACCGGGACGGCTCCATCGTGATGATCGACCGGGCCGGGATGGATCGCGCCCGGCGCGAGACCTTCGGCCTGGACCTGGCCGCGCTCCCGCGGCTGTTCGGCAGCCGCGCCGGGCCCGAGCTGGCCGACGTCGAGACCACCCTGGTCGAGGCCAGCCGCAACCCGCGCGACATATGGACCTTCCGCCTCGCCGACGGCAGCACCTGGATACAGATCGACAGCGGCTCGGTGCAGTTCCGCAACCGGCCCGGGCAGCCCGTGCACATCCGCCGCGCGGCGATGGGCAGCTTCATGATGACCGTAGGCAACAGCCGCTCGATCCGCGTCCGGCGCCAGTAGGCCGGGCGCCTAGTCCGCGGGCCGCGCCTTCTCCTCCGCGATCCAGCGGTCCATCCGCTGGTCCAGCAGCCCCATGGGCAGCGGCCCGTCGACCAGCAGGGCGTCGTGGAAGCGACGCACATTGAACCGGTCGCCCAGCTCGCGCTCCGCCCGCGCGCGGATGTCCCGCAGCCGGATCTCGCCGATCTTGTACGCCGTCGCCTGGCCCGGCCAGCCGATGTAGCGCTGCAGCTCGGTCTCGATGTTGTGCGGGGCGAGGGCGGAGTTGTCGCGGAAACAGGCGCGGGCCTGTTCGATCTCCCAGCCCAGCCAGTGGATGCCGGTGTCGGCGACCAGCCGGCAGGCGCGCCACATCTCGTAGCTGAGCCGCCCGAACCGCTCGTAGGGCGTGCGGTAGAAGCCCATCTCCTCGCCGAGGAACTCCGAATACAGCCCCCATCCCTCGACGAAGGCGGTGACGTCGACGCCGCGGCGGAAATAGGGGCCTTCCTCGGCCTCCTGTTGCAGGGCGATCTGCAGGTGGTGGCCGGGCACGGCCTCGTGCAGGGTCAGGGCCGGCAGTTCGTACAGCGGGCGCTGGTCCAGCCGCGAGGTGTTGACCATGTAGCCGCCGGCGACGCCGTTCTCCATCGAGCCCTGGAAATAGCGGCCCGTGGTGTAGTTGGCCTCGATCTCGGCCGGCACCGGACGGACGCCGTAGGGCGTGCGCGGCAGGGTTCCGAACAGGGCCGGCAGGCCGTCGTCGGCCCGCTTGGCCATTTCCGACGCCTTCTCCAGCAGGTCCTCGCGCGTCGTCGCGTAGAACTGCGGATCGCTGCGCAGGAAGGCGAGGAATGAGGCGAAGTCGCCGGTCCAGCCGGCCGCCTGCATCTCCGTGGTCATCCGGGCGCGGATGCGGGCGACCTCCTCCAGGCCGATCTGGTGGATCTGGTCGGGGGTCAGGTCGGTGGTGGTGAAGCCGCGCGTCAGGAAGGCGTAGAGCTCGCGGCCGCCGGGCCGGTGCACCAGGCCGAGGCTCTCCGGCGCCCGGGGCAGGTAGTCCTCGCGCAGGAACCGGGCCCAGTCGCGGCGCGCGGGCATGATCCCGTTAGCCACGGCCCGGACCGCGCGGGCGCGCAGCGCCGCCTGCTCCCCGGCCGGGAGGGCGGCGGGCAGGTCGGCGAAGGGCTTGAGCAGCGGATCGGCTTCCGGCGTCAGCGCCGCCTCCGGCTCGACCAGGCTGAGGGCGCTTTCGACCACCGAGCGGGGCTGCACCTGTCCGCTCTCCAGGCCGCGCCGGGCGCTGGCCAGCTGGTCCTGGTAGAACTGGGGCATCGCCTCCAGCCGGGCGATCCACGCCTCGGCGTCCTCGCGCGTGGCGATGCGGGTCACGCTGGCCACATAGGCCATCGACTGGCCCGGGCCGCCCTCCGAATTGAAGGCGTCGATACGGCCGGTGTCGAGCGGGATGCGGTCCCGGGAGCGCTGGATGACCCAGCCCAGGAAGGCGTGGTTCAGCCGGTCGTCGTCGCTGAGCGTGGCCGGGTCGATGGCGGCCAGCCGGTCGGCGAAGCCCTTCAGCACCGGCTCCTGGGCCAGTTCGAAGGCGCGCGACGCGTCCGCCAGGCGCGACAGGGCGGCGCGGTCTCCCTCCATGCCGGCCGTGATCGGGTCGCTGGCCCGAAGGTAGGCTTCATAGTCGGCGAGAACGGCCGCGAGCGCCGGATCGTCGGCGTTGCGCGCCGCCGCCGGGGGCGCCGGCGTCTGCGGGCCGGCCAGCGCGGGCGCGGCGACCGAGACAAGCAGGGCGGCGGCCCCGATGGCGATCATGGTCTTCATGGCGTCCCTCCGGCTGGCGCGGGACTGCACCGGAGGCGAAGCCGCCCGTCAACCGCAGAAGGCGAAGAAGCTTTCGATATTCGGCCGGGACGCGGGATGCGGCGCATAGGCCTCGCGTTCGCCGTCGCGCCATCGGGCGATCCAGCCGATCCGGCGGAAGCGCTGGAATACGGGCTCGGTCGTTGTGGCGTCGGCGGTGAGCAGGACGCCGTCATCGAGTTGGGACGGCTCGGATCTGGCGGGGAACCGCCCGGTGTCGCCTCCGGATTCAACGACGATTTCCGGCTTCGCGCCCTTCCCGGCGAGGGTGAGAACCTCAAGCCGACCCGAGGCCCGGCGGCAGTCGAAACCCAGTCTCAGGTCGTCGCTCTCGGCCGCCCCGTAGACCAGCCGTCCCGTCTCCTCGTCGGCGTAGTAGAACCAGTCATGGCCCTCGACCGGAAGCGGCGCGCCGCTGGTGACCGGCGGCGGCGTCGGCTCCGTCGCCGCCGGAGGTTCGACCGTGGCGCAGGCGGCGGCGCTCACGGCCAGGCCTGACAGGACGAGAAGGGCGCGCATGCGCATCGAAGGGCTCCGGGCGATCAGCCCGAGCACAGTTCGGTGAAGCGGCGCAGTTTGGCAAGGTGGGGGCGCGGAACCTCGACGGCCCGACGCTGTTCGCCGACCGCGATCGACAGGCGGCCGTCGGCGGCGAAGGCGGCGAAGACCGGGTGTTCGGTGCGCAGCGCCAGCTTCAGCCCGCTCCGTTCGGACGTGGACTCCGTGACGGCGGAGGCGTCCCCGGCCGTCACCCGGGCCATGCCCGGCTCGACCGTGGTTCCGTACAGGGTGACGCGGGCGACGCCCGAACCGGGATCGCACTCGAGCGTGAAACGCAGGTTGGGCGTGTCGGGAACCTCGTTCGCCAGCGCCACGCGGGCGTCGTCGTCATACAGGGTCCAGGTCCAGGCCGACTCCGGCGGCGTGGTTTGCATCGCCACAAGGGCGAGGCCGACGAGATTGGCGATCATGGTTCAGCCCCCGCTGATGGTCCGCCACAGGATGTGATCAAACCGCTTCGGTTCCGCAATAGGCGAAAAACTCCCGGATCAGACGACGATCGTCGCCCCGGGCGGTCAATTCGAAGTGACCGGCGTCGCCCTCGACCTCGAGCGTTCCACGCCGGGCGAAAACCTGCAGGGCGGGATCACGCAGCGAGATTCGCGTCTCGTCCGCCAGGCCGCCGCTGAGCGGATCGATGGCCGTGTCGGACATGGCGGCCTTGATCAGGCGCGGAGTGGCGGGCTGGACATCGCCATAGACGGCCGCCTGCGCGCCACCCGGCTCGCACGTCATCATCAGCGCCAGTTGGTCGGAATTGGCGAGGCCATAGGCCAGCTTGGCCACCGGGCCCTCATGGCTCAGGTGCCAGCTCATCGGCGTCGGGTCCGCCCTGTCGGCGCTCGTCGCCTGCGAATGGGCGGCGGCCGCGATCAGACCGAGGGCGGCGACGGCGGGAATGGCGAACTTCAACATGGAAACGGTACTCGCGTCTGGCTGGCAAACGCTGATTTCCATTAACGGTTCACGGCCCCGCTTCGACGAAAACGAATCCCTGCCGGGTCCGGCGAAAAGGACACAGTCCGGAGAGGCCGGTTCGATGAGGGACGACCTTGGTTAGGCGGCCTCGTTCGAACGTACGCGTCTTGTCATCCCGGACGCCGCACAGCGGCGATCCGGGACGCCGTATGCGCAAACCTTGTCCTCCCGGAAGCTGTGTCAGCAGCTATCCGGGAGACGGTTCAGGACATAGCGTGGCCGTAAGCCTGCTCCCGGACAATCGCGCCGCGATTTCCGGGAGGGCCCGGTTGGCGGGCGTTCCGTCCCGGATCGCCGCTTTCGCGGCGTCCGGGATGACAAGGCTCGGGGGCTCGCCGAAGTCGAATAGCCTGACCCTGCGTGGGCGGTCAGAACGGGCTGAAGCGCTCGACCAGGGACTGGGCCGCCGGGGTCGCCTGGACCCGGCTGATGTCGCCGCGGCCGCCATAGCTGATGCGCGCCTCGGCGATCTGGGTGTGGGCGATGGTGTTGGCCGAACTGATGTCCTCGGGCCGCACGATGCCGGCGACGGTCAGTTCGCGGATCTCGCGGTTGGTGCGCACTTCCTGCCGGCCCTGGATGACGAGGTTGCCGTTGGACATCACGTCGGTGACGACGGCGGCGATGGTCAGGCTGACCTTTTCCGAGCGGTTCACCGAGCCGGAGCCGTTGGCGTTGGACTCGCCTTCCATGCCGACCAGGTTGGCGGGGTCGAAGCCGCCGGGGAAGGCCTGGCCGAGGCTGTTCTCGAGGCCGAAGAAGTTGGTGATGCCCCCCGAGATGTCGTTGGTGCGGCTGCGCTGGGTCGAGTTCTGGGTCTGGGCGCGGTCGTCGATGTCGATGCTGACGGTCACGATGTCGCCGATGCGGCGCGCGCGCTGGTCGCCGAAGAAGGTGCGGGCGCCGGTGCGCCACAGGCTGTTGGCGCTGGCCGCGCGGTCGGCCTGCTGCTGTTCCGGCGACGGCAGATAGGTCTGGCTGGTCGGCACCAGGGCGGCCGGATAGCCGATGGGGGCCAGTTCCGGCCCACGCACCGCCTCGATGGCCGTGGAGCAGGCGCCGAGCGAGAGGGCGGCGGCGGAGACGATCAGGACGGTGCGCATCGGTACTCTATTCCCTCTATCGGGCGGCGAACTGTTGGGTGCGGAAGGCTTGAGCGGCGGGCCCGGCGATGGCCTGGCCGGGCGCGGTGGCGACGGCGTCGATGGTGCGGCCGGACTGCAGGTTGCGGACGGCGATGCGCTGGCCCTCGGCGGCGTTGCCCTCGGCGCGGCCGCTGATGGTCAGGCGGACGCCGCCGGCCTCCCAGGCGACCTCGACGATGTCGTTGCGGCTGATGATCCGGTCGGCAAGGGCCGTGCGGGCGGGCGCGGTGCGGGCCGGGGCGGGGGCGGCGGGCGTCTCGTTCGTGGCGGCGATGGCGGTTGGAGCCGGAGCAACGGCGGCGTGCCGCACCACCACCCGCCGCAACCCGGTCGGATTTGCCCACTCCAGCCCCGACTGGCGCGCGATGGACTGCAGCTGGCCGGCCTCGAACACCACGGACGGGCCCGAACGGGCGCCGATTACGACGCCGGAGGCCGATCCGGCTCCGTCGAACACGTCGCCCAGGGTGATCTGGCCGTCGGCGTCCACCGGATTGGCCTTCAGCGTCACCGGGCCGGCGAGAGCGGGGCCGGCCAGCAGCAGCAGGGCCGAGGCGAGGATCAGGGCCCTCATGATTTCACCTGCGCGCTGACCGACAGCATCTGGTCGGCGGTGGTGATGACCTTGGAGTTCATCTCGTAGGCCCGCTGGGCGATGATCAGGGCGCTGATCTCGGCCACGGCGTCGACGTTGGAGGCCTCGGTGTAGCCCTGCAGCAGCTCGCCGAAGCCGACCTCGCCCGGCGTGCCGACATTGGCCGGGCCCGAGGCCGCGGTTTCCAGCAGCAGGTTGTCGCCGATGGCCTCCAGACCCGCCTCGTTGAAGAAGGTGGCCAGTTCGATCTGGCCGACGACCTGGGGCTCGGTCTCGCCCTGGGTGATGACCTGGACCTGTCCGGACTTGGAGATCGACACGTCGATCGCATCCTGCGGGATCGAGATGTTCGGCTGCACCGCATAGCCGTCGTCGGTGACCAGCTGGCCCTCGCCGTTCAGGGAGAAGTTGCCGGCCCGGGCGAAGGCGGTCTCCCCTGACGGCATCAGGATCTGGAAATAGCCGCGCCCGTCGATGGCGACGTCGTAACGGCTGCCCGTCTGGGTCGGCGAACCCTGTTCGGTGACGCGGTAGACCGAGCCGGCCTTGACGCCCGCGCCGATCTGGATGCCGGTCGGGACCACGGTGCCCTGGCTGGACGACTGCGCGCCCATCCGCTCGACGTTCTGGTACAGCAGGTCCTGGAACTCGGCCCGCTGACGCTTGAAGCCGACCGTGTTCATGTTGGCGATGTTGTTGGAGATGACCTCCACGTTCAGCTGCTGGGCGGCCATGCCCGAGGCGGCGGTTCTGAGCGCTCTCATGTCCTGGTCTCCTTACGCGGCCCGCCCGAGGCGCTCGACGGCGCGGCGGGACAGGTCGTTGGTGTTCTCGATCATCCGTGTCACGCTCTCGTAGGCGCGCTGGATCTCGATCAGATTGGTGATCTCGAGGATCGGATTGACGTTGGAGCCTTCCAGCATGCCCTGGCGCACCTGGACGTCGTTGGCGTCGATGGGCGCGGCGTTGGAGGCGTTGCGGTAGAGGCCGTCGCCGCCCTTCTCGAGCACGGCGAGCGTCTCGAACCGGACCACGCTGAGGCGTCCGACCGGCTGGCCGTTCTGGCTGACCGTGCCGTCGGCGGCCACGGCGACCTGGCCGAGCAGGGGATCGAGCACGATGTCGCCGCCGTCGCCCTGGACCGCCGCGCCGCCCTGGGTGGTCAGCCGGCCCTCCGGATCGAGGGTGAACGCCCCGTCGCGGGTGTAGGCCGGGCCGGCGCCGTCCTGCAGGGCGAAGAAGGCGCCTTCGCCCTCGATGGCGAAATCGAGCGTGCGGCCGGTCTGCTCCAGAGCGCCCTGGCCGTAGTCGCGGCCGACGCCGTTATCCATGACGAAGCTGACGCCGGGGCTGACGAAGGCGTTGCGGGCCCGCTCGCCGACCTCCTCGCCGAGCAGCAGCTGCTCGACCTTGAAGCCGGTGGTGTCCGCATTGGCGATGTTGTTGGCCACGATGTCGAGCTCGCGGCGCAGCGTCATCTGGCGTGACAGTCCGACATAGGCGGCGTTTTCCACGGGCGGCTCCTTTCGCCCGGTCCCTCGCAACGGCCGTGCCAACAGGGTTAATCCAGTCAGGCCGGGCGTTTCAGGCGCGAAGACGGATTTGGAGCCCGGCAGGATTTGCCGGTTCTTAGCGCCTCGTTAACCAAAAACGGCTCGAATGGATCGAGAGATTCTCGGGGCGGGTGGCATGTTCAAATTCGGCAAGAAGAAGGGCGCGGCGACCAGCGACGACGCCGCCCTGCCGGCGGTTACGGACGGTGTCACGACCGAGGGCGAGACCGACGCGCCGCCCGCGAAGAAGAAGCTGCCGCTGCTGTTCATCGTCGTTCCGGCCGCCTTGGTGGTGCTGGGCGGCGGCGGCGGCGCGGCCTTCTTCCTGATGCAGCCCAAGGCCGAGGCCGCCGAGGGCGAGCACGCGGCGGAGAAGGCGGGCGGACACGCCAAGGCCGGGAAGAAGGGCGGCGGCCACGGGGCCGCGGCCGGCGGAGAGGCCAATCCGGCGCTGGGCGTGATCAGCGAAGGCCCCGACGGCGTCACCTTCTACACCCTGCCGGACATGGTGGTGAACATCCAGGCGGCCGACGGGCGGCCCACCTTCCTGAAGCTCAAGCTGACCCTCGAGATGAAGGACCCCGCCCTGGCCGAGCACCTGCAGGCCGAGATGCCGCGGATGCAGGACATGTTCCAGAGCTTCCTGCGCGAGCTGCGGCCCGAGGATCTGGCCGGCTCGGCCGGAAGCTTCCAGCTGCGCGCCGAAATCCTGCGGCGGGTCAATCTGATCGCCGCGCCGGGCAAGATCGACGCCGTGCTGATCGAAGAAATGCTGGTGAACTAGCATGACCGACGCGGCCTTCGCCGAAAGTCCGGATCCCCTGGCCGAGGCCGATCCCCTCGCCGCCGCCGAGGCGGCGGTCCTGTCGGAGCGCGTGCTGAACCAGGACGAGATCGACAGCCTGCTCGGCTTCGACCTTGGCGAGGAGGACGGCTCGGAACGCTCCGGCATCCGGGCCATCATCAACTCGGCCCTCGTTTCCTACGAGCGCCTGCCGATGCTCGAGATCGTCTTCGACCGCCTCGTGCGGCTGATGACGACCAGTCTGCGCAACTTCACCTCGGACAACGTCGAGGTCAGCCTCGACAACATCTCGTCGATCCGGTTCGGCGATTACCTGAACTCCATCCCCCTGCCGGCGATCCTGGCCGTGTTCCGGGCCGAGGAGCTGGACAACTACGGCCTGCTGACCGTCGACTCCAACCTGATCTATTCGATCGTCGACGTCCTGCTGGGCGGCCGCCGCGGCACCGCGGCCCTGCGCATCGAGGGCCGGCCCTACACCACCATCGAGCGGGTGCTGGTCCAGCGGATGGTCGAGGTGGTGCTGGCCGACGCCCGCGCCGCCTTCGAGCCGCTGACGCCGGTGCATTTCAACCTCGACCGGCTCGAGACCAATCCGCGCTTCGCCGCCATCGCCCGCCCGGCCAACGCCGCCATCCTCGTCAAGCTGCGCATCGACATGGAGGACCGCGGCGGGCGCATCGAGCTGCTGCTGCCCTACGCCACGCTCGAGCCCATCCGGAAGATGCTGCTGCAGCAGTTCATGGGCGAGAAGTTCGGTCGCGACAACATCTGGGAAGGCCACCTGGCCACCGAGCTCTGGACCACGGGCACCGAGGTGCGCGCCGTGCTCGACGAACAGCAGCTGCCCCTGTCGCAGGTGCTGAACCTCAAGGTCGGCGACACCCTGATGCTCAACGCCACGCCGGATTCGGACATCTCGATCCGGGCGGGATCGATCCCGCTGACCACCGGCCGCATGGGTCGCAAGGGCCAGCACATCGCGGTCCGCGTCGAGGCGCCGATCGACGTCGACACCGCTGCAAGCCTCGCGAAGGGAAGACGCTGATGACCGGTATGATTCTCGACGGCGTGCTGATGCTGCTGCTGGTCGCGGCGCTCGGCTACGGCGTGCGGCTGGAGCGCAAGCTGACGGCCCTGCGCGAGGGCCAGCAGGCGTTCGCCTCGGCCGTGACCGAGCTGAACGCCGCGGCGGGCCGGGCCGAGGCCGCCCTGGCCTCGCTGAGGGCCTCGGGGCAGGAGACCGACCTGCTGCACGACCGCATCGTCAAGGCGCGCGAGGTCAAGGCCCAGCTCGAGGCGCTGATCGCCCGCGGGCCCGCCGTCGCCGCCCCGGCGCGGGAGGCGCCGCCGGCCCGTCCCGCCGCCCCGGCGCCGGTCGCCCCCGCTCCGGAAGACGACCGCGCCCTGCGCATGGCGGCGCTGGCCGAGCGCATCCAGGGCATGGCCGCCCCGAAGGCTCCCGGCGGGAGCAATGTGGCGGCGATCCTCGGCGCCATGACCGCTAACCAATCCGCGAAGCAAAGCCTCAACCGCGCCCGGCGCAGCCTCGACGAAGACCTGTTCGCCGCCTGACCCTCATCCTTGTGGCCCCATGGCGAACGCGCGGCGTTCGCCGACTTGAGGGCCGGAGTAGCCGATCATGAGCAAGATCCCCCGCCTGCTGCCCCTGATCGCCATCGCCATCGGCGGGGTGGTGGTCGTCCGCGCCGTCGGCGTGGCCCCGGGCCTGTTCGACGGCGCCAGGGCGTGGGCCGAGGAGGCCGCGCCCGCGGCGGCCCCGGCGACGCCCGCCGCCGCCATCTGCGCCCTGACGCCGGAACAGCTGGCCCAGCAGGCCGGCATCTCCCCGGCCGAGCTGCGCATCATCCAGTCGCTGTCGGCGCGCCGCACCGAACTGGACGCCCGCGACGCCGACCTCGCCTCGATGCTGCCCCTGATGGCCACGGCCGAGCAGAAGCTTGACGCCAGGGTGGCGGCGCTGGCCGCCGTCAAGGCCGAGGTGCAGGCCCTGCTGGGGCAGGTCGGCGAGCGCGAGAAGGCCGAGGTCGACCGCCTCGTCGCCGTCTATTCCGCCATGCGTCCGCGCGAGGCGGCGCGGGTGTTCGCCACCCTCGACGATGACGTGCGCCTGCCGGTCGCCGCGGCGATGCGCCCCCGCTCGCTGGCCGCCGTCATGGCCCAGATGGAGCCCGCCGCCGCGCGCGAGCTGACCGAGAAGCTGGCCGGGCGGTTCGCGGCCCAGCGCCAGCTGGCCGCCAGGGCCGCGGCCGCCGCGGAAGGTCCCGCCGTCGCCCCCGCCGGCGCCTCGCCCGCCCCCGCGCCGGTCCAG
>NZ_DASPMQ010000060.1:0-70314 GCF_035626975.1 Brevundimonas sp.
GCCAGGGCGGCCGCGGTCGGCTCGTTGATGATGCGCAGCACCTCGAGGCCGGCGATCTTGCCGGCGTCCTTGGTGGCCTGGCGCTGGGCGTCGTTGAAATAGGCCGGGACGGTGATGACGGCCTGGGTCACGGTTTCGCCGAGGTAGGCCTCCGCGGCCTCCTTCATCTTGCCGAGCGTGTAGGCCGAGACCTGCTGGGGCGAATAGTCCTTGCCGTGGGCCTTGACCCAGGCGTCGCCGGTCGGACCCTTGACGATCTCATAGGGCACCATGCCCTTGTCCTTCGCCACCACGGGATCCGTGAAGTTGCGGCCGATCAGGCGCTTGATGGCGAAGAAGGTGTTGGTCGGGTTGGTCACGGCCTGACGCTTGGCGGGCTGGCCGACCAGCACCTCGCCATTGTCCTGGATGGCGACGACCGACGGGGTCGTGCGGTTGCCTTCCGCATTCTCGATAACCTTGGGGTTCTTGCCGTCCATGACGGCCACGCACGAGTTGGTGGTGCCCAGGTCGATGCCGATGATCTTGGCCATGTGTTTGGTCTTTCACTCCATTTCAGCGGGCGGTGCGGCGGCCTTCTAAAGCTAAGCGCCGCGCGTGACCGCCCCTGGTGTCAGGGTCTTGGGTCAGTTGTACGGTTCCGGCGGAAAGCCCCACGCACTGCGGGGTTTTCCGGCGGCTGTCGCCGATATGGGAAACACCCCCCGGCCCGCAAGGCCTGATTGCGATTCAACATCAGTCTCCGTCAGGTGTGTCACGAAGCGCGCAACGGCATATAGTCGGTTCCGACGGCCGATCCCGACACCGGGACGGCCGAGGCAGGAGGGGGCCATGATCGCCCGCAGACCATTCACCGCCGCCATGATCGCCGTTTCGCTCGGCGTCGCGGGCTTCGCCGGCGGCGCGCCGGCCCCGGAGGGGCAGTCGCGCGACGGCCAGAACCGCCGCGTCCGCGTCCACAACCAGACCGGCGTGGTGTTGCAGAAGCTGCAGGCCGCCGACGTGCGGACCGGAACCTTCGGGGGCGACCTGCTGGGCGGAACCGCCGTGCCGAGCGGCGCCAGCGCGCCGGTGCTGATCGACGACGGCGCAGGCGGCTGTCTCTACGATCTGCGGGCCGAACTCGCCGGCGGCCAGACCCTGCTGCGCGAGAACATCAACGTCTGCCGCATCGCCGACTACTACCTGACCCGCTGAGCCGTGGTCCGGGGCGAGATCGACACCGGGCTGGAGGGATTCCGCCTGTGGCCCGGGGCGCTTTCGCCGGCGGACCAGGCGGGCCTGCGCGACGCGGTGCTGGCGGCGGTCGGGGCGGCGCCCTTCTACCGGCCGACGACCAGGACCGGCCGGCCGTTCTCGGTCGAGATGAGCAATCTCGGCCCGCTGGGCTGGGTCTCCGACCAGGCCGGCTATCGCTATCAACCGACTCATCCCGCGACCGGCGCGCCGTGGCCGCCGATGCCGGAGCGGCTGCTCCGGTTGTGGAGCGAGCTGACGGGCTGGCCCGAGCCGCCGGACGCCTGTCTGGTCAATCTCTACCGGGAAGGGGCCCGGATGGGCCTGCATCAGGACCTCGACGAGGCCGACCGGAGCGCGCCCGTGCTGTCGATCTCGCTGGGAGACACGGCGGTGTTCCGGATCGGGGCCGCCGGCGGCGGGCCGACGCGGTCGGTGCGGCTGGCCTCCGGCGACGTCTGCGCCCTGACCGGTCCGGCGCGGCTGGCGCGGCACGGAGTCGACCGGATACTGGCGGGCTCTTCCGGCCTGATTCCCGGCGGCGGGCGACTGAATCTGACCCTGCGCCGGGCCGCGCCAGCTTCACGGCAATCGTGACTCGACGCCCGGAAGCCTCGGCGGCACTGTCCCGCTTTCCCGAGCCGGAGGCCCCTATGCCAGACCTGATCCGTCCCGAAGGCCCCGAGCCCGACGACTTCCGCTTCAGCCGCCGCGCCCTGGCCGCGGGCGGGCTGGGCGGTCTGTTCTTCGCCGGCTACGCCCCGGCGGCGCTGGCCCGCCAGGCCGCGCCGATCGCCACCGACGACAACGATCTGACCATCGAAACCACCACCATTCCGGCCCCGGACGGCTTCGCCCTGCCCGTCTATGTGGCCCGCCCGACCGGCGCCGGGCCCTTTCCTGTGGTGATCGTCGTGTCGGAGATCTTCGGCGTGCACGCGTACATCCGCGACGTCTGCCGGCGGCTGGCCAAGGCGGGATACGCCGCCATCGCGCCGGCCTTTTTCAACCGGGTCGAGGATCCGGCGCCCATCGCGGACATGGCGCGGGTGCAGCAGATCGTCGCCGCGGCGGGGTATGAGCAGGTCATGGGCGACATCGCCGCTTCGCTCGACTGGGCCAGCCAGCAGTTGTGGGCCAACGCCGAACGGGTGGGGATCACGGGCTGGTGCTGGGGCGGCAAGGTGGTGTGGCAGGCCGCGGCGCGATTCGCGGCCATCGACGCCGGCGTGGCCTGGTATGGCCGCCTCGCCCCCGCCGCCGACGCCACGCCGGAACAGGTCGCCGCCGGCGGGCCGTGGCCGGTCGATCTGGCCGGCGACCTCAAGGCGCCCGTGCTGGGCCTTTATGGCGAGGCCGATCGCGGGATTCCGCTGGCCAGCGTCGAGGCCATGCGCAGCGCCCTGCAGCGCGCCGGCCAGACCGCCAGCGGGATCGTGGTCTATCCGGGCGCGCCGCACGGCTTCCACGCCGACTACCGCGACAGCTATCGCCCGGCCGACGCGGCGGACGGCTGGGCGAAGCTGCTGGCGTTCTTCGAGGGGCGGTTGAAGTAATCCTCCCCCAAGCGTGGCCCCGGGGGAGAGGGAGGATCAGGCCGTGCCGTCAAAATTGCCGCCGTCGGAGTCCATCGCCTTCGCATAGGCGGCGTTGCCGGCCGCGGCGCCGGAGCCCTTGGCGGCGACCACGACCATGGCCGGGCGCACGGTGCGGCCGAACAGGGCGTAGCCGGCCTGCAGCGTCTGGATCACCCGGCCGCCCTGAACCGCGTCCGACGGCTGCTCCATCATGGCCTGATGCAGGTGCGGGTCGAACGGATCGCCGGCCTGCGGCTCGACGCGCTTGAGATTGTTGGCCTCGAAGGCCGACAGCAGCGACTTCTGTGTCAGTTCCAGCCCGGTGACCAGGCCGGCCTCGCCGGCGTCGGCGTTCTTCGGGGCCGCCTGCAGGGCCCGCTCGAGGTTGTCGGCCACGCCCAGCAGGTCGCGGGCGAATTTCTGGATGGCGTAGGCGCGGGCGTCGTTGTTCTGGGTCTCCGCGCGCTTCTTCGTGTTCTCGGCCTCGGCCACGGCGCGCAGGGCGCGGTCCTTCCACTGGTCGCGTTCGGCGATCAGGGCGTCGATCGGGCCAAGACCATCGTCCTGTTCGGTCTCGTAGCCTTCCGTCTCCGCGATATCGGCGGCCAGTTCCCCGGAGGTCGGGATGTCGTCGTCGTGAATGTCGCTCAAGTCTCTTGTCCGTCCAGAATCCGGCCCAGCACCCGGGCGGTGTAGTCCACCAACGGGATGACACGGGCGTAGTTCAGCCTCGCGGGCCCGATGACGCCGATGGCGCCCAGCACCCGCTGCCGGCCCGTCATATAGGGCGCCGCGATCACAGCGGAACCCGAAAGCGAAAACAGACGCGTTTCCGCGCCAATGAAGATGCGTACGCCCTGGGCCGTGGACACCCCGTCCAGCAGGCCGATCAGCTGTTCCTTCTGCTCCAGGTCGTCGAACAGGGTCCGCACCTTCTCCAGATCCTCGACCGTCTCGCTGTCCTGCAGCAGATTGGCCCGGCCGCGCACGATCAGGGCCCGCTCGCGCTCGGCCCCGCCGGACCAGGCGGCCAGCCCGTCCTCGACCAGCCGGGCGGCGGCGGCGTTCAGTTCGCGGCGGGCCGCGTCCAGTTCGGTGCGCATCTCTGTGCGCGCCTCGTGCAGGGGCCGTCCCTTGAGCCGCGCGTTGAGGAAGTTTGAGGCCTCGGTCAGGGTCGAGGGCGTCACCCCGGCCTTGAGCGGCATCAGCCGGTTCTCGACCGTGCCGTCGTCGCCCACCAGCACGGCCAGGGCCTGGTCGTGCCCCAGCGCCACGAACTCCACATGCTTGACGCCCGCCTCGCGGACCGGACTGGCGACGATGCTGGCCCCGCCGGCCAGGCCGGAGAGCAGGGAGGAGGCCTCGTTGAGCGCCTCGTCGAAGCTGCGGCCGCTGCCGGCCAGCCGGGCGTCGATCTCGCGCCGCTCCTCGGCCCCGACATCGCCGATCTCGAGCAGGCCGTCGACGAACAGGCGCAGGCCGGCGTGGGTCGGGATGCGCCCGGCCGAGGTGTGCGGCGAGCCCAGCAGGCCGGCCAGGGTCAGGTCCTGCATGGTGTTGCGGATCGAGGCCGGCGACAGGGCCACGCCGGTCAGTGACAGCGTCCGGGACCCGACGGGCTCCCCGGTCTGGAGGTAGCTCTCGACGATGCGGCGGAAGATGTCGCGGGCGCGCTCGTCCAGCGCGACGAGGCCGCCCGTTTCGATCGCCGCCGGGGTCAGCAGGGGCGGCTTCACGACCCCGCCTCCCACCGCTCGCGCGTCAGCCGATGCACCAGACAGTCGTCCTCGCCGAACATCCGGCGGCCGACCGGCTCGAAACCCAGCCGCCGGTAGAAACGGTGGGCGTCCGTGTTCGAGGCCAGCGGGTCGATGACGATCGCAGTCACGGCCGGGTCGGCGAAGCAATCATTGATGGCGAGGGTCATCATCCGCGTGCCGTAGCCCTGGCCGAGCGCGTCCTTCGGGCCGATCCAGATGTCGAGGGCCCGCAGGTCCGGCTCGATATCGCCCCAGTAGTGCTCCGGCTCCCGGCGCGGGTCGATGACCTGCATCACCCCGATCGGCCGCCCGTCCACCTCGGCGATGCGGTAGAAACTGACCGGCGACTGCGCCGCCAGCTCCTCGCGCCAGACGATGCCGCCGAAGGCGACGTCCGCGTCCGGATCGTCCGTCGAACAGGCGATGACGTGCGGCTCGCGGTCCCAGCCGGCCAGCAGATCGGCGTCGTCGACCGTCGCCGGGCGCAGCCGGACGTCAGTAGGCGCGGACAGGGGGGAATACAGGCTCACGGTTTCAGGATAAGCAGCCCCGCCGCCCCGTCCAAGGAAATCGCTCATGTCGACCGCCCGCCCCTCAGAACGCGCTCCCGAACAGCTCCGCGCCGTGACGCTGGAGACCGGGGTCAACCGCTACGCCGAGGGCTCCTGCCTCGTCACGTTCGGTCATACCAAGGTGCTGGTCACCGCCTCGGTCGAGGAGAATGTGCCCGGCTGGATGCGCGGCAAGGGGCAGGGCTGGGTCACCGCGGAATACGGCATGCTGCCCCGCGCCACCCACACCCGCGGCCGCCGCGAGGCCGCCTCGGGCAAGCAGACCGGCCGGACCCAGGAGATCCAGCGGCTGATCGGCCGCTCGCTGCGGGCGGTGGTCGATCTGAAGGCGCTGGGCGAGCGGCAGGTGGTGCTGGACTGCGACGTGGTCCAGGCCGACGGCGGCACCCGCACGGCGGCGATCACCGGGGCCTGGGTCGCGATGGCCAGCGCCTTCGACTACCTGCGCGCCGAGGGGGTGCTGAAGGCCGACCCGATCCTCGATCAGGTCGCGGCCATTTCGTGCGGCGTGTGCAGCGACCAGCCGGTGCTGGACCTCGACTATGAGGAGGATTCCACCGCCGAGGCCGACTCGAATTTCGTGCTGACCGGCTCGGGAACCATCGTCGAGATCCAGGCCACCGGCGAGAAGCGCGGCTTCACCCGCGCCGAGTTCGACCGCCTGTTCCAGCTGGCCGAGGGCGGCTGCGCCGAGCTGTTCGCGATGCAGCGGGCCGCGCTGGGGCGGTAGCGGAGGGCCTCAGCCCTCCTCCCCGTCCGGCAGGCCCATCATGTGGAAGCCGGCGTCGACGTGGATGATCTCGCCGGTGGTCGACAGGCCCAGGTCGGAGCACAGCCACAGGGCGCAGCCGGCGACCCCCTCCATCGTGGTGTCCTCCTTCATCGCCGACATGGCCCGGCCCTGGGCGATCATGCCCCGCCCGCCCGAGATGCCGGCCAGCGACAGGGTGCGCATGGCGCCCGCCGAGATGGCGTTGACGCGGATGCCCCTGGGCCCGAGGTCGCGGGCGATGTAGCGGGTCGCCGCCTCCAGCGCCGCCTTGGCCACGCCCATGGTGTTGTAGTTGGGGATGGCCCGCTCCGAGCCGAGATAGGTCATGGTGACCAGCGAGCCGCCGTTGGGCATCAGTTTCGAGGCGCGTTTCGCTACGTCGACGAAGCTGAAGGCCGAGATGTTCATGGCCAGCAGGAAGCTGTCGCGGCTGGTGTTGTCGACAAACGAGCCCTTGAGCTCGTCCTTGTTGGCGAAGGCGACGGAGTGGACCACGAAGTCGATGGTCCCGAATTCCTTCTCCAGCTCGGCGAAGGCGGCGTCCATCGAGGCGTCGTCGGTGACGTCGGCCTGGATCAGCAGTTTCGCCCCGACGCTCTCGGCCAGCGGGCGCACGCGGCGCTCCAGCCCCTCGCCCAGGTAGGTGAAGGCCAGTTCTGCGCCCTGGGCCGCCAGTTGCGAGGCGATGCCCCAGGCGATGGAGTTGGCGTTGGCCACCCCCATGATCAGGCCCCTCTTGCCCTGCATCAGGGTTCCGGTGGGCATGTTCCAGCCTTCGGCGCTCGCCATGGTCGGTCTCCATCTCTATGGGCCCGCCCGGGGCCTCTGCTGATCGGGGCCTTTCTGGACTCACGGGCGCCGTGAAACAAGGTCGGTGGTCTTCGCCGGTCGCCCCTGCTCCGGGTCCTGATGAATCTTGTTGAAATTGCTCAATAAGTTTCACATTCAGCCAACCGCTCGTTAAGCGCCGCCGCCTAGACCGTTCCCCGTTCGGCAACGGGGAGCGGAAATGGCGCGGATCGGCGACTATGCGGAGACGGCGACACCCGTGACCCCGGACACCCCGGGGTCGGCAGTCTACGACCGGTTCAAGGCCGAGCCGAACACCCTTGTGATCGCGGTCGTCGACGACGAGAGTCGGCCGCTGGGGCTGGTCGAGCGCAACGTCTTCCTGTCGAGCATGGCGGCGGCGTTCGGGCGGGAGCTCTACGCGAGGCGACCGATCTCGGCCCTGATGAACAGGACGCCGATGATCGTACGCGCCGAACAGGGCGCCGAGGCCTTTTTCGACGCGATCGATTCATCCGAGGCGGGTGCGCTGCTGGGCGGCTTCATCGCCGTGTCGAAGGGCCGCTACGTCGGCGTGGGCACGATTCTGGAGGTGCTGCAGGCCGGAAGCGCCCTCTACCGCCGGCGGGCGCAGGAGATGGGCGAACTGGCCCGGGGCCTGGCGCTGGCCGAGGCCGAGGCCCGCGCCTCCAGCCGGGCCAAGTCGGAATTCCTCGCGGTGATGAGCCACGAGATTCGTACGCCACTGAACGGCGTGCTGGGCGTCGCAGGCCTGATGGAGCGCAAACTCACCCAGGAGGAGCTGCGGCCCCACGTGGAGACCATCCTGGCGTCGGGTCAGAGCCTGTTGCGGCTGCTCACCGACGCCCTGGACATGTCCCGGGCCCAGGCGGGCATGCTGACGCTGGAACCCGCGCCGATGCGACTGGGCTCCCTGATCGCGGACCTCGACGCCCTGTGGCGGGCGCGGGCCGAGGAGAAGGGGCTGCGGCTGCGGGTGGGCGGCGACACCATGGGGCATGAGTGGGTGACGGCCGACGTCCAGAGGCTGAAACAGTTGCTCAACAACCTGATCGGCAACGCCATCAAATTCACCGACGCCGGCGAGGTCCTGGTCGACCTCGACGCCTCGGAGACGGAGGACGGCGTTCAGGTCGTCGGCGTGATCGACGATACAGGGCCGGGCCTCTCCGAGGCCGAGGCGGCGACCGTGTTCGAACCGTTCAACACCGGCGACGCCGCCCGGGAAGGCGCGGGAGCCGGCCTGGGCCTCGCCATCTGCCGGCAGATCGTCGAGCGGATGGGCGGCTCCATCGCGGCCGG
This sequence comes from Brevundimonas sp., assembly GCF_035626975.1. GTDB lineage: Bacteria > Pseudomonadota > Alphaproteobacteria > Caulobacterales > Caulobacteraceae > Brevundimonas. Next base: position 8,030 of record NZ_DASPMQ010000060.1, read on the forward strand.
GGCGTCGCCCCGGGGCGGAGCGCGCTTCCGCTTCGTGGTGACGGTTCCGGCGGCCGAGGAAAGCGCCTTGGCCGCCGCCGAGGTCATGGCCGAGCCGACGCCGCACGCAACCCTGCATGTGCTGGTGGCCGACGACAACGCCGCCAACCGCTTCCTGGCCGGCAAGCTGCTGGAGCTGTTCAACTGCACATTCGAGACGGCGGAGAACGGGCGGGCGGCGGCCGAACTGGCGGCGACGAAACCGTTCGACCTGGTCCTGATGGACATCAAGATGCCGGTGATGGACGGGGTCGCGGCGACGCGGGCCATCCGCGCCCTGCCGACCGCCGCGGCGCGTCTGCCGATCCTGGCCCTGACCGCCAACGCCGACGAGCGCGACGCTGCGGGCTATCGCGCGGCCGGGATGAACGGGGTGGTCCAGAAGCCCATCCAGCCCGACGCCCTGCTGAACGCCATCCGCCTGGCGATGACGCAGGAGCGGATGGTCGAGGCGGCCTAGACCTTCGACAGGATCAGCGTGCCGTTGGTCCCGCCGAAGCCGAAGCTGTTGGACATGACATGCGTCAGTTCGCCGTCGTGGCGCTGGCGCAGGATGGGCATGCCCTCGAACTCGGGGTCGAGGTTTTCGATATGGGCGCTCTCGGCCGCGAAGCCGTTCTTCATCATCAGCAGGCAGTAGATCGCCTCCTGCGCGCCCGCCGCGCCGAGCGAGTGGCCGGTCAGCGACTTGGTCGAGGAGATCACCGGCATCTGGTCGCCGAAGACGTTGCGCACCGCGCCCATCTCCTTGGAGTCGCCCACCGGGGTCGAGGTGCCGTGCGGGTTGAGGTAGTCGATCTTCGGATTGCCGGCCATTTCCAGCGCGATCTTCATGCAGCGCTCGGCGCCCTCGCCCGAGGGGGCGACCATGTCGTAGCCGTCGGAATTGGCCCCGTAGCCTGTGACCTCGGCGTAGATGGTCGCGCCGCGGGCCACGGCCCTTTCGTATTCTTCCAGCACCACGATGCCGGCGCCGCCGGCGATGACGAAGCCGTCGCGGTCCCTGTCATAGGCCCGACTCGCGGTGGCCGGGGATTCGTTGAAGTTGGACGACATGGCCCCCATGGCGTCGAACATGTTCGACATCGACCAGTCGATGTCCTCGACGCCCCCGGCGAAGACCACGTCCTGCTTGCCCCAGGCGATCTGTTCGGCGGCCGCGCCGATGCAGTGGGCGCTGGTCGCGCAGGCCGAGGAGATCGAATAGTTGATCCCCTTGAGTTCGAACCAGGTGGCCAGGACGGCCGAGGGGCCGGAGGCCATGGCCTTGGGCACGGCGAAGGGGCCGATGCGCTTGGGCGAGCCCTTGTCGATGGTGGTCTGGGCCGCCTGCAGGATGACCTGGGTCGAGGGGCCGCCCTCGCCCACGATCAGGCCGATGCGCTCGGACTTGATCTCGTCGGGCGTCAGGCCCGAGTCCTTCAGCGCCTCCTCGAAGGCGATGTGGCCCCAGGCGGTGCCGTTGGCGAGGAAGCGGGCGGCGCGGCGGTCGACCAGCGGGGCCCAGTCCTCGGCGGCCACGCCCAGCGACGGCGGGGCCCAGACCTGCGAACGGAAGCCGTGCGCGGCGTGGTCGGCAGCGTGCTGCACGCCGGATTTCGCCTCGCGCAGGGAGGCGGTGACCTCATCCTGGCCCGTGCCGATGGATGAGACGATACCCAGTCCGGTGACGACGACACGCCGCATGGTGGTTTCCTTCTTGAACTCTGACCGCCGCGTTTCCCGCGATCTAATGACGAATCAGCCGCCGACGGGTTCCGTCGCGCCGAACAGGCCGACCCGCATGTCGGTGGCCGTATAGATGGGGACGCCGTCGGCTTCGAGAACCCCGTCGGCGATGCCCATGACCAGGCGGCGGTTGATGACCCGCTTGAGATCGATCTTGTAGACCACCTTCCTGACGTCCGGGGTCACCTGGCCGGTGAATTTGACCTCGCCGACGCCCAGCGCCCGGCCGCGGCCCGGGCCGCCGATCCAGCCGAGGTAGAAGCCGACCAGCTGCCACATGGCGTCGAGGCCGAGGCAGCCCGGCATCACCGGATCGCCGATGAAATGGCACTGGAAGAACCACAGGTCGGGATGGATATCGAGCTCGGCCTCGACATAGCCCTTGCCGTGGGCGCCGCCGTCCGCGTTGATCGTGGTGATGCGGTCGAACATCAGCATCGGCGGGGCCGGCAGCTTCGCATTGCCCTCGCCGAACAGTTCGCCCCGGCCGGAAGCCAGCAGCGCCTCATAGTCGAACGAAGAGGGACGATCGGGTTGGGTCACGGGCGCTCGCATTCAGATGGCCGGCGGCGCGGACGCCGCTCCTGGCCGGGTGTGGCCGTCGGGTTACACGAGCGCGGGAGCGGGCTCAACCACTGCTGTCGGCGCAAGGCTTCAGCGCCGTCCCGTTCCCGCCGGTCGCGCCGCGTTGCACAGGGGGCGTTCCTGGGCGCCGAACACGGCGGACTGGCGCACCCAGCCGCGCAGCCGCCCGGCCCGGACGCGGCACCAGCCGTCCTCGCACTCGTCCATGGCGACCAGCGAGCGGGGCGACAGCCGGGCCCGCACCGGCGAGGTCTCCGACCGTCCGGCATGGATGGGAATCTCGCGCTCCGACGCGTTGAAGACGCTGCGGCGGCTCGACACCACGCTACGGTGGACCCAGGCGACGGCGCCCTCGGGATCGCAGATCTTGCGCCATTCGGTGGTCTCGGCGATCACCTGCACCGGCAGGCCGGAGATCCGGTATTCCCACAGGATGCGGTGGTCGAGCCCGGGCCCGAAGCGCGCGTGCACCTCGGACGATTTCAGCGACAGCCAGCGGGGCACCGGCTGGCCGCTGGGCGTCGGACGGCCGTCGGGCATGGTTTGCGCGGCCCCGGCCAGCACGGCCGCGCAAACGGCGGCGGCGGTTGCAACCAGCCTTTGGAAGCGGGGACGAGCTTTGCTAGACACGTGGACGTCCGTGAAATCGAAGGCTCCGAATGTCCGCGCCCAGACTTAAGGTCGTGTTAACCAGACGCCTGCCGGACGCGGTCGAGACGCGGATGCGCGAGCTGTTCGACGCCGAGCTGAATCTGACCGATGCGCCGATGGACCGGACCGCCCTGGAGGCGGCCGTGGCGCGCGCCGACGTTCTGGTCCCGACCATCACCGACGCCATCGACGCCGGCCTGATCGCGGCGGCCGGCGGGCAGCTGAAGATGATCGCCAACTTCGGCGCGGGCGTGGATCACATCGACGTCGAGGCGGCCGTGGGGCGGGGGCTGATCGTCACCAACACCCCGGGCGTGCTCACCGAGGACACCGCTGACCTCGCCATGGCGCTGATCCTCGCGGTCAGCCGGCGGATCGTCGAAGGGGCCCAGGTCGTCGCCGAGGGGCGGTTCGAGGGCTGGACCCCGACGTGGATGATGGGGCGAAAGCTGTGGGGCAAGCGGCTGGGCATCGTCGGCATGGGCCGCATCGGCCAGGCGCTGGCGCGCCGGGCGAAGGCGTTCGGCATGCAGGTCCACTACCACAACCGCAAGCCGGTCCCGGAGATGATCGCCGAGGAGCTGGGCGCGACCTGGTGGGATGATCTGGACCAGATGCTGGCGCGGATGGACATCATCTCGCTGAACTGCCCGGCGACGAAGGAGACGCACCACCTGCTGTCCGCCGAACGTCTGGCCCGGCTGCAGCCGCACGCCCTGCTGATCAACACCGCCCGCGGCGAGCTGATCGACGAGGCGGCGCTGGCCGACGCGGTGGCGCGGCGCGCGCTGGCCGGGGTCGGGCTGGACGTCTACGAACGCGAACCGGCGGTCCATCCCGGCCTGCTGGGCCACGCCAATGTCGTGCTGCTGCCCCATCTCGGCTCGGCGACGCTCGAGGCCCGGCAGGACATGGGCGACCGGGTCATCGCCAACATCCTGACCTTCCAGAACGGCCACCGCCCGCCCGACCGGGTGATTCCCGCGATGCTCTGAACCAGCCCCCGGGGAACGCGGCCGGCTTGACGGACAACGCCCTCTCGCCGAAACCCTTGAACGGGAATCAGGGGCGTCCAATGCAGTCTTTCCGTGTAGTCGCCGCCGCGTGCGTAGCCGCCATCATATTCGTCGCCCCGCCGGTGCTGGCCGATCCGCCGACGATCGCCGACTTCGTCGAGGGGCCGGCGCTCAGCCAGGCCAGCCTGTCGCCCTCCGGCCGCTACCTCGCCTGGGCGGTCCGCCGCGGCGACGAGACCTCGGTGCAGATTCACGACCTACAGGAGGGAACGGGAGTTTCGCTCGATGGCGGCCAGGCGCGCGAGCATTTCGGCGGAGTCTACATCGACTGGATCCGCTGGAAGTCCGATGACCGCCTGCTGGTGGGCATGACCCGCCTCGAAATCCGCCGCGCCGGCGGGCGCGAGAACGGCCGCATCCGCGCCCTGACCTACGGCGAGTCCGTCCTTTCCGTTCCTCGCGACGGAAGCAGCTTCGTGCGGCTCAAGGCCCCCGGGACGGAGGACGCGCTCCCGGGCGAACTTCTCGACACCCTGCGGGACGATCCGGACCACATCCTGATGCGCTATCGCGACAGCCTCGGCGGCCTGGATGTTGCGCGCGTGCACGTCCTGACCGGCGAGGCCGAGAGGATCATCGACGGCCATCGTCGGGTTCTGGACTATCTGACCGACCGCCGCGGCGACGTGGTCGGCCGCATCGCCTATCGGGGCGCGACGGGTCGGGTGGTCCTGATGGAGGCCCTGAATCCCGACGGCGGCTGGAGCGAGGTCTATCGTATCCGGCGCGACGAAATACGCGACCTGCCAGACTATCAATTCCTTGGCGCGACGGACGAACCGGGCAAATATTACGTCGCCGTCCAGCCGGAGGCCGCCGAGGGGGCCAACACGGCCGCGGTGCATGTGTTCGACTTCGCCACCCGCACCATGGGGCCAGCGATGTGGAGCCATCCCGAATACGACGTCACCGGGGCCGTTTTCGACGCCGAGACCTCGGAATTGGTCGCCGGTTGCTACTGGGCCGACATCTATCGCTGCGACTTCAAGGATCCGGGCGAGGATGCGGTCATGACCGGCATCCGCCGCTTCTTCGGCGATGACTGGAGTGTGCGCGTCGTCTCCCAGGCCGAGGATGGCTCGCGCTGGCTTGTCCGCGCCTCGGCGCCAGACAATCCCGGGGAATACTACCTGTTCAACGTCGCTGACCGGCACATGAATTACATCGGCTCGATCTATCCGCGCCTGCCGGAGGCCGGCCTTGGCCAGATGAGGCGGGTCGACTACGCCGCCGCCGACGGCCAGGCCCTGTTCGGCTACCTGACGCGACCGCCCGGGGCCGCGCCGGACGCCGTCCTTCCGCTGGTAGTGTTGCCGCACGGGGGGCCGGAGGCGCGCGACACCCTGAGCTACAATACCTGGGCCCAGTTCCTGGCGACGCGGGGCTACCAGGTGTTCCAGCCCAATTTCCGCGGCTCATCGGGCATGGGCAAGGCGTTCACCGAAGCGGGACACCGCCAGTGGGGAGGCCGCATGCAGGGCGATGTCACAGCCGGCGTCGAGCATCTGATCGGCCAGGGCCTCGCCGACCGCGGGCAGGTCTGCATCATGGGCGCCAGCTATGGGGGTTATGCGGCGCTGCTGGGCGGGGCGACCCAGCCCGACCTGTACCGCTGCGTCATCTCGATCGCCGGACCGAGCGACCTTCTGACCATGTTGCGCTGGGAGCGCTCCGAGGCCGGATCGGACTCCGACCGGTATGACTACTGGGTCCGGTCGATCGGGGACCCGCGCACCGACCGCGAAAGCATCGAGGCGGCCTCGCCCTTGCGCCGGGTTGAGGCCTGGCGTCCGCCGGTGCTGCTGATCCACGGCGATAAGGACGATGTGGTCCCTGCGGCCCAGTCGCGCGACATGGACCGGGCGCTCCGCCGGGCCGGGAAAGATGTGCGGCTGGTGATCATGGAGGACGCCGATCACAGCGACTGGTCGACCGCCGAGGAGTCCCTGGTGTTGACCGAGATCGCTTCCTTCCTGGGCCGCCACCTGCCCGTTGGCGGTCCCGCGGCCCCGGCGCCGGATGTGGCGGCCGCGCCCTAGCCGCACACCGGGCAGGCCGGGTCCGCGGGGACGCCGACCGTGCGCGCCACGCCGGCCAGGCCGTCATAGATCAGCAGCCGTCCGGTCAGGGCCTCACCCGCGCCGGTGATCAGCTTGATCGCCTCCAGCGCGGCCATGGCGCCGACCACGCCCGCCAGCGCCCCGACTATGCCGACGCGGGCGCAGGTCTCGGCGTCCGGCGGGATGTCGGGCACCAGGCAACGATAGCAGGGCCGCCGCGCGAACACCCCGACCTGGCCGCTCCAGCGGCCCAGCGCGCCCGAGACCAGCGGCACGCCGCCGGCGACGCAGGCGGCGTTGACCGCGAACCGGGTCGCGAAATCGTCCGTGCCGTCGATGACGAGGTCGCTGCCTTCCAGCAGCCAGGCGGCGTTGGCGGTGGTCAGCCGCTCGGCCGCGTCCTCGATCTCCACATGGGGATTGAGCCCGGCCAGCCGTCGGGCGCCCGCCTCGACCTTGAGGTCGCCGATGCTCTGGTCCGAAAAGGCGATCTGGCGCTGCAGGTTGGACAGGCCGACCACATCGTCGTCGATCAGCCGCAGCGTCCCGACGCCCGCCGCCGCCAGATACAGGGCCGCAGGCGCGCCGACCCCGCCGAGGCCGACGATGGCCACCCGCGCGGCCTTGAGCCGCTGCTGGCCCGGGCCGCCGATTTCGGCCAGCACCAGGTGGCGCGCATAGCGCTCGATCTCGTCGTCGGAAAAGCTCACCCGTCCCAGTTAGGGCCTCCGGAGCCGCCCGTCACGCCCTCCGCCGGGGGACGTCACGCGGCCTTGCGGATATCCAGCAGCGCCTCGGCCTCGTTGGCGGTGACGCGGGACAGGCAGTTGAGGCCGACCCGTTCCAGCAGGGCGGCGGGATCCCCGCACAGGCCCATGGGCTCGTGGATGCGGCGGGCGCTGATCGGCGCGTCGATCAGGATGCGGAAGCCGGAATGCCGCGGGTCGTCGAGCAGGCGCCGGATCAGGCGGTCCACATCGGCGCGCTGGCCCTCGATCGCCTGCAGGATATGGCCCTGGTGGAACATGACGCAGCTGGTCAGGTGGTCGCGGCGGTTATTGCGCTCGGAGACGCCCAGGATCTGGGCGATGGACAGGGTCGAGGCGCCGACGGCGCCGACGGCTTCGCTGGCGTAGATCACGCGGTGAAGCACGACGCTTCCCTCATATGGCAATTTCTGGGGTATGGATTGTCAGGCTAATGGCCTGGATTGGTCAGAATATGGCTCAGCCTGGCTATTGGAATCACGTCGCAAACGGCTTGCCGCGCCGCATTTTCGTCTCCATCTGAAACGGATGACGAACGCGAACGACACTTCCGCCCCGGGCTGGCACGGGACCACCATTCTCGCGGTGCGCAAGGACGGCCGCACGGTGATCGCCGGCGACGGCCAGGTTTCCATGGGCCCGACCATCGTCAAGGGCGCCGCGCGCAAGGTGCGGACGCTCGCCGGCGGCAAGGTGCTGGCGGGCTTCGCCGGGGCCACGGCCGACGCCTTCACCCTGATCGAGCGGCTCGAGGCCAAGCTGGAGCAGTATCCGGACCAGCTGGCCCGGGCCTGCGTCGACCTGGCCAAGGACTGGCGCACCGACCGCTACCTGCGCCGCCTCGAGGCCATGCTGCTGGTTGCAGACAAGACCTCGATCTTCACCGTCACCGGGGTCGGCGACGTGCTCGAACCGGAGCATGGCGTGGCGGCGGTCGGTTCGGGCGGCAATTTCGCCCTCGCCGCCGCCCGCGCCCTGCTGGACCATTCCGACATGGACGCCGAGACCATCGCCCGCCGGTCGATGGCCATCGCCGCGGACATCTGCGTCTACACCAACGGCAACCTGACCGTGGAGACGCTGGACTGACCCTGACAGGGATTTAACGGGACAGCGCCGCCCGGCTGGCGTTCCATGCCGGCGGAGGATCCCATGCGCCATCTCGCCGCTCTCGCCCTGCCCCTTGCCCTGCTGGCTTCACCGGCTCTCGCCCAGACGCCGAACGTGGCGGAGGTGGTGGCCGCCGAACGCGCCTTCGCGGCCGATGCGCCGTCGATGGGCATCGCCGGCAGCTTCAACAAATGGTCGGTTCCCGAGGCGATCCTGATCGCGGGCGGAGAGCCGCGCACCATCGGCGAGGTCTATCCGGACGGACCGAAACCCGCCGACGAACCGCTGCTGGAGTGGTGGCCGAATTTCGCCGGCATCGCCCGCTCCGGCGACCTCGGCTTCACCACCGGCGGCGTGGCGCTGAACGGCCAGCGGACCGGGCACTATTTCACCATCTGGATGCGCCAGCCCGACGGCTCGTGGAAATGGGTCTACGACGGCGGCTCGGGCGCCAGCGCGGCCGACGTGCCGGGACCGGACAGCGAGCCGGCGATTTTGCCGGTGGCCGCGCAGGGCTCCGCCTCGCCGGAACGGGCCATGATCGAGGTCGAGGCTGTGGAGGCCGAACTGGCCGCCTTCGCCCACGACCAGAAAGCGGTTCATCTGCGCATGCTCGCTGACAACGGGCGGCTCTATGTGGCGCCTTTTCCGCCGGCGATCGGGCGCGAGGCCTTCGCCGGGGCGCTGGAGGGATGGCCGGCCGGGTTCGCCTTCGGTCCCGCTGAGGGCGGCGGGTCGTCGCAGGCCGGGGACTTGGTCTGGACCTACGGAGGCGCCGCCTGGACCCGGGACGGGCAGGCGCGAACGGGGCACTATGTACGGCTGTGGCAAAGGCAGGAGGCCGGCTGGAAGATCGTGCTGGCGCAGCTGATCCCGGCCCCGCCGCCGCCTCCAGCGCCGCCGCCCCCTCCCGCCGGGGGCTGAGCCGCCCTATCTGCGTCCCATGACCGACCTCTCTCCCCGCGAAATCGTTTCCGAACTCGACCGCTTCATCGTCGGCCAGGACGACGCCAAGCGCGCCGTGGCTGTCGCCCTGAGGAATCGCTGGCGGCGCAAGCGCGTGCCCGAGGACCTGCGCGACGAGGTCACGCCCAAGAACATCCTGATGATCGGCCCCACCGGCGTCGGCAAGACCGAGATCGCCCGGCGGCTGGCCCGGCTGGCGGGGTCGCCCTTCCTCAAGGTCGAGGCGACCAAATTCACCGAGGTCGGCTACGTCGGCCGCGACGTCGACCAGATCATGCGCGACCTGGTCGAATCCGCCCTGGTCATGGTGCGAGAGAAGCGCCGCACCGGCGTCAAGGCCAAGGCCGAGGCCGCCGCCGAGGAACGCATCCTCGACGCCCTGGTCGGGCCGGGCTCGCAGCCGGCGACCCGGGACAGCTTCCGCAAGAAGCTGCGCGCGGGGGAACTGGACGACAAGGAGGTCGAGCTGTCGCTGGCCGACACCGGTTCGCCGATGCAGGGGTTCGACCTGCCCGGCGGCGGCAACGTCGGCATGATCAATCTCTCGGAGATGCTGGGCAAGCTGGGCGGCGGCCGCACCAAGACGGTCAAGCTTCCGGTGCGCGACGCCGTCGGCCCCCTCGTCACCGAGGAGAGCGACAGGCTGCTGGATCAGGACAGCCTGACCCGCGAGGCGCTGCTGCTGGCCGAGAACGAGGGCATCGTCTTCCTCGACGAGATCGACAAGGTGGCGGCCCGGCAGGGCGCCTCCGGAGCCGATGTCAGCCGCGAGGGGGTCCAGCGCGACTTGCTGCCGCTGATCGAGGGCACCACGGTGTCGACGAAATACGGGCCGGTGAAATCCGACCATGTGCTGTTCATCGCCTCGGGGGCCTTCCATGTCGCCAAGCCGTCGGACCTGCTGCCCGAACTGCAGGGGCGGCTGCCGATCCGGGTCGAGCTCAAGGCGCTGACCCGCAATGATTTCGTGCGCATTCTGACCGAGCCCGAGGCCAATCTGATCCGACAGAACCAGGCCCTGCTGGCCACCGAAGATGTCAGACTGACCTTTACGGACGACGCCATCGAGGCGCTGGCCGACGCGGCGGTGGCGGCCAATTCGACGGTCGAGAACATCGGCGCGAGGCGGCTTGTGACGGTGCTGGAGCGGGTGCTGGAGGAGACCAGCTTCAAGGCCGCGGACCTCTCGGGCCAGACCGTGGCCTTCGACGGCGATCAGGTGCGGGAGAAGGTCGCCGATCTGGCCCGCGACGCCGACCTCAGCCGCTTCATCCTCTGACGTCGGCGGGCGGACTGGCCTGACCGCAAAGCTTGCGGCAGGGTGTCGGGATGCTTCTGCTCGCACTGCTTCATGTCCTGTCGCAGGATCCCCCGACACCGTCGGTCCTTCCGCCTGCGCCTGTGCCCGTCCCGTCGCTCCCGGCCGGCTCCCGCGTCCGCCGGCCGGAGTATCAGATCGGGCGGTCGCCGGCGGACTATCTGGTTTACCAGGGCCGCTTCACGGAAGCGGGCGTCGAGGCCCTGCGGCCCATGATCCGGCCGGACGATACAGTGGTCGTGAGCGGCGACGGTGGAGACCTGGCGAGCGCGCTGAAGATCGCCCACATGGTCAATGCGGCTGGCGGGTCTGTCCGCATGTCAGGTCATTGCTACCGGGAATGCGCCGCCATCGCGACAGTGGCTGACCGGTTCGTCGTCCCCCACGGCGCGAGCCTGCTGTTCACGCGATCGTCGCTCCTGGCGGCTGACAACCCTGCGGGGCGGTCGCTGGCCGCTTGCATCCCCGCCGCTGTGCCCGATCGGGGACTGGCGTGGCTGGCGCCCGGGGTGATCGCGGGCGCGGGCCTGACGAATATCGAGATCGAGTGGAGCCTCGATCCCGATGCCCGCGCGAGCTATGAGCGACTTACCGGTCGCGAGATCGCCTGGATTGACGCCTGCTGAGACGGCATCGATGGCGAATGCGGCGCCTCGCGGAGCGCATCACCCCGCCAGATTCTCGACCGCCTGCCCGAACGGCAGGGGCGGCTGCCGATCCGGGTCGAGTTGAAGGCCCGCGACCTGGCCGGGGAGGCGGTCGGCACACGGCCGGGCGGCTCAGTCCTCCCGCGACGCCGCCATGGCGGGCGTCGTCGCGATCTGGCCCGGCAGCGCCGCCACCATCGCCGCCGCCGTGCGTGCGTCATGGCGGGTGTCGTCGGCGCGGACGACATAGAGGCCGAGCGTGGCGATCAGCGCCGAGACGAGAAGGTTGATCAGCCACAGTCCGCCTGTGTCGCGGTTGCGCCTAGCCCGCCGATCCTCGTCAACCAGCCTCCGCATCGCGACCCCCGCGTCCTCCGATCCATGGTTAATAATCCCGCGTTCTCCGAAGCGGCAATCCCGGGCCGCCCGCGCCTGTGGACAGATTGGCCCGGCCCGCCGGGGGCCCTGATGCTTGAAACTGGAACACAAACGGAACATAGAGGGGCGTGCCCGCCGCCGTCCTGCACATCGACCTGGTTTTCAGCCGTCCCGCGACGACCTTGTCGGTCACCCGCGGCGCCGCGCGGCTGATGGCGGACATGGGCTATGCGCCCCTGCTCGAGGTCGGCCTGCCCAACGGCCGCCGGGCCGACGTCATGGCGCTGGGCCCGCGCGGCGAGATCGCCATCTGCGAGGTCAAGTCGGGGCTGGACGACTTCCGGGTCGACCGGAAATGGGGCGAGTACCGGCCGTACTGCGACCTGTTCTATTTCGCCGTGGCGCCGGAGTTTCCGGCCGACATCCTGCCGGACGAACCGGGGCTGATCGTCGCCGACGGCTTCGGCGGCGCGGTCGTGCGGGACGCGGTTTCGATTCCGCTGGCCCCGGCCCGGCGCAAGGCGCTGACCATCGCCTTCGCCCGGCTGGGCGCCCTACGAACCTTGAGGGATCAGCCGGTCGGTTGAGCCGGCGCCGGCTGGGCGCCGTCCACGACACGGCCGCTTTCGCCGGTCGACATGATCGCGCTCACGGTGGCGGCGCAGCCCATCAGCGTTTCTCCGCCGATCTCGACCATGGCCGTCAGCGGCCAGGTGCGGCTGCTCATGCCGTCGCTGCAGTCGGTGGCGGTCAGGGTGACCTTGATCGCGTTGCCGGCCCCGGTGGTGGATTCCCACACCGCCATCGTGCCCTGGACGTTCGGGGCCCCCTGCGGCGCCCGCTGTTCGGGCCGGTCGGCGCCGGAATAGACCAGTTCCGACCCGGTCAGCTCGACGGCCCAGAACGGTTCGGTGCCGAGGGCGCGCAACGGTTTCGTCAGATCGATGCCGGCCAGCACAGGCGCGGGCGCCGGTGCCGGATCGGGTTCCTTCGGCGCTTCAGCCGGTGGGGAGCAGGCCGACAGGGCGAGGATGGCGGTGGCGGTCAGGGCGAAGGCGCGCATGGGTGTCTCCCGGGTTGCCGGCATGGAGCGCGGGAGAACCGCCGCGGTCAAGCGTGACCGCTACAGCCAGCCCTTCCGCTTGAACCAGGCCAGCGGCAGAAGGGCCGAGATGACCATGGCGGCGATCGCGGCCGGATAGCCCCAGACCTGCGGCAGCTCCGGCATATGGTCGAAATTCATCCCGTAGATCGAGGCGATCAGGGTCGGCGGCAGGAAGGCCACGGCCGCCACCGAGAAAATCTTGATGATCGACGACTGCTCGATGTTGATCAGGCCGAGCGCCGCCGACAGCTGAAAGTCGATCGAGGCCGCCACAGCCTGGTTATGCGAGATCAGGCTCTGGGCGTCGCGGGCCAGGGATTTGATGTGTTCGCGGGCCTCGGGCTGTTTCTCGATCCGGTCGTCCAGGGCGGCGAAGGCGAAGATGCGGGCCAGTCCCGCCAGGCTCTGCTCGATGCGGGCGTTGGCGATGTGGGCCCGCCCCAATTTGGTGATCAGCTTCTCGAATCCGACGGTCTTGTGGCCGCTGAAGACGTGGTTCGACACCCCCTCGACCTTGGCCGCGTTGGTCGACAGGACGTCGGACGCCCGGTCGATGATCGCTTCCATCAGGTTCAGGAACAGGTCCGCGCCGGAGCCGCACAGGGCCGGTTCGCGATCCAGCTTGTCCAGCAGCATGGTGAAAGGCTTGGGGTCGAAATAGCGGATGGTCACCAGCGGACCGCCGGTCAGCACGAAGGTCACCGGATCCAGCCCCGGCACGTCGGCGTCGCCGTGCTGGATGATGTCGGCGGTGACGTAGGTGGCGCCGTTCTCGCGGTAGAGGCGGCTGGAGGCCTCCAGCTCCGCCATCTCCTCGCGCGTCGGCACGGACAGGCCCAGCGCCGCCTCGACGGCGCGATCCTCCCCGATCGTCGGGTTCACCAGGTCGATCCACACGGCGTCGGTCGGCAGCGTCCAGGCGGCGACGTCGCCGACATGGGGTTCGCAGGTCCGGCAGCCCGCGCGATAGACGCGAATCATGGGCAGATCGTCCCGGCGGGGGTCAGGGGATCAGGGCTGGCCGTCCGCGTTCGGAATCGAGGCCATGAGCAGGCCGTCCGAAGGCTGCGCCGGGGCTTTGTAGATGAAGCCGTAGGTCGGATAGACGGTGGTGCCCAGATCATTGATCGGGTTGTACCACACCTTGACCGCGCTCCAGTCGTTCGCGCCCGAGACGTCCACGACGGTGACGTTCTCCTCGACCTTGCCGCGGCTGCCGCCCCAGTTGGCGTGGGTGATGCGGATGACCCGGTCGGTCAGGATTTCGGAGACCACGGCGACGTGGCCCCGGCTCATCCGGCCGCTGGGCTGGAAGGTCAGCACGGCGCCGGTCTGGGGGCGATGGCCGGTCTGGAAGCGATCCTGGGCCTGCGACCACCAGGTGTGGGCGTCGCCGAAGATCTCGATGCCGGAGAACATCCGGGCGAAGGTCACGCACTGCCAGTACGGCTCGTCGGCCTTCGCGGCGGGGGCCATGCCGCCCAGCGCAAGGAAACCGAGGGTCGCCGCGAACGCGGCGGCTGTGAGCCGTTTGATCATGCTGGCGTGGGTCCCGACCTGTTTCAGCAACTTAGCCTTAGACGATAGTTTCCGAGGGTTGAAGCACCCCTTCAGGCGAATCCGCCTGTGGCTTCAAGGCCGCTTGACCTGAGCCGTAGCGAGTCGCCAGCCCCCGCAAAGCCTTGCGGGCCGGGCGTTCGACGAGGTGGTAGGTCAGGGCCGCGGCGACCGGAATCAGGGCCAGAACCGCCAGCCACACAATGATGTGAAGCTTCTTGTCATCGGCCCCCGTGAGCCGCGCCGCGGCGTTGACGCCGATCAGCAGGACGGGGGCGCAGACCATGTAGATCGAATAGGAGATCTCGCCGAGATAGACCCCGGCCCTGGAGCCGAGGACGCCGGCGCGGGCGTTGTCGAGGCCGCCGAGCCCGAGGATCAGCCCGCCCGCGAACAGCACCACCAGCGGATCCCACAGGCCCAGTACGGCGCTGCCGAGCAGGCCGATCCCCGAGACGAGGGCGATCAGGGCCGCGGGACGCACCGGGGCGCGGCGGTGGATCAGGTACAGGGCGCAGCCGAGCGCGAAACAGGGCACGATCCGCAGCGCGCCCCAGCGGAAGGTCGCCTCGGTCAGGGAGAAGCCGGCGACGCGTTCGAAGGCGGCGTAGAGGACCAGGGCGGCTCCGGCGGCGATCGCGGCGGCCAGCACCGGCCGCTCGCGCATCCGCCAGGCTGCGAAGGCGAAGGCGGGAAAGCCCAGATAGGCGAACCATTCCGCCGAGATCGACCACGACGGATGGTTGAAGGCCGCGCTCGAGGCCAGGCCCCAGGCGTGGGTCAGGCTCAGGTGGGCCGGCAGGGAGCGCCAGTCCAGCAGGCTCTCACTGACGGTCAGGCCGGCGACCGTCGCCGCGACGCCGAGGCCGATCATGCCCGCCAGGGTCACCAGATGCAGCGGATAGACCCGCGCGATCCGCGCCCACAGGAAGCCGCGATAGCTGAATCCGGCCGCCCGGCCTTGTCCCGCCGCCTCGAGATAGACGTGGCTGAGGATGAATCCGGACAGGACGAAGAACACCTCGACGCCCAGATAGCCCTTCGTCACCGCGATGGGCGTGAAGGCGACGTCCAGATGCGGCCAGGCCGCGAACAGCACCACCCACAGCGCCGCGAGGAACCGCAGCGTGGTCAGGGCGCGTAGATCGGGCGGCGTCTGGACGGGCGTCATGACCGCCCAGACTAGGGGTTCACGCTGTAGGAACCGTTAAGCGCCGCATTCGGCCGGTTTCGCCTCGCCCGGCGCGTACATCTCGCAGGCCCGGTCGATCTCGCCCTGGATCATTTCGCAGGGGTTGGCGGCGTTGCACGGCGGCCGGGTGGCGGGGCTGACGGCGATACAGCGTTCGACCAGGCGGGCCGAGGCGGTCGCGCCGATCTCGCTGAGGCACGAACCCGGCTGGCCGGCCGGCGAGGCGGCCATGGCCGGATCGACTTCTTCCTGGGGCGGGGCGTCGGCGGGCATCTCGGGCGGCGCCGCATCGGCGGGCGCCGGCTCGGCCGCGGGCGCCTCGGCGGGGCGCTGGCAACCGGCGACGAGGGCGGCGGCGGCCAGCAGGGCGAGAACGGTCCGGCGCATCACGTCACTCCGATCGATCACGAAGCGCCACCTTAGGCACGGTTCGCGGCGGGGTGAAAGCGCGCCCGGCGGCCTCAGTGCGTCCGGAACGCCTTCCCGACCCGGCGATACGGGTAGCGGTCACGGATGTTGGGCCCGAAGAACCGGCCCTTCGAGAAGGCGGCCCGGAACGCCTCGTTCACCTCTGGCGGCACCTCGTCGTATTCGTAGACGTCGCCCGAGGTGAAGGTCACGCGCAGCCGGCGGTGCGGTTCGTCATAGCTGAAGCGGCGGATGACGCTGGACGGCATGCGGGGAAAACGCGGCAGCGCGGCGACGGCTCCGACCCAGGACCGGGCCCGCCGGCCGGATATTTCCCGTCGTCAGTCCCGCAAAGAGTCCGGCACCAGGCCGCCGTTCTCGGCCAGCTTGCGCCAGACCGCCTTCGACAGGGCGATGTTCTGCTCGGCGCTGCCGTGCGGACCGGCGTTGACCCCCAGTTCCTGCGCCAGCTCCTTGCGCGCCTCCAGGCTCGACTCCAGCCCGAGCAGCTTGAGCAGATCGACGATCGAGGTGCGCCAGTTGCCGGCCTCGCCGCCCTTCAGTTCGGCCATGGAGACGAGCACGGCCTCCACATCGACCGGCGCGGCGGAGGTCGGGGCGGGGGCGGGCGTGGCCGATGGCGCCGCCTGCGGAGCGGGGGCGGCCTTCGGGCGGTGACCCCGGATGCGGTCCCAGATCGAACTGAAGATACTCATGCGCGACGCCTTCCTTGCTGGAGGCCGACGTAACGCCCCGGACCGGCTCCGGTTCAGTCGGGTTCGCGCTCGCCGATCTCGACCGGCCGGACGGCCAGCAGCCAGCCGTCGGCGATGTGCAGGTCCGGCACGGCCTCCCGGGTGAACGGCAGGTACCAGGTCGGGCCGCCGGCGGCCGGGGCGATCTCGAGCATGTCGTCGGCCCCGAAATTCTGCACCGACTTCACCGTTCCGAGCACCGCGCCTTCGGGATCACGCGCTTCCAGACCGACCAGGTCGGTCAGGTAGAACTCGTCCTCGTCCGGGTCGGGAAGGCGATCGCGCGGGATGTGCAGCTTCAGCCCGCGCAGGGCGTCGGCCTGCTCCTTGGTGGCGATCTCCTTCGCCCGCCCGACGACGGCCGATTTCTCCGGCCGCGCCGAGGTCAGGGTCAGGCCGACCGAGCCGTCGGCCCGCAGCAGCGGCCCGTAGGCCAGCAGGGCCATCGGGTCGGCGGTGTACGCCGTGACCCGCACCTCGCCCCTGACCCCGAACCCGCCGGCGACCTGGCCGACGAGGATGAGCTTGCTGTCCTGAGGCATCAAAAAACTCCGCTCATCCCGGCGAAGGCCGGGACCCAGATCCAGACACCGCCGCCAGATAGCAGAAAAGCAGCGCCCGAACGTCGAGCACTGCTTTCTGTCATCTGGGCCCCGGCCTTCGCCGGGGTGAGCGGATGAGGTTTAGGCCTCGGTCTTTTCTTCTTCGGTCGCTTCGGCGGCCGGGGCTTCTTCAGCGGCGGCTTCGGCCGGAGCTTCCTCGGTCACGGTTTCGGCGGCCGGAGCCTCTTCAGCAGCGGCCTCGGCGGCGGGGGCTTCCTCAGCGGCCGGGGCCTCCTCAGCAACGGCTTCCGGCTCGGGCACCGGCGCGTTCCGGGCGGCCTCGGCGGCGGCCTTGGCCTCTTCCTTGGCGCGGACGGCGGCTTCGGCGGCTTCCACCTTGGCGGCGGCTTCGGCCTCGGCGCGGTCGGCTTCACGCTGGGCGCGTTCGGCGGCGCGTTCCTGGGCCTTCTTGCCCGGCTCGGCCTTCTTCGGATTGTTCGACTGGGTCCACTTGACCTTGCCGGCCAGGGCTTCGTCCTGGCTCAGGAAGCGGGCCACGCGGTCGGTCGGCTGGGCGCCCTTGCCGAGCCATTCGGCGATGCGGTC
Source organism: Brevundimonas sp. (assembly GCF_035626975.1). Taxonomy (GTDB): domain Bacteria; phylum Pseudomonadota; class Alphaproteobacteria; order Caulobacterales; family Caulobacteraceae; genus Brevundimonas. The sequence continues at coordinate 25,520 of NZ_DASPMQ010000060.1, forward strand.
GGCCTTCAGGGTGACGCGCTTCTGCTCGCCGTCGCGCGGCAGCATCGGGTTGTAGGTGCCGACGCGCTCGATGAACTTGCCGTCGCGCGGCGAGTGGGAGTCGGCGACGACGATGTAGTAGTACGGGCGCTTCTTGGCGCCGCCGCGGGCCAGACGAATCTTCAGCATTTTCAGTCTCTTTCTTTAAGCGAAATCATTTCTTGGGAGGAAAGCCCGGCAGGCCGGGAAGGCCTCCCGGCAGTTGTCCGCCGCCCAGGCCGGCGAGCCGGTCCTGGATGGTTTTCATTTCGTCGGCCGAGGGCTCCGGCATCTTGCCGCCGCCCAGCGCCTTGAGGCGGGCCATGTCGCCGCCGCCGCCCATTCCGGGCATGCCCATCATGGCGGCCATCTGCTTCAGGCCCTTGCCGCCGCCCTTCGACATCGACTTGACCATGTCGGCCATCTGCCGGTGCTGCTTGAGCAGGCGGTTGATCTCCTGCACCTCGACCCCGGCCCCCGCCGCGACGCGCTTCTTGCGGCTGGCGTTGAGCAGGTCGGGCTTCTTGCGCTCGGCCTTGGTCATCGAGCTGATGATGGCTTCCTGGCGGGCGATCATCCGGTCGTCGACATTGGCGCTGGCCATCTGGGCCTTCATCTTGGCCACGCCCGGCAGCATGCCCATGATGCCCTGCAGCCCGCCCATCCGCTTCATCTGCTGCAGCTGGGCGGCCAGATCGTTGAGGTCGAACTGGCCCTTGGCCAGCTTGCGGGCCATGGCCTCGGCCTTGGACTGGTCAAGCTCCTGCGACGCCTTCTCGACGAGGGCGACGATGTCCCCGTGGCCGAGGATGCGGCCGGCGACGCGGCGGGCGTCGAACACCTCCAGCGCATCGACCTTCTCGCCGGCGCCGAGATATTTGATCGGCAGGCCCGTGACGGCCCGCATCGACAGCATGGCCCCGCCGCGCCCGTCGCCGTCGGCGCGGGTCAGGACAAGACCGGTCAGCGGCAGCCGCTCATGGAAGGCTTTCGCCGTGCGCACGGCGTCCTGACCGGTCAGGCTGTCGGCGACCAGCAGGGTCTCGACCGGCTTCGACACGGCGGCGACTTCCGCCACCTCGGCCATCAGGGCCTCGTCGAGGGTGATGCGGCCGGCGGTGTCGAGGATCAGGACGTCGAAGCCCTGCAGCTTCGCCGACTGCAGGGCCCGGCGGGTGATCTGGACCGGGCTCTCGCCCGCCACGATCGGCAGGACCGCCACCTCGATCTGCTTGCCGAGGGTGGCCAGCTGTTCCATCGCCGCCGGGCGGCGGGTGTCCAGCGAGGCCATCATGACCTTCTTGCGGTCGAACTTCGTCAGCCGCAGCGCCAGCTTGGCCGAGGTCGTCGTCTTGCCCGAGCCCTGCAGGCCCGCCATCAGGATGACGGCGGGCGGTGTGGCGTTCAGGTTGATCGGGACCGGCTCCTCGCCGCCCAGCATCTCGACCAGACCGTCATAGACGATCTTGATCACCTGGTCGGCCGGCTTGACCGAACGGATGACGTCCTCGCCGGTGGCGCGCTCGGTGGCGAAGGCGATGAAGTCCTTGACGACGGGCAGGGCGACGTCGGCCTCGAGCAGGGCCACGCGCACTTCGCGCATCGCCTCGGCCACGTCCTTTTCGGACAGGGCGCCGCGCCCGGTGATCCGGTCGAAAACGCCTGTCAGCCGCTCGTTCAGAGCCTCGAACATACAAACCTCGTCTGCGACGGGTGAAACGGCTCCATACGACAACGGCCCCCGGCGACGATCACGTCGGCGGAGGGTTCTCGCCTGCCTCGTCCGGTCGAAACCGGGGTCGTGCAGGTGGAGACGCGAGGTTCACTTGCGTCGGAAGCGGCGGCTTATGGCGGAAAAGCGGGGCGAAGACAAGGCGAGCGCGCCCGGACCACCGCATCGCGTGTGAGAGATCGCCCCGGCGGGGTGACCGGGTCCCGGGCGCGGCGTCATGATCGCGTCTCTGTTCGAAAAACCAACCTCCTGACACGCGGTTTGATTCAGAAAAATGCGCACGGTCTCGCCAAACCGCCCTCCGCGAGGCAAAGTCATGTTCCTCCCCGGGAACCGACATGATCCAGGCCGCCGACGATCGACTGCGTGACGAAGTGCGCCTGCTGGGCGGGCTGCTCGGCGAGGTGATCCGCGACGAGGGCGGGCGGGAGCTCTACGACCGGATCGAGGCCGTCCGTCAGGCGTCCGTCGCCTGGCACCGCAACGCGGGGGCCGCCGACGCCGCCCGGCTGGAACGACTTCTGGGCGAGCTGTCGCTGGACCAGGCTGTCGGGCTGGCGCACGGCTTCGCGGTCTTTTCCCTGCTGGCCAATGTCGCCGAGGACCGGGCCGGCAAGCGCCGGGCCCGGGAGCAGTCCGCGGCGGGTGCGAGGGCCGATACGCCCGAGGGCGCCCTCCAGCGCCTCGCCGGCGCCGGCGTCTCGCCGACGGAGGCGCGCGACCTGCTCGCCGGGGCCCTGATCTCGCCGGTCCTCACCGCCCATCCGTCCGAGGTGCGGCGCAAGAGCGTCATCGACCGCATCGCCGCCGTCTCCGACCTGCTCGACGCCTGCGACCAGAACCAGCTGGCCTGCGCGCCCGAGGTGCTGACGGCGGGGCTGCGCCGCCAGACCGTCATCCTGTGGGCCACCCGGCTGGTCCGCCAGGCCGGGCTGGTGGTGCAGGACGAGATCGACACCGTCGTCTCCTTCCTCGAACGCATCTTCCTGCACGTGGCCCCGGCCCAGCTGGCCGACTGGCGCAAACGGCTGGACGCGCCGGAGCTCGAGCCCTTCATCCGCATCGGCACCTGGGTCGGCGGCGACCGCGACGGCAATCCCAATGTCGACGGCGCCGTTCTGGCCGCCGCCTTCCGGACCCAGGCCCGCGCGGCGCTCCGCCACTATCTGGACGAGGTCAACGCCCTCGGCGCGGAGCTCAGCCTGTCGGGCTCTATGAGCGCCATCTCGCCCGAACTCTCGGCTCTGGCGGACGCGTCCGGCGATCGCTCCCCGCACCGGGCCGACGAGCCCTATCGCCGCGCGCTGAGCGAGATCTACGCCCGGCTGGCCGCGACCCATCCGGTGCTGACCGGCCAGCCGGCGCCGCGGGCGGCGGCGTTCGCGACCGAACCCTACGCCGGGCCTGACGCCTTCCGGAGTGATCTGGCCGTGCTGCGCGACAGCCTGATCGCCAACCACGGGGCCGTGTTCACCGACGACCGCCTGTCCCGGCTGGTCGCCGCGGTGGATGTGTTCGGCTTCCACATGGCGACGCTGGACCTGCGCCAGAACTCCGACGTTCATGAGCGGGTGGTCGCCGACCTGCTGAAGGTGGCCGGGGTCTGCGACGACTATCCCTCGCTGGAGGAGGAGGCCCGGCTGGCCCTGCTGGCGGCGGAGCTGGCCTCCGGCCGCCTGCTGTTCAGCCCCTACGCCGCCTACGCCGACGAGACGCTGAAGGAGCGCGGCATCCTGCAAGCCGCGGCCGAGGCGCTGCGCCTGTTCGGGCCGCAGGCGATCCGCACCCATGTGGTCTCCAAGACCGACGCCGCCTCCGACCTGCTCGAGGTCTATCTGCTGCTCCGGGAGGTCGGCCTCTACCGGCCTGAGGACCCGGCCGCCTGCCCGATCCAGGCCGCGCCCCTGTTCGAGACCATCGACGACCTGCGCGCCTCGAAACCGACGCTCGAACGCCTGTTGAAGGAGCCCTCCGCCCTCGCCGTGGCCCGCGCCCGCGGGGTGCAGGAGGTGATGATCGGCTATTCCGACTCCAACAAGGACGGCTCCTACCTGACCTCGACCTGGGAGCTGCACGAGGCGTCGCGGGCGCTGCTGGAGGTCACCGACGCGGCCGGGCTGAGGCTGCAGCTGTTTCACGGCCGCGGCGGCGCGGTCGGGCGGGGCGGCGGCTCCAGCTTCGCGGCGGTGGTGGCCCAGCCGCAGGGCACGGTCGCCGGCCGCATCCGCGTCACCGAACAGGGGGAGGTCATCGCCAACAAATACGGCGAGCCCGAAGTGGCCCGGCGCAATCTCGACGCCCTGACCTGCGGCGTGCTGCTGGCCTCCCTGAACCCGCCGGCGGACCAGACCTTCACCGCGCGCCACGGCAAAACCGCCCGGACCCTGTCCCGGGCCTCGATGGCCGCCTACCGGGCGCTGGTCTACGAGACCGACGGCTTCGTCGACTATTTCCGCGCAGCCACCCCGATCGTCGAGATCGCCGACCTGAAGATCGGTTCGCGCCCCGCCTCGCGCAGCGCCTCGACCGCGATCGAGGACCTGCGCGCCATCCCGTGGGTGTTCAGCTGGAGTCAGTCGCGGGTCATGCTGCCCGGCTGGTTCGGCTTCGGCTCGGCGGTCGAGGGCGCCGATCTCGACGAGCTTCGGGTCATGGCCCGGGACTGGCCGTTCTTCCGCACCCTGATCCAGAACATGGAGATGGTCATGGCCAAGGCCGACATGACCATCGCCCGCCGCTACGCCGCCCTGGTGCCGGACCGGGCGCTGGCGGACCGCATCCACGGCGCCATTCTCGCGGAATGGGAGAAGACGGAGGCGGCGGTGCTGGCCATCACCGGCCAGGACGCCCTGCTGGCCGGCCAGCCCGAGCTCGACCGGCTGATCCGCCTGCGCATGCCCTATGTCGAGCCGCTCAATCATGTGCAGATCGAGCTGATCCGCCGCCGCCGCGCCGGCGACGACGATCCCCGCGTCCGGGAAGGGATATTGCTGGCCCTGAACGGCGTCGCCGCGGGCCTGCGCAACAGCGGCTAGCAAGGCCAGGCTTTCCGCGAATTCATCCAGCGTCGCTATTTCGCCGCGGAACTCACATCGGCCGGCAACACCGCGGCCGTCCTGCTCAAGCGTCGCCGACAAGAGCGACGCAGCTCTCAGCAGGATAACACCGTGAAGATTCTCGCTTCTCTCGCCGCCGCCCTGATCGTCGCCCCGGTCCTCGCCATCGCCGGTTCCGCTTCCGCGGGCGAGGCGCGGATCGCCTGGAGGGATCTGGACCTGTCCAGCGCCGCCGGCGCCGCCGCCCTCGACGCGCGGATCGACGCCGCGGCCCGCAGGATGTGCCGGGGCGGCCGGATCGGCGACCGCGCCGCCTGCCACGCCGCCATTCGGGACGAGGCGGTCAGCCTGCTGCCCGGCGCGGCGCGGGTCGACTACGCCCGCGGGCGCGTTCCCCTGGCGGCGTAGCGCCCAAGGAAAAGACCCGGCGGATTACTCCGCCGGGCCTTCTGACCTCGATCCTCGACCCACCTTGCCAGTCATCCTCGGGCTTGACCCGAGGATCAGACCGTCCGGTGCTCGGTGGAACGAGATGCGGTCACGCTCGCGGGGCCGTTCCCTGCGCACAGCCCGGCCCTGCGTCTGGCCCTCGGGTCAAGCCCGAGGGTGACGGGAGCAGGGTGTAGTGGGCTGACCCCCTACGAAGTCGGGAAGCCCCGCACCTTCAGCAGGGCCGTCACGTCCGGGTCGCGGCCGCGGAAGCGGCGGTAGGCCTCGGCGCGGTCGGTGGTGTTGCCCTCCGACAGGATGATCGCCTTGTAGCGGGCCGCGATGTCCGGATTGAAGACGTCGCCCGACTCCTCGAAATAGGCCCAGGTGTCCGCGTCCATGACCTCGGACCAGAGGTAGCTGTAGTACCCCGCCGAATAGGCATCCGACGTGAACAGGTGATTGAACTGCGGCAGGCGGTGCCGCATCACGATCTCCTTCGGCATGCCGTAGCGCGCCAGGCTCTCGCGCTCGAAGGCGTCGATGTCGGTCGGCGGCGTGGTCTGGGTATGCAGATCCATGTCGACCAGGGCCGAGGACAGATAACTGACCGTGGCGTAGCCCTGGTTGAAGGTCTGGGCGGCCTGGATCTTGTCGACCAGGGCCTGCGGCATCGGTTCGCCGGTCTGGTAGTGCTTCATATAGCCGTCGAGGATCGGCCGGCTCAGCACCCAGTGCTCATGCACCTGCGACGGATATTCGACGTAGTCGCGCGGCGTGCCGCCGAGAGCCGGATAGGTCACCTTCGAGGAGTAGGCGTGCAGGGTGTGGCCGAACTCGTGGAACAGGGTCTCGGCGTCGTCCAGCGAGATCAGGATCGGTTCGCCGCCCTCGGCCTTGGTGAAGTTGTTGTTGTTCGAGCCGAGGGTGTTCTTTTCCCCGTCATAGGTCGAATGCGACCGGTAGGTCGTCATCCAGGCCCCCGAACGCTTTCCGGCCCGCGAATAGTCGTCGGCGTAGTACAGGCCGATCGGCCGGCCCGCGTCCTTGACCTCATAGACGGTCACGTCCGGATGGAAGACCGGCACGGCGCCCGCGGGCAGTTTGTCGAAGGTGAATCCGTACAGACGGCGCGCCATCTCGAACGAGCCGGCGCGGACGTTGTTGAGCTCGAAATAGGGTTTCAGCTCGTTCTGATCGAGGTCGTACTTCTGCTTCCGGACTTTCTCCGCATAGTAGAGGTAGTCCCAGGGTTCGATGTCGTGGCCGGCGATCGCGCGCATGTCGGCGACCTCCTCGGCGACGCGCGCCTTGGCCGGGGCCCAGACGCGGTTCATCAAGTCCATGGCGGCGCGCGGCGTCTTCGCCATCGTGTCCTGCATGCGCCATTCGGCGTGGTTGCCGAAGCCCAGCAGACGGGCGCGATCCTGACGCAGCTTCACGATCTCGGCGATGGTCGCGTTGGTGTCGTTGCGGTCGCCGTTGTCGCCGCGGTTGACGAACTTGCGCCAGACCACCTCACGCAGGTCGCGGTCGTCGGCGAAGCTCAGGAACGGATCGACGCTGGAGCGGGTGTTGACGATGGCCCAGCCCTGGACGTTGCGGCTGCGCGCGGCGGCGGCTGCGGCGGCCTTGTTCGAGGCGGGCAGGCCGGCGACGCCGGCTTCCGTGGGGATGACGGTCCAGGTGTTCTCGTCGGCGACGACCTTCTGGCTGAAAGACGTGAAGGCGTTGGCCAGGGCGGTGTTGATCCGGCCCAGCTCGGCCTTGCCGGCGGCGTCCAGGGCGGCGCCATTGCGCACGAAGGCGTCGCGGCTGCGTTCGGCGATGCGGGTCTGCTCCGCCGTCAGGCCCATGGCGCGGGCGTTGTCGGCGACCGTCTTGATACGGGCGAACAGTTTCTCGTTGAAGGTGATCTCGTCGCCGGCGGCCGACAGCAAGGGCGACACCTCGGTGTCGACCGCATTGTAGTCGTCCGAACCGATGTTGGAGGTCATGACGCCATAGATCGCGCCGGCCCGGTCGAGGGGCTCGCCGGCCATCTGCATGGCGACCATGGTGTTGGCGAAGGTCGGGGGCTCGGGATTGTTTGCGATCGCCTCGATCTCGGCGCGCTGCAGCTCGATGCCTTCCAGCAGGGCCGCGCGCAGTTTCGGCGCCGTCACCTTGTCCCAGGGCGGCACGCCGCCGAAGGGTCCCGTCCAGGGCTGAAGCAGTTCCGCGCGCGGCGTCTGCGCCGGCAGGACGGCGCGGGCGACGGCGGCGTCGGCCGCCAGGGTCGTGGTCGGGGTTCCACCGCCCATGGTCGCTCCGTTCGAGGCGCAGGCCGAGAGGGCGAACAGGCTGCCCCCGGCGACGAGAAGGTGACGTCTGTGCATTAAAGACTCCGTGCGTGATCCGTTTGACAAACCCTAGGCGCTGGGGCCGCTGACTGTCACATGAACGGGTCGTAATCTTCGCTGGTGGACGGGCGGCGGCGGCGAGTCTAAAGCCCGCGCCATGGCGATTGGCGTATTCGACTCCGGCGTGGGCGGGCTGACGGTCCACCGCGAACTGACGCGGCGGTTCCCCGAGCGGGATTTCGTCTATCTGGCCGATCAGGCCAACGCGCCCTACGGCGGCCGCGGCGGCGAGGACATCGTCAATCTGACCCAGGCGGGCTGCGAGCGGCTGTTCGAGGCCGGCGCCAACATCCTCGTCCTCGCCTGCAACACGGCCAGCGCCATCGCCCTGCGCCGGCTGCAGCAGACCTGGGTGCCTGAGGCCCGGGCCCGGCACGGCCGGCCGGTCAATGTCCTGGGCATCATCGTTCCGACCATCGAGGCGGCCACCGGCCTGCCGTGGACCTATGAGGCCGAGCGCCACGGCGAGAAGGTCGAGGCCATCGAGATCACCGGCGTCTTCTGCACCGCCGCCACCGCCATGAGCCGGGTCTACGAGATCGAGATCGACAAGCGGCGCGAGGATCTGGCGGTCTTCTCCGAGCCCTGTCCCGGCCTCGCCGGCCTGATCGAGCTCGGCGCCCCTGCGGAGGAACTGAAGGTGGTCGTCCAGGACCACGTCGACGCCCTGCGCCGCCGGATCGGCCGCCATCCGGACAAGGCGATCCTCGGCTGCACCCATTACGAGATCGTCGCCGACCTGTTCGCCGCCGCCCTGCCCGGGGGCACGCCGGTGATCCACCAGCCGACCGCTGTCGCCGACGCCCTGGACCGCTATTTCCAGCGGCACCCGGAGTATGCGCTGGGCGGTTCCGGCCGGCGCGACTTCCTGACCACCGGCACGCCGGGGCCGCAATCCGATCTGGTCGCCCAGTTCTGGGGCGCGCCGCTGACCTTCCAGCCGGCCTGAGCCAGGGCGCCCTTGACGCCGGAGGCGGCGTGGGCGCGGATGTCGGTCGGGAGGATTTGCGTATGAACCGTCTGTTGCTCGCCGTCGCCCTGTCGACCGCCGCCCTCGCCGGGCCCGCCGCCGCCGAGGTGTCGGCGCGTACCGAAAACAGCTTCAGCCTCACCTATGAGCGCCCGGTGAGCGCGTCGCCGGAAGCGGTCCTCGCGGCCATAGGCCGTCCGGCCGCATGGTGGAGCGACGCCCATACGTATTCCGGAAGCGCCTCCAACATCACGATCGACCTGCGTCCGGGCGGATGCTGGTGCGAGGCCTTGCCCGGCGGCGGCGTCAAACACGCCGAGGCCGTGCTGGTCTGGCCGGAACGGCGGATGGTGCGCTTCGACGCCCCGTTCGGGCCGCTTCAATCCATGGGAGTCGACGCCGTCCTGACCATGACCTGGGCTGACCTGGACGGCGGTCCGGGTCGCACGCTGAAATGGACCTTCGTGGTCACCGGACCGGGCGCCGGGGCGATGGCCGACCCGGTGGACGGGGTCATGGCCGAACAGTTTGGCCGGCTGGTCGCCCACCTAGGCGGAAGCGCCGGCTCGTGAGCCCCCGGCCGGCGCCGCCGCGCATCTGTAGAGCCCGTGGCCCCGCGCCCTAGCCCGCCAGCGCCGTCTCCGAGGCGATGATCCGGCTGGCGGCGTGGACCACAGCGCCGATGCGCAGCGCCGCCTGCACCTGGGTCGCCGGCACGCCGTGCTTGCGCAGTTCGCCCTCGTGGGCGTCGAGGCAGGCGCCGCAGCCGTTGATGCCCGAGACGGCGGTGGACCACAGCTCGAAGTCCATCTTGTCGACGCCGGGGTTGGCGATGACGTTCATGCGCAGCCGGGCCGGAATGGTCGTGTATTCCTGGTTCTTCATCAGGTGCAGCGACCGGTAGTAGATGTTGTTCATGCCCATGATGGCGGCGGCCGATTTCGCGGCGTTCAGCGCCTCGGGCGACAGGATGGCGGCGGCCTGGGCCTCGATCGCCTTCACCACCGGAGCCACGCCGATGGCGTGCGCCGAGGCGACGAAACAGCCCCATTTCTGCTGATCGTTCAGCACCGTCTCCGACGCCAGCGAGGACAGGTTCAGGGAGATGTCCTTGCCGTAGGCGGGGATGAGGTCGCGCAGGGCGTCGATCGACATTTGTCAGGTTCCCTTCGGGAAGCGGCTACCGCTCGCGACGCGGTCGCTCGCTGCTTGAGCCGCATGGGGGCTCATTGGATTGCAGGCGCGACCGCGCTCAAGTCGCGAGGCTCCGCGAGCCGGGCATGGCGCCCCAAAAAAAGAAGCGAGCAGCGAAAGGGCGGCGACGCGAACCCCGCCGCCTTCCACCACTCGATCAGCCGCCTTTTAGGCAGCGAGCGTTTCGCCGCCCACCGGGCGGTTGCAGGCGCACAGCTCGTCGGTCTGCAGCGCGTCCACCACGCGAAGCGTGTCCGCCGGGGCGCGGCCGACGTTCAGGTTGGTGACGTAAACGTGCTGCACGACGTTGTGCGGATCGACCACGAAGGTGGCGCGCAGGGCGACGCCCTCGGCCTCGTCGAGCACGCCCAGCTCACGGGCGAACTTGCCGCCGTTGTCGGCGAACTGCCAGATCGGCAGCTTGTTCAGGTCGGCGTGATCACGCCGCCAGGCCAGTTTGACGAACTCGTTGTCGGTCGAGCCGCCCAGCACCACGGTGTCGCGGTCCTCGAAATCGCGGGCCAGCGAGGCGAACTCGGCGATTTCGGTCGGGCACACGAAGGTGAAGTCCTTCGGATAGAAGAAGATGACCTTCCACTTGCCCTCGAAGCTGTCCTGCGTGATCGGCTCGAAGGCCGAGACGCCGTTCTCCTCGTGGCTGTTGAAGCCCGGCTTCACGCCGATGATCTTGAATTCCGGCAGCTTTTGACCGACGCCCAGCATGCGCTGTTCTCCTGATGGTTCGTGGGATGAAAATTCTGGAGCGCCGGGGGAGCGGCGCCGCACCCGCGAATTGGCGTGTGCAGTGCACAAAGTCAATCACTGGATACAGGTTCCACGATCAAAAATATCTATGGTCGTGATAGGCCGGGCCCGACCTGACGAAACCTTACCGGCCCTTGCTGGCGGCAGGGCCGGCCTGCAAGGTCCCGGCGAACAAGGACCCTCCCCATGCGCCGCCTGACCGCCCTCCTGCTGACCGCCGCCGTCGCCGGCCCCGCCACGCTCGCTCCGGCCCTCGCCCTGGCCCAGACCCCGCCGGCCAGCGTCGGCGACCGCTATGTCCCCGCGCCCTGGTGGATGCGCGATCCCGTGATCGCCTCAGTCGGCTATGTACGCACCGAGATTCCCGCCAACCGGGCCGCCTTCAGCGCCACCTTCCGGTCCATCGACCGCAGCGCCGCCGACGCGGCGCGCAAGGCCGCCGATCAGGTGCGGGCGCTCAGCCTGGCCCTCGCCGCCTACGGCGTCGAGGCTGTCCGGGTCGAGACCACCCTGTCCACCCAGCCGCTTTACGACCAGTACCGCGACGAGAACGGCGTGCTGCGCGACAACGCCCGCTCCGACCAGATCGAACGCTACCAGTCCGAGGCGACGGTCAGCGTCACCGTGCGCGACGTGGCGGTGCTCGAACGGGTCTACGCCACCGTCATCGCGTCGCAGCCGACCTCGACCAGCCCCGTGTATTTCAACCTCGAGCCGGAGAACGCCACCAAGACCTGGCTGCAGGGCGAGGCGGTCAAGGACGCGGCGCGCCGGGCCCGCGAGGCGGCGTCCAACGCCGGCGCGTCGCTGGGCGGGGTGCGGGTGATCGATCCGACCGGCCGCGCCTGCGAGACCGACGTGCTGGCCGGCTGGCCCAGCTATGCGTCGGGCGCGGAACACGCCACCGACGTCGACGCCAGCGAGTTCGTCGTGACGGCCAGCCGGGCGCGCGCTCCGTCCGCCCCTCCGGCACCCCCGCCGCCTCCGCCGGTCGCCGGCGGGGCGCCGTCCGAGGCCCAGATCGAGTCGGCGCGGCTCGCCCTGCAGCCGCCTCTGCGTGAACTGACCGACCGGGCCTGCGTGGTCTACGCGCTGAACTGATCGGCGGTCCCGGTTGACGCGGCCCGCCCGTCGCGCGACCGAAGGGAGATGACGCCTCCGTTCAACGCCGATCCCGCCTTCGACGCCGGCTCCATCGTGGTTTGCGACTGGCCGCTGTGCCAGGTCCGGCTGCAGGACGACGCCCGGTTTCCGTGGCTGATCCTGATTCCCCGGCGGGCCGGGCTGCGCGAGCTCGAGGACCTGACCCGCGAGGACCGGGCCGTGCTGATGGACGAGATCGTCCGCGCCGGCGAGGCGGTGCGGATGCTTGGCGAGGCGTCCCTGCGGCCGGTGCAGAAGCTCAACGTCGCCGCCCTCGGCAATGTCACGGCGCAGCTGCATGTGCATGTGGTGGGACGCCGGCCTGACGACGGCCTGTGGCCCGATCCGGTGTGGGGGCGCGGCCCGGCTGCGCCCTATGGAGCCGGGGCCCTGCGGGCGGCGGCGGACCGGATCCGGCTCAGTCAGGCCGGGTAAGGGTCACGGGAACGACCCGCCCGCCGCGGGTCATCTGGCCCCGCCACCCGGCGGGGGTGCGCTCCAGAACGATCGACGCGCCGTCGTCCAGCGTCAGCACCCCGTCGTTCACGCCCGCGCCGCCCGCGTCCCTGCCGCTGCGCCAGCCGCCCTCGATCGGTCCGAGGCCCGAATCCGCCAGCACCAGCTCGTACAGGGTCGGCCCGGCGGGGTCCCGGACCCACCACCAGCCGTCCAGCGGCCCGGCGATCTGGTCGGTGCGGATCTCCGCGGAGGCCACGCCCTGGTCGTAGGCGATCTCCACATCGGTCGGGGCGAGCTCATAGGAGCCGTCATAGGCGCCCACCGTCACCGGCGCGGTTAGCGGCGGGCGGTGCGGGGCGCCCGCCGCGTCGCCCTGGGCGACATCGTGGCCGGAGTCGGGGCCAGGCTCGAACGGGCGGATCGCCGGCGCCGAATAGGGCTCCAGCGTCGACGGATGGGGCGCCGCCTGCGGCGTCAGCAGCCCGGCCAGCAAAACGATCATCATGCCCGACATGATCCTACTGTGCCGCCTTGCGCCGACTCTGGCAAAGCGGACCTCCTGGCCCGGGAATTCGTGGCCGGACCGGCCGGCGGCGCTCACGCTTCGTTGACCCCCGCCGCGCCGCTGGACTAAAGCCTGATCACCGATTTCGAGCGGCTGATTTCGCTCAGGTTTCTGAGAACCATTCGCATATGTCGACCTCCCCCTTGCCGGGCGACGCCTCCAACGATCCGTCTGACCACCAGACCGGCCGTTTCGTGCGCCAGCCCAACGGCCGCGTCCGTCCGCTGTCGCCGCACCTGCAGGTGTGGCGCTGGCATGTCACCATGCTGGCCTCGATCCTCGTCCGGGTCACCGGCGGCGCGCTGGCGGTCGGCGTCCTGCTGGTGGCGATCTGGCTGATGGCCCTGGCCTTCGGACCTGACGCCTATGCGGTGTTCACCGGCTGGATGGGCTCGCCGCTAGGCCTGCTGGTCTGGATCGGCCTGACCGCGGCCCTGGCCTATCATTTCGCCGGCGGCGTCCGGCACCTGATCTGGGATGCCGGCGAAGGCCTGACGCCGAAGTCGGCCAATCTGTTGTCCACCGCCTCGATCGCCTTCGCCGTCGTGGTCACGGTCGCCTTCTGGGCCGGCCTGTTCATGACCGGGAGGGTCGTCCTTTGAGCCTCCAGACCAAAAGCTACATCAAGGGCGTCAAGGTTTCCGAACGTCACGGCGCCGGCGAATGGCTGCAGGAGCGGCTGTCGTCGCTGATCCTGGTTCCGCTGACCGTCTGGGGGCTGTGGAGCGGCTGGGTCCTGTCGGGCGCCGGTTATGACGGGGCGCTGGCGTGGTTCCGCTCGCCGGTCAACGCGATCCTGCTGGCCACGACCCTGCTGGTTACCCTGTGGCACATGAACATGGGCCTCAAGGTCATCGTCGACGACTACATCCACAAGCCCATGTCGCGGAATGCGCTGGTCGGCCTGATCGGCCTGCTGTGCGTCGTGCTCGCCGCGGCGGGCGTCTTCTTCATCGTGCGACTGGCGCTGGGCTCGGCCCCGCTGCCGGCCGGTTTCGGAGCCTGATCGCGTGGCTGCTTATGAATTCGTCGACCATGCCTATGACGTCGTCGTCGTCGGCGCGGGCGGGTCCGGCCTGCGCGCGGCCCTCGGGGCGGCCCAGCAGGGGCTGAAGGTCGCCTGCGTCACCAAGGTCTTTCCGACCCGGTCCCACACCGTGGCGGCCCAGGGCGGCATCTCCGCCTCGCTCGGCAACATGGGCGAGGATTCCTGGCAGTGGCACATGTACGACACCGTCAAGGGGTCGGACTGGCTCGGCGACCAGGACGCCATCGAATACCTGGTCCGTAACGCCCCCAAGGCCGTCTACGAGCTCGAGCACTGGGGCGTGCCCTTCTCGCGCACCGACGAGGGCAAGATCTACCAGCGCGCCTTCGGCGGCATGACCCGCAATTTCGGCGAGGGCCCGGTGCAGCGCACCTGCGCCGCCGCCGACCGCACCGGCCACGCCATCCTGCACACCCTCTATGGCCAGTCGGTGCGCCGCGAAGTGGAGTTCTTCGTCGAGTTCTTCGCCCTCGACCTGATCATGCAGGACGGGGCGTGCACGGGCGTCACCGCGCTCAAGCTGGATGACGGAACCCTGCACCGCTTCCGGTCCAAGATGGTCGTCCTGGCCACAGGTGGTTACGGCCGCGCCTATTTCTCGGCCACCTCGGCCCACACCTGCACCGGCGACGGCAACGCCATGGTGCTGCGCGCCGGCCTGCCGCTGCAGGACATGGAGTTCGTGCAGTTCCACCCGACCGGCATCTACGGCGCCGGCTGCCTGATCACCGAGGGCGCGCGCGGCGAGGGCGGCTACCTGACCAATTCCGAGGGCGAGCGCTTCATGGAGCGCTACGCCCCGACTGTGAAGGATCTGGCCCCGCGGGACATGGTTTCGCGCTCCATGACCATCGAGATCCGCGAAGGCCGCGGCGTGGGCCCGAACAAGGACCACATCCACCTGCACCTCGACCACCTCGACCCGAAGATCCTGCACGAACGCCTGCCGGGTATTTCGGAGTCAGCCAAGATCTTCGCCGGCGTCGATGTGACGAAGCAGCCGATCCCGGTGCTGCCGACGGTGCACTACAACATGGGCGGCATCCCCACGAACTATCATGGCGAGGTCCTGACCAAGGTCGGCGACAATGCCGACAGCGTCGTGCCCGGCCTGATGGCCGTGGGCGAGGCGGCCTGCGTCTCGGTGCACGGGGCCAACCGTCTGGGCTCGAATTCACTGACCGATCTGGTCGTCTTCGGCCGCGCCGCCGGCCTGCGCTGCGGCGAGGTGGTGGACAAGGCCTCGGCCGTTCCGGACGCGCCGGCCTCCGCCACCGACGGCCACCTGGCCCGCATGGACCGCTTCCGCCATGCGAACGGCTCGACCCCGACGGCGAAGCTGCGCATCCAGATGCAGCGCGCCATGCAGTCCGACGCCGCCGTGTTCCGCACCGGCAAGACGCTGGAGGAGGGGGTGGCCAAGCTGCGCGCCATCCACGCCGCCGGCGCCGACATCAGGACCACCGACCGCGGCCTGATCTGGAACACCGATCTGGTCGAGACCCTCGAATACGACAACCTGATCGACCAGGCCCTCGTCACGATCGAGGGCGCCCTGAACCGCACCGAGAGCCGCGGCGCCCACGCCCGCGAGGACTTCCCGGACCGCGACGACGTGAACTGGATGAAGCACACCCTCGCCTGGAAGGTCCCCGGCGACGCGGTGAAGATCGATTACCGGCCGGTGCACAATTACACGATGTCCGACGACATCGCCTACATCGAGCCCAAGGCGCGGGTTTACTAATGGTCCAGCTGACTCTCCCCAGGGGCTCGAAGCCCACCAAAGGCAAGGTCCACAAGGCCCCCGCCGGCGCGCAGAACGTCAAGACCTACAAGGTCTACCGCTACGACCCCGAGATCGACGCAGACCCGCGCTGGGACGTCTACGAGGTCTCGGCCGACGACCACGGCCCGATGCTGCTCGACGCCCTGATCCACATCAAGAACGAGATCGACCCGACCCTGGCCTTCCGCCGCTCGTGCCGCGAGGGCATCTGCGGCTCGTGCTCGATGAACATCGACGGGCGCAACACCCTGGCCTGCACCAAGGGCTGGGAGGAGTGCTCGTCCTCGACCATCGCCATCGCGCCCCTGCCGCACCAGCCGGTGGTCAAGGACCTGGTCACCGACCTGACCCTGTTCTACGCCCAGTACGACTCGATCCAGCCCTACCTCCAGTCCGACGAGCCGGATCCGGAGAAGGAACGCATCCAGCTGCCCGAGGACCGGGCCAAGCTGGACGGCCTCTACGAATGCATTCTGTGCGCCTGCTGCTCGACGTCCTGCCCCAGCTACTGGTGGAACCAGACCGAATACCTCGGCCCGGCGGCCCTGCTGCAGTCCTACCGCTGGATCGCCGACAGTCGCGACGACGCCACGGACAAGCGGCTCGACGACCTCGAGGATCCGTTCAAGCTCTACCGCTGCCACACCATCATGAACTGCGCCCAGGTCTGCCCCAAGGGTCTGAACCCGGCCAAGGCCATCGCGGAGACCAAGAAGCTGATGGTCTCGCCGAGCCGGAAAAAGACGGAAGCGGCGGCCTGATCCGTGGCGAAGATCACCTACATCGAGCACGACGGCCGCGAGCATGTGGTCGAGGTCAAGAACGGCCTCTCCGTCATGGAGGGGGCGATCCGCAACAATGTGCCGGGCATCGACGCCGACTGCGGCGGGGCCTGCGCCTGCGCCACCTGCCACGTCTATGTCGACGAGGCCTTCGCCGCCGAGACCGGCCGCGCCTCGGCCATGGAGGAGTCGATGCTGGACTTCGCCGAGAACGTCCAGCCGAACTCGCGCCTGTCGTGCCAGATCCGGGTCAGCGACGATCTGGACGGCCTGATCGTCCGCCTGCCTGAAAACCAGCACTGAGGCCGTGGGCCACGCTCACCCCGATCTGGTCGACCTCGTCGGCCGGCTGATCGCCGACGGTCCGAAAGATCGCCCGCCCCTGATCGCCGTCGTCGGCGCGCAGGGGTGCGGCAAGACCACCCTCGCCCGCGCCGCCGCCGAACGCTTCGGCGCGGCGCAGATCTCCCTCGACGACGTCTATCTGACCCGGGCCGAACGCGAGGCCATGGCCCGCGACGTCCATCCGCTGTTTCTCACCCGCGGCCCGCCGGGCACGCACGAACTGGCCCTGCTCCAGCGCGTGATCGACGCCCTCTCGACCGCCGGGCCCGACGACGAGACGCCGCTTCCCGCCTTCGACAAGCGCGGCGACGATCGCTTTCCTGCCGACCGCTGGCGCCGTTTCCGGGGCCGCCCGTCGGCCATCCTGATCGACGCCTGGTGCCTCGGCGCCCTGCCCGGAGACGAGGCCGGCCTCGCCGAACCGGTCAACGCCCTTGAGCGCGAGCGGGACCCGGACGGCGGCTGGCGGCGCGCGGTCGAGGGCTTCGTGGCCGGGCCCTATGCGGATTTCGCCGCCCGCTTCGACGCCGTCCTGTTCCTGCAGGCCCCGTCATTCGACGTCGTGCTCGACTGGCGCAGCCAGCAGGAGGCCGACCTGCTGGGCGTCGCCCCCGCCGATCTGCCGCCGCGGGAGCGCGCCCGGATTGCCGGCTTCATCCAGTATTTCGAACGGATCACCCGCCGCATGCTGGCCGGCGGCATTCAGGCAAGCGTCACAGTGAAACTGGATGGAAACCGTCAGCCGGTAGCTGTCGACGGATGAACAGGCCGGACGACCGCAGGCTGGAACCCCGTTCGCCCGCCAACATGCGCGGGATCGTCGTCGCGCCCGGTCTCGAACTGCCCTGCCTGATCGTCGACCAGTCCTCCGCGGGCGTGCGCCTGCGGCTGGACCGCCAACTGGCCCTGCCGAAACGGATCCTCCTGATCGACATCGCCCAGGCCACGGCGGTCGAGGCCGAAGTCGTCTGGGGCAAGGGCCTGGAAGCCGGCGTCAAGCGCTGCGGCGCCGCCTCGTCCCTGCGCGGCCTCGTGCCCTCCCGCCTCGCCCCCGCCCGCGACGCCCTGATGCGCGCCGGCGGCCGCTAGTCGGCCGGCATCCGCCCGGCGTTGACCGCGATCCGGCCGATTAGGCCCTTGACGATCAGGTCCACCGCCGTGCCCTCGCGATAGTCGGCCGCGGCGACGAAATTGACCCGGTCCTCCGAAATCAGGCGGTGGATCTTGTTGGTGTCGCGCGGCGTGTTGTCGGGGTCGTAGACCGCGATCGAGAAGCCGCCCTTGGTGTGCATCATCTTCATGGTCGGCACGTCGGTGTCGCCGTCGCCGAGGAAGATCATCCGCTCGAACGGGATCGGCCGCTCGTCGTCGGGGATGAAGCGGTTGATGCGCTCGTCGTCCCAGTGGTTGAAGACGCCCTTGTTGATCCTGAACAGGTACTGGGTCTTGGTGGTGTAGTTGACGCCGACCGCCGGCCACACCGCCACCTCGTCGGCGTCATAGACGTATTTCGACGCATAGACGTGCCGGAACGCCTTCGCGATCGGGCAGCCCTCGATCATCTCCGTCAGCCCGGCCGAGATGATGTAGTGCTCGATCTCCAGCCCGTATTGGGCCCCGAAATCGTTCATCCGCTCGAACCAGCTCAGGTCCCTCAAGCCCTCGAACAGGGCCACGTCGCGGCCGTGGTCGCGCAGGGCCTGCCGCGTCACCGGCTGGCCGGTCTCCCGGGCCGCCTGCAGCATCATCTGCATATACATCAGGATGCCGTCGCCGTCGGCCTTCTGCGTCTCCGGATAGACGCTGTCCCAGAACGCCTGCGGCTTCATCCCGATCGACGGAATGAAGCTGACCTCCTGCATGTTGCCCCGCGCCAGGGTGCCGTCGAAGTCGTAGATCAGCGCGGTCTTGAGCGGTTTGGCCATCGGCGAAGTCCTTGTTCTCCGCCGATCTATACCAGCCGGGCTGAAAATCTAGCCGAGCCGCAGCTCCGGCGCCGCCGCCACGCCGGTGGCCTCGAGCGGCAGGTGCAGGATGAAGGCGGCGCCCTTGCCGGGCTCGCTCTCCACCTCGGCCCAGCCGCCGTGCAGTTCCACCAGCGCCTTGACCAGGGCGAGGCCGACGCCGGGGCCGCCGCGCTCGCGCTTGACGAAGCGGTCGAAGACGTGGGC
This sequence comes from Brevundimonas sp., assembly GCF_035626975.1. Lineage (GTDB taxonomy): Bacteria > Pseudomonadota > Alphaproteobacteria > Caulobacterales > Caulobacteraceae > Brevundimonas. The sequence continues at coordinate 44,388 of NZ_DASPMQ010000060.1, forward strand.
CTGCAGGTGGTAGGGAATGCCGCGGCCGGTGTCCTCGACGCGGATACGGACCTCGGCCGGCGCGGCCTCGGCGATCAGGGACACCACGCCGCCCTCGGACACGGCCCGGGCCGCGTTGTCGAGCAGATAGGCGAGGGCCTGACAGACCCGTTGGGCGTCGGCGCGGATCGGCTTCATCGGGGTCGGGCAGACCACCTTCAGGGTCGCGCCGCGGCCCTCGATCCGCTCGCGCACCTTCTCCGCCGCCTCGTCCAGCACGTCGCAGACGCGCACGTCGCCGAGGGTCAGCTCCATCTCGCCGGCGTCGATCTGGGCCATGTCCAGCACGTCGTCGATCGAGCCGGCCAGCTGGCTGGCGGCGATGCGGATGGCGCCGGCGTGCTGCCGGCTGCGGTCGGGCAGGTCGGCCTGGCTCTCCAGCAGCTCGGAATAGCCCACGATGGTGGTCAGCGGCGTGCGCAGCTCGTAGCTGACGCTGCCCACGAACTCGCGCTTCAGGGCCGTGCTCTCCTCCAGCGCCTGGGCCTTGGCGGCCAGCGCCTGCTCCAGGCCGCGCCGCGCCGTGATGTCCGAGAAGGCCACCAGTGTCGCGCCGTCGGGCAGGGGGCGGGTCTGCCACGAGGCGATGCGGCCGTCGGCGGTCCGCCCCTCGCCCGAGATCGGCACCCGGCTCTCGGGGTCCGGATCGGCCACCCGCGCCTTCAGACCCAGCCACAGGGCCGGATCGGGCATGGTCTCGTGGCACAGGGCGGCCACGGCGTCGAAATCGCTGGCCGTGTCCAGCGCCTCGCCGCTGACGCCCCAGAAGGTGTCGAAGGCCTCGTTGTGCAGCCGGATGCGGCCGTCCGAACCGAACACCGCCACGGCGTCGTTGAGCTTGTCGAGCGTGGCCTTCTGCACCTGGATCTGGGCGTTGAACCGGCTGCGCAGCTTGAGTTCGTCGGTGATGTCCGAGAACAGCAGCAGCACCCCGCCCAGCGGATGGGGCTGGCGCACCACGCGCAGGGTGCGGCCGTCGGGCAGGGACCAGCTGTCGTCCGGGGCGGCCTCGGAGGCGCCGTAGAAATCCAGCTCGTTGGCCTTCCAGCCGGCGTAGTCGATGACTTCGGGCAGCAGGCGGCGCTGGCGCAGCCGGTCCAGCAGTTCGGCGTGCGTCGGCCGCTCGTCCAGCCAGGCCGGATCGATGTTGAACAGCTGCTGGAAGGCCGTGTTGTGGAAGGCCAGCCGTTTCGACGGCCCGAAGATCGCCACCGCGTCGGCGAGGTGGTTCAGGGTTTCGTCATGGGCCTCGACGTGGCGCCGCAGGGTGTCGCGGGTCTCCTCAGCCTCGGTCATGTCCAGCGCGAAGGCCAGCACCGCCCCCGCCCCGCCGGGGGCCGGCTCGGCCACGATGCGCCAGGCCCGCCGCCGCCCGCCGCCGGTGGTCCAGCGGAAGCCCTCCTGCCGCTGATGAAGCCGCCCGGCCTCGGCCACGATGGCGTCGGCGCCGCGGTCGAAGGTCAGCCCCTTGTCGCGGGCGGCGTCGAGACTGTCGGCCTTCATCTCGGCCAGCCACGCCTTGTTGGCCCAGGCCAGCCGGCCCGCCGCGTCGGTGATCCAGGTCGGAGAGGGATAGGCGTCGGCCAGCAGGCCCAGGCCGCTTTCCGCCGCCGTGCCGACCAGGCCCAGCCGCGACAGCCTCAGCCACGCCGCCCCGGCCGAGGAGCGGCCCTCGACCGCCCAGGCCCCGCCGGCGCCGTCCAGCACCGCGTCGAAGGCCTCGCCCTGGTCGATCAGGGCGTCCAGCCGCGGTCCCGCCGTGGCCCGGACCGCGTCCAGCACCACCAGGGCCGGGTCGACCTCGGGCCATTCCTGCCCGGCCAGTTCGCGGGTGATGGCGTTCCAGGCGGAGGGGGCGCCCAGCCGCCGGGTCTGGCCGTCCGGCGTCAAGGCCAGCCGGGCGTCCTCGAACGCCGCCAGCGCCCCGTCCCGGTCGGCCAGCGCCGCCCGGGCGGCCGACAGTTCGGTCTCGGCCCTGTGCGCCCGTTCGGCCAGCCGGCCGCGCAGCCGCGCCGCCCAGGCGCTGAGCGCCAGCGCCAGTCCCGCGGCGCCCGCGGTCGCGACATAGGCGATGTCGGCCTCGGCCATCCTGTCGTTCTGCTCCGCACCCCGGCCACGTTACGCAGGCCGCCCAAATCCGATTCGGTAACCATAACCCGCGTCGCAGGATTTGCGAGGACGCTCCGCAGGCCCGATATGGCTCCGCATGAGCTCTCGCTGGACCGACCAGGCCGCCCCCTCCCTCGACGACTTCGCCCGGCTGGCGCGCGAGGCGTTTGACCGCCTGCCCGAGCCGTTCCGCTCGCTGGCCGGCGACGTGGTCATCCGCGTCGACGACTTCGCCGACGACGGGACGCTGGCCCTGATGGAGATGGAGGATCCGTTCGAGCTGACCGGCCTCTATCACGGCGTCGATGTCGGCCGCCGCGATCAGATGGGCCCGGCCGCCGAGGCCTCGCGCATCTTCCTCTATCGCCGCCCGATCCTCGACGAATGGTGCGAGCGCGGCGACGTCGGCCTGTCGGAAATCATCGCCCACGTCCTGATCCACGAGATCGGCCACCATTTCGGCCTCGACGACGACCAGATCCATCAGATCGAGGACGCGGCGGACTGAGGGTCGCGGGCGCGGAGCTCACGCGCCTTCCTTCTCCCCCAGGGGGGAAAAGGAAGTAGATGCTGCGCTGCAAATCCGACCCCAGCCTCCACAATCGGGAAAGGCAAGCCACTGGTTTCACTACGAAACCTTCCGGCCCCAGCGTCATGAACCCGCCGCAGGAGACAGCGGGCGCATGGTGTTCGGGTTCGCAGGCCCGGTCTTTGACAATGGAATCCTCTCGCCGCGCCGTTCGAGGCCCGCCGCGAGCCAGACGGTTCAGACTGTTCAGACGATTCAGACCCATTTTTTCGTCTGACCGCCGGCCGCGCGGAGCGCCGTGGGCCGCTTCCCGGGCCACGCCTTAAAACCCGCACGATCTGTGGTATAAGCCGCGCCTCCCGTCACCCAAGGATGCCGCCTTGAGCCTCACGCTCGACCTTTCGCGCACCTCAGCGGCCGTTCCCACGGCCCCCGTCAACCTGTCCGGTCTGACGCGCGCGGGCCTGCGTCAGGCGCTGATCGACGCGGACATCTGCCCGCCCGAGAAGGCGAAGATGCGCGCCTCGCAGGTCTGGGGCTGGATCCACCACTACGGGGTCACCGACTTCGCGGCGATGAGCAACATCGCGAAGGAGACCCAGGCGAAGCTGGCCGACGCCTTCACCCTCGCCCGCCCCGAGATCGTCGAGCGCCAGGTGTCGAAGGACGGCACCCGCAAATGGCTGATCCGCACCGCCCCGGGCATCGAGATCGAGACCGTCTACATCCCCGACGTCGGCCGCGCCGGCGCCCTGTGCGTATCGTCGCAGGTCGGCTGCACCCTCAACTGCACCTTCTGCCACACCGGCACCCAGAAGCTGGTCCGCAACCTGACGGCGGCCGAGATCGTGGCCCAGGTCCAGGTCGCCCGCGACGACCTCGACGAATGGCCTTCGCCCAAGGAAGACCGCCGCCTGTCCAACATCGTCTTCATGGGCATGGGCGAGCCGCTGTATAATCTCGACCACGTCGCCGACGCGATCGACATCATCTCGGACAACGAGGGCATCGCCCTGTCACGGCGCCGGATCACCGTCTCGACCTCCGGCGTCGTGCCGCAGCTCGACGCGCTGGGAACCCGCACCCAGGCCATGCTGGCGATCAGCCTGCACGCCACCAACGACGCCCTGCGCGACGTGCTGGTGCCGCTGAACAAGAAGTACAATCTCGAACAGCTTATGGCCGGCATCCGCGCCTATCCGGGCCTGTCCAACGCGCGCCGCGTGACCTTCGAATACGTCATGCTCAAGGGCGTCAACGACAGCCCCGAAGAAGCCCGCGCCCTGCTGAAGCTGATCGAGGGCGTTCCCGCCAAGGTCAATCTGATCCCGTTCAACCCGTGGCCCGGCACGGACTACGAATGCTCGGACTGGAAGACCATCGAGCGGTTCGCGGCCATCCTCAACAAGGCCGGCTACGCCTCGCCGATCCGCACCCCGCGCGGCCGCGACATTCTCGCCGCCTGCGGCCAGCTCAAGTCCGAGAGCGAGAAGGTCCGCGCCAGTGTGCGCCGCGCCGAACAGGCCGCCGCCGCCGGGACTGTCGAAGCGGCCTGAGCCGACACACACCGACACTAATCTTGACCACCTGTGGCGCCGGTGGGCTTGCGGATTGGGGCGCCATTGGGGCAAGCCTCGATCGTGTCAGCCGCCCGGACCGCCATGGACTCCTCGTCTCTCACCCAGGTTCTTGAAAGCCCCGAGGTCCAGGCCTTCGCGTCGGGCTTTCCGACGACCGTGGCCCACCTGACGGTGACCCTGGCCCTGCTGGCGGGCGGGGCGGTGATCTACGCCCTGCTGACCCCGTGGAAGGAGATCTCCCTCATCCGGGAAGGCAACGCCGCCGCCGCCGTGGCCTTCTCCGGCGTGCTGCTCGGCCTGGCCATTCCGCTGGCGGTCAGCCTCAGCGTCTCGACCTCGGTCCGCGACATCGTCATCTGGGGCGCGGCCACCGTGGTGCTGCAGCTGCTCGCCTTCCGCGTCGTCGACCTGCTCCTGACCGGCCTGCCCCAGCGCATCCGCGAGGGCGAGATCTCCGCCGCCGTCCTGCTGGTCGGCGCCAAGCTGGCGACGGCCCTGATCCTCGCCGCCGCCCTGACCGGCTGAGGCCATGGCCCGTCCGCCCGACTGGGTGATCTACACCCTCGTCCTCGCCGCCCTGATCGGGGTCTCCCTGGGACAGCGCGAGAACGCCGACGCCCCGCCCGCGCCGCCGCCGCCGGACGAGATGGAAGGCGCCCTGCTCGGGCCGATCACGCCCTTCGACCCCGCCGTCACCGTCAACGCCCCGGACATCCCCTTCCAGCCCGCCGCGGGCACCGCCTTCTCGATCGCGGGCGAGGGCCGCTGGGTGACTGCCCGCCACGTGGTCGAGGGCTGCCGCCGGCCGGCGATCATGGTCGGAGGCGACCGCGCCGTCGCCGCCGACGTGCGTCTGGCCCCGCGCGCCGACATCGCTGTACTCCAGACCGCCGGCGGGCCGGCGGCGATTCCGGTCGCGGACGGCGAACCCCTGCGCAAGGGCCAGCGCGCCTTCCATCCGGGCTTCCCGCAGGGCCGCGCCGGCGAGGTCACCTCGCGCCTCATGGGCCGTGAGACGCTGCGGGTGCGCGGCCGGGGCCAGCGCGACGAGCCGGTTCTGGCCTGGGCCGAGGTCGGGCGCACCGACCGGCTGGGCGGCACGCTCGCCGGCCTGTCGGGCGCCCCGGTGTTGGACCGCCAGGGCCGCGCCGTCGGCGTGACCATCGCCGAAAGCCCGCGCCGGGGCCGCATCTACACCACCTCGCCCGACACCTTCGGCCCGGCCGTGCGCGGCCTGCAGAAGGCCGACGAGCCGCTGACGGGCCGCACCGTCACTATCGACAACTACGGCCTCGTCGCCGACGACCTCCGCCGCGACCTGCGCGTCGTCCAGGTGGTCTGCCTGTCCGCCTGACTACCGCAGCGCCGCGCTGTCGAGGTTCAGGTCTGACAGCGGAATGACCTCGACGTCGGGGTGCTTCGCGCGCAGGGCCTCGAGGAACTTCGACGCGTCGCCGACGATGACGATGCTGGACCGGTCGACCGGAATGTTGCGGGCGAAGGCAGCCTGGACGTCCGCGGCCCCGACGCCTTCGACATTGCTCACATAGGCGGCCAGATCGCTCATGGGCAGGTCGTAGAGCGCCAGGTTGGCGACGAGCGAGCCCAGCCCGTCCACGGTCTCCAGCGAGTCGCTGAAGGCGCCGGTCAGGATGGCGCGGCGGGTGGTCATCTCCTGTTCGGTCGGGGCGGTCGAGCCGAGGCGGGCGACTTCGGCCAGGATCAGTTCGGCGACCTCGGGCGCGGCGTCGTTGCGGGTCTGGGCCGAGGCGACGAAGGCCCCGGCGTCGCGCCGGATTCCCAGCGAGGAGCGCGTGCCGTAGCTCAGGCCGCGCTTGATGCGGATCTCCTGGTTGAGGCGCGAGGTGAAGCTGCCGCCCAGCAGGGTGTTGCCCAGGGTCAGGGGGAAATAGTCGGGCGTGGCGCGAGGCACGCTGCGCATGGCCACGGCCACCGCCGCCTGTCCGGCGCCGGGCTGGTCGATGACGATGACGCGCGGCGTCACGGTCTGGCCGGCCGGCGACGCGGTCGCGGCGGGGGCGGCTCCCGACGGCGCCCAGTCGCCGAACGCCGACTGGGCGAGGGCGCGGGCCTGCTCCGGCGTGATGTCGCCCGAGAACACCAGGGTGGCGTCCTGCGGACGGTAGCGGGCGGCGTGGAAGGCGACGATGTCGTCCCGCGTGATCCCCGGCAGCGAGGTCACCGTGCCGACCCCCGGCGAGCCGTAGGGCGCATTGCCATAGACCACCCGGCCGACGGCCTGGCTCAGCACCTGGCCGGGCGTGCTCAACGCCACCTTCAGATTGTCGAGGGTCTGGGTGCGCTGCCGGTCCAGTTCTTCTCCGGCGAAGGCCGGGTTGCGCACCAGATCGGCCATCAGGGCGACAGCCTGCGGGAAGACATTGGCCGGGGCGTTGGCGAAGACATTGGTGAAGTCCGGACCGGCCCCGGCGCCGATATTGGCGCCCAGCTGTTCGATCTCCGTGGCGATCTGCGGCGCCGAGCGGGTGCTCGTGCCCTGGGTCAGCAGATTGGCGGTCAAACTGGCCGCGCCGGCCTTGCCCGCGGCCTCGTCGGCCGAGCCGGCCTCGAAGCTGAGGCGGGCCGAGACCAGCGGCAGGCCGCTCTTCGGCGCGACCAGCACGCGCAGGCCGTTGTCGAGGCGGAAGTCGGAGATGGCCGGGGTCGCGGGCGACACCGTCACCCCCGGTTCGGGCATGCGCGCCCGTTCGGCCTCGGGCAGCAGGGTGAAGATCTCGCCGACCGGCGCCAGGTCGGCGACCCGCACCGGGGCGTCGACGGCGGTGTTCTGCCCGGTCGGCGGGTGGGCTTCGTCGGCGGCCAGATAGCGGATGGTCACCCCGCGCTCGGGCGTCAGATAGCGCCGCGCCACGCGCTGGACATCCGCCGCGGTCACGGCCTGGATGTCGGCGATCTCGCGGTCGGCGGCCGAGGCGTCGCCATTGGTCCCGATCAGGGCCGAACCCAGCACGTTGGCGCGGTCCTCGATGGTCTCGCGCTCGCGCAGAGCGTTGGCGACCAGTTCGTTCCTGGCCTCGGCCAGTTCGGCCTCGGTGACCGGCTCGTCGCGGAAGCGGGCGATCTCGGCGTTCAGGGCGGCGACGCCTTCGTCGGCGGTATGGCCGTCGGCCATGATGGCGTAGGCGGTCAGGTGACCGGCCTGCTGCTTCATGTCGGGCGAGGAGCCGATCTGGGCGGCGATCTCCTGCTCATAGACCAGCGACCGGTACAGGCGCGAGCTCTCGCCGGTGGACAGGATGCCGTCCAGCACGGTCAGCGCGGCGCGGTCCGGGTCGGCGTACTTCACCGTCGGCCAGGCCAGCACCACGGCGGGCAGGGGCACATTGGGGGCGTAAAAGGTCACGTCGCGCGGGCCGGCCGGCTCCGGCTCGACGACATTGTTGGCCGGAAGAGGGCGCACGGGATTGGCGATGGGCGCGAAATACTGGTCGATCCAGGCGTCCAGCTGACCCTGGTCGAAATTGCCGGCGACGATCAGATAGGCGTTGTCGGGCCGGTAGTAGGTGGCGTGAAAGCGCCGCACATCCTCCAGCGTCGCCGCGTCCAGATCCTCGATCGAGCCGATGGTCGAGCGGCGATAGGGGCTTTCCTGATAGACGGTGGCCGGTTCGAACAGGCCGAACAGGCGGCCGTAGGGGCTGGCCAGAATGCCCTGGCGGTATTCCTCCTGCACCACGGCGCGTTCGGACCTGAACACGTCGTCGCCAACGACCAGCGAGCTCATCCGGTCGGCCTCGGCGAACAACAGACGCTGCAGGTGGTTGGCCGGAATGGTCTCGTGGTAGGCCGTGACGTCGTCCGAGGTGAAGGCGTTGTTATTGCCGCCCACGTCCTCGGTCAGGCGGTCGAAGGTCTCGTCCGGGAAATTCTTCGTGGCCTTGAACATCAGGTGTTCGAACAGGTGGGCGAAGCCCGATCGTCCGGCCGGATCGTCCTTGGAGCCGACCTTGTACCAGACCTGCACCGTGACGTTGGCGGTCGAGGAGTCGCGCGCGGTGTAGACCTTCAGCCCGTTCGGCAGGGTGCGCTCGACGAAGCCGAGCTGCGGCACGGCCACGGCCGCGGGCGCGGTCTGCGCCAGCGCGGGAGCCGCGGCGGGCAGGCCGAGCAGAAGGGCCGATGCGGCGGCGGTCAGGATCAGACGGGACTTCATGGGCGCGGGCTCCGAAAGCCCGACGCACGCGGGCCAGCGACCCTATCAGCGGGAAAACCGGGCGCACCTTACGGAGTCGTAATGAAGCTCGACCGGCGTCTCTCCCGACGACCGCCGGATCAGTCCAGCCTGAGCGCCTCGGCCAGCAGCCTGGCCTCGGCCGCGCGGCTGGAACCGGTGCGCCAGGCGACCACGATTTCGCGCCGCGGCGCCTTGGCGGCGATGGGGCGGACGACCACGCCCGGCATGTCGGCCAGCCCCGCGCGCACCGCCATCTCGGGCAGGAAGCTGACGCCCAGCCCCGCCGACACCATCTGCACCAGCGTATGCAGCGAGGTCGCGGCGAAGACGTCGTCGCCCTTGGGCGGGTCGATGTCGAACGCGGCCAGGGCCTGGTCGCGCAGGCAATGGCCGTCCTCCAGCAGGATCAGGTCCTCGGCCTTCAGCGAGCCGGCCGGAATCGGACCGGTTCCGGCGAGGGCATGGCCGGCCGGTGCGGCGGCGAGGATATCGTCATCGCCGATGCGGGCGTGGTCCACGCCGCTGGAGCTGTAGGGCAAGGCGATCACCGCCGCGTCCAGCTGGCCGGCCTTCAGTCCCGCGATCAGACGCGGCGTCAGGTCCTCGCGGATGAACAACCGCAGGGCGGGGTAGGCCAGCCTGATTCCGGGCAGTTTGGTCGGCAGCAGGAAGGGCGCGACCGTCGGAATGACGCCCAGCCGGAACCGGCCCGACAGCGGCTTGCCCGCGTTCTTCGCCGCCTCGACGAGGTCTTCGGTCCGGGCCAGCACATCCTCGGCCCGGCGCACGGCCTCGGCGCCGACCGCCGTCAGCTGGACGTTGCCGCGCGTGCGTTCGACCACAGGGGCGCCGAGTATCCGCTCCAGTTCCTGCACCCCCGCCGAGAGGGCCGGCTGGCTGACGTGGGCGGCCTCGGCCGCACGGCTGAACGAGGCGTGTTCGGCCAGAAGCTTGAGATACTGGAGCTGTCGGAGCGTGGGGAGCATCCGGCCGACATAGGCGGTCGCTATTCCGAAAGCCATCCCGATCCACGCGCTCTATGCCGCCGCCCCTTCGCGACCCCATGGCCGCGAAGGGGTGGGCCGCTCATACGGCCGCGAGGCCGAACTCCTCGTCCAGGGTCACGTCGAACCGGTCGGCGTTCATCACCTTGGTCCACGCCGCCACGAAGTCGCGTACGAACTTCTCGCCCGCGTCGGCCGAGGCGTAGACCTCGGACAGCGCCCGCAGCTGCGCATTGGAGCCGAACACCAGGTCGGTACGGGTGGCGGTCCACAGCTGATCGCCGGTGAGCCGGTCCGTGCCGACGAAGGTCTCGTCGCCGCTGTCGTCGACCTCCTTCCACCCCGTCCGCATGTCCAGCAGGTTGACGAAGAAGTCGTTGGTCAGCTGGCCGGGGCGGTCGGTGAACACGCCATGCCTCGACCCGCCGTGATTGGCGCCCAGCACGCGCAACCCGCCGACCAGCACCGTCATCTCCGGCGCCGTCAGGCCCAGCAGCTGGGCCCGGTCGACCAGCAACTCCTCGGTCGGCACGTTGAAGCGCACCGACAGATAGTTGCGGAAGCCGTCGGCTTTGGGCTCGAGCACCGCGAAGCCCTCGACGTCGGTCTGCTCCTGACTGGCGTCGGTGCGGCCCGGGGTGAAGGGAACCTCGATCGACTGACCGGCCGCCTTCGCCGCCTGTTCGATCCCGACCGAGCCGCCCAGAACGATCAGATCCGCGATCGAGACGGTGGTCCCCGACGCCGCCCTGATGTCCTCATAGACCCTGAGCACCTTCGCCAGCTTCGCCGGCTCATTGACGTCCCAGTCCTTCTGGGGACTCAGCCGCAGCCGCCCGCCGTTGGCACCGCCCCGGTGGTCGGAGCCGCGATAGGTCACCGCCGAGGCCCAGGCTGTCGTGACCAGTTCGGCGACCGTCAGGCCGGAGGCGGCGATCCGATCCTTCAGCGCCCTGATGTCGGCGGCGCCGATGACCGGTCCTGTCCGCGCCGGGATCGGGTCCTGCCAGATCAGGTCCTCGGCCGGGACCTCGGGCCCGAGGTAGCGGGCCTTCGGCCCCATGTCGCGGTGGCACAGCTTGAACCAGGCGCGGGCGAAGGCGTCGGCGAAATAGTCCGGATCGGCCCGGAATCTCTCCATGATCGCGCGGTAGCCGGGGTCGACCTTCAGCGCCATGTCGGCCGTGGTCATCATGGTCGGCAGGCGGCGATGCGGGCTATGCGCACCCGGCGCCAGGGTGTCTTCGGGGTTGCCGACCGGCTGCCACTGCTTGGCCCCGGCGGGGCTGCGGACCAGTTCGTAGTCGTGGTCCAGCAGCATGTCGAAGAAGGTCATGTCCCACTGCGTCGGCGTCGGCGTCCAGGCGCCTTCCAGCCCCGAGGTGATGGTGTGGTCGCCCATGCCGCTCCCGTGACCGGACTGCCAGCCCAGGCCCTGCTGGGCGATGTCGGCGCCCTCGGGGGCGGCGCCCACCTTGGAGGCGTCGCCCGCGCCGTGGGCCTTGCCGAAAGTGTGGCCGCCGGCGGTCAGGGCCACCGTCTCCTCGTCGTTCATGCCCATGCGCGAGAAGGTTTCGCGCATGTCGCGGGCGGATTTCAGCGCGTCGGCGCTGCCGGCCGGGCCTTCCGGATTGACGTAGATCAGCCCCATCTGGATCGCCGCCAGCGGGCTTTCCAGCGCCTTGCCCGCCTCCTCGTCGATGCGGGTGGCGCCCAGCCATTCCTCCTCGGTGCCCCAGTAGACGTCCTTCTCGGGCTCCCAGACGTCGGCCCGGCCGCCGCCGAAGCCGAACACCGGCCCGCCCATGGATTCGATGGCGACATTGCCGGCCAGGATCATCAGATCGGCCCAGGACAGGTTCGCCCCGTATTTCTGCTTGATCGGCCACAGCAGGCGCCGAGCCTTGTCGAGGTTGCCGTTGTCCGGCCAGCTGTTCAGCGGGGCGAACCTCTGCTGGCCCGCATTGGCCCCGCCGCGCCCGTCGCCGGTGCGATAGGTGCCCGCCGAATGCCAGGCCATGCGGATGAAGAAGGGGCCATAGTGGCCGTAGTCCGCCGGCCACCACGGCTGGCTGTCGGTCATCAGGGCGGCCAGGTCGCGCTTGACCGCCGCATAGTCCAGCTTCTTGAACGCCTCGGCGTAGTTGAAGCCATCGCCCATCGGATCGCCCGACCGACCCTGCTGATGCAGGATGTCCATCGTCATTTGGTTGGGCCACCAGTCGCGGTTGGTCCGGCCCAGCAGGGACCGCAGAGCCGCGGGCTCTTTCTTCGGATCGTTCAGGGGGGTGGGGCCGCCAGCGTGTCCGTCCATGGTTTCCTCCTGCGTCGAGCGCGATCGGGAGGAGCCTGAGCCTGTGGCGGCACTAAGTAAAATCGATAAACTTTGTCGCCAGAAACAGCAGAAGTTATCAAGAGAGGCTGGCGCGAGTGGCCGTCGGAAAAACAGCGGCCATTGCGGCCACATCGGACTCGTCGGCCAGCGGGCCAGACTGGAGTTGGGGTCGAAACAGTTTCGTTCAAGAATGGTCGATCGGCTTTTTATGCGCAGACTGCGGAGCCCTTGAGCGAAGGAGGGCCGTCCGATGCGTATCCTGTTGTCGACCTACGGGTCCCGAGGCGATGTCGAGCCGCTGGTCGGTCTGGCCGTCGCGTTGCAGGCGCTCGGCGCCGAGGCGGTCGTGTCCGCGCCGCCGGATCAGGAGTTCGTCGATCTGCTGGCTCGCGCCGGCGTAGCGCTGGCGCCCGCCTTCAAGCCCGTGCGCGAATGGATCGAGTCCGCGAAGACGCGGCCGGCGGACGGAATCCCCCAGCACTCGGCCCGGATGATCGGGGCGCAGTACGAAGCGATTGCCGCGGCCGCGGCAGGCTGCGACGCCATCGTGGCCACCGGCCTGCTGCCTTCGGCCGCCGCCGCGCAATGCGTGGCCGAGACCATGGGCCTTCCCTACCGGCACGTGACCTTCTGCCCCCTGTTCCTGCCGTCGCATCATCACCGGCCCTTCCCCTATCCCGGCCATCCGCACCCGCCGGAGGTCACCGACCCGCGCGCCTTGTGGGAGCTGAACACCGGCGTCATGAACGCCCTGTTCGGCGATGCGGTGAACGGTCAGCGCGCCGCAATCGGCCTGCCGCGGGTGGATAACATCCGTGACCACGTCTTCACCGACCGCCCGTTGCTGGCCTCGGACCCCGTCCTGTGGCCGTGGGAGCCGACGGACCTCTGCGACTCCGTCCAGACCGGCGCCTGGATCCTGCGGGACGAGCGCCCGCTGCCCGTCGATCTCGAAGCCTTCATCGAGGCCGACGCCCCGCCCGTCTACGTCGGCTTCGGCAGCATCGCCCTTCCGTCCACGCGGGAGGCCGCCCGGGTCGCGATCGAGGCGGCCCGGTCGCATGGCCGGCGCGTGATCCTGGCCCGCGGTTGGGTCGAGGCGAAGGCCATCGACGACGGAAACGACGTCTTCCTGACCGGCGACGTCAACCAGCAGGCGCTGTTCCCCCGCATGGCCGCCGTCGTCCACCACGGCGGCGCGGGCACCACGACGACGGCCACCCGGGCAGGCTCGCCGCAGGTCATCGTTCCCCAGATCGTGGACCAGCCGTACTGGGCGGCGCGGGTGGCCGGGCTCGGTATCGGCGCAGCTCATGAGGGCGCGACGCCGACCTTCGCGTCCCTGTCCGCGGCCCTCGCCACGGCCTTGGCCCCGGAGATCGGCGCCCGCGCCCTCGCTGTGTCCGCCACGATCCGGACCGACGGGGCGGAGGCGGCCGCGAGACTTCTGCTGGACGAACTCTAGCTCCCCGCCTCCGCCAGCCACCGCATCCGGCACGCCATCATGGCCGTCTCGCCCAGCCGGTCGACCAGCCGCCAGTTGACCACCGCCCCGATCGGCGCGCCGACGACCGGGATCAGCTGGGCCAGTTTGGCGAGGTCGATGTAGTCGCGGTATTCGATCTGGAACCGGCGCCAGTCGTAGTCGGTGATGGCGTCCAGCTGATCCGTCCCCGCGATCCACCGCTCCAGTTCCGCCAGGGCCTCGGGCCGGCGTCGGGCGCTGGCAAAGGCGAGGTGGAAGATGTGCAGCACGAACAGCCGTTCGCGGACCGTATCGCCGCCCCAGCCATAGGCGCCCACGATGTCGCCCAGCATCCGCACCTTGATCGCCATCAGGGCCGGAAAGTCCGCCACCGCCAGCACGAAGCCGCCCGCCCCCGCGACGCCGCCCTCGACCCCCGCCGTCGTGCGAGAGGTCCGGATCACGGCCCGCGCCCGCAGCTCGCGAGCCGCCAGTGATCCGTCGGCTGCGGGCCGCGCCGTTACGAGCTCGGAGCCGAACAATATCCCCCTCGTCATCGCCTCCACGCCTGCGGTGACGATCGCGTGAACCCGCTCGGGGATGATCCGGTTGATGCGGTCCTGGGTCCCGCGCGTGGCCTTGTCCCATAGCCCGGGACGCCTCAACATCTTCGCGCGCCATGCTTGGACCTCGGCCCGCACCGTGGCCTCGTCGACGACCGTGATCAGGTCTGACGGCACGGTCTCGGCGGCGACGAACTCGGGAAGGGTTTCGGGCGGGTGGGCCACGGCGGCTCCGGCTGAGGCGGCGTTACGGTTGCAGGTGAAAGCGCGCGGGTCTAGACCGCCGCCCGACACCATATCGCATCGCACAACACCCTCCCGGAGACGAACAGAATGGCTCGCGCGAAGATCGCCCTTATCGGCGCCGGCATGATCGGCGGCACCCTGGCCCATGTGGCGGCGCGCGAGGCGCTGGGCGATGTCGTCCTGTTCGACATCGCCGAGGGCACGCCGCAGGGCAAGGCGCTGGACATCGCCGAGGCCACGGCCGTGTTCGGGACCGACGTGGCGCTGAAGGGCGCGAACGACTACGCCGAAATCGCCGGGGCCGACGTCTGCATCGTCACCGCGGGAGTGCCGCGCAAGCCGGGCATGAGCCGCGACGACCTGATCGGCATCAATCTGAAGGTGATGAAGGCCGTCGGCGAGGGCATCAAACAGCACGCCCCGAACGCCTTCGTCATCTGCATCACCAACCCGCTCGACGCCATGGTCTGGGCCCTGCAGAAATTCTCGGGCCTGCCGAAAGAGAAGGTGGTCGGCATGGCCGGCGTGCTGGACTCGGCCCGCTTCGCATACTTCCTCGCCGAAAAGACCGGCGTGTCGATCCAGGACATCCACGCCTGGACCCTGGGCGGTCACGGCGACGACATGGTGCCGATGGTGCGTCATTCGACCGTCGGCGGCCTGCCTCTGCCCGACGCCGTCAAGGCCGGGATGCTGACCCAGGCCGAGCTCGACGCCATCGTCGACCGCACGCGCAAGGGCGGCGGCGAGATCGTCGCCCTGCTCAAGACCGGCTCCGCCTTCTACGCGCCGGCCGAGAGCGCCATCGCCATGGCCCGTTCCTACCTGCTCGACCAGAAGCGCGTCCTGCCCTGCGCCGTCTGGCTGTCGGGCGAATACGGCCTTTCGGACCTCTACGTCGGTGTGCCCGCCCTGATCGGCGCCGGCGGCGTCGAGAAGGTGATCGAGTTCACCACCAACGACGACGAGAAGGCCATGTTCAGGAAGTCGGTCGAGTCCGTCCAGGGCCTGATCCAGGCGTGCAAGGACATCGACGGCTCGCTGGCCTGACAATCCTGCGACGGCCGGCGAAACCGCCGGCCGTCGCGCTTGTCCCGACCCTCAGGGCCGCTCCTGATCACGGGTCCCCGGGGCCGTTCCGCGCCTGTGGAGCGGCGCCCGGTTTCGCTCGCAATTCTCCCGGAAAATCCTATATGTTGCGAGCTCCGGCGCGGATCAGATTCGCCGTCCGGAGACAGCTGATTCCGGATGGCGCGATCGCCGTCCTTTCCGGCCCGAACCGGGCGATGATCCGACCGAATATATGACCGACCAGACCGATAGCGCGCGCAATGAAGACACCGCCGAAGAGGCCGCCTACGGCGCCGATTCCATCAAGGTCCTGAAGGGCCTGGACGCGGTCCGCAAACGCCCCGGCATGTACATCGGCGACACCGACGACGGCTCGGGTCTGCACCACATGGTCTATGAGGTGGTCGACAACGCCATCGACGAGGCGCTGGCCGGCCACGCCGATCTGGTCCAGGTCATCCTCAACGCCGACGGCTCGGTCACCGTCACCGACAACGGCCGCGGCATTCCCACCGACATCCACGAGGGCGAGGGGGTCTCGGCGGCCGAGGTCATCATGACCCAGCTGCACGCCGGCGGTAAGTTCGACCAGAATTCCTACAAGGTGTCCGGCGGCCTGCACGGCGTCGGCGTTTCCGTCGTCAACGCCCTCAGCGACTGGCTGAAGCTGGTCATCTACCGTAACGGCAAGCGCCACGAGATGCGCTTCGAGCGCGGCGACACGGTCGAGAGCCTGAAGGTCACCGGCGACGCGCCGATGCGCGACAACGGCAAGGTCCTGTCCGGCACCGAGGTGACCTTCTTCCCGTCGGCGACCACCTTCGCCACCATCGATTTCGACCTGAAGACGCTCGAACACCGGCTGCGTGAACTGGCCTTCCTCAACTCGGGCGTGGTCATCAAGCTGCAGGACCATCGCGGGGCCGAGCCGTTCGAGGAGATCCTTCACTATGAGGGCGGGGTCGAGGCCTTCGTGCGCCATCTGGACAAGTCCAAGACGCCGATCCTCAAGGACGTCATCGTCATCCGCGGCAAGAAGGAGGGGATCGAGATCGATCTCGCCCTGTGGTGGAACGACAGCTACCACGAGACCATGCTGTGCTTCACCAACAACATCCCCCAGCGGGATGGAGGCACCCACCTGTCAGCCTTCCGGGCCAGTCTGACGCGGGTCATGAGCAGCTACATCGACGCCGCCGGCGCCGCCCGCAAGGAGAAGGTCTCGGTGTCCGGCGAGGACGCCCGCGAGGGCCTGACCTGCGTCCTGTCGGTCAAGGTGCCCGATCCGAAGTTCAGCTCCCAGACCAAGGACAAGCTGGTCTCGTCCGAGGTCCGCCCGGCCGTCGAGGGCCTGTGCTCCGAGGGGCTGTCGACCTGGTTCGAGGAACACCCGGTCGAGGCCAGGCAGGTCGTCGCCAAGATTATCGAGGCGGCCGCCGCGCGCGAGGCCGCCCGCAAGGCCCGCGACCTGACCCGCCGCAAGACGGCGATGGAGATCAGTTCCCTGCCCGGCAAGCTGGCCGACTGCCAGGAACGCGATCCGGCCAAGTCCGAGCTGTTCATCGTCGAGGGCGACTCCGCCGGAGGCTCGGCCAAACAGGCCCGCAATCGCGAGAACCAGGCGGTGCTGCCCTTGCGCGGCAAGATTCTCAATGTCGAGCGCGCGCGGTTCGACCGGATGCTGTCATCCGAACTGATCGGCACCCTGATCCTGGCGCTCGGCACCGGCATCGGCCGCGACGATTTCAACGCCGACAAGCTGCGCTACCACAAGATCATTCTGATGGCCGACGCTGACGTTGACGGCGCCCACATCCGGACCCTGCTGCTGACCTTCTTCTACCGCCAGATGCCCGAGCTGATCGAGCGCGGCCACGTCTACATCGCCCAGCCGCCGCTCTACAAAGTCTCCAAGGGCAAGCAGTCGCGCTACCTCAAGGACCAGGCGGAGATGGACTCCTACCTGATCGAGGAGGGCTCGTCCGAGGCCGAGCTGGACCTGCCGAACGGCGAGCGCCGCACCGGCATGGACCTGCAGGCGCTGGTGCGCGAGGCCAAGGCCTTCAAGGCCGGGGTCGACCGCCTCAGCCAGCGCGCGCCCGCCTTCGCCGTCGAACAGTCGGCGCTGGCCGGCCTGTTCGACGAGGCCGCCGCCGACCCGGCGAAGGCCGCCGCCCGCCTCAACCTCTACGCCGAGGAAGGCGACGGCGACTGGACCGGCTCGCCGGGTGCGCAGGGGGCCGTGGTGTTCGAGCGGGTGCGTCGCGCCGTGACCGAACGCGTCGTGCTGGAGGAGGCCCTGATCCGCTCGCTGGACGCGCGCCGTCTGGCCGAACGATCAGCCGCCTTTGAGGACCTGTTCGACAAGCCCGCGGTCTACCGCCGCAAGGACAAGACGGTGACCATCCGCGGGCCGCTGGATCTGCTCGAGGCCGTTCTGGACGCCGGCAAGAAGGGCATCGCCATCCAGCGCTACAAGGGTCTGGGCGAGATGAATCCGGAGCAGCTGTGGGAGACCACCCTGGACGCCAACGCCCGCACCCTGCTCAAGGTCAGCGTCGAGCACCAGGAAGACGCCTCGGACCTGTTCGCCAAGCTGATGGGCGACGTGGTGGAGCCTCGCCGGGAGTTCATCCAGGCCAACGCCCTAGACGCCGCGGTCGACGCCTGACCGCGGCCGTTACGGCCGCCCGGCTTCGACAAAGGCCTGGATGGTGGGCCAATGCGGCGGCGTGGCGCGCGTGCCGTCGCACGCCATCTCCTTCAGATAGCCCGGCATGGTGTTCCGCCGGACCGGCTGCCATTCCGCGTCCACTTCCGGGTACTGGCCGATCTCGCTTCCATCAGGCCCCAACTCGACCACGCCCGCCGTGCGCCACTCGTTCGCCGCGCACCGGAACTGGTAGATCTCGATGGAGTGGCTCAGGTCGCCGGTCTCGCCGGCAAGGGGCGTCGTGGCGACCCGGATCGAGGTAATGTCGCCCGCTGTCGCGATACTGTCCACGTCGGCCATAAAGGCGTTGTTCGTGCTGCGGGAATACACGTGCCATGTCTCGGCCGCGGCCGATCCCGCGAGCGTCAGGGCGGCGATACCCATGAATGCGGCAATTCTCATTGCGAACTCCCAGATCAACATCGACATGATGCGCCGCGCCGCGCGCTTGGCAAGAGCCGCGCGTCGATCGACGTGATCCGGAACAGGAATGGCGCACCCGACAGGATTCGAACCTGTGACCCCTGCCTTCGGAGGGCAGTACTCTATCCAGCTGAGCTACGGGTGCGTCTGACGGCGAAACGCCGGACGAAGGGCCTTACAGCAGGACCGCCCCGCCCTCAATCCCGAATGCGCAACCCGCTTGGCGAGCGCCCTCCCAACGCCTAGCGTGCGGCCGCTCACCGACGGGAGGTTCCGATGCGCGCGATCCTGATCAGCCTGCTGTGCCTGCTCGGCGCCTGCGCCACGCAACCGGCCGCCGCGCCTGACGCGTCCGGCGACAGTCTCGACGCTATCGCGCGTGACTACGTCGCCCTGATCCTTGAGATCGGCGAGCATGAGGAGGGCTATGTCGACGCCTACTACGGCCCGCCGGAATGGGCGGCCGCGGCCGAGGCCAACCCCCGCACCGTACCCCAGCTGATCCAGGGGGCGGCGTCGCTCACGGAGCGGCTGAATGCGGTCTCCACCGCCCGGGCCGAACCGGCCGTGGCGCAGCGCAAGGCCTATCTGCTGGCCCACGTCTCGGCGCGGCGGCGCGGCTTCGCATGTTGTCGGGGGAGAAGATGAGCTTCGCCGACGAGGCCGAGGCGCTGTTCGGGGTCCGGCCCGAACTGAGGCCGTTGTCCGCCTACGATCCGGTGCTCAACGAGATCGACCGCCTGTTGCCGGGGCCGGGTTCGCTCGCCGAGCGCGTGACCGCATTCAGGTCGCATTATGTGATCCCGAAGGACCGGCTGCAGGTGGTCATGGACGCCGCCATCGCCGAATGCCGCCGCCGCACGCTGCAGCACATTCGCCTGCCGGCCCACGAGAGCTTCACCCTCGCCTTCGTCGGCGACAAGCCGTGGTCGGGGTATAATTACTACCAGGGCAATGCGGCGTCGAAGATCGAGATCAACGCGGACTTCCCGATCTACACCGAGCGGGCCATCGATCTGGGCTGCCACGAGGGCTATCCCGGCCACCATGTCTACAACGCCCTGCTCGAGCAGACCTTCGTCAAGGAACGGGGCTGGGTGGAGATGAGCGTCTACCCGCTGTTCAGCCCCATGTCGTTCGTGGCCGAGGGCAGCGCCAACTACGGCATCGATCTGGCCTTCCCGGGGGATGAGGGCACGGAGTTCGAGCGCGAGGTGCTGTTCCCGCTGGCCGGCCTCGACCCGTCGACGGCGGACAGGAAGGCGCGGCTGGGCGCGCTGACCCGGCGGCTGGCCCGGGCCGAGTACACCATCGCCGACGACTATCTGGCCGGCCGCATCGGCCGCGACGAGGCGATCGAACGGCTGATGAAGTACAGCCTCGCGGATCGCGCCAAGGCGACCCAGCGGCTACGCTTCATCGACACCTATCGCAGCTACATCATCAACTACGGCCTCGGCCGCGACGTGGTGCAGGCCTGGGTCGAGCGGCAGGGGCCGGACCGCTGGGCGGCGATGGAGACGCTGCTCAGCAGCCAGATACTGCCGGCCGACATCGACTGAGCCGGGCGCTCACTGCGCCGCCTATTGGGCCAGCATGCCGCCATCGATCTTGAACTCCGCCCCGGTGACGAATTTCGACTCGTCCGAGGCGAGGTAGAGGACGCAGTACGCCACGTCGTCGGGCTCGCCGATCCGTTTCAGCGGGATTCCTCGCGCCAGCTTCTGGTGCGCCGTCTCCTCGTCGCCACCGGCCATGGCCACGAACGGGTCGAGGATCGGGGTCTTGATGAAGACCGGATGGACCGAGTTGCTGCGCACGTTCCAGCCGGCCCTGGCGGCCTCGAGCGCGATGGTCTTGGTATACATCCACACCGCCGCCTTGGTGGCGTTGTAGGCGCCCATCCCCGGGGCGGCGGCGAGCCCGGCCACCGAGCTGATGTTGACGATCGAGGCGGCCCCCGAGGCGCGCAGGTGCGGCATGGCGTGCTTGCAGCCGAGCATGATGGACTCGACGTTGACCGCCTGGACGCGGCGCCAGTTCTCCAGCGTGTCCTGCTCGGACCAGACGAAGTCGCAGCCGATGCCGGCGTTGTTGACCAGGACCGACAGCCCGCCCATGGCCGCGGCCGCCTGATCGACGACCGAGATCCACTGCGCCTCGTCGGTGACGTCGTGGGCGAAGGCGAAGGCGGCGCCGGCGTGGTCGGCGTTGATGGCCCCGGCCAGCGCCTCCACGCCATCCAGATTCATGTCGGTGACGGCGACCCTCGCGCCCTCGCGCGCCAGCATCCGGGCCATAGCCTGCCCCAGCCCCCCGGCGGCGCCGGTGATCAGGGCCGCCTTGCCGGCGACGCGGCCGCTCACGCCTTCACGCCCGTGGCGGCGGCGGTCTCGTCGATGAAGCGGGCCATGTCGAGATCGCGTTCGGTCACCCCGCCCGCGTCGTGGGTGGTGAGGACGACCTCGACCCGGTTGTAGACGTTGAACCACTCGGGATGATGGTCGACCTTGTCGGCCCGCAGGGCCACGCGGGTCATGAAGCCAAAGGCGGCGTTGAAGTCCGCGAAGACCAGTTTCCGCTCGATGGCGGGGCGGTCGCCCGGGTGAGATCGCCACAGGGGCAAGGCCTCGAGAACCTCGTTCAACTCCAGCCGCTCGGCCATGTCCTGAGTCCCTTGCCGCCAGAGCCGCCCTCGCGGGACGGCCGGTTCACTGCCGTATCGCGCGGGCCGCCGGCCGACAAGACGTCGATTCCCGACTCAGGAACGCTGTTCCAAGCGTGGGCGTTACCGGCCCGACTCTTTTGGATGCGGAGCCCCGGGATGGACAATCTATGGATCGCCGCGCTCGACCCGGCCGACCGACAGCGGCTCGAACCGCACCTCAGCGAGCGGCCCTTCGCCCAGGGACAGATGCTGTATGACACCGGCGAGTCCGTCGAGGAGGTCTGGTTCCCGATGAGCGGCGTGGTGTCGCTGATGACCATGGTGGACGAGGACCGGATGATCGAGACGGCCGCGATCGGGCGCGAGGGCCTGGTCGGAGTCACCTGCGGTCCATTGAACGCCCGGGCGGCCAGCCGCGCCATCGCCCAGGTCGAGGGCGTTTCGGCCTGCTGCCCGGCTGCGGTCTTCGCCGACGCGCTCGGCCAGAGCGAGGCCATGCGCACCGCCCTGGCGAAATTCACCGAGAGTCTGTTCGCCCAGGTCCAACAGGCGGCGGCGTGCAACGCCCAGCACCGTCTGGACGAGCGGCTGGCCCGCTGGCTGCTGACCATCCACGACCGCGTCGACGCGAACCGCTTCGTCCTGACCCAGTCCGACATCGCCGGCATGCTGGGCGTGCGTCGCGCCACCGTCTCCGAGGTCGGCTCGGCGCTCGAGGACAAGGGGCTGATCCGGCGAGGGCGCGGCTGGGTCGAGGTGCTGGACCGCAAGGCGCTGGAAGGCGCCTCGTGTGGTTGCTACGCCTTGATGCGCGGGGTGATGAAGGATCTCGGCGTGCCGCGTCCCAGCGCGCCGGCGCACGGGCCGGGGCCTGCGGCCAAGCGGACGGATGACGGAGCGACGGGGAAGCGCTAGACCGCCGATATGACCGACGCGGCCTCTTCCGACGCCTCTTCAGGCAAGACCTCATCCTTCGGCTTTCGCGACGTCGACGCGAAGGAGAAGGTGCGGCTGGTCCGCGGCGTGTTCGACAGCGTGGCGTCGAGCTACGACCTGATGAACGACCTGATGAGCGGCGGCGTGCACCGGCTGTGGAAGGACGCGGCGGCGGCGAAGCTCAATCCCCGGCCCGGCGAGACCATTCTCGACGTGGCCGGCGGCACCGGCGACATGGCGCGGCGCTATGCGAAGATGGCGCGGGCGGCGCAGCGGCGGCGCGGCGGCGAGGACGCCTCGGTCATCGTGCTGGACTACAACGCCGAAATGATCATGGCCGGGGTCGCCAAGGGGGGCGAGCCGGAGATGCAGTGGACGGTCGGCGACGCCATGGCCCTGCCGCTGCCGGACGCCTCGGTCGACGCCTATTCGATCAGCTTCGGCATCCGCAACGTCGCCGACATTGCGCAGGCGCTGGCCGAGGCGCGGCGGGTGCTGAAGCCGGGCGGCCGCTTCCTGTGCCTGGAGTTCTCGCGGCCCACGGCTTCGGCGATCCGCAAGGCCTATGACGCCTGGTCGTTCCACGCCATCCCGCACATCGGCGGCTGGGTGGCCGGGGACCGCGACAGCTACCAGTACCTCGTCGAGAGCATCCGGCGGTTCCCGGACCAGCAGACGTTCAAGGCCATGATCGAGGCCGCCGGCTTCAGCCGGGTGACCGTGACCAATCTGTCGGGCGGGGTGGCGGCGATCCATCACGGGTGGGCGATCTGACCCGCCGGATCGATCCCGCGACCCCGCCGCCGCCGCCCGCCACCGTGCCGGTGCGTCGCCCGGTCGACGCCACGCTGCGACTGCTGAGCTGGGGCTGGGTCCTCGTTCGTCATGACGCGCTGGTTCCCCGCGAGATCACGCCCCTGCTGCCGGTCTGGGTGCGCTGGATCGCGCATCTGCTGCACGCCTTCGCCGGCAGCGAGAGCCGGCAGGGCCGTCCGGGCCAGCGGCTGGGCCGGGCCTTCGAGCATCTCGGCCCCGTGGCCATCAAGCTGGGGCAGGTGCTGGCCACCCGGGCCGACATCTTCGGCGTCGAGTTCGCGCGCGATCTGGGCCGGCTGAAGGATGCGCTGGAGCCCTTCCCGCTCGATCAGGCCCGGCGCGAGGTCGAGCGCTCGCTGGGGCGGCCGGTGGAGGCGCTGTTCACCGACTTCGGCCCGCCGGTGGCGGCGGCGTCACTGGCGCAGGCGCATCCGGCCTGGCTGGCCGACGGGCGCAAGGTGGCGGTCAAGGTGTTGCGGCCCGGCGTGGAGCGGCGGGTGGCGCAGGGGCTGGACTCGATGCGGCTGGCCGCCCGGCTGGCGGTGCGCTTCGTGGCCCCGGCGCGGCGGCTGGAGCCGTCGGCCTTCGTCGAGACCATCGCCCGCGCCCTGCAGCTGGAGCTGGACATGCGGCTGGAGGCGGCCGCCGCCTCCGAACTCAAGGACATCATGGAGAAGGCCCGGGGCGCGGGGGGCTGCCACATGACCGCCCCGGCCGTGGTCTGGGACGGGGTCGGCAAGCGGGTGCTGACGCTGGAATGGGCCCCCGGCCTGCCGATGACCGATCCGGCCGCCGCCGACCAGCCGGGGCTGGACCGCAACGCCCTGGCCGACAATGTGGTGCAGGCCTTCCTGACCCAGGCGCTGGACTACGGCACGTTCCACGCCGACCTGCACGAGGGCAATCTGTTCTGCCACGCGCCGGCGGAGCTGACGGCCATCGATTTCGGCATCGTCGGGCGGCTGGGCCCGTCGGAGCGGCGCTATCTGGCCGAGATCCTGTGGGGCTTCCTCAGCCGCGACTACGACCGCATCTCGCGGGTGCATTTCGAGGCCGGCTATGTCCCGCCCGAGCATTCGGTCGAGGCCTTCGCCCAGGCGCTGCGGGCGGTGGGCGAGCCGGTGATCGGCAAACAGGCCTCGCAGGTGTCGATGGGCCGGCTGCTGGGCCAGCTGTTCGAGATCACCGCCCTGTTCGACATGCATCTGAGGCCCGAGCTGATCCTGCTGCAGAAGACCATGGTCTCGGTCGAGGGCGTGGCGCGGCGGCTCAATCCGGATCACGACCTGTGGGCGGCCTCGCATTCGGTGGTCGAGCGCTGGATTCGCCGCGAGCTGGGTCCGCAGGCCCAGGTCCGCGACGCGCTGGAGGAACTGCGCGCCACGCTGAAGGCGCTGGCCCGGCTGGCGCAGAACCCGCCGGAGGCCCGGACCGTCGTCGTCCGCGAAACCCGCGCCCCGGCGTGGATGATCGTCTGCGTCACGCTTGCAACCGCGGCCTCCGCGGCCGCCCTTGTTCTGTCGCTTTGGCCCGCCATCGTCTGATCCAGTCCGGAGACGATCCCATGAAGCCGCTTCTGCTCGCCGCCGCCCTTCTGCTCCTCGCCCCCATTGGGCCGGGATCGGCCGCCCTCGCCCAGGTGGCCGCCGGCACGGTGCCCAACACCTTCGATGGCCCTGCGCGGCCCCAGACCCTTGCGCCCGTCCCCGCGGCGGCGCCCGCCGCCTCGCTGTCGCCCACGCCGGCCAATCCCGCCTCCGAGGAGAGGCTGCGGGCGATCATCGCCGACGCCCAGGCCGGGACGTTCGACTATTCGCAGATGACCGACGGGCTGGCCGAACAGGTCCGCGAGCAGGAGACGACGGTCATTCCGATCATCCAGGGCTTCGGCCAGGTGGTGTCCATGGATTTCGTCGGCAGCCAGGACGGCATCGACCTGTTCACGGTCATCTTCGCCAATGCGGCGACCGAATGGCTGATCGGCCAGAACGACGCCGGCAAGGTCTCGGCCCTGCTGTTCCGCCCGGCCGCGGAATAGCGTCAGTCGGACAGGCCCGGCTTGCCGCGGCCGCTCTTGATGCCGGATCGCCGGGTCTTGCTTTCCAGCCGGCGTTCCTTCGAGGCCCGCGTCGGCTTCGTCGGCACGCGATAGACCGGGGCGATCGAGGCCTTGTCGACCAGCCCCTGCAGCCGTTCGACGGCGTCGGCGCGGTTGCGCTCCTGGGTGCGGAAGCGGGAGGCGGAGATCACGATCACCCCGTCCAGGGTCAGCCGGCTGCCGGCCAGCTTCATCAGCCGCGCCTTCACCGCCCCGCTCAGCGAAGGCGAGCCGCGCACGTCGAAGCGCATCTGCACCGCCGTGGCGACCTTGTTGACGTTCTGCCCGCCGGGGCCGCCGGCGCGGAAGAAGCGGAACTCCAGCTCGTTCTCGGGAATGACGGTCATCGGCCCGGCGCGGCCGCGATGGCCCGCTTCGCCATGATCACGGCGCGGTCGAGCGCCTGAAGAAAGGCGGACCGGTCCTTCGGCCCGAACGGCGGCGGGCCGCCGGTGACCGCGCCGATGGAGCGCAGATGCTCGCCGACCATCCGCCCGGCCAGGGCCGAGCCGATCGAATCCGGGGTGAACGGCTGGCCGTTCGACTTGAGCGCCTGGGCGCCGGCCTTGAGGCAGCGGTCGGCGAGGGGGATGTCGGAGGTGATGACGATATCGCCCGGCCCGGCCCGTTCGGCGATCCAGTCGTCGGCGACATCGGGGCCGGCGTCGACCATGACGCGCTCGATCCACGGCTCGCGGGGCGTGTTTACGAAGGCGTTGGAGACCACGAACACGCGCAGTCCGTAGCGGGCCGCCACGCGATAGACCTCGTCCTTCACCGGGCAGGCGTCGGCGTCGATGAAGATGCGCGGCGGGGTCATGGGGTCTGACTGGCTGTTTCGGATTTGGTTGTCAAAGAGCGGAGGGGGAGACGGGAAGCAGGCGCGCTGGACCGCCGCCTGTTTCCAGGCGGTGTGGGGAGGGTGCGGGGCGGCCGGGCCTCGCCCGGTGCTGAATGTGTTTTACCGTTTCGACGAGACAGGCCGCCCCGCGTGGCCGTTTTCCACCCGCCCGTCGATTGCCGGCCCTTCTCGGACCTCCTCGACTCGCCGGCCCGTCGTCCTTGCGGACCGGCCGTGGGACGGACTTGTCCTGCCCGTGGGCGAACAGCGGTCAC
>NZ_DASPMQ010000061.1:0-120106 GCF_035626975.1 Brevundimonas sp.
CTCGGCCGCCATGCGGGCGGCGGCGGGTTCGATCACCGCGCGCAGCTCGAACAGGCTGCGGATCAGGCGCAGGTCCGGCTGGCCCGAAAACGCCCAGCCCAGAACCACCGGGTCGAGCAGATTCCAGCGATGCCTCGGCAGGACCTTGGTGCCGGTCTTGGGCCGGCTTTCCACCAGACCCTTGGCCGCCAGGACCTGGATCGCCTCGCGGTAGGCGTTGCGCGACACATCGAGGGCTTCGGAGAAGGCGACCTCGCCCGACAGGGTGTCGCCCGGCGCATGCTCGCCGGCGAGAATGGCCGAGCCCAGCATGTTCGCGATCGCCCCGTGCAGCCGGCGTCCGGGCTCCCGGGCGCTGCGGCGAACATCGGGCCGGGCCGGGAGCGCTTCATTCTCGTCGGCGTCTGGCGACTCGGCCATGGAAAGTTGTTCCTGCGTCGCCCAGGGCGGCGAAACGGGGCCGGCAGTCAGCCCCGATCTATCATAGTAAAGCGGACCGTCGCCGGTTCTGTCCAGCGGTGGCAGGTGGATGCATCCCATAGGCCGTTCGTGCGCCAGGGGCGAGCGTCATCGACAGCTCGCGGGGACGCCACTGTCGCTACAGATCCGTCACGCGCACGTCCGTCGGCGCGGCGACCGCGAGGGTGTTGCGCAGGGCCATGCGGAACGGTTCCGCCTCGATCTCGAACCGATCGCCCGGCTGCGTACGGACGCCGTCCGCGAACGACAGCGTCGCCGTCCCGTAGAAGTGGATGTGCACATCGCCTGGCCGGCGGAACAGGCCGTATTTGAAATGATGATGCTCGAGGTTGGCCAGGCTGTGGGACATGTTGGCCTCGCCGGACAGGAACGGCTTCTCCCAGAGCGTGGCCCCATCCCGCACGATGCGGCTGACGCCCCGCACGTCCTCCGGCAGAGCCCCGAGCCGCAGTTCGGGACCGACCGAGGCGGCGCGGAGTTTGGAATGGGCCAGCCAGAGGTAGTTGCCCCGTTCGGTGACGTGATCCGAGAACTCGTTGGCGAGCGCAAAGCCGAGCCGCCGGGGCGCACCGGCGTCGTCGATGATGTAGATGCCGGCGATCTCGGGCTCCTCGCCGCCGTCGAGGGCGAAGGCGGGCGAGACCAATGGACGGCCCGCGGCCGTCAGGTTTGATCCGTCGCCCTTGTAGAACCACTCGGGCTGGGCGCCGATCTGATCCGCCCCGGGCTTGCCGCCTTCAAGCCCCATTCGAAACATGCGCATGGAATCGGTCTCGGCCCCGGCCGCCGCGGCCTTGTGCATCTTGTCCCGTCCTTCCGCCGAGCCGAGATGGGTCAGGCCGGTGCCGGTCATCTTCAAATGAGCGGGGTCGGGGTGCTCGATCGGCGGCAGCAGCCGCCCCTCCGATTCGGCGATCTCGAGATCGACGACCTCGCCCGTGGCCCGGGTTTCGGCCAGGTCGGCCAGCGACCTGCCGGCGCCCAGCGCTTCCACGGCAAGGGTATAGACGCTGTCGACGCCGACCAGTTGTCGCGCCGGGCCAACATCGGTCATCGCCGCCACGGCGCGACCGCCGGCCTCCAGGCGATACTGGACCAGGCGAAGAGGCATCTCGGAACTCCAACTCGGACGGGGGAATATTACTCTGACATATTGCTTCCAGTTCCGCGAGAGGCCGCTATCATCCATGAAAGGCGGATCAAGCGTGGCGGGAGACAAACGAATGACGCGGAAAGCCAACGTGAGGGCGTCCGGCGGACGGGCGATGACGATGACGCTTTGCCTCATGGCGGCCGGGTGCGTGTCAACGGGCTCGCCCACGGCCGCGCCAAACGCGCCCGAGCCGCAGTTCTCGTGGCGATCGTCGGCGCAGCTGATCTCGCCGGGAGAGGGCGCCCCCTGGCTGGCGTTGAAGGACCCGTCGGTCGTCCGCTTCAACGGCAAATACCACGTCTTCATGACCACGGCCGCCCGCGATGGCTGGCATATCGCCCACACGAGCTTCTCCGATTGGCCGGAGGCGGCGCGCGCCCCGGTGACGACCCTCGACCGCTCCGGCATTGGTCCCGGCTACCGGGCGGCCCCGCAGGTCTTCTATTTCGAGCCGCAGAAGCTCTGGTACCTGATCTACCAGGGTGGGCCGCCCTATTACTCGACCACGGCGAACATCGAGGACCCGCTATCCTGGAGCGAGCCCCGGCCGTTCTTCGCCAGAACGCCGGACGCCATCAAGGCCGCGACCGGCCAGGAGGCCTGGCTGGACTTCTGGGTCATCTGCGACGACGCGGCGTGCCACCTGTTCAACACGGACGACGGCGGCAACCTTTTCCGGTCGCAGACGCCCCTCGACCAGTTCCCCAACGGGTTTTCCGGCACGTCGGTCGTCATGTCGGGCCCGCGGGACGACATTTTCGAAGGCAGCATGCACTACCGGATCGACGGGACGGATGCGTATCTGACGGTCATCGAGGCGATCGGTCCCCAAGGGCGCTACTTCCGCTCCTGGGTCAGTGACCGCCTTGACGGCGAATGGCGGCCTCTGGCCGACACCAATCTCCGCCCCTTCGCCGGCGCGCATAATGTGACGTTCGACGGACCCGCCTGGTCGGAGGGCGTGTCTCACGGCGAACTGGTGCGCAAGGGCTTCGATCAGACCCTGACCATCGACCCCTGCGCGCCGCTGCAGTTCCTGTACCAGGGACTCGAACCCCATGCGCCGGGCACGAACTACATCGAACTGCCCTATCGGCTGGGGCTGCTGACGGCGAACACCCCCAACCCGATCGGCGCGATGTGCGACTCGCAGGCGGGCGCCGCCAGATGACGACCGGGTTCGACCGCCGGCTGTTCCTCTGCTCGGCGGCCAGCGCCGCCCTGGGCGCCGCGTTCTCGCCGGGCCCCGCCCTGGCGAGGTCCCGGGACCGGGCCGCCCCTGTGTCGTCGCGCTTCGTCGCGCTCAAGCCCTCGATTTTCGCGGAGGCCCAGGCGGCCAATCGCGCCTGGCTGGCGTCGCTGTCACCTGACCGGCTGTTGCACAATTTCCGCAAGGCCGCCGGGCTCGAACCCAGGGCGGCGAAGTACGGCGGATGGGAGAGCCAGAGCATCGCCGGCCATACGCTTGGGCACTATCTGACCGCCTGCGCCCTGCTGGTGGAGAATACCGGCGACGCGACGTTGATGGCGCGCCTCCGCTACACCGTCGCCGAACTCGGACAGGTCCAGGCCGCTCACGGCGACGGCTATATCGGCGGGGCGACGCTGTGGGGGCAGACGGACGCCGTCGACGGCAAGCAGGTGTACGAGCGGCTGAGGCAGGGCGATATCGATGTCAGCCCCTTCGCCCTGAACGGCGGCTGGGTGCCGCTTTACACCTGGCACAAGGTGCATGCCGGCCTGCTTGACGCCCATGCACGCGCCGATGTCCCCGGCGCTCTCGAGGCGGCGACGCGCATGGCGGGCTATCTCGCCGGCATCCTCGACGGCCTGACGGACGAGCAGATTCAGCAGGTTCTGATCGCCGAACATGGCGGCCTCAACGACGCCTTCGCCGGGACCTATGCGCTCACCGGCGATCAGCGCTGGCTGGATGTCGCCCGCCGGCTGCGTCACCGCGCCGTTCTGGACCCGCTGGCCGGGGGTCGCGACGAACTGGCCGGACTACATGCGAACACCCAGATCCCGAAGGTGATCGGCCTGGCCAGACTTCATGAACTGACGGGTGACGAGGCCGAAGCCAGGACGGCGCGCTTCTTCCATAAAACCGTGGTGGAACGGCACAGCTATGTCATAGGCGGCAACTCCGAAGGGGAGCATTTCAGGCGGCCCGGCGAGATCGCCCGCCATGTGTCCGAAACGACCTGCGAGGCGTGCAACACCTACAATATGCTCAAGCTGACCCGCCACCTTTACGGCTGGGAGCCGGACGCGGCGCTGTTCGACTACTACGAACGCGCCCAACTCAATCACATCATGGCCCATCAGCGGCCGGGCGACGGTCGCTTCGCCTATTTCATGCCCCTGTCGACCGGAGCGCGCCGCAGCTTTTCGACGCCGGAGGACAGCTTCTGGTGCTGTGTCGGGTCCGGCATGGAGAGCCACGCCAAACATGCGGATTCCATCTATTGGCGCGCGGGGCGCACCCTGCACGTCAACCTCTTCATTCCATCGACGCTCGCGCTTCCGGACTGGGGGCTGCAGCTGGACCTCGACACCGCCTATCCGGCCGATGGCCTTGTTCGCCTGACGGTCCTCAAGGCGCCGTCGGCGCCGGTTGAACTGGCCCTGCGGCTGCCCGGCTGGGCGGCGGCCCCCGGGCTTTCGCTCAACGGACGACCAGTCGCCGTCGACAACGAGCGTGGCTACGCAAGGCTTCGGAGGCCATGGGCCGCCGGCGACCGGATCGAGCTTGGGCTGGACATGCCTCTGAGGTTCGAGCCGACCCCCGATGACCCGGGTCTCGGCGCGTTCGTGAGCGGCCCCCTGGTGCTCGCCGCCGATCTCGGGCCCGCGGACCAGCCGTTCGAATCGTTCGCGCCGGTGCTCGTGGGGCAGGGGACTCCTGCCGGCTTCCTGAGGCCGGAAGTCGGCCGCCCCCACGTCTTCTCCGCCCGATCGGTCCAGGGGGCGGACGCGCGATTTGCCCCGTTCTTCTCCCAGCATGACCGCCGCACCGGCGTCTACACGCCGGTCTTCACCCCCGCCCGATGGGCGGCGGAAGGCCCCGCCTGGCTGGAACGGGAGGCGCGTCGCGTCGATCTGGCGAGACGCACCGTTGACACCGTCTTCTTCGGCGAACAGCAGCCGGAGGTCGATCACAAGGTCGCAGCGAGGGACTCCGAGATCCTCCAGATCAACGGCAGGAGCGGCCGCCGCATCAGGGAGGGTGGCTTCGTCGAGGCCCGCCTGTCACGCGAGGCCGGACCAGCCAGATTGCGTCTCACCTACTGGGGAGGCGACGCGGGGCAGCGTTGCCGTGTCCTTGTGGATGGCGACTTCATCGGCGAGGTGGTCTGGGGGCCGGAGACTGCGGACGGTTTCCAGTGGCGCGAACTGGACCTCCCCAGCCGCTCCGGTTCGTCAACAGTGCGTCTCGAAAGCTCCGGGGGCGATCTCGTCGTCTATGAGGTCGCCGTGCTCCGTTCTCCCGGTTTCGCGGGCGCATTATCAGGAGACATCGGACGATCGCCTCCCCGGGATCAGGCGGCGTTGTCGCAGGCGCGACAGTGACGGGCGATGAACTGCTGGTGCGTGGACATGGACGCCCGAACAGGTCTTCCTTCTTTCCGGCGATGCTGCCCCCGGCTGCGGAACAGATCCACCCGCTCGCTGATCAGCGATCAACGCAGCTCGGGTATCCGTCGTCGGAGTGACGCCAGCAGACCCTTCCACCGATCCGCGGGCGATTTGCGGCGGGCGGCGAAGGCGGAATGGCCGGACCTGCTCCAGCGCTGTCGAACCAGTTCCGAGAGATGCGCGTGTCGATCGTACTGATGCACAATGGGACTGGCGCTGCCGTCTGGATTGAGGATGGCGCCGGCCTCGCCGGGTTCGAACGCCCCGCCGTCGCCAGCGCCGATGGTCGCGACCCGTCCATAGTTCGGCCGGATATCCACGTCGACCAGTCCGAGGTGCACCGCGAGATTGAATGCGGCCTGATCCGCCCCGAAGGAGGCGCCGACTTCCGAGCGCGGTATGGCGGCCAGGGCCAGAAGGACGCGGCACAGGCGCGACAGGTCCGCGGCCGGGCCGACGATGGTGCCCACGCAGAGGCTTGGCCGGTCCGAGATCGTCTCCGCGACAGCCATGCCGGCCAGCGCGCGTAAATGCTTCATCGTGAAGGGATGGTCGGCGAGGCGACCGCGACCCTCGGCGTAGACCTCGACCCTAGCCGCGGCTCCGGCGAATGGGTCCCCCTGGAACACGACGTCGCGGACATCGGTCAGCAGCGCGTGGCTGACCCACGGCCGGGCTCTCAGCCAGCGGTCATAGGCGGCGAAGCGGGCGACAACGGGGTGGGGACTCCATCCCGTGGAGGGAAGGGCGTCCGCCGCCGAGACGCCGAAGGCGGCGAGCAGCCGGCGCACGTCCTGCCGGTCGTCGACCACGAGAACCGCGGGGCCGTTGTAGTGTGATCGCAGCGAGCGGATGAAGGGCTCGAGCGCCGCGGCTCCATAGCCGGTGGCGTAACCGAGAACGGCCCGCGATTCTCCGCGGGCCCCCTCGGCGCCGTACCGGTCCAGCGATCGGGCGAACCAGGTGAGGTAGGGCGTGGATGTCGCCGGTGTCTGCTTCCGGATCATGGGGCGGGACGCCTCAGTGAAAGCCGTAGCCGGCGGTCGAACCCGGTGCGCAAGATCAGAAAGCCGCGGTCGCGCGCAGGGCGAAGCTGTAGCGAACATCGTCGTCCAGGATCTGGGCGTCGCCGCCGATCGAGAGACGGCCGAGATCGTTGCCGATGGTGAAGCCCAGACCGAGGAACGGCCCGCCTCCGATCTCCGGCTCTCCCGTCAGGATGAAGTCCGTTCCTCCGCTGAGGTAGCGCGCAACCGTTTCCCCGTAGTCCGCGTGGAACACCTCCCGCCAGCCCAGCTTCAACTCGGGACGGAGGGAGCGATCCTCCCTGAAGGCGTAGGCGATCCTCAAGGCCGCCGTGGCGCTGGCGACGCTCCCGTCACGGCCGTCGACCTCGAGGTCGAAGGCGTCGCCGCCGCCGGATTCGCGCCGCGAGGATTCGCTCAGGCTGAACCAGTCCACGTACGCCATCGGGCGCAGGCTGAGCCGGCCGAAACTGTGTTCGTAGGACAAGCCCGCGGCGCCGGTCAGGGAATAGCCGTCCCACTCCGCCTCATTGGATAGATGGATGTCCCCGCCGACCAGGGTGCGCACGCTCGCAAATCGGGCGTAACCGGCGGCCGCGCGCGCCCATGTCGTCCAGCCCCTGCCCTGGGCGCGCCAGTACAGGCCCATCTCCAGCAGGGTGGCGGACAGGACCTCCTCGGCCTCCGATTCCGGATCCGTGATGTCCGCCGTGGCCAGGGCCGCCGACACGCCGAAGGCCCCGGCGCCGGTCATCCGTTCGACGCCCCCGGCGACGCCGATCCCCTCGGCGCGATACC
Source organism: Brevundimonas sp. (assembly GCF_035626975.1). Lineage (GTDB taxonomy): Bacteria > Pseudomonadota > Alphaproteobacteria > Caulobacterales > Caulobacteraceae > Brevundimonas. The sequence goes on from NZ_DASPMQ010000061.1 coordinate 7,096, forward strand.
CGTAGGTGTCCGTCTTGTCCTTGTCCTGGTAGAAGTTGATCTCCTGGACCCAGCCGCTGACTTCGCCCGGCGCGGCGGAGTCGTTGCGTTCGGACAGGGCCCGGTTGACCAGGTCGATCCCGGCAGCCAGCGTCGCCAGCGTGCCCCCCGAATGATCCGGCAAGGTCTGTTCGTAGAGGTTGATGAAGTCCTCGCGGGTCGCTTGGTCGAGGAAAGCGTCCATGACGTCCTCGTCACGGCTGAGCGCGTCGTAGAAGGCGTCGTAGGCAGCGGTTTCCACGCCGGACAAGGCCATCTCCGTTGTCGTGCGCTTGCGCAGGTCGACATAGACCGAGCCCGCGGCCTGGTCGGTTCCGAACTCGGCGACCACCATATAGGGCGAACTGCCCGTCAGGCCCGAGCCGAGGACGTCGCCGTACTGAAGACTGCCGGCCGTCACGAGAGTGACGCGCTCGCCGGCATCGTCCACCAGGGAACGGAGGTGCAGGCTCAGGGTCGCGCCGTCAGCGAATGTCGCCGCGCCGGACACGTTGAAGCCGCCCACCGTCCCGGCCGCCGGGTCGATGCTGACGACCAGTTCCCCGTCCGCGGCGACCGACAATGAACTGACGTTGATCGACGCGGCCTGCCGCGCGTCAAGAGTTCCGTCCTCGACCGCGATGTCGAGCAGGCCGTCGATGTCCGACAGGGCGCCGACATAAGTGGCTCCGCCGCCGATAGTGAACGCGTCCCGGCCCTCGCCGAACTCGACATCCCCGGCGATCAGGCCGTTCTGCAGGTCGATGGAGTCCGCGCCCGATCCCAGGAGGACGTCGCCGACGATGTAGGGTTCGTCGTTGTCGTAGACGCCGTCGTTGTCGTCGTCGTTGTCGTCATCGTCCTCGAGGTCGGGGATGCCGTCGTCGTCATCGTCGTCGTCCTCATCGTCATAGATCTCGTCCCCGTCAGAGTCCGCCCACGAACTGTCCGACTCGCCGAATTGCTCGATGACGACTCCGGTGGTGTTGGCCGAGAAATCTATGGCGAGAGCGTCTCCAGTGACGGTCTCGTCATCGGTTTCGTCGTCGTCATCGTCATCCGTGGCGTAGATGCCCGCCAGGATCGCCCCCGTGTTGGTCAGGCTTCCGACCGCTCCGCTTTCGTCCCGAATGGCGACCGCGTCGGCGTCCTCGCCATAGATCCGCGCCGACAGGTTCCCGCTATTGGAGATCGAAGTCAGCGAGGCGTCGGAGTCGACCAGTAGCGCGATCGCCGCATCCTCGCCTTCTGTTGTCGAGTTCGCAGTGATCGAGCCGTCATTGACAAGGGTGTCGGTAGAGGCGCCGGACGCCAGCCAGAGTCCCACGGCGTCGCCCTCGACCGCGGAGGCCGATATCGAGCCCTGGTTCCGGATTCCTCCGCTGATTACGGTCGATCCGGTTCCGCCGCCGATCAGGACCGCCGTCGCGGAAACGCCGTCATAAATGCCCATCGCCGAGATCGTGCCCTCGTTGACCAGGCCGTAGGGGTCATCCGATCCCACGACTCCGATGGTCACATCCTCCGTCGGCGCGCCGATGGCCAGGGCCGGCGCCGAGCCGTAGGTCGTCAGCGAGGCGGTCGCCTCATCCTCATCGAGAATGCCGTCGCCGTCCCGGTCGTCGTCTTCCGAATTGATGACGCCGTCGCCGTCGAAATCCTCGTCGCCATTGGTTACGCCGTCGTCGTCGTCGTCGCCGTCCTCGCCGAGTTGGTAGGAGTCGATGGAGTCGAGGAGGATGCCTCCCGTGACGTCATTCGACACCTGCAGTGCGGATCCGGCGAGGAGCATGTCGTCCGGATCCAGGTCCTCCAGAAACAGCGTATCGTCCGCCAGGTCGATGTCGGCGGCCTCGTCCTCGTCCAGGTCTGACAGCGATGTCGGCTGATAGGCGTAGCGGTAGGCGCTGCTCGTGATGCTCGACTGGATCTTCAGGGTTCCGTCCACGACGCCCTCGACCGACACGCCGACCGAGTCTTCTCCGGTCGCGGATATGGAGCCGCCGCTCAAGACCACGTCGCCGGTCACGTCTCCGGTGATGCTGACGCCGGTGCTACCGTCGCCGACGACAGAGACGGAACCGAACACATTCAGCGATCCCAGGAGATCGCCGTCGAGCGCGATACCGTACGAGTCCTCGCCTTCGACATAGATACTCCCGGTGCCCTCGACGATCAGGTCGCCGGTCCACGCGCCGTCGCCGTCCAGATGCACGCCGTAACGGTCCCGGCCGTCGGCGAAGGGTCCGTCAAGATCGCCGTCCTCGTCCTCGTCCTCATACTCATCGATGCTGTCAGTGATCGATATGGCCCCGCCAATCGTCAGGTCGCCCGTATGGCCCGATTCCAGCTCGACGCCCGTCGCGCCGTCCGCGGCTTCTTCCATCAGGTTGGTCGAACCTTCCTCCAGGACGACGGAGTTGTTCGAGTCGATGGTGATCGCGGTCCCGCTCGACAGCTCGATCGAGCCGTCCTCGGTCACGGTGACGTCGGCGGCGGCGCCTCCGTTCACGGTTGAGGTGACGACAGGGGATGTTCGCGTGTTCGAGATCGCGACCTGGGCGTGAGCCGCCGAAGCGAGGATCAACGGTGCGGCGGCTGCGGCCGCGGCGTACTTGAAATGCATGAAGCGGTCGCCCCGGACGATGACGTGATCCGCAGGTTCAACAGGCGCAGGTGGCGGTTGTTGGGAGCGGTTGTGTCGGAGCCGACGCGAGCTTCCGCGCAATGTCGTTGGTCTGAAACATTGCAACGCGGGCGTGGGAAAAGGGGTCTCAGGGTCCGCCGAGTCGGTAGCCGACGCCGCGCCGACTCTCGATGAGTCTCCAGCCGCCCTGGCAAGGCTCCAGCTTGCGCCGGATTCGCCAGACCATGAGGTCGATCTTCCGACTGTCCGGCCCCGACGAATCCAACTGCAGGATCTCCAGCAGGGATGCGCGGCTGAGATAGCGTCCCGCGTGCGTCGCCAGGGCCCAGACCAGCTTGAATTCGCCGTGGGTAAGCGCCACGGACGTCCCTTCGGGGGACAGCAACTCGTGCCGCTCGGACCGGATGCGCCATCCTCTCACCGCGATGGTCCGGGCGGTGTCGTCGCGCAGGCCGAGCCGACGAACCAGGGCGCGCAAGAGCGCGACGAGTTCCCGGCGGCACAGGGGGGACGAGAGAATGCGGTCAGCGCCGGTCTCGAACCCGTGGATACGATAGACCGCAGATTGCGCCGCGTTGACCAGGACTATCCGCAGCTTCGTGCGCTGGTGCAGCGCCGCGCAAGTCGGCAGCGCCCCGGGCCAGTCGTCGCAGTCGATGATGGCGACGCCGGCATCCTGCCTCTGCCACAGGGACAGGACCTCGCTGATCGAGCTCGCCTGGTAGGGTCGAAACCCTCCCTCGGTGATCGCCTGAACCAGGCTCTCCCGGCGCCCGGGCTGGCAAGCGAGGACCACGACGCCGGGCGGCGCAAAGGCCGCCCGTGGGGGCCAGGACAGTCGGGTATGCGGCGCCCGGCCGGTTGTTCCCATGAGTGCACCGACTAGCGGACCAGCTCGACGGTTTGAGGGCGCGACGGTATCGGGTTGGCGACGCAACAGGGAGCGTGCATCCCTGACGAGACGATGTTTCCGTCCCGATCACATCCTTCCGCGTCCCGTCGGAACGCATGACGAGGGGTATCTGCTCCGACGCCAATCCCGCCATCATCGTCACGGAGCGCTCACATCGTTTCGCCACGGTTACATCGGACGTCATGGTTCGGTCACCGGGACGCTGCACCACCCGGTTCGTCGAAGACGATACGGGGGTTCGGGATGAATGGACCGCAGACCTTGTTGCTCGTGGACGATGACGTCGGCCTTCAGCAGACCATTTCGGCCTACCTCACCGCCCACGGCTACACCGTTCGCGTCGCCAGCAATGCGAATGCGATGGATGACCTGATCCGCCAGCAGCGTCCGGGACTTATCATTCTCGACGTGATGCTGCCCGGGGAGGACGGCCTTTCCATCTGTCGGCGCCTCAACGACGCGAACGGACCGCCGGTGATCATGGCCAGCGCGGCGGGGGGTGAGATCGACCGGATTCTTGGCCTCGAACTCGGCGCCGACGACTTTCTGCCAAAGCCGTTCAGCCCGCGAGAACTGCTGGCGCGGGTGCGCGCGGTGCTCAGGCGATGCGACGACGCCGAGGTCGCGGGAGCGGGCCGGGCCGACAGTTTCTATGTCGCCGGCTTTATCTACGACCCGGTCCTGAGGCGGTTGAAGGCTCCCTCCGGAGCGAGCGTGATCCTTACCGCCGGCGAATCCGCCGTTCTCGGGCTGCTGCTTTCGCGGAACGGTGAGATTGTCACCCGGGAAAGCCTGGCCGATCTCGTGCAGGACTTGGGCCAATCAACCCCGGCGCAGAGCCGCAGCCTGGACCTGCAGGTGAGCCGACTTCGCAAGAAGCTCGCGATGCATGGCGGAGCGCACATCATCGCCACGGAACGGGGCAGCGGCTACTCGATCGCGGGCGAAATCAGACGCCGATGAGATCGCTGCGGACACTTGATCTGCCCCTCAAGATCCAGGTTCTGGCGCTCACGCTTGCAGCAATCCTGGTCGCCCAGGCCTTGACGGTCGTGGTCGTTCTGATCCTTCCGCCGCCGCGATTTCAGCCCTACCGACTGGATGACATTGCCGAGGCCCTTGCCGGTCGGTCGACCGGCGTTCCCGCGGACAGACGTCTCAGGGTCCGTGAGATGCGCAATCCGCCCGAGGACGTCGGGGACGCGAGTCGCGTGGACCGCGTCCTGGGCGCCGCCCTCGCCGAGCGCCTGGGCGCAGACGAGTCTGATGTCCGTCTTGGCGTCCGCCCGCGACCGCGCGGCCTCGCGATGGTCCGTCTGGCCGGGTACCCGCCCCCCCCGGTCGGGCGGGGTTCGCTGACGGATCGGCGGATTCGCTTCGCGGGAGATCTGCATCCGGAACGGCGCCGTGCCGTCCGCCTGCTGGAGTTTGTCGCCGCCTGGCGGCAGCCAGATGGCGTCTGGCGGGTGGTCGAGTCCCCGCCGACCCACGAGTGGATCAAGCGACTGCTGATCTGGGTTCTGGCCGGAATGGCGGTGATGGGACCCGTGGCATGGTGGTTTGCCGACAAGATCACCCGGCCTGTTCGCAGCTTCGCGGTCGCCGCAGAGAAGCTGGGACGGGACCCGACCGCCGCCGTTCCCGCCCCCGTCAGGGAAGGCCCGGCCGAAATCGGCATCGCCGCGCGGGCGTTCAACGACATGCAGACCCGGCTGGTGCGCTACGTCGCCGATCGCGTGGGCATGATGGGCGCCATATCGCACGACCTGCGGACGCCCCTGACGCGCATCCGGTTCAAGATCGAAGGCGTGCCGGAACCCGTCCGAAGCGACATCCTGTGGGACGTTCAGCACATGGAGGCGATGATCGACCTGGTGCTGGGCTTCATCCATGACCTCGACCATGCGGCCCCCCGCGAGCGTCTGGACCTCGCCTCCCTGGTTTCGGCCGCGGTCGACGACGCCGCGGCCCTGGGGCGGCAGGTCGTCATGGACGAGCCCATGGAACTGCTCCTGGTCGAGGCCAGCCCTGTCAGGTTGCGCAACGTGCTCGACAACCTGCTCGATAACGCCGTCAAATATGGCGAGCGGGGACATCTGCGCGTGTTCAGGCGCGGGGAGGACGCCGTGGTGGCTATTCAGGACTCCGGCCCGGGCATACCACCGGATCAGCTGGAGCGGGTCTTCGCCCCTTTCTACCGCCTGGCGCAGTTCGACGCGGACATCCCGGGAGTCGGCCTCGGCTTGACGACCGCGCGTTCGGTTGTGCGGGGTCTCGGCGGCGATATTCTGCTGACTCCGTCGCCGAATGGACTCCTGGCCGAGATCGTTCTTCCGCTCGCCCCGGATGTGTAGGATCGCCGCGAGCGTTGTCGGCGACTGCAGGACTCGACACGGCCGACCACAGGAGGGCGAGGCCGCCTGAACCGGTTCGATCGGCTGGTCGAGAAGATAGATCGGCTTGGAAAAGTAGGCGTTTGGATCAAGTTGGTCTAGTGAGGTTGGTTTGACAGTCTGAGTGCGCAGACCCGCTGGAATTGGCGGGTGACCGCTGTGTTTCGGCGATAGCGGTCACCGCAGGAATGCTGAATGAAAGCAGATGTATCGTCGTCAATAGTCTTGGTTGTAGAAGACGAATTGATGCTGCGGATGCGAGCGGTAGACATCGTGCAGGATGCCGGGTTCAAGTCGATTGAGGCGATCAGCGCCGATGAAGCCATCGCGATCCTTGAAACACGCGATGACATATCCTGTCTTTTTACCGATATTCAGATGCCGGGAAGCATGGATGGGCTGAAACTTGCGCATGTCACGCACGCTCGCTGGCCGCATATCAAAATCATCCTCGTTTCTGGCCAGATCGCGGTCACGGAAGGCGACAAACCGGAAGACAGCAAGTTCTTCTCCAAGCCGCTCGAAATCGAGCAGATGGTCCTCGAACTCCGGGACATGGTCGGCACGGGCGCCCTGAAAGTGACGCCCTCCCTTTCCGCCGAGAATGGCTCTCTGACCAAAGAGAACAGGGAACTGCGCTACCAGCTCCAGCAGGCAGGGGTGCACGCCAAGGCGCTGCTGTTGAAGACCGTGCTCGATACGGAGAAGCAGCAGCTCATTATCGATGAGAACCAGCCGTTCCAGGATGCTCTCACGACAGAGAACGACAGTCTCAAACTGGCGCTGGAGCAGGCCGGCATCGACGCCAAGGCCTTGCTCATCCAGTCGGGCATCGAAGCTGAGGAACGCGACGCCGCCGACAAACTACAGAACCTGATCCATGCGGAATTACACCACAGGATCAAGAACATGCTGGCGACCGTGGGGGCGATCACCGATCAAAGTCTGCGCACGGCGACGAGCATGGCCCATGCCCGGTCCGCGATCGACGGGCGCTTCGCGGCCCTGGCGCGCGCGCATGACCTGCTGACCCGGTCGAGTTGGGAAAACGCCACGATCGACAGCACCGTTCGAAGTGCGATCGAACCGTTCGACCAGGGTGATGGCCGCTTCGTCATTTCCGGCGAGGACATCCGGATTACATCCAGTTCGGTCATCGCTTTCGCGATGACCCTGAACGAGCTTTGCACCAATACGACGAAGTTCGGGGCGTTATCCCTTTCCGGCGGGCGGGTCCATCTTTCCTGGCGCGTGGATGGCGGGCGCATGCGTCTGGAATGGGTCGAGTCGGGCGGACCTCCCGTGACCGAACCGACGCGCAAGGGATTCGGAACACGCATGATCACTGCGCTGGGCCAACAATTGAAAGGTCGGGTGGACCTCAACTACACATCGAGCGGATTTGCCTACACGCTGGATGTGCCGGTTGAGGCGCTGGTGACCAAGTAGAGGCGGCGCGGGTTTACGCTGGGGGCGGGGGCGAAGCGAATCTCAGGCGCTGCGGGCCGGGAGGTTCTCGAAAGCCCAGGGGGTGCCGCCGAGAGGGTGCGTCTGAAGCCGGCAGACAGCGGGTCCGGTGATGAACGGCACGCGGAGCTCCAGCGCCAGGTTCCGTTCTTTCCGGGTGCGGATGTTGGTGACGCCGGTCCAGATCTGACGGCGCCTGAACTCGGTCGAGCGGGCGCCGAACCGGCGAAGGGCGGCCAGGCGGGCGTCCTGCCGGGCGTCGGGGAGGACGAGGGTCACGCTCCGGACCGCCTGGGTGCTGAACTGGAGAACCTCGAACCCGGGGTCGGCCGTCTGCAGGTCGATGGCCGAGAAATGCTCGCCGAGCACGTGCTGGAGGGTCAACAGCGCCTGGTAGGACATTACCCGCGGAACGTCGTAGACGGCGGCGGCGAGGCTTGGGCGTGCGGACTGCGGCAGGACGTGGAGCAATTCCGCATAGCCGGCGCGCATGGTCGGTCGCATCAGCTTGGTGAAGGAGACGGGCAGGTAGAGCGGGGCCTTGAGGCCGCCCTTGTTGATGAGTCGCAAGGCGACGAGCAGGCAGGCGTTGTCGAACTCCACCGCGTCGCGCGGCTGATGCTCCCGCCCGTCGGCCACGCTGATATGAACTTCCGACTCGGTCGGGGTGCTGCTGAGGACGTCGCCGACGAACAACTGGCGGCTTGGGAAGTAGATGCCCTGGACCGCCTCCCGGGGCGGCGGCGCCTCAGCCCTGAACGGGGCCCTGTGGACCATTTCGGGCGGTATCGGGCTGAGACTGCCGTCCGGGGCGATCCGGCTCAGCCGGCCACCGCCCGGCATGCTTCGACCACTGGACATGAGCTCGGCGACGGCGTCGGCGGACAGGGCGGAGAACTCCCGCATGGCCTCTTCCGAGCCTTGGAACAGCAGGAGGGTCAGAGCCTCGGCCGAGGCCGTGCCGAACAGGCGCGTTTCCAATTCATCCGACAGGCGGGCGAGCTCAATGGTGTCGAGTTCGCCGGTGCGGGGATCCGTCAACCGGAAGCAGTAATGGGTGAGGAGGTCGAAGGTGCGCGGCCAGCACCAGCGCACTTCCAGGAAGGCGTTGGTGTATTTGGCGACAAGGGGTCCCAGGGACTCGAGCGGGATGTCGGTCCGGTTGGCGTCCAGGGACACCCGCAAACAGGCTGTTGCCGTCATCCTTTAACTCGATGCCGAGGAGGATTTCCGCGGCAACCGACGCCGCTCCTCAACCTTCGGTACGCCTAAAGGTGCTTCAATCTTCTAAAGAGTTTGGGGGAGCGGCCGCCGACGCGCGGCCAGGCCTGTTCGGCCGAACCGGTGACCGAGGAAGGCCCACAGGCCCACGCCGCCGAGCCCCGCCATGGCCAGGCCGCTCAGCACCGTCACCAACTCGTACAGCCAGCCGCCGACCGACGCGGCGTGCACCGGATAGAGGGCGTTGTAGACCCGAAGCCCGTCTCCGAGCCGGTTGGCGTCCATCGCCGCAACGACCTCGCTCGTGGCGGGATCGATGGTCACGGTGGTGCGGCCGTTCGGGTGCCATTCGCCCGGCTGACGCATCCGCAGCGTCGCCGGCTTGCCGGGGGCGGCTGGCCAGCTGACCATGCGGGGAGCGGCGTCGGGGAAGCGGGCGCGGGCGGCGGTCAGGGCCGCGGTCCAGTCGATGTCACCCTGGCTCACGGCGGGCGCGGGCGGCGTCGGAGGCGGGCCGCCATTGAGCAGGGCCTGGGTCGTCCCGTGAAAGACGATGGCGGCGCCGGTGAGCGAGAACAGCAGCAGGGGCAGGGTGAAGATCAGGCCGAGGTTGCGATGACTGCCGATCAGTTCGCGCCGGGCGCCGCTGCGGGGCCACATCCGCCAGCCCGTGGCGCGCCAGGCGGGAATCCAGACGATCATCCCGGTCAGCACCATCAGCACGAGAGCGAGTCCCGCGCCGCCCGCGACCAGCTTGCCCGCATGGCCCGCCAGCAGTTCGTGATGCAGGTCGAAGACGAAGGTCTCGGCCCGAGCGGCGCCGCGCCAGCGTTCGACTACGGCCCCGCCCGCATCGGCGTAGGCGAAGCCCTCGTCGGGCAGGTACAGGCGGTGGGCGCCGACGACGCCGGCGGGCAGGACGACGGTCTTCACCCGTGGCTCGGCCGCCTCGATCGCCTCCAGCGCCGCGCCGAGGCGGGCGGTGTCGAGGTCGACAGGCGCCCGCGCCGCCGGCACGCTGGCGCGGATCCAGTCGTCCTCGAACACCAGCAGCGACCCGGTCAGGCCGAACACGATGGCCAGCACCGCCAGTGCGGCCCCGGCCCAGGCGTGCACCGTGCGGATCGCGCCCATCACCGGCCTAGAAACTCCGGGTCAGCGTCAGGGTCGCGGTGCGACCGCGCCCGGCGAAGTAGCGATCGTTGTCGGCAGGCCCCTGGGTGTCCGAGAAGTATGAGATGTACTGCTCGTCCAGCAGGTTCTGCACCCCCAGCGACACTGTGCCGAACCCGGCCTTGTATCGGGCAAGAGCGTCCAGGACCGTATAGCCCTCGAACGCGTTCCGGGGGTCGGGATCGCCCTCGAACTCGCGTTCGAGGAAGGTCTGGGCCTGCAGCCGCAGGGCGACCGGGCCCGCCTCGTATTCGCCCCACAGCAGCACGCGATCGGGTGAGATGTTGGCGCCGTCCAGGTCGCGGTTGAGGGGGCCGTTCTCGACGCTGGCGCTGCGGCCGTCGAGGGCCGCATAGCTGCCGCCGATGGTGAAGGCGTCGGTCGCGCGCCATTGGCCCTTCAGTTCCAGTCCATCGATGCGCGTGGCGCGGCGCTGAACCTCGAACACGCCGCCGCTGCTCACGAGGAGCGAGCCGCGTTCGGCCTCCGAGCGGAATACGGCGGCGGACAGCTCGATCCGCTCGCCCCGGTATTCGACGCCCACTTCGGCGTTATCGGACACGACCGGCTCAAGATCGAGGAAGGTATCGACGTCCTGGTTCGGAAGGTTGATGCCGCGGAGCACGCGGCCGACGTCGGCCATGGTGAAGCCTTGGGCGAACGAGCCGTAGACCAGCAGTCCAGGCGTCACTTCATAGGTCGCGCCGATGTTGAACAGCGTCTCCTCGAAGCCCGGTTCCCCGCCCGCGACGGCCTGCCGGCCATAGAAGTAGAGGGTTTCGAAGTCGTCGACCTTCAGCTTCGCCGATTCATGACGCACCCCGGCGGACAGGGTCAGGCGGTCGGCGAGCAGCGACTGGTTCAGCTGCAGGAAGGGCGACAGGCTCTCATAGGCGGTTTCCGGCACCCAGTTGCGCCCGGTCAGCACCAGCTCCTGATAGGTCTGGTCGCGCAGGCCGTCGACGCCGATCAGGGCCTTCAGCCCCGTCATCCCGGGAACGTCGCCCTGCCAGTCGATTTTGAAACCCAGCTTCTCCGAGTTGTTCGCCGATTGGTCGAACAGGGTTCCCATCGGTGCGATGGCCGGATCCTGGAAGGTGGGGAAACGGCCCCCGCCGAACACGCCCGCATAGTCGTGTGCGAACAGCTGCGCCCGGAACACGCCGCCGAACAGGGCGCGGTCGGTGTAGCTCAGGGCCGCGGACGTCACCTCGTTGGAGGGTTGATGGCCCTCGGGGGCGCCGCGTACGGCGCCGGTCGGCAAGCCGGTGGCCCGGTTTCCGGCCACGGTGACATAGTCCCCGTCACCCTCGAGATGGAAGCGATTGATCCAGCCCTCCAGCCGCCGGTCGTCGCCCAGGTCCCAGCCGGCGCGGCCGAAGAACGACAGTGCCTGGGAGTCCTGCACCTCGCCCTGGGCGCCGTCGAAACCGATGCGGCGGCTTTCGGCGTCGTAGTAGGCGCCGCGGGTCTCGAACGCCGCACCGAGGGTCAGGTCGAACGCGCCGAAATCCTGCCCGCCGATGCCGGCCAGCTTGTAGCCGACGCCGTCGCCCCTGATCTCGTCATCGGTTGTGACCTGGGCCATCATTCGCCCCGTCAGGCCCTCGGCCTCGGACGGCTTGCGGGCCGTGACGTAGTTGACCACACCCCCGGTGGCGCCGATGCCCTGGATGGCGTTGGAGCCGAAGATGACCTCGACCCGGTCGATGAAGAAGGGATCGATGGTGTAGCCGTCGCGGCTGTCGTCACGCAGCGGCGTCGACTGCGGCACCCCGTCGACCAGATACAGCGCCGAGCGGCCCCGCAGGGTCTCGCCGAAGCCCGACAGCTTCTGCCGGGTCGGCGAGAAGGACGGCACCAGGGCCGAGACAATGTCCACCGCGGAGGCGGCGAGGGCGGTCTGCTGCTCGATGGCCCGGGCGTCGAGAACCTCGATCGTGGCGGCCAGGGCCGAGCGTGGCGCCTCGATCCGGGAGGCGGTGACGACGACCTCGTCCAGCACCGCGGGCTCGGCCTCCTGCGCGATGGCCGGAAGGGCGATCAGGAGGCTGGCGGCGGAGACGGACACAAGCAGGCGTTGGGACACGATGAAACCACGGAAAAGACGAGGGGAGCGCCTTCCAGCACGTGATCAATTGCAAGTCAATCGCACTCGCAATTGCGGCCCTGCTCACGGCTCAGGTGAACCGGATGGGCGCTGGGGACTTTTACAGGGGACAGTGGGGATTTCGACAGGGGACAATTCCTCCCCAGGTTCCCATGTACCTGCATGCCAACACCCCTCCTGAACCGCCTCGCCCGCCCGCCCGACGATCGCGCGGGCATGCCGGCCGACTCCACGCCCTGTCGGCGGTGACCGTCGTGGCGATCGGCCTGATCGGCCTCCGCTCCATGGAATTGCCCGGACCCGAGCCGGTCGGGCCGGACGGCCCGCTGAAGATCGAACTGGTCCAGCCGTCTGATACAGAGATACGGCCCGGCGCGCTGATCGATGTCGGCGAACTGGTCAACGGTTTCCAGGGCGTGCCGGCCCCACCGCCGGCGGCGCTGGACGAGTGGGCCTACCAGACGGACTGGGACGATTGGGCCGAGCCGCCGCCGCCCGTGTCCCCAACCCCGCCGTGGCGCGCCTTCGCCGACTCGCTTTTCCCCCGACGGCCCGCGCCTGAACCGGCGGCCGCGGCGCCGGAGGACGAGGGCCGCTGGTTCGGCTTCGACGCCCCCGGTCGCGACTACCGGGCCGAACGGGAGGCCCGCCGCGCGCGCCTCGAGGCGATGGAGCGGCAGCCCGAGGCGCAAGGTCCGGAGCAGCGTCGCCTTGAACAGGCCGAGGCGGACGGCCGCGCCTGGGAACGTCGCGAGATCGAACGCCGACTCGGACGGGATGAGCCGCCGGATCCCTATGGCGACTATGACGTCCGCGATCCGGCCCCGGTCGGGTTCGTCCAGTAAAGTCGTCCGGCGCGACCGTCTGCCTTCCCCTGCGTGATCTTGGCACGCGCGCCCGCGCGGTCTAGGTCGAAGGCTCAACCCTTTCAGGAGACGCACCATGGCCGACCTGGCCCAAGTCACCGAACACATCCGCGGCGCCGTGGGCGACAACTCCGGTCTGGGCAAGACCGTGAAGATCGACCTCGGCGACACCGGCAAGATCTTCATCGACGGCGCCTCGGTCCCGAACACCGTGACCAACGAGGACAAGCCCGCCGACGCCACGGTCTCAATCGGCTGGGATGACTTCATGGCCCTGTCGAACGGCCAGCTCGATCCGATGATGGCCTTCATGCAAGGCAAGCTGAAGATCGCCGGCGACATGATGATCGCCCAGAAACTGGCCCCGCTGCTGAAGCGCTGAGGCGCATGACGGCGAACTGATCTTTTCAGCGGCGCGGCTCCAACGGGGCCGCGCCGTTTTCGCATCGGAGCACGACCATGGAATTCCGGCACAGCGAGAGGGCCCTGCACTGGCAGGAGCGGGTGCGGCGCTTCCTCGACGACCACGTCCTGCCACGCGAGGAAGAGTACCGGGCCCAGGTCCGCGCGGACCATACCCGCCAGCCGCCCGCCATGGAGGAGATGAAGGCCCGGGCGCGCGAAGCCGGCCTGTGGAACATGTTCCTGCCCGGCGACCACGGCGCCGGCCTGACCAACCTCGAATACGCCCCGTTGGCCGAGCTGATGGGCCGCCATCTGTGGTCGGCCGAGGTGTTCAACTGCAACGCCCCCGACACCGGCAATATGGAGGTGCTCCATATGTACGGAAACGCCGACCAGCAGGCGCGCTGGCTCAAGCCGCTCATGGCCGGCGAGATCCGTTCGGCCTTCCTGATGACCGAGCCCGAAGTCGCCTCGTCGGACGCCACCAACATCCAGACCCGCATCGTGCGCGATGGCGACCACTATGTGATCAACGGCCGTAAATGGTGGTCGACCAACATGGCCCACCCCAACGTCGCGGTGACCATCGTCATGGGCAAGACCGACCCCGACGCCGCCACCCACGCCCAGCAGAGCCAGATCATCGTCCCGGTCGATACCCCCGGCTTCCGGGTCGAGCGCATGCTTTCGGTCTTCGGCTATGACGAGCGCCCGATCGGTCACGCCGAAGTGGTGCTGGAGAACGTCCGCGTCCCGGTCGAAAACCTGATCGCCGGCGAGGGCCGGGGCTTCGAGATCGCCCAGGGCCGCCTCGGGCCGGGCCGCATCCACCACTGCATGCGCGTGATCGGCGTGGCCGAGCGCGCCCTGGAGCTGATGGTCCAGCGCCTGCTGTCGCGCACCGCCTTTCGCAAGGCGCTGGCCGAGCATTCGGTCTGGGAACAGCGCGTCGGCGAGGCTCGCACCAATATCGAGATGTGCCGCCTGCTCGTGCTCAAGGCCGCCTGGCTGATGGACGAGGCCGGAGCCAAAAACGCCAAGTCCGAGATCGCCCAGATCAAGGTCGCGGCCCCGCGCATGGCGCTTCAGGTCATCGACGACGCCATCCAGGCCTTCGGCGGAGCGGGCGTATCATCCGACACGCCGCTGGCCGAGATGTACGCCATGGTCCGGACCCTGCGCATCGCCGACGGCCCCGACGAAGTCCATAACCGCACCGTGGCGCGGCTGGAGTATGCGAAGCACGGCGGTCGGGGCGGCTAGAAGGCGGTCACGTCCTTCGGATGCACCCGCCGGTTGGGCGAGCCTTCGAAGGCCCAGCGCAGGAATCGGGCCGTCGACAGGGCGCCGGTTCGCACCAGCGTCCGGGGCAGCCGCCGCGGCTGGGCGTGCATGGCGCGAGCCCAGTCGGGCAGCAGGTCCATCCCGGCCTGCATGATCAGCCCGGCGGCGAGATCGACGGTCGGTGCGCCGATGGTCTGGCGCATGACCATGGCCGCCACCTCGTGCGTTCGGACGTCGGCGCGCAGCCTTGGGCGGAACGACTGGATCAGCGCCTCGGCCTCCGCACGGCTGCGGGGCAGGGGATCGGCGCCCAGCGCCTCGCCGATCCGCGCCATCTCGTGGAAATAGGCGTCCTGCTCCGCCCGCGGCATGTCCGGCTCGGCATAGCGGATCCAGGCGTCGAGGAAGCTGATCGTCTCGGTCACATGCACCCAGGCCAGCAACTCCGGATCGGTGACCCGATAGGGCGTGCCGTCTGGCAGGACGCCGCCGAGCTTGCCGTGGATGCGGTTGACCTTGTCGATAGCCGCCCGGCCCGCGTCGGCATGGTCGTAGGTGGTCACGGCGATGAACTTGGCCGTCCGCCGCAGCCGCCCATGCATATCGGCCCGGAAGTCCGAATGATCCCACACCCCGGCCAGCACCGCCGGATGCAGCATCTGCAGCAGAAGGCCCGAGACGCCCCCGATCATCATGGTGGTCACGTCGCCGTTGACCTTCCACGCCACCGAGTCCGGCGGGAACAGGGCATCGGCGCGGCGCAGCACAGGCCGCTCGCCCTTCGAGGCGTCGTTGAAGACCTCGGTGATCCGGCGGCGGATCATTGCCTTGGTGTGGCTGCGAATCATTCCGGCGTGAGGTCGAGATGCAGGAACTGGTTGAACGGGCTCGCCTCGTAGCTGCCGAACGCCTCGCCGTTGGCGAAGCCGCGTCGCCGGTAGAGGGCGAGCGCCGGCTCGAAGGCGGGGCCGCTACCGGTTTCGAGACTCAGCCGTCGTATCCCGCTGGCGCGTGCCTCGGCGATCACGTGCTCCAGCAGGCCCGCGGCCACACCCTGACGCAGCCAATCGGGATGTGTCCGCATCGACTTGAGCTCCGCCTGGTCGTCCCCAAGGCGGCGAAGAGCGGCGACGCCGACCGCGTGCTCGTCGCGCCAGGCCGTCCAGACGGTGATATCCGGCTGTTGCAGGCCCGACAGATCCAGGGCGAACACCGCGTCCGAGGGGGAATTCGCCTGCATCCCTCGCAGATGCAGGGCCAGCAGCGCCCGCGTGGACGGGTGGCCGAGGTCATCAGTTCTGATCTCGAATGTCATTCGGCGTCGCGCCAGCCTTTCAGGGCTTCCATAGCCCGTTCGCTCATCAGCCGCTTCTTCGCCCGCCCGCGGTCCTTCGGGTTGATCCGCCTGCCCTCGGCGTCGACCTTCGGCGCCTCCAGCGGCGGCAGCAGGCCGTAGTTGATGTTCATCGGCTGGAATTTGGAGATGCCGCCGGGGCCCTCCAGATGGCCGCCGGTGATGTGCTCGACCAGGGCGCCCATGGCGGTGCAGGCGGGCGGGGCCTCGAGCGAACGACCGAGGCGTTCGGCCGCCGCCAGGCGGCCGGTCAGCAGGCCCATGGCGGCGCTCTCGACATAACCCTCGACCCCCGTCACCTGCCCGGCGAAACGCAGCCGCGGCATCGCCTTCAGGCGCAGCTGCCGGTCCAGCAGCTTCGGCGAGTTGAGGAAGGTGTTGCGGTGCAGGCCGCCCAGCCGGGCGAACTGGGCGTCCTGCAGGCCCGGGATCATGCGGAAGATCTCGGCCTGGGCGCCGTGTTTCAGCTTGGTCTGGAAGCCGACCATGTTGAACAGCGTCCCCAGCGCATTGTCCTGTCGCAGCTGGACGATGGCGTACGCCTTGACCTGCGGGTCGCGCGGATTGGTCAGGCCGACGGGCTTCATCGGGCCGTGGCGCAAGGTCTCGCGGCCGCGCTCGGCCATGACCTCGATGGGCAGGCAGCCGTCGAAATAGGGGACGTTCTCCCACTCCTTGAACTCCGCCTTCGGCCCGGCCAGCAGGGCGTCGATGAAGGCCTCGTACTGGGCTTTGTCCATGGGGCAGTTGACGTAGGCGGCCGCGTCCCCGCCCGGCCCTTCCTTGTCGTAGCGCGACTGCCGCCAGGCGATGTCGAAGTCGATCGACTCGGCGTGGACGATAGGCGCGATGGCGTCGAAGAAGCTCAGGCTCTCCTCGCCCGTGGTCCTCAGGATGGCGTCGGCGAGGGCCGGGGATGTCAGGGGGCCTGTGGCGACGATGACATTGTCCCAGTCCTCCGGCGGCAGGCCGGCGATCTCCTCGCGCACGATGGTGACCAGCGGATGGGCCTCGAGCTTCGCGGTCACGGCTTGCGAGAAGCCCTCGCGGTCCACGGCCAGCGCCCCGCCCGCGGGCACCTGATTGGCGTCGCCGCAGGCCATGAACACCGAGTCCAGCGCGCGCATCTCGGCGTGCAGCAGGCCGACTGCGTTGTATTCCCAGTCGTCCGAGCGGAACGAGTTGGAGCAGACAAGCTCGGCCAGGCCGTCGGTGTGATGGGCGTCGGTCTTGACGCCCGGAACGCCGCGCATCTCGTGCAGGATCACGGGCACGCCGGCGCTGGCGACCTGCCAGGCGGCCTCGGAACCGGCGAGGCCGCCGCCGATCACGTGAACAGGGGAGGGGGAGGAGGTCATGGGCTGGCTTCTAGCCGGGGGGCGCGGGCTGGGCTAGGCTGGGGCGTTCAACCGGGGGAGGGATTTATGGCGTTTCAGGCAATGGACGCGGCGCTTGAGGGCTTCCGCATCGCGCGCGAGAAGCCGAAGGCCATGCTGATCTGGGCGGCGGCGTCGCTGCTGATCAGCTTGCTGGCCGCGGTCGGCATGGTCGCCCTGTTCGGCGGAACCATGAATGAGTTCATGGCCATGAGCCGGACGCCGAACAACGATCCGGCCGAAGCCATGGCCATGATCGGGCAGATCGGACTGCTCTATGCGTTCATCATCCCGGTCGCCCTGCTGGTGTTCTCGATCTTCACCTCGGCTGTGTACCGGACGGTGCTGAGACCCGCCGAGTCGGCGTTCGGCTATCTGCGGCTGGGCGCTACCGAACTGCGCATGGCGGTGGTGCTGCTGGTGCTGGGCCTTCTCAGTCTGGTGGTGAGCATCGCTTGCGTGATCGTAATCGGGATCATTGGCGCAGTGATCGGAGCCGTGGCCGGCGCGAGCGGGGATGGCGGCATCGGCGCCGTCCTTCTCGTCGGCGTTCTGATCGTGGTGATGTATATCGGCATGATCTTCGTCAGCCTGGCGTTCTGGACCCGGTTTTCCTTCGCGGGGCCGATGACCTTCAGCGAGGGTCGCATTCGCATCTTCGAATCGTGGCGAGCGACCAAAGGGCATTTCTGGTCGCTGCTGGGCTGTTACATCGTGGCCGGCATTCTGGGCATCCTGGTATCCCTGCTGGGCGGCGCAATCAGCATGGCGGTCATAATGGCCGTCGGCGGCGGCGGCGGCTCGACGTTCCTGGAGATGGTCGAGTCGATGCAGCCGGATTATTCCTCGGTAGCGGCCTTCTTCACCGCGGGAATTATCGCCAATCTCGTGATCAGCTCGCTGTTCTCGGCCCTGACCTATGCGATCTTCCTGGCGCCCCCGGCGGTCGCCTACCGCGAGATCGCCGGTGGAGGGGCGGACGCCAACGTCGGCTGACGGCGTCGCGGTTCTCGCCCCGCGAGGCCGATGATCACGGGGTGGAGGCCGTCTCCGAAGCGATGGCCTCGGCGCGCTTCTTCGCCCGCGCGGGCTTGTCCTCCGCCGCCGCCCGGCTGGACAGGCTCGCCACCCGCGCCTTGCGGCGGACCTCGTGCCGGTCCAGCACCTCCTTGAGGTATTTGCCGGTCCAGCTCTTCGGGTTGGACGCGACCTGCTCGGGGGTGCCGACCGCGACGATCTCGCCGCCGCCGTCGCCGCCCTCGGGTCCGAAATCGATCAGCCAGTCGGCCACCTTGATGACGTCGAGATTGTGCTCGATCACCACGATGGTGTTGCCGTTGTCGACCAGCTCCTGCAGCACCTCCAGCAGCTTGCGGGTATCCTCGAAATGCAGGCCGGTCGTCGGCTCGTCGAGGATGTACAGGGTCTTGCCGGTCGCCCGTTTCGACAGCTCCTTGGACAGCTTGACCCGCTGCGCCTCACCGCCCGACAGCGTCGTCGCCGATTGCCCGACCTTGACGTAACCGAGCCCGACCCGGTTCAGGGTCAGCATTTTGTCGCGGATCGACGGCACGGCCTTGAAGAAGCTGGCGGCTTCCTCAACCGTCATGTCCAGAACGTCAGATATGCTCTTGCCCTTGAAGACGATTTCCAGCGTCTCGCGGTTGTAGCGCCGGCCCTTGCAGACGTCGCAGGTGACGTAGACGTCGGGCAGGAAATGCATCTCGATCTTGATAAGGCCGTCGCCCTGACAGGCCTCGCAGCGCCCACCCTTGACGTTGAAGCTGAAGCGGCCGGGG
This sequence comes from Brevundimonas sp., assembly GCF_035626975.1. GTDB lineage: Bacteria > Pseudomonadota > Alphaproteobacteria > Caulobacterales > Caulobacteraceae > Brevundimonas. The sequence goes on from NZ_DASPMQ010000061.1 coordinate 26,122, forward strand.
CCGTAGCCGCGCGCCTTGGACTCCGGCAGGCCGGCGTACCAGTCGCGAATCGGGCCGAAGGCGCCGGTGTAGGTGGCGGGGTTCGAGCGGGGGGTGCGGCCGATCGGGCTCTGGTCGATGTCGATGACCTTGTCGAACAGCTCCAGCCCCTCGATGCGGTCGAAGGGCGCCGGGGCGTCGGACGCGTTGTGCAGCCGGCGCGCGGCGGCCTTGTACAGGGTCTCGATCGTGAAGGTAGACTTGCCGCCGCCGGACACGCCGGTGACGCAGGTGAACAGCCCGCCGGGGATCTCGCCCGTGACATTCTTCAGATTGTTGCCGGTGGCGCCGCTGATCTTCAGCATCCGCTTGCGGTCGACGGGGCGCCGCCCTTCCGGCGGCAACTCGATCTCTCGCTCGCCGGTCAGGTATTTGCCGGTCAGCGAGTTCGGATTGGCCATGACGTCGGCCGGCGTTCCCTGGGCGCAGACCTCGCCGCCGTGGATGCCGGCGGCGGGGCCCATGTCGATGACGTAGTCGGCCGTCAGGATGGCCTCCTCGTCGTGCTCGACCACCAGCACGGAGTTGCCGAGGTCGCGCAGGCCGCGCAGGCTTTCCAGCAGGCGGGAGTTGTCGCGTTGATGGAGGCCGATGGACGGTTCGTCGAGCACGTACAGCACGCCGGTCAGGCCCGAGCCGATCTGCGACGCCAGCCGGATGCGCTGGCTTTCGCCGCCCGACAGGGTGCCTGATGCACGCGACAGGCTGAGATAGTCGAGTCCGACGTTGTTAAGGAAGCGCAGCCGGTCGGTGATCTCCTTCAGGATGCGGCGGCCGATCTCCATCTGCTTGTCAGTCAGCTTGTCCGCCAGCGCGGTGAACCATTCGTGGGCGTGCTTGATCGACAGCCATGACACCTCGGCGATATCCGTGCCGGCGACCTTGACCGCCAGCGCCTCGGGCTTCAGCCGCTTGCCGCCGCAGGCCTCGCAGGGCGTCTCGGACTGGAATCGGCCCAGCTCCTCGCGCACCCAGGACGAGTCGGTCTCCCGCCAGCGGCGTTCGAGGTTCGGCAGCACGCCCTCGAACGCCTTGGACACCTCGTAGGTGCGGGCGTTGTCGTCGTAGCGGAACTTGATCTTCTCGGCGCCGGTGCCGTGCAGGATCACCTGCTGCGCCTGCTCCGGCAGTTCGCGCCACGGCTTGTCCATCGAGAAGCCGTAGTGGCGGCTGAGCGACTGCAGGGTCTGGGTGTAGAGCGGGGACGGGCCGCGCGACCACGGCGCGACCGCGCCCTTGTGCAGGGTCTTGTCGCGGTCCGGGATGACCAGATCGGCGTCGAACGCCAGCTTGACCCCGAGGCCGTCACAGGTCGGGCAGGCCCCGAAGGGATTATTGAACGAGAACAGCCGCGGCTCGATCTCGCTGATGGTGAAGCCGGAGACCGGGCAGGCGAATTTCTCGGAAAAGGTCAGCCGGCGCGGAGCCTCGCCTTCCGGTGCATTGGCCCATTCCGCCACGGCGATGCCGTCGGCGAGGCCCAGCGCGGTCTGCAGGCTGTCGGCGTAGCGGCTCTCCAGCCCCGGCTTGGTGACGATCCGGTCCACGACGATGTCGATGTCGTGCTTGAACTTCTTGTCGAGCGTCGGCGCGTCCTCGATGGCGTAGAACTGGCCGTCGATCTTCAGGCGCTGGAAGCCCGAGCGTTGCCATTCGGCGATCTCCTTGCGGTACTCGCCCTTGCGGCCGCGCACGACCGGAGCCAGCAGCAGCAGCCGTTCGCCCTCAGGCAGGGCGTTCAGCTTGTCGACCATCATCGAGATGGTCTGGCTCTCGATCGGCAACCCCGTCGCCGGCGAATAGGGCACGCCCACCCGAGCCCACAGCAGGCGCATGTAGTCGTGAATCTCGGTCACCGTGCCCACGGTCGAACGCGGGTTCTTCGAGGTCGTCTTCTGCTCGATCGAGATGGCCGGCGACAGGCCCTCGATCAGGTCCACGTCCGGCTTGCCCATCAGCTCCAGGAACTGGCGCGCATAGGCCGACAGGCTCTCCACGTAGCGGCGCTGGCCCTCTGCGTAGATGGTGTCGAACGCCAGCGACGACTTGCCCGAGCCCGACAGGCCGGTCATCACCACCAGCTGCTCGCGCGGGATGTCGAGATCGACGCCCTTGAGATTGTGTTCGCGCGCGCCGCGCACGCGGATGAAGTTGTGCTTTTCGGTCATGAGGCCTGAAGGCTTGGGAGTCCGGGGAACGCGGAGGGGCCGGGGAGGGTCCGGCGCGACAGCGCTATATGGGGATTGGTTCGCGGGATTCAGCAAGAACATTGTAGGAACAGAAGGCCCGTTACGCCAGTCTGCTGCCAGTTTCTGGCAGCAGGCCGCCTGGCCGCCGCGTTCAGTCCGCCGGCGTCCACGCCTCCGCCGGCCGTAGATAGCGCTCCCCCTTGCCCGGCCGCACGCCGTTGGCCCCCGCGACGCCCAGTTCCAGGCTCTCGGCGATGCGGCGGGCGCGTTCGATGAAATGGTCGGCGGCGGCGGGCGGGCACAGGTCGCGCGCCGCTCCCTCGAACAACTCCAGCCAGCGGTCGAAATGGCGCGCGTCGACCGGCAGGGGCAGATGCTTCGGCATCGGCCGCCCGTGATAGACGCCGCTCATCAGCGCCACCGACGACCAGAACAGCCGCATCTGCTCGAGGTGCGGGCCCCAGTCCTTGATGCGGTCGTTGAACACCGGACCGATCAGGGGATCGGCGCGCACGCGGTCGTAGAAGCCGTCGACGAGGTGGGCGATCAGCACTTCGTCGATCCCGGTTTCGGCCTGAATCTGTTCGACCATGGCCGCGCGGCGACCGGCGGCGTCCTGTGGATCGGCGGGGTGGTTCATGCCCGCCATCTAGTGCGCCAGGGCCGTTGAAACCAGCCGCCGCGGGGTCGCAGCACGTACCGGGGCTCCACCGGTAACGGCTTCGTCAGCGATTCCTGTCCTCGAAATAACTTGCGAAGCCCGGGCTTCCCACCCATCCTGCGCTCCTGGAGTAGGTTTACCGGAGGCCCGACGAACATGATCAGCGCACTGGGAATTGGTTTCGCCCTTTCCGCCTCGCTGCTCGCGTTGGTCCATGTCCTCACCCAGCCTCGTCCCAAGCCCGTCCCCATCCGCATTCGTGACGCTCGATCGCGTCGCGGTCCGGACGCCTGACGGCCGCACCCTATTTTCTGACCTGAGCCTCGCCTTCGGGCGCGAACGCACGGGCCTCGTCGGCCGTAACGGCGTCGGCAAGACCACGCTGGCGCGCCTCGTGGCCGGCGTCGCCATGCCCGTTGAGGGTTCCGTCTCGCGCGCAGGGAAGGTCGGCTGGCTGGAGCAGCGGCGCGAGCCCGGGGCGGATGAAGCCGTCTCCGACCTGCTGGGCGTCACCCCCGCCATGGCCGTGGTGCGGCGGGTGCTTGCGGGCGAGGGCGGGGCCGACGACCTCGCAGCCGCCGACTGGACGCTGGAGGGCCGGATTGAAACCGCGTTGGCGGAGGTCGGCTTGCCCGGTCTCGATCCCGATCGCCCGGCCGCCAGTCTCAGCGGCGGCGAGCAGACCCGCGTCCGGCTGGCGGCCCTGCTGCTGGAGCAGCCCGACCTGCTGGTGCTTGACGAGCCGACCAACCATCTCGATGCCGACGGCCGCGCCGCCATCGCCGACCTGCTCGCCCGCTGGACGGGCGGGGCCGTGGTGGTCAGCCACGACCGGGCCCTGCTGCGGCGCATGGACCGGATCGTCGAGCTGTCGGGCATGGGCGCGGCGGTCTACGGGGGCGACTATGACCTCTATGCCGAGCGCAAGGCGGCCGAGCGGGCGGCAGCCGAGCGCGATCTCGACCTGGCCGAACAGAGCGCCGGCCGGGCCAGGCGCGAGAGCCGGAAAGCCCTTGAGAAGAAGGCGAGACGCGACAGGGCGGGGCGGGCCTTCGCGGCGAAGAAGTCGGAGCCGAAGATCCTGCTCGGCGCGATGGCCGAGCGGGCCGAGAACTCGGGCGCCCGCGAAACCCTGCTGGCCCAGCGGCGGGTGGCGGAAGCCGAGGCCGGGCTCAACGCGGCGCGCGAGCGGGTCGAGCGGGTCCGGGCGATGAGCATTCCGATGCCGTCCACGGGGCTGGCCGCCGGGAAGACCGTTCTGGCGCTCGACGGGGCCGTCTGGGACGCGCCGGGCGGGCGGCGCGTCGTGGGCCCGGTCTCGCTGTCGCTGACCGGACCGGAGCGGGTGGCGGTCACCGGTCCCAACGGCGCCGGCAAGACCACCCTGCTGCGGCTGATGTCAGGCGGCCTCGAGCCGGCCGCCGGTCGGGTCGAGCGTCCCGTCGCGGCTGCGCTGCTCGATCAGGAAACGGCCCTGCTCCGGCCGGACGAGACCCTGATCGAGGCGTACCGCCGCCTCAACCCCGGGGCGACGCCCAACGAGGCGCACGCGGCGCTGGCCCGTTTCCTGTTCCGCAATACGGCGGCGCAGCGGGTAGTCGGAACGCTGTCAGGCGGCGAGCGGCTGAGGGCGGCGCTGGCCTGCGTCATGACGGGGGCCCGACCGCCGCAGCTGCTGATCCTCGACGAGCCGACCAACCATCTGGACCTCGACTCGATCGCCGCGGTCGAGGTGGCGCTCCGGGCCTATGACGGCGCCATCGTCGTGGTCAGCCATGATCCGGATTTCCTGCAGGCGATCGGTGTGGAGCGAACGATCGAACTCAGGCCGTGCGATTGAACGCCACGGCCCGGCCGTCGCCCGCGTTGGCGCGCCCGCTGGAACCATAGGCCGACGGGCTGCCGCGCTGGGCCGCGACCTCGGCGGCGATGGTCTGGACCAGCCCTTCGGAGATGATCCGCGCCGCCTCTATAGCCCGCGAGTGGCGGGTCAGGATGGCCTCGAACGCCTCGGTGGCCCGGATCAGGGCGGTGCGTTCGCTCGCCGGCGCCGCCGCCAGCACGCCGGGGTTGGCCTTCACCTGCGCCGACTCGCGCCGGTAGGCGTTGGCGAGGTCCTGGGTGCCCGCCAGGGTGGCGGCGGCGTCCTGCGGCCGATGCGCCTCGAACGCCCTGGCTTCCGCGCCCAGACTGGCGGTGAGCCGGTCGGTCAGGTCGATCAGCTGCCGGACACGGGCGGTGGCGTTGAGGGTGGCGGTACCGGTCACTGCGCTTGCTCCTGCATCTTCAGCATCTGGGCGACGACCTGGTCGGCCAGGCCTATGCCGCCGGCCTTGACCGTCTGTTTGGCCATGGCCTCGATCATGAAGCCGCGCCACGTGCCCTCGGCCTCGCCGCCGCCGAATGGGGCCTCGGTCGACAGGCCTTCGAACATCGGTTTCAGCATCTGCGCCAGGAAGGAGGCCTCGAACGCCTCGGCCGTCTCGCGCATCCGGGCGGTCGCCGCGGGCGCGGACGGAACCGACTGGGGCAGGACGGGGGGAACGGCCAGGTCGCTCATCCTCACATCACCTCGATGTCGGCCTGCAGCGCGCCCGCCGCCTTGATGGCCTGCAGGATGCTGATCATGTCTCGCGGGCTGACGCCCAGGGCGTTCAGGCCGTTGACCAGGTCGGACAGGGACGCCCCGCCGCCGATGATTCGCATCTGGCGGCCCAGGTCTTCCTCGACCGACACGTCCGACTGGGGCACGACCACCGTCTCGCCGCCGCGGCTGAACGGTTCCGGCTGGCTGACCATCGGCGTTTCCTGCACCGAGACGGTCAGATTGCCTTGGGCGATGGCCACGGTTGAGACCCGCACCGCCTCGCCCATGACGATGACGCCGTTGACCTCGTCGATGATCACCTTGGCCGGCGCGTCGACCTGCACCGGCAGGTTCTCGACCCGGCTGATGAAGCCGGCCATGCCCATCTGGCCCGGCGAGCGCAGGGCGATGACGGTGCCGTTCTCGGCGAGGGCCGCGTTCGGATAGACCTGGTTGATGGCGGCGGCGACCCGCTGGGCCGTGGTGAAGTCCGGGTTGCGCAGCGTCAGCCGCACCTCGTTCATATTGGCCAGCTGGAAGCCCGTCTCGCGCTCGACCGTGGCTCCCGAGGCGATCCGGCCGGCCGTGGGCACGCCGCGCGTCACCGATGAGCCCGAGGCGCCCGACGCCGACACCGCGCCGGTCTGGATCGAGCCCTGCGCCACCGCATAGACCTCGCCGTCGGCGCCCTGCAGGCTGGTCACCAGCAGGGTGCCGCCCAGCAGGCTCTTGGCGTCGCACATCGACGAGACGCTGACGTCGATGCGCGACCCGGGCGTGGAGAACGGCGGCAACTCGGCCGTCACCATGATCGCCGCCATGTTCTTGGAATTGGCGTTGGAGCCGCGGATGTTGACGCCCAGCCGCTCGGTCATCCCCTCCAGCGACTGGCGGGTGAACGGGCAGTTGCGCAGGCTGTCGCCGGTGCCGTTCAGCCCGACGACCAGTCCGTAGCCGACCAACTGGTTGGTGCGCACGCCCTCGACGGCGGCGATGTCCTTGATCCGGGACTGCGCCATCGCGGGGGCCGCGAGGCCGGCCACGGCGGCGGCGGTCAGGAGGGAGGCGAGCAGTTTCTGCATCGGTACGGTGTCCGCGAACTGTTGTGCCCGCTGCGATGCCAGCGCCGTGCCAACCAGAAAGTTCAGTGAATTCAATCCAAGACCGCCGACCCGGCTGGATCGATGCGGCAGAAACTGCCGGGCCGTTAACCAAACGGTCACGCTGCGCCGACGATGGTCCGGCATGTCCTGGAGTCGCAATCCATGAAGGTCACCGGCCCATCCGGTCCGTCTACCTCCCAGGGAGCCCGCCCCGCGAAAGCATCGGGGGGCTTCTCTGTCCCCTCGCCGGGGGCCGGGGCGCCCGCCGGCGCCCCGGCGGCCGCCGCCTCGGTGTCGGGCGTGGCGGGCGTCTCGGCCCTTATGGCCCTGCAGGGAGTCGAGGACGCCACCGAGCGTCGGCGTCGCGCCCTGCGTCGCGGCGGCGGCCTGCTGGACCGGCTGGACGAACTGAAGCTGGCCTTGCTGGCGGGGGAAGCCGGGGAGGGGACGCTGGAGCGCCTCGGCCGCGGCCTGCGCGAGGAGCGTCCGATCGACGCCGATCCGGCCCTGAACAGCCTGCTCGCCCAGATCGACCTCAGGGCCGCGGTTGAGCTGGCCAAGGCTGATCTTCGCCGCAATGCAGCATAAATCGGCGAAATCTTTCGCGAAAGCGGGCGCGGCGAGCACGGAGTGATGAAGAAATGTCACGCTCGGTCGTCGACCGGGGCAATCGCTGGTCACGCTCGCGCGAGCGTTGTTGCCGCGACTCTCCGGCGTCCCTATAGGCATGCACTGCGCCACAGGGGGGCGCTGTTGAAAGCGTGAGTGCGATGAACGCATTGGCGTCTGTGATCGAGCCGAACGACTATCGGCCGTCCGAGGACGAGCCGTTCATGAATGAACGGCAGCTGGCCTACTTCAAGGCCAAACTCCTGGCCTGGAAGGACGAAATCCTTCGCGAGTCCAAGGGCACGGTGGTCAACCTGAAGGCGGAGACGGAAAATCATCCGGATCTCGTCGACCGGGCGTCATCGGAATCCGACCGCGCGCTGGAGTTGCGGACCCGGGACCGCCAGCGCAAGCTGATCTCCAAGATCGACGAGGCGCTGCGCCGTATCGAGGACGGCTCCTACGGCTACTGCGAGGAGACCGGCGAGCCGATCAGCCTCGGCCGGCTGGAAGCCCGCCCGACCGCGACCCTCTCGGTCGAGGCCCAGGAGCGGCACGAGCGCCGCGAGCGGGTCCACCGCGACGACTGAGCCGCCGCCGCGCCTTGACTTGACCGCCCGGTAGGGCGACCTACCGCGCCTCGCGTTTCAAGGTCACCCCATGTCCGTCAAGGTTCGTTTCGCCCCGTCGCCGACGGGTAAGCTGCACGTAGGCAATGTGCGCACCGCGCTGGTGAACTGGATGTTCGCACGGAACGCGCGGATCGGGGGGCAGGGCGGCGCCTTCGTCCTGCGCATTGACGACACCGACCTTGCCCGATCCACGGCCGAGTTCGAACAGGGCATCGAGGACGACCTGACCTGGCTCGGTCTGGTCTGGGACGAGCGCTACAACCAGTCGAAGCGGTTCGACCGGTACGAGGAGGCCGCCGCCCGCCTGAAGGCCTCGGGCCGGCTCTACGCCTGCTACGAAACCTCGGAGGAGCTCGACCGGCGGCGCAAGGTGCAGCTGTCGCGCGGTCTGCCGCCGATCTACGACCGCGCCGCGCTGGATCTGACCGATGCCGAGAAGGCGGCCTACGAGGCCGAGGGCCGCCGCCCGCACTGGCGCTTCAAGCTCGACGGCAAGCGCGTCGCCTGGGAGGACCTGTCGCGCGGCCGCGCCGAGGTCGACACGGCCTCGATGTCGGACCCGGTCCTCGTGCGTGAGGACGGCCTGTTCCTCTACACCCTGCCGTCGGTGGTCGACGACATCGACATGGCCATCACCCATGTGATCCGCGGCGAGGACCACGTCACCAACACCGGCGCCCAGATCGAGATCTTCGAAGCACTCGGCGGACCGGTTCCGGCCTTCGCCCACATGCCTCTGCTGGTCGGCGCCGACGGCCACGCCCTGTCCAAGCGTCTGGGCTCCCTGTCGATCGCCGAGATGCGCGACCACGGCTATGAGCCGATCGCCATCACCAGCCACCTCGGCCGCATCGGCACCTCCGATCCGCTCGAGGTCGCCCCCTCCATCGAGGCCCTGGGCGCGACCTTCTCGTTCTCGAAGATGGGCCGCTCGCCGGCCCGCTACGACACCGCCGATCTCGACCGGCTGAACGCCCAGGCCCTGCACACTATGGACTATGCGACGGCCCAGTCGAGGCTGGCGGCGCTGGGCTCGGACATGGGCGAGGGTGTCTGGAACGCCCTGCGTCCGAACCTTCAGAAGTTTGCGGATGTAGTTGATCTGGAACGGATGATCAGCGGTCCGGTCACGCCGATGATCGAGGACCCCGCCTTCGCCGCCGCCGCCCTCGCCGTGCTGCCAGCCGAGATCGGCCCCGACGCGTGGTCGGTCTGGACCAACGCCGTCAAGGAGGCCACGGGCGCCAGGGGCAAGGCCCTGTTCATGCCGCTGCGCCACATCCTGACCGGCCAGGAGCGCGGTCCGGACATGGCTACGCTGGTGCCCATGATCGGTCGTGAGCGGATCGAGAGGCGGCTGCGGGGCGAGACCGCCTGAGACGTCCTTGTCCGCCCCTCCCGATCGCGGGAGGGGCGGCTCGTGGATCAGGGCTCGCTCGTTGGCCGCAGGGCCCCTTTGTCCCCGCGTCCGACCGCAGCCTATTTCGGCGCGCTTGTCGTCTCCTGACGCGGGACCCACACCGAAATGTAGCTCGCGAGGTCCTTCTCGTCGCCGCTGACATGTGACTCGGTGACAAAGCTGCTATTGTTCCACACGAGGTTCGGATACTCATAGCCGTGGGTGTGGGTGTCGAAGCGCTGCTTGGCCTCGGCCTGCTTCTGGGTCATCGCCGCGATCGCGCCGTTGGTCGTGTTGCGAAAAAGCATGAGCTCAAGGATCGTGCCGCCCTGAATCTCGTTGGCGTTTTCCAGCGTCTGCACCCGGGTCTGCAGTTCCTGGACACGCGCCGCGAGCACCGCCACCTGATCGATCGCGACCCGGGGCGCTGGGGCCGGCTGCGGCCTCCCGCTGGTCTGCGCGGCCGCCCAGCCGGCGACACCCGCCAACACCACCGCTCCAGCAATGATCCCGTACTTCATGACAGCCGCCCTCCGCTCCAGATGAGAGAACAAGGCTACGCGAAGCGTCCGGGAAACACGAGAGCGAATCCGGTTCAGCGAATCCGGTTCGTCAGGCGGCGCTGGCGGAGGCCGTGGTCGCCGTGAGGCGGTGTCACGCCCAGCGGTGGAACCGCCGCATCCGGCGGGTCTAGGACATTGGGGCGGATGGAGGACGGAGTGACGTCTCCGACTCGCGCGGAATCGCGACGATGCCCGACGCGCCGCGGCGCTGGGCCGGACCTTGCCGGACATCAAAAAGGCCGCTCCCGGACGGAGGCGGCCCTTTTGGCGTCAGCGACCGCGCCCCGATCAGGCGTTGCAGGCGGCCAGTTGCTCGGAGGTCAGATCGACGCCCTTGTAGCTGAAGGCGGTCACGGGGCCGAAGCGGGCCACGACCCGGCGGCAGGCGCGCGGGGCGGGCTGGTTGGCGCCGCCGTTGGCGGTGCAGGTCGCGCCTTCGCAGCGCCAGGCGGCGCCGTCGATGATGGTGCGGGCGGCGGGAGCCTTCGACGCGTCGGCGAGCACGGCGCTCGAGACGGGGGCCTGGGCGACGGCCGGGGCGGCGACGAGCATGGCCGCGGCGATAAGCAGAGCACGCATGGGAAGGTCTCCGAAGATGGCAGGGGCGTGGATCCGCCCGGCGACGCCAGTGTCCGTTTTCATACGCAACTGTCAAGATGCGTTTTCAAAAGAGACGCACGAACACTGACTGACCAGTGATTACTTATCGCTGATCATGTTGCAAGTGAGGCATTTCGTCAGAGGCGCCAAGGACCTCGATCGCCGCCTCCACCGTGTTGCAGACGACCCACGCCTGCTTGAAGGAGGCTGGCGTCATGCCCTCCTCGATGCTGTGGTCCATGACCGCCAGCAGCGCGTCCCAGAAGCCGTTGATATTCAGAAAGATGACCGGCTTGGCATGCAGATCCAGCCGCTTCCAGGAGAGGATTTCGATCGCTTCTTCCAGCGTGCCGACGCCGCCGGGCGCGACCACGAAGGCGTCCGACTGGTCGTACATGATGGTCTTGCGCTCGTGCATCGACGGCACCACGAGGGTTTCGACCTCGTCGAACAGCCGCTCGCGGCTGCGCAGGAAGCCCGGCATCACCCCCAGCACCCGCCCGCCGGCGGCGTGCGCCGCGCGCGCGGATGCTCCCATCAGGCCCACGCCCCCGCCGCCGTAGACCAGCCGCCAGCCCGCCCTGGCCGTCTGCTCGCCGAACGCCCGCGCCGCCGCCAGATAGTTCGGATGGACGGTCTCGGACGAACCGCAGAACAGACAGACCGACTTGCCGTCGAACGGCTGAATGGTGGCGGGCGACGACATGGAGCCTCGTGAAGACAGTGAAAGACAGCCGGCGTCCCGCCGCGCTATCTGGGTCGACACTCCTAACGGGCGGAGAGGCAGTATGAAACGGGCGATATTGTCCATGGTCGCGGCCGTGCTCGCGGGCGGCGCGGCGGCCTGTTCTCCGGCGCCGCCCGCACAGGACAAGGCCGGCGCCGAGGCGGCGGGGGACTGGACCCGCCCTCCCGTCATCGAACGCGTGGAGCGGGCCGGCTCCGCTCTTGTGGTGTCCGGCGTCGCTGAGCCGCAAGCGCGGGTGGTGCTGCGCAGCGACGAGGGCGCGGCCTTCGCGGCGTCGGCCGACCCGCAGGGCCGCTTCGAGATTCGCGTGGCCGCGCCGGCCGAACACCTCTTGCTCCGGCCGGAAACCCAGGTCGGCCAGGACACCGCGCCGTCGCCGGACCGCCTGTTGATCCTGGCGGCCGGGCAGGGGCCGATCGTCGTGCTTCGCCCGGGCGGTCCGACCCGCCGGCTGGACGCCGCCCCGGCGCTCGGGGCGATCGACAGCGACGGTCGCATGCGGCTGGCCTCCGGCCGCGCCGGCCCGGGCACGGCCCGGATCGAGGTGCTGAGCGGCGGCGAAACCGTGCAGGTCGCGCCCGACGCCCAAGGCCGCTGGAGCGTCATGCTGGCCCCCCACGGCGGTCCGGACCAGGTCCGGGTCACGGGGCGCGATTTCATCTGGCCGGGCGAGGCTGCGCCGTCGCGGGAGCTCACGGTTGAACAAACCGGATCGGGGTGGCGCATCGGCTGGACGGGGCCGGGCGGCGCTCGCCAGTCGACCTGGCTGCCCGACCCGGCGGGCCCCTGAGATGGTTTACGTTCCGTTTACCAATTCAGCTGAACGAGGGGGCGTCTTCCTTGTTCGAGGACACCCACCATCACCGAACCACTTCAGCCCGGCGCTCGCGTCGGGCTTTTTTCTTGTCGATCGTGGGGATCGGGAGAGTGGCTCCGCGGGTAGGATTCGAACCTACGACCAGCCGATTAACAGTCGGCTGCTCTACCACTGAGCTACCGCGGAACACTTCCTCTCGGGAAGGCGGGCGCTATAGCAGCGCGAGTCAGCCTCACGCAACGGGAAATATCCGATTGGCCGTAATCCCCATCGACGATCCGACGGACGCCCGCGTCGCCGCCTTCCGCGATATCCGCGAACGGGACCTGACTGGCCGTCAGGGCCTGTTCGTGGCCGAGGGCGAGGTGGTGCTGCGGGTGCTCGCCTCGCCGGCGTCGCTGTGCCGTCCGGTCGCGGTCCTGATCGCCGAAAAGCGGCTCACGGCGCTGTCGGACGCGCTCGCGGCCCTGCCGCCGGAGACGCCGGTGTATTCGGCCCCGCAACCGGTGCTGGACGGCGTCGCCGGCTTTCATCTTCACCGGGGCATCCTGGCCCTGGGCGAGAAGCCCACGCGGCGTCCGCTGGCCGGGGTGCTGGCCGGACTGCCCGAAGACGTCGTCGTGGTGCTGGCCTGCGGGATCGGCAATCACGACAACATGGGCGGCATATTCCGCACCGCCGCCGCCTTCGGGGCCGGTGCGGTGCTGCTCGACGATCTGTGCTGCGATCCCTTCTACCGCAAGGCCATCCGGGTCTCGGTCGGCGCCGTCCTGCGCACGCCGATGGTGGCGGGGCTCGATGCGGGCGAGACGATCGACGGTCTGAAGGCGGCGGGTTTCCGCGTCCTGGCCATGACCCCCGCTTCGCCCTCTCCGCTGCACCTCGCGCCGCGGGGCGGGCGGACGGCCATCCTGCTCGGGGCGGAAGGGCCGGGTCTGCCGACTCAGCTGATCGACCGCTGCGAGACGGTCGGCATTCCGATGTCCGGCGGCTTCGATTCCCTCAATGTGGCGACTGCGGGGGCCATCGCCCTGCATCATTTCACGCGATAGGCGAGAAGTGTTCACCAATCCGCGATTAGCTCCTCGTATGCCTTGATGAGCGCCGCTGGTTATGGCGCTGTGTCGGGGTCCTGGAGCTGGTTATGTTCGGCAGCATTCTGTTCTTCGTGAACCGCAACGCGCGTGTCGCCGTCGCCGTCACGATCGTCGCCGCGACCGTGAGCGCGGCCACGGCCATCGGCTGGATGACTGCGCCCGTCTGATTGTCCGAAAATCGCGATGGAGGCCTGACCGAGAATCGAACTCGGGTGCAAGGATTTGCAGTCCTCTGCGTAACCACTCCGCCATCAGGCCCTGGACCGCCCCTGAGTAACCCCGGGGACGACCTCACCATCGCGAGGGGCGTTCGCTATCAGATCGGATTGTCGCCCGCAACGCACAGACCTATAAGCGCGCGAGATTTCCGGCGCGTTACCGCGCTTTGCCTTTTCGGGACGAACGACAGATGGATTTCGCCGCCGCGCGCAAGGTCATGGTGGACAGTCAGGTCCGGGTGAACGACGTCACGGACCGTGACCTGCAGGCCGCGCTGCTCGCGGTCCCGCGCGAGCGTTTCCTTCCCGCCGAACGCACCTTCGCCGCCTATGCCGAGATCGAGCCCGAGATCGCCAACGGTCGCAGACTGATGCTGCCCCGGGACCTGTCCAAGCTGCTGATGGCGCTGGAGCCCCGCGCCGGCGAAACGGCCCTGGCCATCGCCGCGCCCTACGCCGCCGCCGTCCTCGCGCAGATGGCGCTGAAGGTGACGGCGCAGGAAGCCGATTCCGAAGTGCTCGGGATCGTGGCTCCCGCCCTGGCCGAGGCCGGTGTCGACGGCGTTGTAGCGCCCTTCACCCAGGCGGCCGGCGACGGTTACGACGTCATCGTATCCGAGGCGGCCGTGCCGGTTCGCCCGGAGGCGTGGCTGGCCGCGCTCAAGGTCGGCGGACGTCTGGCTGTGGTCGAACGCGCAGGTCCCGGCGGAAAGGCCGTTCTGTATGTGAAAGGCGCGTCCGGTCTGTCGCGGCGTGAACTGTTCGACGCGGCCCCGCCCGTGCTTGCGGAGCTTGCGCCGGCGCCCGCCTTCGCCCTGTAGCCAGGGCGCTGGCGCCTTTGGGGCCGCGTGAAAAAATCTTAACTGGCGCGGGAGAAAACCGTCCCGCATCACGCCTATGGGATACAAAGGGGCGCGCATCCCTCCGCGCCAGGCAGGAACCATCATGCTGAAACGTTCGCGCGCGCTCGCCTCGGTCGCCCTCATCGCCGTCGCTGCCGGCATGGGTGCGCCCGTCTGGGCCGAAACGCTGCAGGAAGCGATCGCCCTGGCCTACCGGACCAATCCGTCGCTGCTGGCCCAGCGCGCCAACCAGCGGGCGCTGGACGAGTCGATCGTCCAGGCCCGGGCCGGTCTCCGCCCCCAACTGGATGTCACCGTCAGCGGCAACTACGTCCGTGACTACAGCGACGCCCCCTTCACTGATCCCGACAGCGACAGCGCCTCGGCCAGCATCGGCCTGTCGCAGACGCTGTGGAGCGGCGGCCGCATCGGCCACGGCATCACCGCCGCCGAGGCCGACATCCTCGCCGGGCGCGAAAACCTGCGCGATATCGAGCAGACGGTGCTGGCGTCCGTGATCCAGGCCTATGCTGATGTGATCCGCGACGCCGAGATTCTCCGCATTCGCCAGGCCAACCTCGGCGTGCTGCAGCGCCAGCTGGAGGAAGCGTCCGCCCGGTTCGAGGTGGGAGAGATCACCCGCACCGACGTCGCCCAGTCCGAGGCGCGCCTGGCCCAGTCCGAGGCCGATCTGGCCAACGCCCAGGCCCAGCTGTCGGTGTCGCGGGCCTTTTACGCCGCCGTGGTCGGCCAGTCGCCGGGCGACCTGGCCCCGATGCCGGTGCTGCCGGGCGTGCCGACCGACTTCGACGCCGCGCTCGACGTGGCCCTGGTCGACAATCCCGGCATTCGCGCGGCCGGCTACAGCCTGCATTCCGCCGAGGCCAGCGTCGCCGCGGCCAAGGCCGAGTACCTGCCCTCGGCGCGGCTGACAGCCTCCTATGGAGGGTCGGCCAACGACATCGGCCAGTTCGAGGATATCGCCGACAACACCCGCCTGGTCGCCGGCGCCACGATATCGATGCCGTTGTTCACCGGTGGGCTCAACGGCTCCCGCGTCGCCCAGGCGCTGGAACGCGCCAACGTCGCCCAGATCAACGTCGAGGGCGAGCGCCGCAGCACCCTGCAATCCGTCAGCTCCGCCTATGCCCAGGCGTTGTCGGCGAGGGCGGCCCTCGAGGCCGGAACCGAGGCGGTGCGCGCCGCCACGGTGGCCGCGGAGGGCGTGCGGCAGGAAGCCCAGGTGGGCCTGCGCACCACGCTTGACGTGCTGAACCAGGAGCTGGAGCTGCGCAACGCCGAGATCACCCTGGCCAGCGCGCGCCGCAACGAATACGTCGCCCAGGCCAATCTTCTGGCGGCCATGGGCCGGCTGGAGGGCGCCGATCTCGACCCGACGCTGACCGTCTATGACCCGGCCGACAACTATGACCGCGTGCGCAACCGCGGGGCCCTGCCGTGGGACGGCCTGATCGAAGCCGTCGACCGGATCGTGGCGCCGCCGATCATGCCGGCCAATGACGCCGCCGACGCGCCGATCGACCAGCAGCTGAAGTCCGAGATCGTCCAGACCGCGCCGCGGGACTGACGGGCGGGATCGCCCGGCGGGCGACTCCGGCGCGACGGCTTAACCTGTGACGCGAAAAACGCCCGTTGATTCCAGCGGGCTGAGATGCGACGACAGCCAGGCGGGTAGGGGCCGCGGTCCCCGCGCGCCGCCATCCATTTTTGACTTGCGTTCGCCGCGCCCCGGGGTTTCGACATGACCGACCAGACCGCCCAGGAACCGACGATGGAGGAAATCCTGGCGTCGATCCGCCGGATCATCTCCGAAGACGACGCGCCCGCCGAAACGGCCACGGCCGCCGCCGCGCCGCCGCCGCCTGAACCCGAGCCCGAGCCGTACATCGAAGCCGAAGCGTCACCCGCGCTCATGGATGAGACGCCTTCGATGCAGGAACCCGCCGCGTCCGAAGAGGACGTGCTGGAACTGACCGACACCTATGAGGCGCCGGCCGCCGAGCGGGTCGGCGATCTCGACATCTCGCCCGCTGAACCCGATCTGGACCCGTTCCCGGTCGAGGCGGTCAGCGAATCGCTCTTCGCGCCCGAGCCGGAGCATCCGTCGGACACGACCAGCCATGCCGCGCCCAGCGGCTATGACACCCTCGTCGGCGACAGCGCCGCGGCCAGCGCCGCGTCCGCCTTCGCCGGATTGGCCTCATCCCTGAAGAAGCCCGAACCCATGGAAACCTCCATCCCGTCCGGCCCCACGCTCGATGAACTGGCCCGCGCGCTGCTGCGGCCGATGCTGAAGGAATGGCTCGACGCCAATCTGCCGGGCATCGTCGAGGCCCAGGTACGCAAGGAAGTCGAACGCATCGCCCGTAACGCCGGCTAGCTTCACCTGCGACCTGATCAAGGCTAGATCATTCCGGGGCGGCTCCCCAGTCGGAGCCGCCCTTTCTCATTCGTGTAAGACCACCTCATGCTCGACAAGACCTTCGACCCGAAAGCCGCCGAACCGCGTCTCTATGCGATGTGGGAAGAGAGCGGCGTGTTCGCTCCGAAGACCGATGGCGCCGCCGAGGCCTATTCGATCGTCATCCCGCCGCCCAACGTCACCGGCTCGCTGCACATCGGCCACGCGCTGAACAACACCTTGCAGGACATCCTGGCCCGATATCACCGCATGAGGGGCAAGGCGGTGCTGTGGCTGCCCGGCACCGACCACGCCGGCATCGCCACCCAGATGGTGGTCGAGCGCCAGCTCGCCGCCGCCGGCAACATGAGCCGGCGCGAGATGGGCCGCGAGGCCTTCGTCGGCAAGGTCTGGGAATGGAAGGCCGAGAGCGGCGGGACGATCGTCCAGCAGCTGCGCCGGCTTGGCGCCTCCTGTGACTGGAGCCGCGAGCGCTTCACCCTCGACGAGGGCCTGAACGCCGCCGTCCGCAAGGTCTTCGTCCAGCTGCACAGGGACGGTCTGATCTACCGCGACGAGCGGCTGGTCAACTGGGATCCGCAGTTCCAGACCGCCATCTCCGACCTCGAGGTCGAGCAGCGCGAGATGGACGGCTTCTACTGGCATTTCGCCTATCCGCTGGCCGACGGCGTCACCTACGAACACCCGGTCGCATACGACGGCGACGGGCAGCCGACGGAATACGAAACCCGCGACTACATCGTGGTGGCCACGACGCGGCCTGAAACCATGCTCGGCGACACCGGCGTGGCCGTGCATCCGGACGACGCGCGCTATGCGGGGCTGGTCGGCAAGTTCGTGACCCTGCCCATCGTCGGCCGCCGCATCCCGGTCGTCGCCGACGACTACGCCGACCCGACCAAGGGCTCGGGCGCGGTCAAGATCACACCGGCGCACGACTTCAACGACTTCCAGGTCGGCAAGCGGGCCGGGCTGGCGGCGCTGAACGTCATGGACGCCTTCGGCCGCATCACAGCCGCCGACACGCCGGACGTCCCTGCCGAATACGAGGGCGTGGACCGCTTCGCCGCCCGCAAGGCCATCGTCGCCCGGGCGGAGGAGGAGGGCTGGCTCAAGGAGATCGAGAAGACCCGCCACGTCATCCCGCACGGCGACCGCTCCGGCGTGGTCATCGAGCCGTGGCTGACGGACCAGTGGTACGTCGACGCCCACACACTCGCCCAGCCGGCCATCAAGGCGGTGGAGCTGGGGGACACCACCTTTGAGCCGAAGAGCTACGAGAAGATCTATTTCGAATGGCTGCGCAACATCGAGCCGTGGTGCATCTCGCGCCAGCTCTGGTGGGGCCACCGCATCCCGGCCTGGTACGGGCCTGACGGGACCATCTTCGTCGAGGAGAACGAGGACGACGCCCGGGCCGCCGCGCGCCACCATTACGGCGCCGAGACCCCGCTGGCCCAGGACGAGGATGTCCTCGACACCTGGTTCTCCTCGGCTCTGTGGCCGTTCTCAACCATGGGCTGGCCCGAGAAGACCGAAGACCTCGAACGCTTCTATCCGACCAGCGATCTGGTGACGGCGGCGGACATCATCTTCTTCTGGGTCGCCCGGATGATGATGATGGGACTTCACTTCATGGATGAGGTTCCGTTCCGGCGGGTCATCATCAACGGCCTGGTCCGCGACGAGAAGGGCCAGAAGATGAGCAAGTCGAAGGGGAACGTCATCGATCCCCTGACTATCATCGACGAGCTCGGCGCCGACCCGCTGCGCTTCACCATGGCCATCCTCTCGGGCACGCGCGACATCAAACTCTCGCGCCAACGCATTGAAGGGTATCGGAACTTCGGCACCAAGCTGTGGAACGCCGCGCGCTTCTCGCAGATGAACGAGGCGCGCCGCGTCGCCGGCTTCGATCCGGCCGCGGTCAAGCAGACCATCAACCGCTGGATCCGCGGCGAGCTCACGAAAGCCGAGCGTCAGGTGTCCGCGGCCATCGAGGGCGGTCGCTTCGACGACGCCGCCTCGGCCCTCTACCGCTTCGTCTGGAACGTGTTCTGCGACTGGTATCTGGAGCTGGCCAAGCCGGTGTTCACCGGCGCCGACGCGGCGGCCAAGGCCGAGACCCGCGCCATGACCGCCTGGACACTCGATCAGACCCTGAAGCTGATGCACCCGGTGATGCCCTTCATCACCGAGGAGCTGTGGGATCAACTGGCCGCCGAGGGCGCGCCCCGGGCCGAGGCCACCCTGATCGGCGCCGCCTGGCCTGAGCTGCCGGACGCCTTCATCGATCCCGCCGCCGAGGCCGAGATCGGCTGGCTGGTCGAACTGGTCACCGAGATCCGGGCCCTGCGCGCCGAGATGAACGTGCCGCCGTCCGCCAAGCCGCCGCTCGCCTTCGTGGCGCCGGACGCGGCCACGGCGGACCGCATCGCCGGTCACCGTGATCTGATCCTCACCCTGGCCCGCGTGTCCGACGTCGGGTCGGCCGAGGCCGCGCCGACCGGCGCCGTGACCTTCGTTTCAGGCGGAGCGACGGGCGCTCTGTCGCTGGCCGGGATCATCGATCTGGCGGCGGAGCGCGCGCGCCTCGAGAAGGAGATCGCGGCCTTCGAGGACGACGCCGCGCACGTCAACAGGAAGCTGGGCAATCCCAACTTCGTCGCCCGCGCCGCGCCCGAGGTCGTCGACGAACAGCGCGAGAAACTGGCCGAGGCCGAGGCCGGCAAGGCCCGGCTTCAGGCCGCCCTGGCGCGTCTGGACGCGGTGGGGTGACGAAAACCCGGCTCGATCAGCTGCTGGTCGCGCGCGGCTTGGCGGAGAGCCGGGCCAGGGCGAAGGCGGCGATCGAAGCCGGCGGGGTCACCGTCGACGGCGCGCCGGCCAAGGCGCCCTCGCAGCCGGTGGCCGAGGACGCCGTCCTCGAATACGCCGACGCCCACCGCTGGGTTGGGCGCGGCGCCCTGAAGCTGGAGCACGCCTTGTCGGTGTGGCCGGTGGCCGTGGAGGGCCGGACGGTGCTCGACGTCGGCGCCTCGACCGGCGGCTTCACCGAGGTCTGCCTCGAGCGCGGTGCGGCGCGGGTCTATGCGGTGGACGTCGGTTCGGGTCAGTTGCACTCCCGCGTCGCCGCCCATCCCCGGGTGATCAACCTCGAGCACACCGACGCCCGCGACCTGACCCCGGCGCTGATCCCCGAGCCGCCAGAGCTGATCGTGTGCGACGCCAGCTTCATTGGCCTGGCCAAGGTGCTGCCGGCCGCGCTTTCGCTGGCCGCGCCCGGCGCCGATCTGGTCACCCTGGTGAAGCCCCAGTTCGAGGCGGACCGCCCCGGGGGCGGCAATCGCAAGGGGGTGGTCAAGGACCCGGCGGCGCATCGGGCCGCCGTCGCCTCGGTCAGCCTCTGGCTCGAAGGGAAGGGGTGGCCGGTGCAGGCGACCACGCAGAGCCCGATCACCGGCGCCGATGGCAACCTCGAATTCCTGCTCTGGGCGAAGCGGGCTCCTTGACGCGCTCAGGCAGCGAGCCGCCGCGCGGCGAGCGTCAGCGCCCAAAAAGGAAAGGCCCCCGGCGGATTTCTCCACCGGGGGCCTCCGTCACATCGCCGATCGACAGGGGGGCTGAAAAATAATCGGCGACGCGATTCGGTCAGTAGCGGTCCGGGCAGGACTGCTCGTAACGGGTGATCAGGCGGCCATCGCGGGTGCGGGTGGTCGTCTCGACCGTGCGGCAGCCGTACTGGTCGGCGCCGTAGCCCGACTGGTAGCCGCCGTAGCTGCGGTCGTAGTCGTAGCCGGGCTGGTCGTACCGGTAGCGGTCGTCACTGGCGTAGCGGTCGTCGTAGCGGTACCGGTCGTCGTCGCGGCCGTATGACTGATAGCCGTAGCGGTCGCCGCCATAACGGTCGTTGTCGTAACGGTAGTCCGAGCTGTAGTGGCGATCGCAATCGCGGCCCGAGCTGCTTCCAACGCCGGCGCCGACCATGGCGCCCAGCACCCCGCCGAGCACGCTGCCTTCAGTACGGCGGCCGCGGGCCGCCAACTGCGAACCGGCCACGGCGCCGACGGTGGCGCCGATCACGGCGCCGGCCGCGCCGCGGTCGCTGCGGCCCCTGCGGCAGTAGTCGTCGCGGCGGTCATAGCCATAGCGGTCGTCATAGCCGTACGGCTGGCCGTAGGATGCAGATCCGTAGGCCTGGGCGCCCGCGTAGGTCTGGGCGGAGGCCGGGGCGGCGGCCGCCAGCATGCCGGCGGCGACGGCGACGGCGGCGGTGGTGGCGGTCAGACGGGCGAACATCAGATCGATCCTGGCTTCGGTTGGAGGACGGAGGCCAAACGAATGGCGCTCCGGTCTGTTGCCGTCATAGTTAGCGCCACGAAGCTGAACGGCCTTTGAGCGCGCCGTTCATCTTCGTTCATGTTTCGCGGCGGGCGCGGAACCTCTAGAAGCGCGCGATGACGGAAACGCTGACCATCGCGCGCGTGGGCGGGCAGGGTGACGGCATCGCCGAGACGCCCGCCGGCCCCGTGTTCGCGCCCCTGACTCTGCCGGGGGAAACCGTACGGGCCGAGGTGCGCGACGGGCGGGCCGAGTCCATCGAACTGCTCGTCGCCAGCCCCGACCGGATCGAGCCCGTGTCGCCGCACTACGGCGATTGCGGCGGCTGTTCCCTGCAGCACTGGGCCGGCGGCCCCTATCTCGCGTGGAAGCGCGAACAGGTCCGGCTGGCGCTGGCCCGCGAACGGATCGAGACGGAGGTCGAGGCCACGGTGGCCGTGCCGCCGGGCACGCGCCGCCGCCTCGCCCTGCACGCGCGGCGGGCGCCGGACGGGCGCGTCGTCCTCGGCTTCAAGGCCCGCAAGAGCTGGCGACTGGTCGAGGTTCGCGTCTGCCCGGTCTCCGACCCCAGACTGGTCGCGGCCCTTCCGGCGCTGACCCGGGTGGCCGAGGCCTTCCTCGAGCATCCGAAGTCCGCCCCGACCCTGCACGTCACCTGGACCCTGGCCGGGCTCGACGTCGACGTCACCGGTGTCGAACGGCGCAGCGGCGGCCTGTCCCGCGACGCCCAGATGCGCGCCATAGAGGCGGCCGGCGCGGCGGACCTGGCGCGCCTCAGCCTCGCCGGCGACACCCTGGTGATGTCGCGCCAGCCGCAGGTCGCCTTCGGACCGGCCACTGTGCCCCTGCCGGCCGGCGGCTTCCTGCAGGCCGTCCCCGAGGCTGAGGCGGCCATGGTCTCGCGCGCGGTCGAGGCGGTGCGCGGCGCGAAGAAGATCGCCGATCTGTTCTGCGGCGCGGGCACCTTCACCTTCCCCCTGGCGACCGTGGCGCCTGTGCTGGCCGCCGACGCCTCGGCCGCCGGCATCGCCGCGCTCAAGGCCGGAATGGGCACGGCGCGGGGCCTGAAACCGATCACGGCCGAGGCGCGCGATCTGTTCCGCCGGCCGCTGGCCCCCTACGATCTACGCGGTTGCGACGCGATCGTCATCGACCCGCCCCGCGCCGGCGCGCGCGACCAGACCGCCCAGCTCGGCGGCGCGAAGGCCCACACCGTGGTCGGCGTCTCGTGCAATCCGGTGACCTTCGCCCGCGACGCCCGGGTGCTGATCGACGCAGGGTTCCGGCTGGAGACGGTGACGCCGGTGGACCAGTTCCTCTGGTCGGCCCACGTCGAACTGGTGGGGATATTCCGGCGCTAGCGTCCGGCCAAGGCCGCTGCGAGGGCGGCTGAAACCCGCTCGTTGAAGTCCGGCTGCCGCCCGACGGTGTTGTGGCCGGCCTCGGGAAAGACCAGACGTTCGACGACATGGCCGCGATGCCGCAGTTCCCGCGTCAGCCTCTGGCTCAGAACCGGCGGCAGGGTCTCGTCGCGGCCGGCTTCCAGCACCACGATCCGGCCGGCGTAACCGTCCAGCGAGGCCGGCAGGTCAACGGCCGCCAGCGCCGGCGCCATGTTGACGCGGACGAACGGGCGCATCAGGCCGGCCTGCTGGTCCACCGTGGCTTTGGCGCCGGGGGTCGTGGTCTCCAGCACCAGGACGTCGGCCCGGGCGTGGCGGGCCGCCTCGGCGCAAACGACGCCGCCGAGCGAATGCCCCCAGGCGATCAACGGCCGCCCCTCGGCGTCGGCCTGCGTCCGGGCGGCGTTGACCACGGCCTCGCCGACGGCGCGGAAGCTGCTGAAATCCGTCGGACCCTCCGTGTCGCCATAGCCCGGATAGTCGAACATCAGCACGTCGCCGAAGGACGCCAGTTTGCGCGCCGCCGAACCGCCCGCCGCCTCCCGCCGGAACATGTTGCCGCCGCAGTACAGGATGAGCGGCCGGCCCGGGCCGCTGGACCGGACGCGCGTGGCCCCGATAACGCCGTGGGCATAGGTCAGCGGCAGGTTTTCCGACCCGGGCGGCGCAGGATCGGGTTCAAGGACGATGTTCTCGTGGGCCAGACGCGCGTCCGGCCAGAAGAAGGCCCCCTCCGGCACGTCGACCGACACGCACCCCGCCACGCCGACCGCCATGGTCATCGCCGCCAGTCTGAAGACTCGTCCGATCATCCTTCCCCTCCGGATCACCTGGATATTTCGACTGGCGGATGTTCGCCTGTCCAGCCCGGAATCCGCCGATCAGGCCGCGTCGCCGAACAAATCCATCTGCTTCTTCATGTCCGGCGGAACCCGGAACCGGCTTTCGTCCAGCACGTGACGCGGCCCATCCAGCCCGTAGCGTTTGACCCCCGCCCGGAACCGCGTGGCGATCAGTTCGGCGACCGGGCCGGTTCCCTTCATCCGCTGGTTCCAGTCGGGGTCGTAGTCGCGCCCGCCCCGGGTCTGGCGAATCAGCGACATGACCCGGGCGGCGCGGTCCGGCCGGGCGTCGGCCAGCCACTCGCGGAACAGATCCTTGATCTCGAGCGGCAGGCGCAGGGTCACATACATGGCCGAGGTCGCGCCGGCCCTGGCCGACGCCTCCAGCACGGCCTCCAGCTCGTGGTCGTTGAGGCCGGGAATCACCGGCGCGAAGCCGACGCCGACCGGACAGCCCGCCTCGGCCAGACGGCTGATCGCCTCCAGCCGCTTCGCCGGCGTCGATGCGCGCGGCTCCATGGCCCGGGCCAGCCCCCGGTCCAGGGTGGTGATCGACACGAAGGCCGAGGCCAGCCCGTCGCGGCCCATGGCCCCGAGGATGTCGGCGTCGCGGGCGATCAGTACCGACTTGGTGATGATGCTGAACGGATGGCGGAACCGCTGCAGCACCTCGAGGATCGACCGGGTCGACTTCAGCTCGCGCTCGACCGGCTGATAAGGGTCGGTGTTGCCGCCTATGTGGATGCGCTTGCAGACGTAGCGGGGCCTGCAGAGCTCCTGCTCCAGCAGACCCGCGGCCTCGGGCTTGAAGAACAGCCGGCTCTCGAAATCCAGGCCCGGGGATAAGCCCATCCAGGCATGGGACGGACGGGCGTAGCAGTAGATGCAGCCATGTTCACAGCCCTTGTAGGGGTTGATGGACCGGTCGAAACCGATGTCCGGACTGGTGTTCCTCGCGATGATCGTCCGGGCGTGCTCGGGCGTCAGGGTGGTGCGCAGGGGCGCCGCCTCGACATCGTCCGCCGTCCAGCCGTCGTCGAAGGCCTCGACGGTTTCCGGTTCGAACCGCCCGGTCGCATTCGACCGCGCCCCCCGTCCCTTCGCCGCTTCAGCCATGAGTGCACGATGCCGGAACGGGAAGAACAAAGCAAGAACAAATCTGGAGTATTGTCAGCCGGCCCGGGGGCGGGCAACTCTGGCGGCAGGGGGGAGAATGACCACATGAAGACGCTGCTGACGACGGGGCTCGCCCTGACCCTCGCCGCGGGACCGGCTCCAGCCCTTGCACAGGTTCCGGACACGTCTCCGGCCACCATCGCCCTGATCGCGAAGAGCTGCACGCCGACCTCCGCGTTCGGCTTCGATATCGGCCAGCGTTACGACGGCGGACGGATGCGCCAGCTCGAGGCCGGGTTGGGGCCGTTCGGCAGCGCCGAGGTGCTGGCGACCCAGCGGTCGAAGACTCTCTTCGGCGTCGACCTGTGGGGGTATCACCCCGACGACGCCGGCACGGCCGAGGAGCGTCGCGCCGGGGCGACCCTGCTGCTCGATCAACTCGACGCCGCGGTGGAGGAGTCCGGCCTGTTCGCCAGCCGCACCTGGGACGAGGAGGCCGAGACCATCCTCTACACCGAACCCGTCTCGGACCCGGAGTCGAAGGTCCAGCTGGAACTGTCGCAGCTCGGCGTGTCGGTGATCGCCAGCTGCGCTGACCAATCCCTGCGTCAGCTGGCCTTCGACGAGGCTTTCGGACGCACCCGCGTCGACCGTCCGGTGAGGCCCGACCTGCCGGCGCCCGCCCGCGTCGACGCGGCCGAGTGCGACGACCCGGTCCGCGCTGAGGCCCGGTATGATTCCTTCGAGGCGGGCGGCGGGGCCGATGTCGCCAACGCCATGCGCGCCTCGCAGGAGTATTTCGAGCACCTGACGCAATGGTACGGGCAGGAGCTGATCGACCGCGGCGTCTGGACCGAGCAGGACCGCGACGCCTTCCTCATGTCCTTCCTTGAGGACGAGGTGATCATGCAGGGACTTGAGGAACAGATGGGCCGGCTGACCCCGCTGCTGGAGACGACGATGCAGATCGCCGACATGCGCGACGCCGGCGACTCAGTCGGCTCGTGCCGCGGCGCCGCATCCCTGATCCTGCTGCTTGAGGAGATCGGCCGCGCCAACGAGGTTCAGTGGGACCGCGCCACCGCCCTCTACAACGCCGAGGCTGCGCGCCTGGGCGTCACGCTGGACTGACGCTGGCCCTGGTGCGGATGAGAGGACTCGAACCTCCACGCCTTGCGGCGCTGGAACCTAAATCCAGTGCGTCTACCAGTTCCGCCACATCCGCATAGGTCGAGGCTGGCATAGGGCGCGTTCCGGGTTTGGGCAACCCGCGCCCCGTGCTCATCCGGGATCAGGTTCCGGTTCCGGTTCCGGTTCCGGCTCCGGGGCCGGCGGGGCCGCCCGGGCGCGTTCGGCGACTTCCCTCTCCAGTCTGGCGATGTTCTCGTTTGCCTGGGCAAGGGCTCGCTGAAGCTGCTCAGCTATCGCTTGTCTTTGAGCCGCTTCCACTCGCGCCTTTTCCGCGTCCTGTTCCGATCTGGCCGCGCGATCTTCTGCGGCCTTGGCATCCCGTTCAGCCGTATCGGCGCGCTCAGTTGCGTTCTGCGCCGCCTCGGTGACCTGTGCGCCCCGGATGAGTTCGTCATAGGCGCTCGTGTTGGCTCCGCCGAGCAGCCCTTGCAGGCGATCCCGCGTCTCCGGCGCCGCCATGGCGTCAGTCACCACCGTGACGAGATTCTCGCTGATCCGGTCCTTGATGTACTTCTCCTGCGCTTCGGTCAGGTCCGCCCCCGACCGGATAAGCCACGCGAGCGCGCCGACTTCGGAAGCGGAGGTCATGCTCGGCCAGCCGTTTCGAAGATCAGGATTCCTGGCCATGGAGGACAGCACGTCTCGCAGTCCTGGCCCCAACCTGCGGGCGGCGTCGGCGAGTTCGAGCGGACTGTCTCCGGTAGCCGTATTGTCGATGGCCACGTCCAGGAGGCCACGGATGCCGCGTGGGGTGCACAGGCTCGCATACTCCTGAAGCCAGCGTGAATGAGACGACCACATCAGGCGGTTATCCGCCTGTCTTGTCGCTGGCAATGTAGACAGCTTCTGCTCGCGCGCCGTTCTTACGAGCGGTGTGAGCTTGCCGGGTGTCGGGCTGACCAGGACAAAGCTCTCGAGATTGTCGGCCGAGGAATTGAAGAAGCCCGACACGGCGTTCAGGTAGCCCAGATTCTCCGCGGGTTCTCCCGCCAGCGCCATCAGGACGCCGAGCGAATTCGTGACGGTATTGAACTGGGTGCGTGTCCAGCGACTGCTATCGCCCAAGGTCGCCAGGGAGTCGAGGTAGGCGTCACAATGCGCATCGACGAGGGCGATGCTCCGGTCCATGTAAATTGCCAGCGCATGATCCGGCAGACCAAGGTCGTGAATACTCTCGCATTTTGGAGTTCCGACTATCGTACCCTTTGGGTCACGCGAGAGCGTGCATCGCGGTGCGCCTTCCAGCGCCAAGGCGTAGCCGAGCGCCAGGGTGTTGGCCTCTGTAGCCTTTGCAATATCGAAGAACGGGTTCCGGTAGGCCTGACGCGGATCCTCGTTCAGCGCGTTCCCCGCGCCTCGTAATGTTCCGCACCCCGCCAACGCCGCCGACGCCAGCAGCGCCACCAGAATCCTGCTTGAGTTGTTCATTCTCGCCCCCTGATGTGCGCGAGTTAGATAACAACGTTAGCGAGAGTCAATGGCATTTCGACGTTCGGTGAACGCATCTCCACGTCGCGTCCGACAAAAAAGCCCGGGATCACTCCCGGGCCTTTCTTCTTATCGGCCTTGAGGCTGATCCGGAGATCAGTCCTCCTTGATGTTGTCGACGTCGCCGCCCAGGGCCGCGGCCGGGCTGGACAGTTTGGTGTCCTCGGTGATGTCGATGCCTTTGGCCAGCTTCGAGTGCCAGAAGCCGTAGGCCGCGTAGACCACGGCGCCGATCAGGGCGTAGCCGCCCAGCAGTTGCAGCGTCAGCGGATCGGGCACGACCCCGTTGGCCAGTTGCTCCGGCGTCGGGAAGGCCTGCTCGATCATCGGCGAGAAATTCTGCCAGGCGAGGAACAGACAGGCGAGGATGCCGAGCACGGCGGTGAAGATGCCGCCAGGCACCCGGAACGGCCGCTCCAGCTCCGGATGCTTGATCCGCAGATAGATGACCGACAGGCAGACGATCGAGAAGGCCAGCGCCGTGCCGAACGACACCAGCTGACCCAGCAGGCTGATCGGCAGGAAGGCGGCGGCGACCGCGATCACCGCGCCCAGCAGGATGGTGCCGAGCCAGGGGGTGCGGAACTTCGGGTGGATGTTGGCGAACACCTTCGGCAGCAGGCCGTCGCGGGCCATGGTGTAGAAAATGCGCGTCTGGCCGTAGCACAGCACCAGCATCACCGAGCTCAGGCCGGTGATGGCGCCGATCTTGATCATGAAGTTGATCAGGTTCAGCTCGCCGCCGACCGCGAAGGGCAGGGCGATATCGGCCCAGGCCAGGTCCATGCGGTCGATGGCGACGGCCACCGGCGCGGGGCTGGACAGTTCGGCGAAGGGCACGACGCCGGTCATCACGGCCGCGACGGCCATGTAGATCAGTGTACAGATGAACAGCGCGCCGAGGATGCCGATTGGCACGTCCTTGGAGGGGTTCTTGGCCTCGGCCGCGGCGGTCGAGACCGCCTCGAAGCCGACGTAGGCGAAGAAGATGATCGCCGCGCCGCGGAACACGCCGGCCAGGCC
Organism: Brevundimonas sp.; assembly: GCF_035626975.1. Classification (GTDB taxonomy): domain Bacteria; phylum Pseudomonadota; class Alphaproteobacteria; order Caulobacterales; family Caulobacteraceae; genus Brevundimonas. Next base: position 54,073 of record NZ_DASPMQ010000061.1, read on the forward strand.
GTAGCGGCCCGGTTCGTTCGGATCCGCCTCGGGAATGAAGGGCACCCAGTTGTCCGGGTTCACATAGGCGATGCCGACGCCGATGAAGGTCAGCAGCACCACGATCTTGATGATCACGATGACATTGTTGACGTTGGCGGATTCGCTGACGCCCAGCACCAGCAGCGAGCAGACGGCGGCGATGCCGATGGCCGCGACGAGGTTGAACGTCCCCGTCAGCTGCAGCGTCGTGCCGGTGTCGCCGCGCACCGCCTCGATCAGCGGGGTGGCCCACTGGGCGCCTTCCTGGCCGGCATAGGTGATGGCCGGGAACAGGTTGGCGGAGAAGGTGAAGTCCTTGGCGATCTCGAGCACATAGCCGGCCCAGCCGACCGCGACGGTCGAGGCGGCGATGCCGTATTCCAGCACCAGCAGCCAGCCCATGATCCAGGCGAAGACTTCGCCCAGGGTGCCATAGGCATAGGTATAGGCCGAGCCGGACACCGGCATGGTCGAGGCGAGCTCGGCGTAGCACAGGCCCGCCAGGCCGCAGGCAATGCCGGCGACGATGAAGCTGAGCATGATGCCCGGCCCCGCGTAGTCGGCGGCCACCTGGCCAGTCAGCACGAAGATGCCGGCGCCGATGATGGCGCCGATGCCCAGGCTCATCAGATTGATGGGGCCAAGCGAGCGCTTCAGCTCGCTCTTGGCCGCTTCCTTCTGGATCTGGGCTACGGATTTCTTGAGGAACAGTCGGTTCCCCCTGGGCCTGAGGCCTTCTGCGGACATAGAGTCTCGCCCCCTGAATACGGCGAGTCCTCCCCGGACCGCCTTCAATGGCGCGGACGCTAGCGGCGCTTGTCCCCGCTGGCAACGCGGTTTCCGGTTCATGAACAGTCGACGGCGCTTTCGTGACCGGGACAGTTGCGGGTAGACCGCAGGTTTTCCGGCGCGGCCATCGCGCTTCGCGCTACCTGAGCCGCACGATGCTGCCTATCCACGCCGTCCTCGAACCGCTGAAAGCCGCGTTGGCCGCGGCGAACGCGGTCGTGCTCGCGGCGCCGCCGGGGGCGGGGAAGACCACGGTCGTGCCGATGGCGCTGCTGAACCAGGCATGGCTCTCCGGCGGGAAGATTCTGGTGCTCGAGCCGCGGCGGCTGGCCGCGCGGGCTGCGGCCGAGCGGATGGCCTCGACTCTGGGCGAGACAACCGGCGAGACGGTCGGCTACCGCACCCGCCTGCAAAGCCGCATCGGGCCGAAGACGCGGATCGAGGTGATCACAGAAGGCGTCTTCACCCGGATGATTCTCGACGACCCCGGCCTCGACGGCGTCGGCGCGGTGCTGTTCGACGAATTCCACGAGCGCAGTCTCGACGCCGACCTCGGTCTCGCCCTGGCCCGGGAAAGCCAGGCCTTGCTCCGCGAAGACCTGCGGCTGCTGGTCATGTCGGCGACGCTGGACATCGCCGGGGTCTCGAAGCTTCTGCACGACGCACCCGTGATCGAGGCCGAGGGCCGGATGTTCCCGGTCGCGACCCGCCACCTCGGCCGCAACCCCGTCGAACGATTCGAGGACGCCATGGCCCGGGCCGTCATGCTGGCGCTGGGCGAGGAAACCGGCTCGGTTCTGGCCTTCCTGCCGGGGCAGGGCGAGATCCATCGCACGGCCCAGCGGCTGACGGAGCGGCTGCGCGACCCGGCCGTCGACGTAGTCCCGCTGTACGGCGCGCTGGACAAGGCGGTGCAGGACCGCGCCATCGAACCGCCGGCGCCCGGCCGCCGCAAGGTGGTGTTGGCCACCTCGGTGGCCGAGACCAGCCTGACCATCGAGGGCGTGCGGGTGGTCATCGACGGCGGCCTGTCGCGGGTGCCCCGGTTCGAACCCTCCAGCGGTCTGACGCGGCTGGCCACCGTCCGCGTCAGCCGCTCCTCGGCCGAACAGCGGCGCGGCCGGGCCGGGCGGACGGAACCGGGCGTTTGCTACCGGCTTTGGGACGAGGAACAGACGCGAGGCCTCGTCCCGCACCAGCGGCCGGAAATCCTCGAGGCCGACCTGACCGCCTTCGCCCTCGATCTCGCGCGATGGGGCGCCCGGACGACGGACGGTCTCGCCCTGCTGGACCAGCCCCCGGCCGGGGCCTTCGCCGAGGCGCGCAAGGTGCTGGGCCGGCTCGATGCGCTCGACGAGGCGGGCGGTCTGACCGATCACGGCCGCCGGCTGACCCGCATCCCGCTGCCGCCCCGTCTGGCCCACATGGTCGCGGTGGCCAGCGACGCGGGCGACGCCGCCCTTGGCGCGCGTATTGCGGCGGTGCTGGGCGAGCCGGGTCTCGGCGGGAACGACCCCGACCTGCGCGAGCGGCTGCGCGGGCTTGAGCGCGATCGGTCGCAGCGCGCCCGTGACGCCCTGAAGCTGGCCGACCGCTGGGCGAGAAGCGCCGGCGGCGGGCAGGGCGGCGACGCCGACCCCGGCGCCCTGCTGGCTGAAGCTTTCCCCGAACGCGTGGCCAGGGCCCGCGGCAAGCCGGGCGAGATGTTGCTGGCCTCCGGGCGCGGCGCCTTCCTTGATCCGACGGAGCCGCTGGCCCGCGAGCCGTGGCTGGCCGTGGCGGAACTCGGGGGAGGGGACGCCCGCGATCGCATCCGCCTCGCCGCGCCGCTCGATCCCGCCGCGCTCGAAGGCCGGATCGAGACCGAGGACCGACTGACCCGCGAGCCCTCTGGCCGCATGGTCCTGCGCCGCCTCCGCCGCATCGGCGCGATCGTGGTCGACGAGAAGATCGCCGGAACGCCCGACCGGGGCCAGATCACCGCAGCCCTCAAGGCCGAGGTCGAGCGCGACGGTCTGAAGGCGCTGCGTTGGGGCGACCGCGCCGCGGCCCTGCGCGCCCGGCTGACCTTCCTGCACACGCTCGACGACGGCTGGCCCGACGTGTCGGACGCGGGACTGGCGGGCCAGCGCGAGACCTGGCTGTGGCCGCTGCTGGACGGCGTCCAGTCGATTGGGGCGATCCCCGACGGCGCTCTGGAGCAGGGCCTGCGCGCGCTGATTCCCTGGGACCGCCAGCGCGCCCTCGACGAACTGGCCCCGGCGCGTCTCGACACGCCGCTCGGCTCCGCGGCGATCGACTACGCCGCGGCGGGCGGGCCGCGCGTCGACATCCGGGTGCAGGAGCTGTTCGGCGTCACCGCCCACCCGACCGTGGGCGGCGGCCGCGTCCCGCTCACGCTCAGCCTGTTGTCCCCGGCCCGTCGCCCGGTGCAGGTGACAAAGGATCTGCCGGGCTTCTGGACTGGCAGCTGGGCCGCCGTGCGCGCCGACATGCGCGGCCGCTATCCCCGCCACCCGTGGCCCGAGGACCCGACGAAGGCCGAGCCCACCTCGCGGGCAAAACCGCGGGGGACGTGACGCCGGGGCTGATGATCAAGAATGGAGCCGGATGATGGAAACCCTGAGCGACGACCCGGCGGCCGCGGCGGACCGTTGGCTGTTCTCGTACGGCACCCTGCGCCAGCCCTCCGTCCAGCTGGCCAATTTCGGTCGCCTGCTCGACGGCCGGGAAGACGTGCTCGAGGGCTATGCGCTCTCGATGATCGAGATCACCGACCCCCAGGTGATTGCGATCAGCGGTTCGGACCGGCATCCGCTGGTCCGTTGGACGGGCAGGCCGGACGACCGGGTCGAGGGCGTCGCCTTCAGGGTCAGCGCCGCCGAGATCGCGGCCGCGGACGCCTATGAGACCGCGGACTATGTCCGCGTGACCGCGATCCTGGCCTCAGGCCTGGAAGCCGAGGTCTATGTGAACCGTCCGGCCGATTGAGCGAAGTCGTTCAGGCCGCGCCGTTCAGCAGCCGCCCGTAGCTGTCGACCAGGCTGGAGTAGGTCGGCACGAACATCACCGTCGCCCCGCCGCCGCTGGCCACCGGCGCCTTGATCTCGAAATGCAGGTGGATGGTGGTGGCGTTGCCGCCGAAGTCCGCCGACACCTTGCCCAGATGCTGGCCGCGCGTGACGGTGCGCGACGCGGCGTTGGGGAACAGGGCGTTCACCCCGGCCATGTCGAGGTGCAGATAGCGGTAGATGCGTCCGGAGTCGCCCAGCAGGGTGACGGTGTAGCTGCCGATCGAGGTGATCCGCCCGTTTTCGGCGGCCACGGCCCAGTGGACCTTCTTCTCGCAGGTCGCCGGGCGGATATCCTGGCCCTGATGTCCCTTGCCCGCCGGGCACATGCCGTTGGTCCACGAGCGGGTCTCGCAGAAATTGTCGCGCCACGGATAGGAATAGTTGCGCGCGTCGCACTGGCCCCCGGGGCCGGGCGCCGCGAAGCCGCCGTAGCCGTAGACCTGCGAGTTGGCGTAGGCGGGGCTCGCTTCCATCGGGAAGCGCATCCCGGCCGCCCACAGGGTCGCGTCGGTCGCGCCTGTGCCCGAGCCGGGATAGAGGCCGCCGCCCGGCTCGTGCGGCCAGGTGACGGGTTCCGGGGCTGGCGGGGTCTCCGGTTCGGCGGCCGGCGCCGGATCGGGATCGCCGGGCAAGGGCTCGGCGCCCGGATCGGGATCGGCGGTCTGGGGCGAACCCGGCTCCTGGCCGCAGCCGCCGGGGGAACAGGCGGTCAGCAGCAGCAACACGCCTGCGAGCGCCAGCCGCCTCACGACGCGCCTCCGCCGATCAGCCGCAGCCCCGTGGCGAAGGCGATGGCGTCCGCCTCGGCGCAGTCCGGCGCGCCTTCGCACAGGAAGCTGACATTATAGGCGGCTCCGAAACGGCTGAAGGTGACGTCGACGCCATATTCGGTGCGCTCCGTCCTCAGATCCGTCAGCCCGCTCGCCCCGGCCTGCGCCGCCGAGCGCGCCGCCGCCGCCGGGACCCGGGCCGCGGTGATGCGCGGCCCCTGCAGGGGAGCGGCCCGGGTGGCGGCCACGCCGGGCTGGGCGGCGATCCCTGTCGCCGGCCGGGTGGTTGGCGGGGACGGTTGGCCTGTCGTCTGGCCTGTCGGCGGGGCGGCCGGCTGGGCCAGCGGCGACTGGAAGGCCTTGGTCGTCCCGTAGATCTCGATGATCTGCTCGCCGCGCTGGACCACCATCATATAGTGGCGGTCGCCGGTGTAGAGGCGCGCGGTCCTCAGCAGGGCCGGATCGGACGGCGCCAGCACCGGCACGGAGGAAGCCTCGGCCAGCTGGAGCACGGGCGCCAGATCCTTGTCCCGGGTCAGGACGCTGCGCAGCCGCGCCGCCACCGGGTCCTGCCGCGCCTGCGCCAGGGCCGCGTTGTCCACGCGCGATCGCGGCAGGTTCACCTGGGTGGCGGCGACCGGCGACGGCGGCGGCGGCTGCGATGTGGCCGCGCCCGCGACGGCGGCCGTAAAGACGACGCCGCCTGAAAACGCCCATGCGCGAATGCTCATGTGATGCCCTCCCAAGACGCTTCACCATAGCGCCGTTACGTCAGTCTTGCGAGAGGGAGCGTGCCGGTGACGGACCGGCTGAAACCCTGCATGATCGGGCCATGGCCGAAGAGGAACAGCGCCCGCCCGACCTGTCTCTCCCCGCGCTGTTCCTGCGGTTCCTGCGGTTCGGCGTCATGGCGTTCGGCGGACCCGTGGCCCAGATCGCCATGATCCGTCACGAACTGGTCGAGCAGGAGCGCTGGATATCCGGTCCCCGGTTCAACCGTTTGCTCGCCGTCATGCAGGCTTTGCCCGGCCCGGAGGCGCACGAACTGTGCGTCCATCTCGGCATGCGCGCGAAGGGCCGGATCGGCGGCCTGCTGGCCGGCCTCGGGTTCATGCTGCCGGGCTTCGTCCTGATGGTGCTGGCCGCATGGGCCTATTTCCGCTTCGACGTCGACGCCGGCGTCTTCGCCCCGGCCTTGCTCGGAGCCCAGGCGGCGGTGGTCGCGCTGATCGCCCGCGCCGCCCACCGCATCGGCGTCCATGTGCTGACCGACCGGACGCTGATCCTGACCGGCGGTCTGGCGGCGCTGGCCACCGTCGCCGGGGCGCCGTTCTGGATGGTGCTGCCGGCCGGGGCGGCGATCCATGTCCTCGTGCGGCTCGGAAGGCGGGGAGGCGCGCTCGCGACCATCGTCGCCACGGCGCTGGCCTGCCTGCTCTGGATCCTCTGGTCGGACCGGGCGGCGCTGAGCCTCGCGCCCGTGGCTCTCGTCGCCCTCGGGGGCGTTTCATGGGCGGGGCTGTTCCTGACCGGCCTCAAGGGAGGCCTGCTCACCTTCGGCGGCGCCTACACCGCCATTCCCTTCGTGCGTCAGGACCTGGTCGGCCGCGGCTGGATCGATGACGGGACCTTTCTCGACGGCGTCACCCTCGCCAACGTCCTGCCGGCGCCGCTGGTGATCTTCGCCACCTTCGCCGGCTACGCGGCCGGAGGCTTCGCCGGGGCGGTCGCCATCACCGCCGGCGTCTTCCTGCCGGCGTTCGCCTTCTCCATGATCCTCTACGAGCGGCTCGAGGCGGTGGTCGAGGCCCCGGCGGTGCGCGCCGCGCTGGACGGCGTCGCCGCCGCCGTGATCGGCGTCATCGCCGCCACCGTGCTCAGCCTCGCGGTGGGGCTCGCCGGCTCCCCCTGGCGAACGGCGGTGCTTCTCGCCATCGCGCTGACGGCCCTGGTCGCGGCTTACGTCAGCCGCGGCCGTTATGCGGCGCCGCTCATCCTCGCCGCCGCGGCCCTGGCCGGTTTCCTGCTGCTGAACGGTCATTGACCGGGCCTGATCCCGCCGCGCTTGCCTTTTCCGGCCATCCCGCCTAGAAGCCGCCCGCACTTCGCACGCGGACGAGGCGCGTTTGGGGGAGACATCCCCGATCGCTCCGTTCCGAGGGACCAGCCGGTCCTTTAATCGCCCGCGCAACGTCTATCGGAAAAAGGACACTCCCGATCATGGCTCTGCCTGAATTCTCCATGCGTTCGCTGCTCGAGGCCGGCGCGCACTTCGGCCACCAGACGCACCGGTGGAACCCGAAGATGGAGCGCTACATCTTCGGATCGCGCTCGAACATCCACATCATCGACCTGTCGCAGTCGATCCCGCTGCTGCACCAGGCGCTGGTCGCCGTGCGCGACGTCGCCGCCAAGGGCGGCCGCGTCCTGTTCGTCGGCACCAAGCGCCAGGCCGCCGATCCGGTCGCCGAGGCCGCCCAGCGCTGCGCCCAGTACTATATGAACAACCGCTGGCTCGGCGGCACCCTGACCAACTGGCGCACCGTGTCGGGCTCGATCGCCCGCCTGCGCGAACTGGAAGGCCTGCTGGAAACCGGCGGCGAGGGCCGGGTCAAGAAGGAGCTGCTGAACCTGCAGCGTGAGAAGGACAAGCTCGAGCTGTCGCTGGGCGGCATCAAGGACATGGGCGGCATCCCCGACATCATGTTCGTGATCGACACCAACAAGGAGGCCATCGCCATCCTTGAGGCCCGCAAGCTGAACATCCCGATCATCGCCATCCTCGACACCAACTCGGATCCGGACGGCATCACCTATCCGATCCCGGGCAACGACGACGCCGCCCGCGCCATCCAGACCTACTGCGACCTGATCGCCGACGCCGTTCTGGACGGCCTCGCCGCGGGCGCCGCTTCGTCGGGCGTGGATCTGGGCGCCGCCGTCAATCCGGACGAGCCGATGCTGCGCGAAGCCAAGGCCCCCAAGGCCAAGGCTGAAGACGCCGCTCCGGCCGGCACGGAAGCCGTCGCGGAGGAAATGATCGCCGCTGCCGAGGCGCCCGCCGCCGAAGCCGCCGCGGAGGAGCCCCCGGTCGCCGACGAAGCCGCCCAGGAGGCGACCTCGGAAGCCAACGACGCCGTCGAAACCGAGCCGGCCCAGGTCTAAGCGACCTCCGCCTTCCTCGACGGCGAACTGAATATGCGGCCGGACCCGGAACAGGGTCCGGCCGTTCCCGCATACGCATACCCAAGGAGACTACCCATGGCCGAGATCACCGCCGCCCTCGTGATGGAACTGCGCGCCAAGTCCGGCGTCGGCATGATGGACTGCAAGAAGGCGCTTCAGGAAACGGACGGCGACATCAACGCCGCCATCGACTGGCTGCGCGCCAAGGGCCTCAGCAAGGCCGCCAAGAAGGCCGACCGCGTCGCCGCCGAAGGCCTGGTCGCCGTGGCCTCGAAGGAAGTCGGAGCCGGTGAAGTCGGCGCCGCCATCGAGTTCAACGCCGAGACCGACTTCGTCGCCCGCAACGACCTGTTCCAGAACGCCGCCAAGTCGTTCGCCCAGCTGGGCCTCGAGCACGCCACGCTCGAGGGCCTGCACGGCGCCGAACTGGAAACCGGCAAGACCGTCCAGGACGAGGTCACCCAGCTGATCGCCACGGTCGGCGAGAACATGCAGCTGCGCCGCGCCGCCCGCCTGTCGGTCGACGAGGGCGTGGTCGCCTCCTACGTCCACAACGCCGTGTCGCCGGGCCTCGGCCGCATCGGCGTGCTGGTCGCCCTGCACGGCGGCGGCGACAAGGCCGCCCTGCGCGAACTGGGCCGCAAGATCGCCATGCACGTGGCGGCGACCGCGCCGCTGTCGCTGAACACCGATGACCTCGACCCCACGGCCGTCGAGAAGGAACGTCAGGTCCTGACCGAGAAGGCCAGGGAAGAAGGCCGTCCGGAAGCGATGATCGACAAGATCGTCTCGGGCCAGATCGCCAAGTTCCAGAAGGACGTGGTGCTGACCAAGCAGCCGTTCGTGATGAACCCGGACGTGACCATCGAGCAGCTGGTCGCCGACACCGGCAAGGAACTGGGCGCGCCCGGCCTGCACCTGGCCGGTTTCGTCCGCCTCGCCCTCGGCGAGGGCGTCGAGAAGGTCGAGGGTCCGGACTTCGCGACCGAGGTCGCGCAGATGACCGCCGGCGCCTGACGACAGCGCTTCGACCCTTCGGGGACGATGAAAGGCCGGCGACCTTGATCGGGTCGCCGGCCTTTTTCGTACGGGGGGATGGACGACGGACGCGTCAACCATTCCGACTCAAGGTTTCTTAGAGCCTCGCACCTATCGGAAACGCGGGGGGAACACGAAGAATGATCAAGGCTGTCAGTGCGCTTGTTCGACAGTTGCGGTGCCGTCGGCACCGCTGGCGCCCGGACCGGCGCCGGCCGGGCGGCGAATGGTGCGATCTGTGCAAGGCGCGCCGGACCGTACCGGTTGAGCCGGCCCCCGATCAGGGCGCGGCGAAAAGCCGGCCTTCTCCGGCGCAGGCGGACGGGCTAAGTCCTCCCCATGATCGGAAGACTGAACCACGTCGGCGTCGCCACCCCGTCCATTGAGGCCAGCGTCGCCCTCTATCGCGACCTGCTCGGCGCCACCCGGGCCCAGACGCCGTTCGACCTGCCGACCCAGGGCGTCCGCGTCTGTTTCGTCGACCTGCCCAACGCCCAGATCGAGCTGATCGAGCCGCTCGGCGACGATTCGCCGATCCACGGCTTCCTGGCGAAGAACCCCCGGGGCGGCCAGCATCATGTCTGCTTCGAGGTCGAGGACATCCTCGCCGCCCGCGACGCCCTGCGCGCGAAGGGCGCGACCATCCTCGGCACCGGCGAGCCCCGCATCGGCGCCCATGGCACGCCGATCATCTTCGTCCATCCGAAGGACATGGGCGGCGTGCTGGTCGAACTGATGGAAACGCCGCCCGCCTCTCACACCGACGGAGCGCATTGATGGACATGCCCATCGGCCCGATCACCATGATCTTCATCTACATCATCTGCTGGTGGGTGGTGCTGTTCGCCGTCCTGCCGCTGGGCATGTCGCAGGGCGCCCAGGAGCGGCCGACCGACGGGGCGCAGTGGGGCGCGCCCGCCACGCCGAACCTGAAGCGCAAATTCATCACCACCAGCTGGGTCGCCGTGATCCTGTGGGCGGTCATCATGGGGCTGGTCTTCATCGGCTGGATGCCCCTGCCGGACCTGGCGCCGCCGGTCTAGGATCGCGCCATGACCGACCGCCTGTTCCTGATCAATCCGCACTGGACCGACGACCTCGGCGGCCCGTGGTACTGCCCGTCCGGCGCGGTGATCGAAGGCCTGCTGGCCTTCTACCCGGCGCTGCGTACGCAGCTGGACATCACCCGCCTCGACTTCCCGCGCCCGCGCCGGCCGGTCATCGACCTCGTTGGCGAGGACCATCAGTCCTGCCCGATCCTGGTGCTCGACGGCGAGTTCGACTGGCCCGACGCGCCGACCAGCGAGGCGACCGGCCGCCGCTTCCTGCAGGACGCGGCGATCATTCCCTATCTGGCCGCCCGCTACGGCATCGGCCTGCCGCATCCCTGAGCCAATCCGCGCGTTTGACGCCGACCGCCTAGCTTTCGCCCCGTCGTCCCGGCTAAAGCACAGGTCCCACGCCTCCCTTGCCGGATTCCGCCCATGCGCCTGTCGCGCTACTTCCTCCCCACCCTGAAAGAGGCGCCTTCCGACGCCCAGATCGTCTCGCACCAGCTGATGCTGCGCGCCGGCCTGATCAAGCAGGAGGCCGCCGGCATCTACGCCTGGCTGCCGCTGGGCCTGCGGGTGCTGAAGAAGATCGAGCAGATCGTGCGCGAGGAGCAGGAGCGGGCAGGGGCCGTCGAACTGCTGATGCCCACGCTCCAGCTCGCCGACCTGTGGCGCGAGTCGGGCCGCTACGACGCCTACGGCCCCGAGATGCTGCGCATCACCGACCGGCACGAGCGCGAGCTTCTGTACGGGCCGACCAACGAGGAGATGATCACCGACATCTTCCGCGGCTTCGTGAAGAGCTACAAGGCGCTGCCGCTCAACCTCTTCCACATCCAGTGGAAATTCCGCGACGAGCGCCGTCCGCGCTTCGGCGTGATGCGCGGCCGCGAGTTCCTGATGAAGGACGCCTACTCGTTCGACATCGACGAGGCCTCGGCCCGCCGCGCCTACAACCGGATGTTTGTGGCCTATCTGAACACCTTCGCCCGCATGGGCCTGAAGGCCGTGCCGATGCGCGCCGACACCGGCCCCATCGGCGGCGACCTCTCCCACGAGTTCATCGTCCTGGCCGACACCGGCGAGAGCGCCGTCTTCTGCGATCGCAAGCTGGTCGAGATGCCCGCCCCCGGCGCCGACGTGAACTGGGACGACCTCCAGTCAATCGTTGATCAGCGAACGTCGTTGTACGCCGCCACCGAGGAGATGCACGACGCCGCCCGCTTCGAGAGCGAGACGGCCGAGGCCGACCGCCTGTCCGCCCGCGGCATCGAGGTCGGCCACATCTTCTATTTCGGCACCAAATACTCCGCCCCGATGAAGGCGAAGGTGGCGGGGCCGGACGGCAAGGACACGGACGTCCACATGGGCAGTTATGGCGTCGGCGTCTCCCGCCTGCTGGGCGCCATCATCGAGGCCAGTCACGACGACGGCGGCATCGTCTGGCCCGACGCCGTGGCGCCGTTCGACGTGGTCGTCATCAACCTGCGCGCCGCCGACCAGGCCGTCTCCGCCGCCTGCGAGGACGCCGTCGCGAAGCTCGAGGCCGCCGGCAAGGACGTGCTCTACGACGACACCGACGAGCGCCCGGGCGCCAAGTTCGCCACCGCCGACCTGATCGGCGTGCCGTGGCAACTGACCATCGGGCCCAAGGGCCTGGCCGACGGCGTGGTCGAACTGAAGCGCCGCGCCACCGGCGAGAAGGTCTCGGTCCCGCTGGACGAGGCGCTGGCGAGGGTGGCGGGATGACCGACGCCGCCGCGGCGATCAAGCCGGTCAAACCGGCCGGGCCCTTCTCGGCTTGGGAGTTCGGCCTCGCCCTGCGCTACCTGCGGGCGCGGCGGCGCGAGGGCGGCATCGCCCTGATCGCCATCATTTCCTACGTCGCCATCGCCCTGGCGGTGATGGCGCTGATCGTGGTCATGAGCATCATGGCCGGGTTCCGCAACGAGCTGCTCGACCGGATGCTGTCCTTCAACGGGCACATGTACGTCCAGGGCCAGGTCCTGAACGATCCGGCCCGCGACGCCGCCCTCGAGCGCATTCGTCGCGTCCCCGGCGTGGTCAGCGTCACGCCCCTGGTCGAGAGCCAGAGCATCGTCCGCGCCGCCGGCGTGACCACGGGCGCCATGGTCCGCGGCATCCGCCCCGGCGACCTCGGCTCCATGGCCTACGTCAACAACAGCCTTGGCGAGGAAGCCCGGCGCTCTTTCGGTCAGGGCCCTTACGGCGGCGACAACATCCTGATCGGCAAGGCCCTGGCCGAGGGCATGGGACTTCGGGTCGGCGACCCGATCACCCTCTATTCGCCCACCGGCGCGGACAGCGCCCTCGGCAACCTCGGCGGTCTGGAGAAGACCTATCGCGTCGGCGGCACCTTCAGCTCCGGCACCGCCGATTTCGACCGGGCGTACATCTTCATGCCGCTCGAGCAGGCCCAGCTGTTCTTCGCCAAGGAGGGCGTCTGGGACGTCGTCGAGCTGAAGGTGGCCGAGCCCGACCGCGTCGGGGATCTGCTGGAACCCGTGCGGCAGGCGGCGGGGCGGGGCGCCATCGTCAACGACTGGCGCGACCGGCTGGCCGCCTTCTGGGGCGCGCTCAAGGTCGAGCGGGTGGCCATGAGCATCATCCTCGGCCTCGTCGTCGCCATCGCCGCGCTGAACATCATCTCCGGCATCGTCATGCTGGTGAAGAACAAGACCCGCGACATCGCCATCCTGCGCACCGTCGGCGCCAGCCAGTCGTCGATGCTGCGCGTCTTCTTCATCGCCGGCGCGGCCATCGGCGTGGCGGGAACCATCACCGGCCTGGTTCTCGGCCTGCTGTTCTGCCTGAACATCGGCGCTATCCAGCATTTCCTCGAATGGCTGTTCCAGACCCGCCTGTTCGACGCCGACGTCTACATGCTCGACGCCATCCCGGCCGAGGTCGATCCGATGGACGTCGTCTGGGTCACCCTGTGGTCGGTGTTCATGTCCTGCGTGGCCAGCCTGCTGCCCTCGTGGCGCGCCGCCAAAATGGATCCGGTGGAGGCCCTGCGATATGAGTAAGGCTCCCCGCACCCCCGTTCTCTCCGTCCGCGGCGTCACTCGCACCTATGAGTCCGCCGCCGGGCCCCTGACCGTGCTCAAGGGCGTCGACCTCGACGTCTTTCCCGGCGAGGTGGTCGGTCTCATCGGCCCCTCGGGTTCCGGCAAGTCGTCCCTGCTGCACGCCGCCGGCCTGCTGGAGCGCCCCACCTCGGGCGAGGTCCGCATCGACGGCCGCGACGCCGGCGATCTGGACGAGCGCGCCCGCACCCACATCCGCCTCGCCAGCATCGGGTTCGTCTACCAGTTCCATCACCTGCTGGCCGAGTTCGACGCCCGCGATAACGTCGCCCTGCCGTTGCGCATCGCAGGTGTGAAACAGGCCGAGGCCCGCGCCCGCGCCGACGAGGTCCTGAGCGCCCTCGGCCTCGGCGAGCGCCTCACCCACCAGCCGGCCCAGATGTCGGGCGGGGAGCAGCAGCGCGTCGCCGTGGCCCGCGCCCTCGCCAACCGCCCCCGCCTGCTGCTGGCCGACGAACCGACCGGCAACCTCGACCCCGCCACCAGCCAGACGGTGTTCGAGGCCCTGCACGACCTGGTCAAACAGACCGGCGTCGCCGCCCTGATCGCCACCCACAACATGGAGCTCGCCGGCCACATGGACCGCGTCTTCGCGTTGAAGGACGGCCATCTGGAAGAACGCCCGGCCGAGAGCCACGAGTACTAGGGGCTGGTCCTCTCCCTCCACCGTCATCCTCGGGCTTGACCCGAGGATCATACCATCCGGTGCTCGGTGGAACGTACGCGGGCGCTATCGCGGGGCGGCCCCAGCCGCACAGCCCAGGCCAACGCCTTATCCTCGGGTCAAGCCCGAGGATGACGAGAGGGGAGGGATTGGCGCCTCTCCATTGTCGGCGTTAGGCTGCCCCCTTCCCGAACAGGAGCTCCGCCATGTCCCGCCATCTTGCGCCGCTCGTCCTTGCTACCGGTGTCATCGCCCTCGCGGCCTGCAATCAGCCCCAACCCGCCGAGCCCGCCGACGCCCCGGCTCCAGCCCCCGCCACCGCCATCACCCCGACCGCCGCCGCCGACATCCCCGAGGCCGTCCGCACGGTCGTGCTCGCCGCCCGCCCGGGCATGACCATCGTTGAGGCGGAACTGAAGGAGCGGGAAGGGCGCCGCTACTACGACGTCGAGGGCACGGTCGACGGCGCCGAGGTCGAGCTCGACCTGCTGGAAACGCCCTCGGGCTGGCAGGTGGTCGAGATCCAGCGCGATCTCGCCTGGAGCGCCGTCCCCGCCGCGGTCCACGCCGCCGCCGCCGGCGCCCGCGCCGGCTTTGTCCCGGTGCGCGTCATCGAGAGCGTCCAGGCCGCTGACGGCGCGGTCATCTATGAACTGTTCGCCGACGGCCAGCCGGCTGTTCCGGCGCTCGAGGTGCGGGTCAGGGACGGCCGCGCCGAGGTCCTCAAGGAAGTCTGGCCGCACTAGCGCCGGGCCGCCCGTCCGCGCGCTCCAGCCCGCCCGGTATGACCGGGTAGCGCCAGTAAGCGTGAACGAAACGGCAACTTGAGAACAATCCCGGAACTGGAAGCCCGCGGGGCCCGGCGTCTCCTTAACCGCCGCTTCTTCGCCCGGGGGATCAGGCGGCGGACGGAAACGCCTATTTCTTCCCGGGAACCTGGGTGAAGGGGGACGTCCCGACCGACACCGCCGGCTTGGCCTTCTCGGCTTTCGGTTTCCGCGTTTCCTTGTTCTTGCGCACCTGACCCTTGGCCATGATCGCTCTCCTGCGACGCCGACCGCCGGAGGGGCGGATGAAAGGGGGCGTCCTGCCGGCAGTATAGCATCGGCATCGGGGCGAATGCGCGACCGTTTCTTCCGCCCGGGCCGTCCCTCCGTCCGGGCGTCTTGACAGGAACCAAACGGGAACATAGAACATTACCGGAACACGCTTCACCGGGAGGACCATCATGGCGCGTTGGGTTCGGGATATGCTGTCGCTGGCTTCGTGCGGCGGCTTCGTCTGGGTCATGTGGCAGGCGGCGCTGCTCACCACGGCGGCCTGAACGCGGCGTCAGACGGTCTGATTCCGGGCCGGAATCCGGAAGTCCCGCCTTTTCCGGGTCTTGAACACCGGAATTGAGACTGTTCGGACTATTCAGACTGGTTTGGCGGAGTCCGAAATCCCGGCGGTCTCCGACGCCGGGGCGGGCTCGGGGCGACCCTATCCACAGCCGGTCCCGGTCGAACGGCCATCGCCGGCGCTTTCCGGTGTTCCGGCCGGACGCGATGTGAGACTCGGGGCAGGATAGGCGGCTCGGCAAGGGACCGGAGACCAGTTGACCGACACGCTGAACAGCCAGGGTTTTATCCACCTCCGGGTCCGCTCGGCCTATTCGCTGCTGGAAGGCGCGATCAAGGCGGGCAAGGTCGCGACGCTGGCGGCGGACGCCGGCATGCCGGCCGTCGGCGTGGCGGACCGGGCCAACCTGTTCGGGGCGCTCGAATTCAGCGAGGCGGCGAAGGGGGCGGGGGTCCAGCCGCTGATCGCCTGCGCCCTGCCGGTCACCGGCATCGGCGGCAAGATCGCCGAGCGCTGGGCCAGGGTCCCGACCGTCGTCCTGCTGGTCCAGAACGAGGCGGGCTGGCTCAACCTGTCGGCCCTGTCGTCCTCGGCCTTCCTCGACGCCGGAGCCATGGACGAGCCCAGCGTGCCCTGGACCATGGTGGCTGAACGCTCCGAGGGTCTGATCCTGCTCTCCGGCGGCCCCGACGGCCCCGTCGACCCGCTGTTCGTCCAGGGCAAGCCCGCCGAGGCCCGCGCCGCCCTCTCCGCCATGCGGGACGCCTTCGGCGACCGCTTCTACGTCGAGCTCCAGCGCCACGGCCTCGCCTCCGAACAGCAGGCCGAGCGCGGTCTCGTCGACTGGGCCTGGAACCATGACGCGCCCTTGGTCGCAACCAACGACGTGCATTACGCAAAGGCGGCCCAGGCCAGGTCCCACGACGCCCTGCTGTGCATCGCCGACGGCGCCTTCACCGGCCAGGAGGACCGCCGCCGCATAACCGGCGAGCACTGGTTCAAGACCGCCGCCGCCATGCGCGAGCTGTTCGCCGACCTGCCCGAGGCCTGCGACGCCACCCTCGACATCGCCCGCCGATGCGCCTTCATGGCCCCGACCCGCGCGCCCATCCTGCCGCGCTTCGACGCCGGGGCCGGCCGGTCCGAGCCCGACGAACTGATGCACCAGGCGCGCGAGGGGCTGAAGGAGCGGCTCCGGCAGGTCACCCCCGCCGCGCCCGAGGCGGAGTACTGGACCCGCCTCGAATGGGAGGTCGGCATCATCCAGCAGATGGGCTTCCCCGGCTATTTCCTGATCGTGTCGGACTTCATCAAATGGGCCAAGAACCACGGCATCCCCGTGGGCCCCGGCCGCGGTTCGGGCGCGGGCTCTCTGGTCGCCTGGGCCCTGACCATCACCGACCTCGATCCACTGCGCTTCGGCCTGCTGTTCGAGCGCTTCCTCAATCCCGAGCGGGTCTCCATGCCCGACTTCGACATCGACTTCTGCCAGGAGCGGCGGGAAGAGGTGATCGACTACGTCCAGGACCGCTACGGCAAGGACCGGGTGGCCCAGATCATCACCTTCGGCACCCTGCAGGCGCGGGCCGTGCTGCGCGACGTGGGCCGGGTGCTGCAGATGCCGCTCGGCCAGGTCGACCGTCTCGCCAAAATGGTGCCGGCCAACCCCGCCAATCCCGTGACCCTGGCCCAGGCCATCGAGCTGGAGCCGCGGCTCAAGGAGGCGCGCGACTCCGACGCCAATGTCCGCACCCTGCTGGAGACGGCGCTGGAGCTCGAGGGGCTGTACCGCAACGCCTCGACCCATGCCGCCGGCATCGTCATCGGCGACCGCCCGCTGATCGAGCTGGCGCCGCTGTACCAGGACCCGCGCTCGACCATCCCGGCCAGCCAGTTCAACATGAAGTGGGTCGAGGCCGCCGGCCTGGTGAAGTTCGACTTCCTCGGCCTCAAGACCCTGACCGTGCTCGACCGCGCCCGCCAGTATCTGGAGCGGCGCGGCGCGGCCCCCGACTGGAACGGCCTGCCGCTCGACGATCCCCGTACCTATGAGCTGATGGCCTCGGGCCAGACCGTCGGCGTGTTCCAGCTGGAATCGCAGGGCATGCGCGACACCCTGCGCAAGATGCGCTGCGGCTCGATCGAGGAGATCACGGCCCTGATCTCCCTCTACCGGCCCGGGCCGATGGAGATGATCGACACCTATATCGACCGCAAGTTCGGCCGGCAGGAAGTCGACTATCTGCACCCCTCGCTCAAGGAGGTGCTGACCGAGACCTACGGCGTCATCATCTACCAGGAGCAGGTGATGAAGATCGCCCAGATCCTGGCGGGCTACAGCCTCGGCGAGGCCGACCTTCTCCGCCGGGCCATGGGCAAGAAGAAGAAGGAGGAGATGGACTTCCAGCGGGCGCGCTTCATCAAGGGCGCCTCCGAAAAGGGTGTGCCGGAAGAGCAGTCCGGCGGCATCTTCGATCTGGTGGCCAAGTTCGCCGGCTACGGCTTCAACAAGTCGCACGCCGCCGCCTACGCCCTGATCTCCTTCCAGACCGGTTGGTTGAAGGCCAACCATCCCGTCGAATTCATGGCAGCGTCCATGAGTCTCGATCTCAGCAATACCGACAAACTCGCGGTTTTCTATCAGGATTGCCGCCGCTTCGAAGTGCCGGTGAAGGCCCCGGACGTGAACCGCTCCTCGGCCGACTTCGACGTGGCGTACGACGACGGCGTGGGGGCGGTGCTCTATGCGCTGGGCGCCATCCGCAACGTCGGGCTCGAGGCGATGAAGCACCTGGTCGAGGTGCGTGAAACCGGCGGCCGCTTCACCGACATCTTCGACTTCCTCGAACGGGTCGACCCGAAATACGTCAACAAGCGCGCGCTCGAGAACCTCGCCCGCGCCGGCGCCTTCGACAGCTTCCACACCAACCGACGTCAGCTGGTCGAACAGGCCGACACCCTGATGGCCTATTGCCAGAGCGTGGCCGCCGAACGCGCCTCCTCGCAGGTCAGCCTGTTCGGCGGCGACCAGGTCGGGGCCGGGCGCCCGCGCCTCCGGCCGGCAGAGCCATGGGTCGGCCCCGAGAAGCTGGACCAGGAACTGGCCGCGGTCGGCTTCTACCTGTCCGGCCATCCGCTCGAGGACATGGCCCCGGCCCTCAAGCGCAAGCGCGTCACCTTCGTCGCCGAGGCCACGGCCCTGGCCGAAAGCGGCCACGAGGCCTTCCTGATGGCCGGCGTCGTACGCCGTCGCCAGGAACGGGCCAGCGCCCGCACCGGCGAGAAATTCGCCTTCGTCACCTTCTCCGATCCGACCGGCGAGTTCGAATGCCTGTTCCCGCCCGAGCAGTTGCGCAAATGCCGCGAGGTGCTCGAGGTCGGGGCCTCAATCATGGTCCGCGTCCGGGCCAAGTCCGCCGACGGCGAGGTGCGCTTCTTCGGCGACGACGCCAGTAAGCTCGACACCCTGATCGACGACGGCGCCATGGGCCTGCGCATCCATGTCTCGGCGAAGGCCGCCGATCCCGGGGCGCTCAAGGCGCGGCTGGAACGGGCGCGGGCCGAGGGCAAGGGCGGGGAGGTGTCGCTCGTCGCCTCCCTCGACGGCCGCCGCGAGGTCGAGCTGAAGCTGCCGGGCCGCTACCGGCTCGACGGCGCCCTGCGCGGCGCCTTGAAATCCGCCCCCGGGGTGGTGTTGCTGGAGGATGCGTGAGGAACCTTGTCGCCGTGCTTGTGGCCGGTCTTCTGACCGCCATACCCCTCCCGACCCAGGCCCAGGAGCCCGCCATGAGCCACGCTCGCGGAACGTTCGACGTCACCATCACCCCGGTCCCTCCGGTCGCCGACGCACCTGCGGGCGCTCCCGGCCGCATGACGCTGTCCAAGATTTTTCACGGCGATATCGAGGGAACGGCGGAAGGGGAGATGCTGGCCACGCTGGTCGGCCAGTCCGGGGCCTATGTCGCTCTCGAACGGGTCCACGGCATGGTTGGCGACCGGGCGGGCAGCTTCGCCCTGGCGCACCGCGGCGTGATGAACGAGGGCGCCCAGGAGCTTTCCATCTCCATCGTGCCGGGCTCGGGCACCGGGGAACTGGCCGGGATCAGCGGGACCTTCCACCTGACCATCGAGGGCGGCGAGCACCGCTACGATCTCGAATACAGCCTGCCCACCCCCTGACCGGAGACCCGCCATGCCCCGGACCCATTCCGGTTCCTGCCAATGCGGCGCCGTGGCCTACGAGGCCGATCTCGATCTGGACGGCGTGATCGAGTGCAACTGCTCGCACTGCTATCGCAAGGGCCTGGCGCTGGCCTTTGTCAGCCCCGCCGCCTTTCGACTGACCTCGGGGGAGGGGAGCCTCAGCCGCCACACCTTCAACACCCACAGGATCGAACACCTGTTCTGCGAGAGGTGCGGGGTCCAGTCCTTCGCCCGCGGCCAGACCCCCGACGGCTCGCCCATGGTGGCGATCAACGTCCGCACCCTGACCGACATTGAGCCGTGGAGCTGGACCGCCCAGCGCGTCGACGGGCGGAGTTTCTAGGCGGGGTCCGTCACCGCATAGACCATGATCCCCGTGGCGATGGCCAGGTTGAGGCTGTCGGCCCGGCCGCGCATCGGGATCTTGACGTTGACGTCGCAGGCGGCGGCGAGGGCGTCGGTCAGGCCGGCCTGCTCGTTGCCCATCAGGATCAGGGCCGGGCGCTGGAGGGCGGCCTCGCGGTAGCCGACCGTGGCGTCCAGCCGGGTGCCGATGACGCTGCCCGGCCAGCTCTGCCGCCACGCCAGGAACTCCGCCGCCGTGGCCCGTGCGATGGCCACCGCGAACACCGAGCCCATGGTCGCCCGCACCGCCTCGACCGAATAGGGGTCGACGCAGTCGCCGATCAGCACCACCCCGCCGCAGCCCGCCGCGTCCGCCGTCCGGATGATGGTTCCCAGATTGCCCGGATCGCGCACCTGCTCCAGCGCCACCCAGCACGGCGCCGTCACCGGGACGATGGCCGACAGCGGCGTGTAGACCTGGTCGAACACGCCCAGCACCGTCTGCGGATTGTCGCGCCGGCTGATCTTCTCGAGGATGGCGTGGGTGACCACCACCACCTCGCCGCCCGCGCTCCGGGTCGCTTCACGGGCCCGGTCCAGCAGCGGATGCGGCCGCGCGTCCTCGCCGACCATCAGCAGGCGCGGCGCGCGCCCCTGGTCCAGCGCCTCGCCGATGAACTTCAGCCCCTCAGCGAGGAAACGGCCCGTCGTCTCACGCTCCTTGCGCATGTGCAGGGCGCGCACGGCCTTGACCGTCTCATTGGTCAGCGAGGTGATCAGGCGATCCTGGAACGGGGCGTTCACGCCGACCATCGCGCGAAGAAGCTGAGTCCGATGGCGCGTCCGTCCGTCCCGTCCTCGGCCAGCGCCAGCTCACCCCAGTCGATGACGCCGCCCCGGTCGTGCGTCGCCTCGGCCATCAGATGCGCCAGCGACAGGCCCGAGATCCGCGCCGCATAGGCGTTGAGCAGCAGGAAGGACGCGTCGTCCGACAGCAGGGCCGCGCAGTCCTTCAGCAGTCCCGGCAGATCCTCGAACAGCCGCCACACCTCGCCCGTCGGTCCGCGCCCGTATTTGGGCGGATCGAGGATGATGCCGTCGTATTTCGAACCGCGCCGCACCTCGCGCGCCGCATATTTGCGGGCGTCCTCGACGATCCATCGGATCGGTCGGTCGGCCATGCCGGACAGTTCCGCATTCTCGCGCGCCCAGGCCACCGACTTCTTCGACGCGTCGACATGGGTGACCTCGGCCCCGGCCGCCGCGCAGGCCAGGCTGGCCACGCCGGTGTAGCCGAACAGGTTGAGGATCCGCGGCTTGCGCAGCCGGCGGATACGCCCGTCCAGCCAGTCCCAGTTCGCGGCCTGCTCCGGGAAGAAGGCGAGGTGCCGGAACGGCGTGAACCGGCTGGTGAAGCGCACCTCGCGCCACGCCAGCGGACAGGTGTCGACCGGATTGCCGGCGAAGCGCCAGCGCCCGGATTCATCCTCATCGGTCGGATCGAAGACGGCGTCGGCCGCATCGAAGGCGGCCGGGTCGCGCGGCGACCAGAAACACTGCGGTTCGGGCCGCACGACGGTCCAGGGCCCGTAACGCTCCAGCTTGCGGCCGTCGCCGCTGTCCAGCAGGGCGTAGTCGGCCCAGGCGCGGGTGACGAGGGTTTCAGGCGACGGGTTGAGGCGCGGCGGCATGGGCCGCTGATAGGCGGTTCGGCGCCGTCTCGTCCAGCGCGGCGTGGGCGTTGACGGGGGAGGCGGCCCCGGCGGCGGGCGCATCGCGCCGGTGGCGGGTCTTGTCCCAGGCGAAGGGCTCGCGCACCAGCCGCCAGCCGGCGTGCAGCGCCGCGAGGCTCTGCAGCGCCCAATAGGCCGGGGCGACGATCATGTCCGCGGCGCCGTAGGGAACGCCCGCGCGTCGCGCGCCGATGGCGCAGGACAGCCAGGCCGCCGCGGTGCCCAGCACAAGCACGCTCAACGCCAGCATCGGCGCCTCGGGCGGCAGGCCGGCCATGGCGGCGACCAGGACGGTCGCGGCCGCCCAGGCCAGCGAGGGTCCGTTCAGCGTGGCGGAGGCGAGACAGGCGCCGACCGTCATCACGAGGGCGAAGGCGCCTCGCCCGCCGAGGCGCCAGGGCCGGCGGGTGTGCACCCCCCAGGTCTGCATATAGCCCTTCAGCCATCGCGTGAGTTGCGTGCACTATCCAACGCCTTTTCGGCCATAGGGAGGCTGATGAGTTGGATCTCGATTTCCTCTTTGCCAACAACGATCTTGTCGGTGATGGCTTCGACCAGTGTGCGTTTCTCACTGGTCGCTAGTTCCTCCCAGTGACCATACAGGTCTTTGGCTTCGCTGAACGCCTCCAGCTCTGAGGCAAGCGTGATGCGAAGGACGTCGCACTGAGCGGTGAGGGTAGGGACCTCTTCCTCGAGCTGCGTCCTGCGTTCAGCCAGCGGGCGGAAGCGCCGACCGTAATCTTCCGCGGTGAACTGACCGGTTTGATAGAGCTGGTACAGTCGATCGTCCTCAGCCTGGAGGCGCGCAAGCTCCTGGCTGGCGAATGCCACCAGCTTTTCCTTTTCACGAAGTTGCTCGTGACCGGCTTCGAGGTGCTGCCGGAGCTGATCTTCAGAAAGCAGTAGGCCGTGAAGCTGCTCACGATAGACGGCCTCGATGTCGGCTGCGGGGATGCGATTGCCGCAGGTCCGGCAGAGGTATTTCGGATACCTCGCCCACACGTACATGCGTGCGCCGCAGGTGCAGTGGAGAAAGCCCGTGAAGAGATGCTGGGTGATCTTCGAGGGCCGCTTTCGGCCGACGCGCTGATTGGCGACGATCTTGACGCACTGATCCCAGAGTTCCTCGGAGACGATCGGCTCTACTGGCGTCTGGACCCAGTCGCTCTCAGGCTTGATCGACCGGGTCTTTGTTGACCCGTCCCACTGGGAATAGTTGCCGCAGTAGAGGCCTTTGGCAGTGGCATCGTGGAGCAAGCGGTTGATGGTGGTGTTGGAGAAGAGTTTGCCGGTTCCGGTTCGATAGCCGCGCTCGTTCAGGATGGTGGCGACGGTCTTCATCCGTTGGTGTTCGAGGAAGAGCTGGTGAACCAGCAGGCGGATCGGCGCCTCTTGCGGGTCGATGACGAGCTTGCCGTCCTTCCACTGGTATCCAAAAGGGCCACGCCCTCCGAGCGGTTTGCCCATCTTGGCGCGGATGGGAACTGAAGCGGAGACGCGGTCAGCGATCTCCTCACGCTCCCACTGGGCCATGGCCGCTATCATCGTGAAGAAGAGACGGCCTGCCGGCGAACTGGTGTCGATTGCCTCTTGGAGCGAAATCAGATCGGCTCCCGCGGTGCGGAACAGATCGGCGAACTCGAGAAGCTCGCGGGTGTTGCGGGCCAGGCGGGCCAGCTTGGAGAAGACTAGGCCAGAGATGGTCCCGTCTCGCACGGCCGCTAGCATCCGCTGGGTTTCGGGGTGGGCTAGAACGGCCCTCCCGCTCACCGCATCGAGGCGGAAAATCTCAACGACGTCCCACCCACGGGCCTCTGCATAGGAGCGAGCGCGTTTCTCGTGATGCTCGGGGCTCTCACCTCTTACTTGGTCTTCCGTGGACACCCGTATCCATATGCCGACACGTTTGACGGTCTCCGACTTGGATCGCATCGCTACCTCCTCGCCCTGAGGAGTCTACGGCAGCCTAGTCAGTCCGTGAACCTTGCCTCCCCGTAATCCCCAAGAGGATGGTGGCAGCAACGCGACGGATATCATATCGCATCGCGCTCCAGATACCAGCCGGATGGCCTCATAACCAGGGGCTCAAAGCAGCCTTGTCGCGTCCGCTCGCCAGCACTTGCTTGGCGCGCAGCCATAGAGTTCCTCAAGCAGGTTCTCGCATTGGATCTAATGGCACCAAGAGCGGCCACTCACATCCATGGCGCTGGCTGTTGCCGAGACCGTCGGCCGCTAAGTATCAAACTCCACCACGAGTACCGCCTCTAGTAGAGCGGCAAGGGTGTCAAACTTCCTGCCAATGATCATTTCGATCATCGGATTGTCCCCAAACCGTGAGAGGGACCGTGGGTCGGTCTTCAGAGCCCAGCAAGGCTTACTGATCGCGTGTGCGTAGCCGAGCTCAACGGCTACCCCTTCATCGACGACTCGTCCGTCGAGCACTGCGACTAGGAGGTCGCACGTACGGATGGCTTCGAGGTCCTTTTCGAAAATTTTTCTGAAAGCAGATTGGATGTCCAAGCCCGCTGCGATCAGATCCGGGACGAGATCCCCATCCCTCTGGGGTAGAAAAACTTCAACCCGGCGTTCCAATGCCTCCGCAAGGGCGGCGTTGTACGCTCGCTCAGCATCGCTAAACAACGGCGCGGCCAAGTAAATCCGGAGCCTATTCATAGAGTTTAAGACCGCCTTCGACTGCCTTACGCGTTCCTTCGAGATCGTGCTCTCGAAAGTCGCCAAAGAGAATTATTTCGGCAACGTCTCTTGCCACTTCCTCCGGAGTCATGGACGTGGTGTCAATCGGTGGTATATGGCTTCCGTAAATTTCTGCCAGTATCTCGCTCTGGTGTTCCAGCGCATCTTCTTGATAGGCTGACGCCTCAAGCCATTCTGGACCACGCCCTCGTCTCAACTGACGCTCGAAAAGCGCTTCCTTTGCTGCCCGAAGCAGTACTATTTGGCCTGCCTGGACCGAGTGATTATTTAGCTTCTTCCTTAGACGCTCGGCCTTTTGGGCGTTTTCTTGATCGCTCTCCGAGAAGGCGAACATATCAAGCGGGGCCCGGTCCATAACATGGATGCCATACTGCGGTGACCGCATCAGGTTGTTTTTTCTGGCCAGCTGAGACAATACCCAATCATCCACCTCGTTTTTCTCAGCTTCGCTCAGACTCCGGTAGTCACGAAACATCAACTCCGGTGGCGGTTCCGCCCATTCTTCGTATGTTCGAAAAGCACGAAGCCTTTCTACCAAAGAAGATTTCCCGCTACTGACCGAACCAACGACGTAATACCTAGTCGTCGTGCTTTCCCCTACCTCAGCAGCCAGTTCATTGATCAGTTCGACAAAGCGATCTCTAGGCAGGTTGAGCGCTCTAACAATCGCAGATATCTCGTCTTTGGTTGTGAAATAGGTTATTACGTTATACATTTCTCTGTTAAGAGCGCGCCGGTCGGCCCTTTCTACAGAATCTACATTGTCTCCGCATATTTCTTCGTCATGATGAAGAGCGTAGTGAAATCCAGCGCTGTTCCTTTTCGATGCCGCATAAAAAAGATTACGTAGTGATGGGTCTTCAAAAGAGGCGCCGATAATAAGAAGAGAGTTTGAAACTACCCTGCTCATAATATATTCCATCTGCGTCGGCGTTGGCGATGCCAACATATCGGCAAATGAGTCCTCCGTAAGTATTATAGAGTCGCTCCTCCTTGCTCCTTTGTCTTGAGGCAAGAAGCCGTTGATGTGATATATAACGCAACTATTTGGTCGATCGATAGTGGGAGGTTTCCATATAACATTTGGCCGCTGCCTTAGAGTTTGGTCTACTTGTATTGACTGAGCTAAACGGTCAACTATATCATCAAAGTTCAAAGTTAGGCAGAATGGTGAGAAATATATAATATTAGCGAGTTCCTGAAGATACGGATGGTTCTTCTTTATTGCATCTAATTTTCCCACAGAGCGATAAATGGATTCATGTATATGGCGGTACCAGCTATTTTTGACAGCGATGGAGACTAGCCGGGGTCCCTTCTCTGGCGATACGCGTAAGCGCTCTGCATTTCGAAAGCGGTTGTAAATGAACTGCGCAAGCAGCGTCGCCGAATAGCCCTTTTGGGTATATTCACTGGGGGGACCGTCATCACCATAGTGACAGGAAAGGCGGGAAATGAGCTCTCTCCAGAGCGGAACGCCTGCCTGCTCCGACACGCCAGCTCCCAAGACGAAGCCTAGACCCCGATCATCGTGCCTCTGACGCATATGGCCCAGGTGTCTGACGAAGAGCGGTTCGCGCCTCACAAGCTCCATTAGAGCGTCGGTGTCAGCCTTGGTGTATCGTGCAGCGATGTTTTCCAATCGTGTTCTCCTACAGAGGAAGCTCAGGTCTGCCGTTAGCGATCTCTATCGCCTGCCTCGCAATGTGGAGATCGGACTGACACTGGATGTGCTGGATATTCCAAAGACCAGAGCGCCGGATTTCCTCCTTAGGGGAGTAGTGTCCGAGCCAGCTATCGCTTGGTAACTCCAAGAGTATCCCTGATTCAGTGAAAAGACCAATTAGCGCTTTCTCTGTCATAGCGCGGCGACTCTGTGGTCCGCTCTCATCATCCAAGGGAATTATTCCGATCCGGAGAGAGCGGATATACTCCGATACTTTCTTCTCCAGATCAGCCTCTGTCTGTCTTGTCACGCGATCTGCGACACTCCCTTTTCCCCACGCAGGCAGATCGTCCGCCGCCTTGTCACGACTGAGATATGCAGCCCCGACGTGGAGCCTGAAGACGGAAGATCTATGAGTTCCTGCGCCGTGTAACGGTCCGACATGCGTCCTGAGGCGGGACCCGAGGGTAGAGCGAGAGCCGGCGGAGACGCCGTGCGTTCCCACGCGAACAAGGCGCGGTGCGCGTGGCACCAAGTGGCTGGGTTCACTAGGATCAAAGAAGAGGTACAATCCTCGGCTCGGTAGAGAGGCGGTCGGAAAGTTCGCTGCAGACAGAGTGCGGGTGCTGCCGTCTTCGGGAAAGAATGCTTGGTATAGCGCGGTCGCAATTTTCGCGCGTTCGGACGGCCGTGCCATCTCGCCGAGTTTTCTCAGGCGGAATCCCAACCCGAGCCCCTCAAGCGGCGTGACGACCCTAACGGCTGAGGGAAGCGCAGCCCTTATTGCATTGACGTAAGTTTGGCCGGCTAGAACAATCACTTCGTCGAAGGGCTCTATAAGTGTGAGTTGCTCCCGGACGCCTTCTATCCAAGCATCTATCGCATCTCGGTCCATGCGAACGAATGTCTGGTCATAGGGGGCTACGATTTTCGTTGGGGCGAGTAGTCCGTGTTTCGCGGACACAATGAATACCCGATCGGCCAGGCAGCTTGCGGCCGCAATCGATTTTTTGAAGATCGGCGAGGTGTAAAGGTCGCGCGCCTGGGCTGGACTATCCCTCTTGCTCTTTGAGCAGGATACCAAGCAAATCCGCCTTCGACGGTCGGTCGAGAGCATCATTGCTATCTGGTCTGTCATAACCCTCATATTATCAGGGATTAGATTGTAAGCGACCAGTTCGCAAATTTCACCTAACGAGACTCTCTGGGACGCGACTCTACCTCGACGTAGTCGCAATTGCCGGCTGCTTCGCGGTGGGGATCAGCGGTCCGGTGCACGTAACCCGGGCAACCTGCCCCAGGGAATTAGTCGCGCTTCACTTTCCGGTTCAGGACGAGCTTTCAAGCGCGGAAATCGTTGAGCTAAAAGCTTGGCTCGGTGCTCCTCCGATCAGTAGTTTCAGATAAACTCTTTGGTTTGGCAGGATTACCAAATCGCGACTGGGGTAGGTGGAGATGAGTTCGTTTGCCAGACAAGGGGCATCTTCGGCTCCGATCCGAAAGGCGACGAGACTCCCAACATTGCCAAAGATGCCACTACGAAGCGCTGGATCGAGCTGGTTGAGATGCTGATGGGCCAACACCAAGGCTGCGCCGTACTTGCGAAGTTCCGACATCATGTTCACGAGGGATAGGGTCGTGAAGCTCTGAAACTCATCTGCATAGATGAAGAAAGGACGGCGCTGGTCCGGCCGAACGTTCGCCCGGCTGAACGCGGCCAAGCCGAGCGTCGTGACCATAAGACCGCCCAAGATCATGCAGGCGTCCTCGCCAAGCTCCCCCTTCGACAGGTTCACGATCAATCCGCGGCCTTCGTCCATGAGCGCACGCAGGCGGATTTCTGAGGCTGGTGCCACCAGGATTCGAAATAGCGTCGGATCGACCAGAAGAGCGCCCAGCTTGTTTTGGATCGGAGCCACAGCTTCGGCACGGAGGCGAGCGGGGTAGTTCTCGAACTCCGTGGTCCAGAACTCCTTCACCACCGGGTTCTCAATCTTCCGCGCCACGGATTTTCGAAACTTCTTGTCCGAGAACAGGCGGAGGATGTCGGGCAGAGTGGCGTCGTCTCGCTCGAGGAGGGCGTACAGCGCATTGCGAAGTACGTGCTCCATGCGCACGCCCCAAGCGTTCGGCCACTGCTTCCGGAAGGTCTCAAGAAGGCCAGCCGCCGCCAGCGGAATCCGTTCTGGTCGAACCCGGCGGAGCGGATTGTATCCAAAGGGCTGCGTCGAGTCGGGGGCGTTCAGGTAGGTGATGCGGTCTCGAAGGGCGTGTGGGGTCCACGCCCAGACGCGCTCCGCCAGATCGCCATGCGGATCGATCAAGGCGAAGCCGCGGCCTGCGACGATGTCCTGGCGCAGGAGGATCTCGAGCAGGGTCGACTTTCCGACGCCGGTCTTGCCGATGATGTACATGTGCGAGAGGCGATCGGCCTGGGCGATACCGATCCGTTTCTTCGAGCCGTGGAAGTTCGACACAGCGAAGAATGAGGGCCGATCTCGCGGGTCAATCATCCGCCCATTGTGCGCGAGCAGCCTGTCGAGACAAGGCGGTCGCTGGGCACTGCCAGAGGCCGGCCCAGCTCAAAGAAGGACCCCGAGCACGTCGGGGTCCGAGGTCAGGCGGGAGTGGGTTCGCTGAATGCCTGGAGAAAGGCTGCGGCTTCGTTGGCCTTGGCCGCTGCGGTGAAGATGGCCCGGCGGTCGTCGTTTAGAACCTGGAGCCAGGACGCAACGTAGGCGGCGTGGTCTGGTCGCGGTTCGTTGGCGATGCCGAGATCCGCGCAGAGGAATGCGGCGCCGAGCTCGGCAACCAGCTCCTCCACGGCGTAGTCGTTGTCGCCGAAGCGAGTGCCGAACGTCCGGTTCAAGCGATGCGGCGCGCCGCTCCAATGGGTCAGCTCGTGGAGCAGGGTGCCGTAGTAGGCTTCGCTCGCGGTGCTGGTCCGGGTGTTCCGAAAGCGATCGCGGATTGGCAGATCTATGCGGTCCTCCGCTCGGCGATAGCAGGCGTGGACGCCGCCATTCACAACCACTGCCTTGGTGGCGGCAACGAACGCCTCCACCTCCGCCAACGTCTCGACCAGCGAAACCTTCGTCGGTCCCGGCGGCTCCCACCCATCCACCTGGTCTATATTGAAGACCCGGAAAGCGCGGGCAACGAGCCGGTACTGGTCGGACTCGTCGAGGTCGTCAGTGGGGGCGGTGTTGAGGCGATTGTAGAAGACGACAACGGTTCCATGCTCGCCGCGGCGAACCTGGGCCCCGAGCCGCTCCCACTGCCGATAGCTCGCCCACCAGCTCGTCGCATAGCCGGCCCGGACAGCCTCCGCCCACAGCGCCACGACGTTCACACCGCGATAGCCGTGGCCCGTGAGCGCATTGGTCGGTCGGCCGGTGGCGGCACTCACATGCCACGGCATAACGAAGTCGCCGGCTCCCGCCTCAATGGCGGCGACGATCTTGTCCGTAACGGTCCGATACAGGTCGAACCGCTCAGTTGAAGGTACAGAGGTTCGCATAGCTCGCTCCTTGGCGCGTGGGAGCGTCGGACCATTCCGGCGCTCCCGGACGCCCCGGAGCCGGGCTTTGCTTCTGGCGATCAGTCTGAGGGGGCAGGGGAGGCCGCGCACGGCGGCAAAGTGGCTCAGGCTAGGTCGACCACAGCCCCGCCAAACAACCGCCGTGCTCGACCGCCTCCCATCGGCGAAGATGCCTGCATGACGCTAACCCCGGAGGAGCTCGAGGACTTCAAGACGCGCTACGAGCACGCGTTCAACATCCGGCTCTCCGACGGAGAGGCGCTCGACCTCGCCGACCGTTTGGAGGAGCTGTACCGCATCGTCCTCAACCGCTCGACAGACCCCGAGGAGCTTCCGCGTGCGCCTAGTCCGCCGTGGCGTGCTCAATCCGGAAGCGGGGAAGGGGAGAGCCAGGCGAGTGAGTAGCGTTCGGTCCTCGCGCCGCACCGCGAGCACGCTGGCAAAGCGCTGGGCGTGGCGCGAGCGGCCGTTTATAGAACGATGATATTTTTGATAGCGCGCGGCGGACATACGCCTTAAGGTGGTGCTTCATTCCGCGGGGGAGGGTCCGATGGCTGCCTACTACGTCAACGACAATGCGCAGGCTTCGTCCGGCGACCACGAGGTGTGTGTCGACGTGCTCTTGGGTCCCGCTTATCACCAGCAAGACCTATCTCGGCGACTACTCGTCCTGTAGCGGGGCCGTCGCCAAGGCGAAGACGATTTATCCATCGTCAGATGGCTGCGCCTACTGTTGCCCGGCTTGCCACAAGAGCTAGGGTCCACAACGGGTGGAGCGGCAGTGATGGCGGGCAAGCTTCCAGGACGTCCAAAGACCGATCGTTGGGAGTGCGAAGATGGGGCGTTTAGATCATTGCCGCGCGTTGGTCGTTCGCCTTTTGTCATTCTGGGCGGCGATCCTTCTCTCGTTTTGTGCGATTGGCACCGCTTCGGCCCAGGATGCCGTCACGCCGAGTGATCGGGTTCGGCGCAATGTTGTGGTCCGGGCCGAGCCGACAACTGATTCAGCCGCCCTTGATCGACTGGTGCCAGGTGATCAGGTCCAACTGGGAGGAGAGGAGCCGGGTTGGTACCGGATTCGCCTCCCGGACGGCCGCGAGGGCTTCGTCAGCAAGGCATGGACGGTCCTGATCGAGGGACCGGACGCCGCCGCTGGCGGCGCATTTCGAGTTCATGTCATCGACGTGGGGACCGGCCTCGCGGTCTTCGCCGAAGGTCCGGGCTTTACGCTCCTCTACGACGCCGGCTCCCAGGATGATCTGGCCGACGGACCGGAGAACCGGGTGGTGGCGTATATTCGCGGGGTGCGGCCGAACGTGAGGGTCTTGGATCATGTGATCCTCAGCCACCCCCACAAGGATCATCTCGAACTGATGCCCGACGTGTTCGACGCGTTTGAGGTGCGCAACGTCTGGGAGTCCGGCCGGGTGAATAGGACCGTCGGCTATTGTCGCTTTCTCAGGAAGGTCGCCGCGGAACCAGGCGTTCTCTATCACGACGCCCTCGCGTCCAATGCTGTTCGGACGGTGACCTTCACCGGCAGCAGCTGCAACGGCGACGTCAACGTGGCGCAGGCCGCCCAAATGACCGGTGCTCCGGTTTCGCTGGGAGCCGGCGCCCGAATGTCGGTTCTCTATCGGGACGCTCACCCCTATTCCGATCCCAACGGCAACAGCGTCGTGGTTCGTCTGGATCTGGGCGGGCGACGGGTGCTGCTGACGGGCGACGCAGAGGGCGGGGATCGCGAACCGACATCGACGCCGCCTAGGCCGAACTCCATTGAGGGGAGGCTGCTCGTTTGTTGCCGATCGGACCTTGCCGCTGATGTTCTCGTGGTGGGCCACCACGGCAGTCTGACGTCGTCGCGTGACGCCTTTCTCGACGCGGTCGGTGCCGATTTCTACGCGGTGTCGTCAGGACCCCAGGCCTACAGGGGCGTCGTGTTGCCCGACCGCGAAGTGATCGATGAACTGGCGTCACGGGGACGGGTGTTCAGGACTGACGTAGACGACGATGCCTGCGAGGTCGCGACGGCCAAGATCGGCCCGGACGCCGATGAAAGTCCCGGCGGCTGCAGCAACATTCTGTTTGAGATCAGTGGCACAGGGATCATCGCGTCCTACGCGTCCTTGGCAGACTGAAGGCGACGTTGCGATCCAGCCGATGGCGTTTGACGAGAGCCAGTTGTGGCCGCCAAGCCTTAGATCTCAACCTTTGCCGGAAGCCCTGAGGTCAACTCTGTGAGGAGGGGGCCAGGTTCTGCGCCGAGCGCATGAGCGATCGCATAGAACTCCAGCACGTCGAGCCTTCGTTCGCGAGTTTCGATCTCGGAGATGAAGGGCTGGGGCTTTCCAATCCGCCGGCCAAGTTCCGTCTGCGTCACGCCCGCCGCCTTGCGGTGTTGCACGAGCGCCTGGATCAGCGACGCATACGCGTCGGTGTACATTGATTTCGACACCGCTGGGCGATCCCTCGCAAACCAGCGCTTCCGCTATATTCTTCTTTCCGATATATCGTATCCCGATATCGGATTATCCGATGTAGGGAGGGGCATATGCGGACATTCATCACGCTTCTAGGCTTGGCTACGATTACCGTTAGCGTCGAAGGCTGTGCGACCGCCACGGGCGCGCTCTACGGGGAAGATCGGCTAGCGGAGATCACCGCCCCCCAGTTTGGTCTCCGTCCTGATGAGATCGCTATTCGGAACCGCCAAGCGACCGGCAGCGGCAGCTACTACGATGTCGTCCTTCCTTCGGGCGAAGCCATCCGATGCTTTCATGACGGCAACGTCATGGGCCTGGGCCTGATGTCGAACCCGCCGCGATGCGGAAGCCAGCTCAACCAGAATCCGCTCACGGGGCGCTGATCGATGAACCGGAGAGAACATTGGGCCGGACTGTCGAAGATCGCGCTCGGTGGCGTCCTAGCGGCGCTCCTGACGACCGGGTGCAAGCCCGAACAACTGGTCGAGAACGACCCGAGGTCAGGGGCCGCCAGTCCGGCACCCCAAGACGACTTCCCACGTGACGAGCTGGTGGATCACGCCGTGAGGATTGCGGCCAGCGAAGTGATCCCGATATCTCCTGGACCACCGATAGCGTGCTCGGAGTTCTTCGAAATCATCTCCGCTCGGTTTGGCGACAAGATGGAGCAGGGCGCCCATGCGATCGCCACGGTCAACTTTACGGTCCGCACCAAGAAGGCGTTTCCGTATACGGGCTGGTGTTTCACCAAAGGAGGGCGGGGCCC
The DNA here is from genome assembly GCF_035626975.1 of Brevundimonas sp. Classification (GTDB taxonomy): domain Bacteria; phylum Pseudomonadota; class Alphaproteobacteria; order Caulobacterales; family Caulobacteraceae; genus Brevundimonas. The sequence goes on from NZ_DASPMQ010000061.1 coordinate 86,573, forward strand.
AGGCGCGTCGTGGGGGCCGGGCGAAACCCAGGTCATCACGCGCGAGTTTCAGTTTCAGAAATGGGACTCCGGCTGGCGTCTAGCCGGCTAGCGGCGACCGCACGGAGGTCGGTAACAGGTCGACACTTATGCGGACCGAAGGCCGTCGTGCGCGCCTCTCCGATCCAGCGCAACATGCCTGAATGCTTCCGCCAGCACATGAATCTAGTGAAGGCAAAGCGCCAGATGAGTGGGCGTCGGGCGCGCTTTTGTCGGATGTATGATCGCGCGGACCCCGCAAGAGATCCGTGCCCTTTTCGACCGGTGGCGCTCCCATCGCGGCCGCACCTTGGTCGCCATAGATCACTCGAACGTCCGCCGATGGCAGGACGCGCTGGGTTGGGAGGTTAGCGTTACCGATCTCGGCCACATGGCCAGTCTGTTCGCAGGCCACGCCTCTCTCCGCCGCTTCTATTGCGCCGCGGACTTCGGACCCGACTGGCGATCGATGGATCTGCGGGACCACTCGAAAGAGCTGATCACCGCCGCCACCGCTTCAGGGTTTGAGGCGATCGCCAAGCGGGTGAAATATATCCGCGAGCCGGAGGGCTACGCCATGAAGTGCGACCTGGACATCGAGATCGTCACCGACCTGTTCGCGATGAAGGACGCCTACGACCGCATCGTTCTGTTCTCGGGGGACGGCGACTTTGTGCCGGCGCTTGCGCACCTCAATCAGGAGTACGGCAAGGAGATCGTCGTCATCGGAGCGGCCGGCAGAATAGGGCGCGAGATCTTCGACGCTCACACGTCGGGCGTCGTTTCGACCATCATCTATGCCGACGATCTGAAGCACCAACTGGATGGGTGGTGGTCTTGAAGAGTCACATGGTGAGCGTGGAGCCGGGCCCTCAGGGACGGTGCTCGCTTTGACTCAACCAGCGATTGGGAGCTAGCTGTCCGCACACCTCGGGGGAGGGTCTATTGGCGAACAAGGCGGGGCTCGGCTGCCTAGGCTGGGTGATTGGGGGCGTTCTGCTCGTGTCCTTGGTCGGGCGGTGTATAGGCGATACGCCTGCAACGACCGGTGTCGGGGACGAGCCGGAAGAGCGACTATCCGTCCAAAACTGGAAGTACATCCGCACCGCTTCCGCGAACTGTAGAGCCGCGGCGTCGACCAGCGCGGCAAGCCTCGCCCGGCTGGACCGCAACGACTTCGTAGGCGTTCTCAAAGTCGAAGACGGCTGGTCCCTAATCAACCGCTCGCCTGACTGCTGGGTGCGAAACGATCTCCTGAGCGACGATCGCGTTAGCGACCCGGCGCCGATCCAATCCTTCTCGAGCGGAGGTGACGGGGCGTCGTATCGGGACCGCCCGCAGCGCGCGGCCTCAGCGTACTATCAGAACTGCTCGGCCGCCCGCGCGGCTGGTGCCGCCCCTGTCCATCGCGGCGATCCTGGCTACGCCCGCCGCTTGGATCGCGATGGCGACGGCGTGGGATGCGAGTGATCTGGCCAGATCAGATCACGAAACCTTAGAGCCACCGATCCCAGTTCGGACAGCTCTGGTTCCCGCACGCCGCCGTGTCGTCATCCGCGAACATCAGGCTCTCCCCGTCGCAGATCGGCAGCCGGCATCCCACGATGTCCTGATCCTCCGGCAGCACAACAAACCGCTCGTGCGTCCGCACCAGAAGCAGCGACACAGGCTCGGGGCCCCCGCGTCCTCGAAGCATGAACAGCGTCCCCGGGCCCTCCTCGCCTGCATTCAGAAACTGCAGAATAACCCCATCTGCATTCGCCCAGAGGTACTCCTCAGGCTTCTCCACGCCCTCTAGGGCAAATGCCGCTCTAACCTCAGGAACCGCTGCCATATCGGCCCATATGCGGACCAGTTTCGGGTGTGGTGTCATACGCTCCGGACTCTACCACGAAGCCCGCAATGGCGCCGGCAGGGCGGGGGACAACAGCTGACTAGGCGCTCTGTCCCTCGCGCCCAAGAGGAAGGGTCGGAGGGGCAAGGGAGGTGTGGCGCGAGCCGCGACTGAGGAACGTCCTCGCCTGCCCCGCCGAGAACCGCAGCGCATCTGGCCACGCGGCGGAGGTCAGACTTGCACCGTCTGGGCGCGCCGCATCATTTGTCAGGCACTTCCCGGAACAGCCGCTTGATATCCCCAGCGAGGAGATCGCAGGCAGCCCGAAGCGCGGACGTTTCTCCATCGTAGCGCCCAGTGAAAGGTCGCTGGCCTGTAAAATCGGGAAGATCGCCTTGGGTCACGGAAACCTGAAGGCCCGGTTTGTAGCGTCCCAAAGAGCGCAGCGCTTCGAGGGTGCGCTCCCCATCCTCTCGGAATGGCGGGCGCCATTTGGCCTCCTCGAACACGATGTCCGCGCCGGCGTCGGCCCAGCTGCTCACGGGGTGCCAGTAGGAATACATGTGCCAAGTTTTATCGCCCTGGAAGGCGAGCGATGGGGTCAGTGTTACACGCCGACGAACGGGCAAGGTCGAGTAAAAACTCAACTCCTCGCGGATGCGGTAGAAGCCGCACTCCACCAGTTCGGCGTAGAGTCTCTGGGTCCGGCGAAAATGCTCGTCCAGCAGGACCGGTAGATCGCGCGACGGAACCTGCCTGCGACGCTCGACAGGAGACCATGAGTCCAAGGAGGATAAGCCCGCTTCGACGAGCACATGCAGGTCTTGTTGGACCTCCGAAATCTGGAAGATGTCGAACTCGCCGAATCCTTGGCAGCCCGCCCAAAAATTCCGGTGCGGCTCAAGGGCCTGCGCGATTTCCGCGAGCGACAGACCCTTGAAGTCGAAGCGATGGTCAACGGTCAGCAGGCGGAGCCTACCCACTGCGCGCTCCATCAACCAACCGGTCTTCCCAGGAAGATCGCGACGGGAGACTGCCGTCAGGATCCCACGTCTCAACTCTTGGGCACCGATCAAGCGTCCGCTGTCGATCGTTCGACCGAAGGACCCGAGGTTCAAGAGATGGAACCCCCACTCCTCCGGAGGGCTGCCGACTTGGACCAGCGGTTGGTCCTCTTCATGTTCGCCCAAGGCATACAACAGCTGACCAGAGTGCGCGTTGGCTCTTCCGATTATTCTGAGCTCGTCAACAGCCCTACCGACCAAGGCCTCTCGAACACTGTGCTGTATCTGCGGGAAGAAACTGCGGAGGGGTTGCTCGATACCCTTTTGGAGACCCCTCAGGACCGTGATGCTCGGGGTTTCCTGGTCGGTGCCCGAAAGCTGATCCGAGAGGTCCGCCCGAAATTTCAATACCGCCAGATACGAAGGCAGTGAGAGTCCCGCGACCCGATCCCACAGCGCTTCCTGAAGCTCGAAGGACGACAGGGCTCCCATCAGCAAAACCGGAAGGAGTGAGTCGCGGTCGAGTGCCAAGGTGGAGAACGCGGCGATAGCGTTCTCAGGGCTCAAGCCGGCGATGCGGCGCGCGTTGAGGTAGTCCGCCAGAGCCTGATGTCCGAAAGTCATGCGGTCGGCGGAGACGTCGATTAGCTCGCGCTTGTGTAGTTCTTCCAAGAAATCCGCCGACAGGCCTTGATCGGTGAGCGCTCTTTCGGCCTCGACTACGGTCAGGCCATGCGGAACGGATGCCTCCGCCAAGGCGGACAGGGCGCTTTCCAATCGGGCGACGGCTAGGCGGCGGCCTGGGCGGGCGCGAAGGGCTTGGTCGAGCCATCCGCGAAACAGGGCGTCCAGCGATCTGGGAAAGGCGCCGTCATGAGCGCGCCGGTACTCTGCAGTGAGTCGGAGCAGCAAAGGATTGGCGCATAGCTTCCAGATCATGGCGGGCGGTTCGAACCAGCCGACGCCGCTCGACGGATCCAGCAGATGGATCAGAGCGTGCCGCTCCATCTCATCGAGAGGAAGCAGTTCGTAAGCCGGCAGGGGAACGGCCGGCGCGCTGGTCATGCGCGAAAGGATGAAGATCTGCACGGCCGGATAGTCCCGTGTCAGGGCTGTGGCTTCCGCCTCCACGTCGTCCTGTCGCGAGCGGGGAAGCTCGTCGAACCCGTCACAGATCAGCGTCAGTCCCTGGCGACGGAGGATCGATTGGAAGCCTGCTATCATCAGCCCAGGCTTGTGTGCCGCCAAGCGATCGAGGGCGAATGCGGTCAAGGTCTTGCCGTCGACCAGTTCGGTTAGGGGAGCATCCACCGGCAAGCGGGCTGTGCCGTCGCTCGTCCGATGCTCGAGTGCCTGCCGGAACAGGGATTGCGCCAGAACACTTTTTCCAAGCCCCGACGAGGCGAGCACCACCGCCCCCCTCGGTGCGGCACGGAGCAGATGGTCGCTTGATACAGTCTCATCTTGCGGACCCTTGAGTGCGCGATCAATGATTGCTGCAGTCCCGATCCGACGCTGTTCGGCTCCTAGATAGACCGCCCAGTCCGACGCGTCTTCCACGAGTGACCTTTTTCCGTCGAGCGCTCGCGCGTACTCGACCGCTGCCTCCCGGCTCAGCGCCAGCGAGAGCTCGCCGAATCGGGCGTCAAGATCACCTACTTCTAGGTCGAACAAGCATATCGACTCCTGGGTGATCTGGAGCTGCCAGACTTGGAGGCGCTTCCCATTTGTCAGCAGGCAGAAGGGGGCGAGTAGGACTCTGGCATAGGATTCCGCCTGATGGCGCGATGCCTCGTTCACCGTCTCCCACCCTGCTTTTGCCTCTACTACGATGAGGGAGGTGGTCTTGTCGTGGGGCGAGCCAATGTAGACGACATAGTCGGCCTCAGGCTTTCGGCCTTTCTTTGAACGCCCGATCGAAACATCGATCGGTACCTTCGGATCGATCTCCTCCGCGGCGTAACCCAAGCGGTCCAGCAACGGCAGGAGAAAGCGATTTTCGACGGTGGCTTCATTCGCGTCTGCCAAGGCTACCTCGTGTCCAGCCGAACGCGCCGGCAACGGCTTTGCCTGTAGCAGCGGCGCTTCATCCTGTCTCCGCGGGACGGCACCTGACTCAGAGCTGCCGTTGGCGATGTCCGCTGTAGAGACGATGCGAGTTAACCGGCTGCCTGACGAGCGATGATGCGGTTCAAGCGGCTTCCGTGGGCTGCAGGAGGGTCCGCACGATCGCTTCGATATCGTCATCCCCGATGTCATTGAAGCACTTAACCGGAAGCCCATGCTTCAAAATGGCGAGTTCGCGTAGAATTCGGGGGGAACCGTCAGGCCCAACGACCGCCGGGGCGAGCCAGTAGGCTTTCTCCCGATCGTAGGCCTCCAGGAATCTCCGTAGGTTGATGTCCGTCTCCGGTTCGAGAATCTTCAAGCGGCTGGACACCATCATCGTCATGGACTCGTCGTTCACATCCAGTCCGGGCTGTAGCAGGGCCCCATAATGTGACGGTGGATGGCCAGGCAAATTTCTGATGATGGCGAGGTGGATCGCGCCTTGGTCATCCCTTTCACCGAACCGCTCGCGCCAGTCCGAGAAAATCTTTCGGCCCAACTCCGCATCGGCGAAATGCAGTCCGATCAGCGGCGGCACGCCGTCGGGATAGACGGCGAGCATCAAGCCGAGCCAATCGGCCCGTTCCCAGAGCCGATAATTGATGATCGATTTTGCAGCGACCTTTCGATGGTCCCGCTTCCAGCTCTCGCGACCGAGCTCATCTTCGTTGACCGCCTTGGGACCTGACGAGGGGACGCTATCGACGATCGGAGCATCGGGCCGGAGGGGGTATTCCGCACCGCCCAGTTCGAACCACGACCCGATCCGTGACAAGGGGCTGTTGAACGCCCTGCTGCGGCTGTTGACGCTGCCGATCGCCGCATGAATCCGCTCACCGAGCGCCTCCTTCTCGTAGAGCGTCTGAAACAAGCCCATCGGGTCTCTGACAACGCAGGCGGCGAGCACGATGTGGACTGTCAGATCCGTGAATGCGTCTTGGACGGCGCCGTCGAGCTTCGATGAGGTGGGCGTATCTCCGGCCGGCCAGTTCAACCGCGCGGTCATCGACATCTCGTCGAAATCGAAGGCCGGCTTGGCGAGCGCCGCATCCTCGATGACTTGGACGTCGAACCGCTCGACGTGAGCGGCCACGCCGGCCTCCAACATGGTCGAGAAGACCGCATCGATAACCGTCAGCAGCGCCTGACCCGCGACGATAGCCGTCGATGAGCCTGACGTCGTGACGCGCACTTCCATTCCCGCCACTCTCGTGACCTGGATTTGCGGGTCCTCGCCATTCAGGAGCAGGGGGCGCTCGGCAATGTCTTCGGGAAGCTCGGCGGCCCACTTGCTGAAAACATCGGCCCAAGCGACTGCTTCGCCGTCGGCGCTGTCGCCGTCGAGGACATCTTGGTGGCCGAGCCCATAGAGCAATGCAGCCTGACTCGCATGCAGGTCTAACGCGCCGAGGACATCCGGCAGTCCCTCGAGCGCGCGTCGCTCCTCCAGGCTGGTGCGCAAGAGCGAGGCTGCCAGAAGAGCGTCGAACTCCGTCAGATGATCTTCGACCCTCGCTTGGGAGGACTCATCCAGGGGGATCATGGCGCGGCAGCCCCTGATCAGCCTGACCACGTCGAGAAACTCAGGCAGCAGTCTGAGTTCGGCGTCGATCCAACCTAGGAGCATCAGGGTTGGGACAAGCGAGACCGATGCGTCCGATTCACGCTCGGTCTCAGCGAAAACGGTCGCGACGGAGAACATGGCAGCGGCCCGCGCCGCCCAGAGCATGCCTGCCCCGCGATAGGCCACCGCGAGCGAATAAGCTGCCTCAATGAAGCTTTCGACATGCTCCCGTTGAGCCAGTTGTTTGGTGGCGCGGCCAAGCAGTCTGATGACGTCGAGTCGGTCTTCTTCGATGTCGAGTTGATTGGCACGTTTGAGCAGAACCAAGCCGCCTCGAGCATCCCCCGTCCGCTTCGAGATAAAGGCAGCCATGTCCTCCACCAAGCGGTTGTACGTCTCGTCACTGCCAGCCGCGCGCCCGAACAGTTCGACCACCGGCTCGAGACGCTCTGCGCGATACTCCGAGAGACCCTCGGCCTTCGTGATCACCTCCGAGAACTGGGGCCAAAGGGCCTTCAGGGCGTCGTTGTCGCGCGCCATCATCGCCCGGGTGGCCGCCGTGAAGAGCAGGCACGTGCGGGCTTCGAGCGCATTGTTCGGGCGTTCGGGATCTGCGGCGAGGGCCTCTAGCACCGCCACCAAGGCGTCGCGACGTTCCTCGAGCTTGAGGCTCTCCGCCGATGCGTGACCGAGACTTGCGGCGTTCGCAAGGTTTTGGACGAGATTGCTGATGAGCTCGATCGTCTCAGCGTCATCGGACTCGTAGGCGATTGCCGCGACCGCGTTGAAGCCCTCATTCAGCCGATCAATGTCGTCGAACCAGTAGAACGCGGCCCAAAGCTGCTCATAACGGGTCTCGACGCGCTGACGCCGCGATCCGAAGCGATCTGCCAAGCGAATGGCGCGATCAAACCTGCCATCGGTCTCGAAGCGCGACCGCTCGAGATCGCGCGAGGTGATGGCGGCGGCGAGGGCGTCGTTGACGCGCTCCAGCTCGCCTTGATCGTAGGCCGTCGGATCCTGAAGCGCGCGTTCGAGCGCCTCCAGCTGCTGTGACCGGCGGTAGTCTTCGGGCCCGAGCGTCGCGTCCCCGATGCGTTCTCCGATGCCCAGTCGGTCGATCGCTAGGTCGATGTTCCCGTCGTCTAGAACGGCTTTAAGGATCCAGGTCCGGTCGTGAATCTCGACCGTAAAGGCATTCGCCCTAGTCAACTCGTCCTCGATCTTGGACCGCGTTTTGGCCGGCGCGAAGCGCGACGTGACGAAGATCACCTTCGTGTAAGGACGGCCCGTCTCGGCGAGGCCTGCTACATCGCTGCGGACCTTGCTCGCCCAATCTTCCTTGGCGCTGAAGGCGAAGGCCCAGCGCTCCTGACCGGCCGCCGGATGGCCGATGTAGTGTAGAACCTTGATCTCCTCGGCGACCGAAATCGTTTCGGTATCCGCCTTGCTGTCCCCGCCGCCTTCTGGGCCGGTCGCCGGCTTCAGGTTAGGGCAGATCAAACGGCCGCAGAGGTCGCGGCAGAAGAGTTCGAAAGCGTGATGCTGATTGCGTGAGGTAAGGGTTTCGAGATGATGGTCGAAGACCGCGCGATCGAGGCGATAGGCTGAGCGTCCCCCCGAGTCCGAGAACAGCTCCGGTCGCGCCATCCGCATGTATTCGGACGGCCTCATGCCGGGTGTGACGTGGTCAGCTGCGCCAGGGTCGAAGCCTAGTGTCATGGGACAAAAAGTGGAACGATTCGGCCGGGGCTCACACATTCGGATGGTGAGCAACCTCTGACGGAAAGATCCCTTCGTGGGCGAACATAGCGCCACCGACAGCGTCGCCACATCCGATCTGCGGGCGGTGATGTGAACCGGGGCGGCAAAAGAGAAATCTGGAAGTCGGAGATGCGTCGCGTGGATCCCGTTCACAGCAAGCGAACATGACGGCTGCCCGAGGTTTGGGTTGCGTCAACGACACGGCTGCTTACGCGGCGGGCGGCCTCCTAACGTCGCCGGATCGGCCGGTTCGCCAAAAATGGCGGGCAGGTCGGTCCGTAGACGGTCCGCCAAGGCGTGATGTGGAAACCGGTCCATCGCCTCAGTCCAGATCGCCACCGCCTCCGCCGCCCGCTGCGCGTTCCAGTGCAGCCCGCCGAGGTCGAACCAAGCTCCGGCGCCGTCGGGGTTCAGGGCAATCGCCTTTTCATAGGCGGCCGCCGCCTCCGCGTCGCGGCCGAGGTCGGTATAGGCGGTGGCCACCTGACACCAGCTCTTGTCGTCGGGCTGGAGACGTTCCGCCTGCTCCAGCAGAAGGGGGAGGGCCTCCGCCGGCCGGTCCAGCTGAAGCAGTGTCGAACCCAAACAGTAGCCGTAGTCGCCACCTGCGAGGTCATGAGCTCGCCGGAAGCAGTGTTCGGCCTCGCCGTGATCGTCCTCGTCCTCGGCCCAATGACCGAGCCGATCCCAGAGATAGGCCGCCGTTTCGTCTTGCAGAAGGAGGACGCCCTCCTCGAACTGCGTCTTGAAGGCGGCGTAGTCCGGCCCGTCGTAAGCCTCGCCCTGTCGCAGATAGAGGATGTTCAGCAGACGCTCGCGCGTCCCGCCGGGGCACCCCGGATTGGCCTTCAAATAGCGGTCCCAGAAGGGCAGGCTCAGCCGGGCGTTCTCATCGTTTGCCCGGCCGAACAGGGACACCTGCTGGGCGCTCCAGTTCCAGACCCAGCCTGCGTCGGCTGCGTCGCCGAGGAGGCCGAAGATTTCGCGAAACGCGGCCTTGCCGTCGGCGAGGTTGAACAGGACGTTGACCCGCCAGCTCGGCACGGACGACCGCCGGCGCTGAGGGCCGTCCGGAAAGACCACTTGGTCGAAATGGGCGAGGGCGGCCGCATAGTCACCCTCCCGCATCGCATGACGCCCGAGGGCATGATGGGCTTCAGCGAGATAGGGCGCCAGCCGCAGGGCGTCGCGATAGAGGGTGACGGCCCGGGCTGAGTCGCCCAAGCCAGCATGGGCGTCGCCGAGGTTCTTGAGTATCTGGGCGCGAAGGTCGTCGCCTTCGTCGGGCGACCAGCCGGCCAGTGCCGCGTCGAAGGCTGCGGCGGATTCTTGATTTCGGTTAAGGGCCGAATAGGCGTTGCCGATGCAATAGCGCAGGCCGGTCGGCCCGAAATGGCCGCCGTCGATCCGAGCGACGAGGAAGTCGACGGCGGCGACGATGCGGTCCGTGTGCGCGCCTAACCCGTCCATGCCGAGGTTGATCTCCGCCATATAGGCGTAGGCCAAGGCGTCGTGTTCCGGCCCGAGGACGGTGCGGAAGCGATCGAAGGCGGCGCTGATCGCCGCATCCGACCGACCGCTTTCGAACAGCCGCTGTAGAAGGGTGATGGCCGCCCGCGGCTCATCGGGCACATGCAGATGCGGCGGCGCGGCCCGGATCAGGGTGGCGACCGCCTCAGGCTCCGCCGCAGTCTGGGCGAATCGGGCGTCCCGGGCGGCCGCCGCGCCCGAACGCGCCAGCCCGGCTAGGCTGCGCAGGCGATCCACCGTTAGGGTCTCGGTGAAGCTGACCGTCAGCGACGCCTGGTGAGTCCACCTCCGGCCGCCGTGCTCGTATTTCCGGACGACGGCGTCCGCCGACCGGATCCGCAGGCTGTCGGTCGGCCGGTGATAGCAGACGAAGACCGAATAGGGTTGGGCCAGCAAATAGTTCAGAGTGGCGCGGCTGACCGTAACGCTGACCGATCCGTCGGCGTTTAGGGCAGCGTCGGTTCCCTTAAGCTGCACATGGATGCGCACATTGGTGGTGCGCGCCCGATCGATCACCTCGACTTGAACGTCTGTCCCATAGTCGGAGACGTCGCGGCCCTGAGGGATCAGGTCCTCGGACTGTACCAGAAGCGCATCGAAGGCTTGGACCGCCGCCGCCTCTAGGTCGTGGTTCCGATGCCGCTGGGGCAGGTCGTCGAGATGTTTCATCGCCGTCATCAGGTCGGCCGGGGGTCCGGCGTGGTCATCCAAGTTCAGGGTATTCGTCCTCGACGACGCGGTTCTGTTCGACCCGGCCCTCGATGAAATAGCCGAGGTCCTCGCGCATCCGGGCCCAAGCCGCGCGTTCGTCCGCCGTCGCCGCCCCGGCCTCGAGATAGATGAAGTCCTCCGAGCCGCCTCGATCGTTCGCCGCGTCCAGCGCCAAGCCGATCAGGACGGCCTTGCCCGGCAGGGCGACCGCCGCCGCCTGGACCCGCAGGAGCGCCTCGGCGCGACGGGCCTCGCGATAGGTCGCATACGGTTCGCGGATGTCGTGATCCTTGATCAGCAGGACATAGGACAAGGCCGGATCAGCTTGGGACGGCAGGATGGAGCCTATCGACCCACCGACGGCTCGTCGCGCGCGGTCGAGGATGGCCCCGGATAGGACGCGGCGGTCGAAGCGGTCCTCGGCCGCCATATGCCGGATGATACGCTCGAACTGGTCCATCTCGATGTCGTCGCCCACGACGGCCTCGCGCTGGACGACGGCGGCGGTGACGCGCTCGATCAGCCGATCCCACAGATCGCCCCGCCGGTTAAGCGCCTGAGCTGCCCGGAATTGCGGGTGGGTTGCAAGCGCATCCCAGGATCCCTCCGGGACGACGAGCGGCCGTCCGACGGCGGGGAAGCCGCGCTCGTTTCGCAGATAGACGGCGAGCAGATCCTTCTCCGAAGGCGCGGACTCCAGACCGTCGGCGGCGATCAAATCCTCCTTGGCGCGCAGATAGGCGATGAAGTCTGCAGCGGTGGACAGGGCGGGCAGGACGACGCCCATTGTATCCTCGTCGAAGACATGCACCCAGCCCTGGCATCCCGCGACCTGACCGACGGCATAGGGCCGTTCGTCGCCGGCGATGCCGGGGACGATGGCGAGGCCAGTCTGGCCGCCACGGGCGCGCGCGGCTTCGGTGGCCGCCGGCGCCACACAGATGCGGTGAATCCGCAAACGGTTTGCGGGCGGGAGGGCGACGGGGAGAGGTAGCTCACACAGAACGTCTAGATAGACCCGGTCGGGGAAGCGGCGGATCCAGTTCTCCGCCGTGCGCAGTTGCTGGGCCGACGCCGCAATCGCCGAGCGATAGTAGCGCGACCAGTCGAGGACCGGATCGCCACTGTCCGGATAGGCGCCCGCTTTGTCTGAGAACAGAAGAACGTCGTCGCCGAAGACGACGATCAGGTCGGTCAGCTCACGGTTCCGCTCCTTGTACGGGTTTGGATAGGTCCACAGGCTCAGGAACGACCGGTCCGCGATGTCGGCGAGGATGCGTTCGGACTCCGTCAGTCCGCCCGCCCGTTCGAAACGCGGCGGGATCATGCGTCCGGCACTTCAGCGCCGAGCTCGGCGATGCGGGCCTCTTCCTTGATGATCTGGACGTAATGCTCCAGTTCACGCTCCTTAACTGGCGACAATTTGCGGAGGGTCCCTTTCATTGCCAATGCTCGGCGATACGAGCCCTTCGCGCAAGAGACCAAGGCGCACGTCGCACGCTGCGACACCCGACCAATCGACTAGGATCAGCCGTGCCAAAAGAAGCTTGGGAGTGGGGGAATGTGCCGGACGACCCGGACGTCCGGGCGGCGTCGCGCCTTTTGGGAAAGGCAGGGGAGGGTGCGCCGAAAAAGAAACGCCATCACTATGTCGCCGCCACCTACCTTCAGGGCTTTTGCGGGACTGACGGGAAAGTTTGGGCGTACCACCTCGACAATCCAGCAAAACCTCAACCAAGTAGGCCCGAGTCCATCGGCTTTTCGAACTACTACTACTCGCAGGTTCGGGCGGACGGGACGCGAGACGACAATTCCTTCGAAGATCTGTGGGGAGCCTTCGAGACCGTCTGGCCTGAAACGATCAAGGCGATCAGAGCGGGCCGTGTTTCACTGGCCACGTCCTTCAACGTCCTGGGAATGGTCGGGATCATGGGCGTCCGGGTCCCGGCCGCGCGCCATCGTCACGAGCTGCTTCTCGCTGCCAAGATGCGATCTGAAGCGCAAACGATGGAGCGCTTCGGCATTCTTCCCGAGGAGTACCAACGCTACGCCGGTGAGCTCGACACCATTCCGGTCGGCATCAACCCTCAACAGTCCATTCCGACGATGATGGCCGACCTGCGGAGCTTCGGAGACCTGTGCTTCCAGATCGGTTGCGAGGTGCTGCACAACGAGACTGACCTGCCCTTCATCACCTCGGACAATCCGGTCTGCATTTACGATCCGCGACCGTCTCCGGGTCAGCGACGCCCCTATGACTACGACGGGCAGATCGAACTGATTTGTCCTCTCGACAGCAAGACGCTTTTACGCGGCAGCCACCGTCTTCGGCCGGTCAACCAGATCGTACGCCACTGCCGGGTGACCGACAGAGGGGCCGTGGCCAGGATCAACAATACTCTCTCCCAGTTCGCTTATGGCCTCGCCTTCGCGAGTGACCGCACGAGCGATGCGGTCATCGCACTGCATTCGACGAGGTGCCCCACGGTGTCGATCAAGGTCGCTGAGAAGCCCTGCGGAGCCGACATCATATGGCGGCATGTCTTCGGACCGAGACCGAAGCTGTCGGCCTATATAGATACGCCTGAAAAGGCCGCGCGGCTGGAAGCGGAGCTCGCTGCCGCCAAGGCGCAGGCGTCGTGCATCCTTGGCAAGTCCAGGGAGCACGACGATAAATTGTGATCATGCGGCGAGAGATGACTGAGGACGCGATCTGGATCCGCACTGACGAGGCCGAGGACGTCGCTGCCTCGGTGCGGCATGTAATGAGGTGCCGAGTCTTGGCTGGCGAAGATCCCCAAGCCTGGAAATGGATGGCGTTGGCGCTGCACGCCGCGCTTCAGGGCGCACTCGTCTGTCATCTGGTGACGACAGCAAGTCCATTAGGTGTCGTGACCGACCGCAATGCCCAAGAATGGGCTGACTACTTCGAGAAATCCCGGACGGACAGAGAATGTCGACCGCCCGAGACCCGACTGCTCGACCTGCCAGAACTGATCAAGCTGGCCCGTAAACCTCGATCCGCTGGGGATGGTCGAGATGCTCTGATCCGCGTGTCCGACGCTGAACTCGTCTGGCTGCGCCGCTTTCATGCCGACATCCGAAACCAGTTCGTTCACTTTGAACCCATGGGATGGTCCGTCGAGGTATCTGGACTGGCGTCCTTGGCAGCGCTGATCTCCAGGATTATCGAGGATACGATCCAGGGCGGTTGGGCTTTTCGCCACAAGGACGTCATGTGGCGGGACGCTCTGCGGACGGAGTTGGCGGCGCTCGCCAGTCGGGACTAACAACCTGCCCGAGATTCAACGGGATCGATGCCATGTTGAACGCGCGCCCTTTCGAGCCTGTTCGGCATGTTCCTCCGAAGATGGGGTGGACGTGCTCTCTCGGTGGGCGGCTCGACTCTCATGCGACGCTGCAAGCGCTGCCGGCACACAGTTCGGGAAGGCGTCTCGAACGAATCCTCGCAGCGCGGTGGGGCTAAGTGAGGGTCGCATTTCCGGTCGGGGCAGCGAGTCCGCTTCTGGCGCATCCGAGATGTCTCTGAAGGGCCGACCTTAACTCACCTGGGGCTCGTGGAGGGTCCGTTTCTGGCTGTTCGACGATTGGGATGATCGCTACGCGGCGGAGAGTCTCCCTGCCGTTCGACAGTGTGAGCATGATTGATCCTGTGAGATGCGATCGTCGCCTGCTTCGAGATTTCGGAAGTTGAGAGTCGCCATCGAAGCCCGGTCGGGCGCATCAGCGTCGAAGACAGTCGCGGACAGGAGGCGCGCCGCCAAAAGAAGGGCCGCGGCCATCGAGACGAAGGAAACAGAGAAGTCGGCTTCCGTCGCGGTGGCGAAGTTGCGAAACTGCGCCTCGCCGAGTTCACCGCATTTCTCACCACCCTGCAGATACGCGACGATGGCATCCACATTCTCGACGCGGCCATCGAGATGGGCCCGGAGTTCGACTTCGGTCATGGATCGGACTTCTTGCTCAACCTTTCGCAGCCTGTCGCCGTCCTTCTCCGCCGGATTGTGACAGCCGAGGCAGGCCTTCCCAGGTGCCATTCGATACAGGTTCGACTTGGCGCTTAGTCCAACAGTGCTGGCACCGACCACGAGGTCCGGGGCCAAGCCCTGAATGTCCTGGCGCGAGGTATTCTTATCGACCGCTGAGACAACGATCTCGTAGCGGTCTTCAGCCTCGGCGCGGCTCAGAACATCCGGCAGGCCTGACCGGTCCCCCCGGCGTAAATAGTCGGTAAGAGTTCCATCGAATTCCAAACCGCCCAACCCCGCTTCACGACGTCGCCGCTTGATCACCTCAACCTTCGGGCGCGAGACATCAGCCGTACCGGCGAGCGGACAACGATTGAGATTGGTGCCGTCGTGTTTATCGTCATCCAGGGTCACTATGAAAACGTCAGAAAGTTCGCACTCAGCGATGACGGCGATCAAGCCTTGGCCGACTGCCCCAGCGCCGACCAGATAGAGCGGAGGAATCCGCGCACCGGCCACAGGCGGTCCGTCTTGCAGCGCCGCCCAGGTGCCGACTTGGCCGGACCATAGGGAGTAGGCAAAGTCCGCGGCGAACTGTCCGCGGACAAGACGCCGTGCGTGTTTGAACACTTCGCCGGCGACTAAGGCTGCGGCAAGCCAAGGGCCTAGCGGCGTCGTTTCGGCGGCGGCCTCGTCTAGTGGATAGTGCTCCTCGATGCCGATCCAGGCCTTCCAGCCCCCGCCGACGGCAAAGATGTCGATGGGTCCATCGTAGTTCGCTGGACGAGGGCCAAGACAGACTGTCAGGTCGGGCGCTTCAGAACGAGGCCCATGAACCGGAATCTGGCCGCCCGTCGCCCAAAGGCTTAGGCCAGCCAGAACCTCAACCGCCGGTCCTCGCAGGGCCTGTCCACTCACGTGGGCGATCAGCTCGACGTCGGTATCGACCTCAATAGTGGCTACCGCTCCGCCAAGGCGGCAAATCAGGTTGCCCGCGCAGACGAGGCTAGAGCGAACTGCAGGAGGCGCGTCGCGATCGGCGATGAGGCGGATCGTCAGCGCGCGGGGCGCGGCCCCAAGGCCCGCGACGGCCCGCGCGTGGCGATCGGAGAGCGTGGCGCTGTCGATCATCGAAAATCCAACCTTTCGACACTCGCGCGTTCAGCGAGAGTGATGCGCTTCTGGGTCTCAGCCGTAGACAGCCGCTGCCAGTAATCGATCTGCCATTCGTGCACGCCAACACCTTCTGGCCAAGCTGAACGAAGTCGGCCGTAGTGCGGAAAGACAAGGGACAGCGCCCGACGGCTGCTGGCCATCTCGTCGTCGTAACTGGAGTGTTCCGTGTCCCAGCCCGGATGGCTGTGCACTTGGGCGAGGGGGCGCAGTTCCTCATCCAGCGACGCGCCCATTTGCGTCATCGCCTCAGCCGAGACATGGTAGTTGAAGGGTGTCATCCGTTGCCATGGCGTGCGCACGCTGGTGACAATGCTGAGCGAACCGTCGCGCCGGCCGTACCAGAACAGGCCGGATTCTCGATCGCCGAACCGGCGCAGGGACGTCAGTGTTGCTTCCACGGCATCGAGCGGCACGATGAGCCTGTCGCCAGTCGGCTGGTAGGGACGGGGCGGGGAGGCGCGACGGCCTTCGTCATGCATCATGGCGGGGCCACCTTCCACCGTAATGCGCGGTTAGGGCGCGGCGAATCGCATCGAGTGTGATGAGGAAGGTGTCGGTCGGGCGCCACAGGTAGGCGTCGTTACCGCCGTGCAGCACGTCGTAGTATTCGAGCGTGGCGGAACAGCAGATTAGTTGGATCGGCTGGGTGTGATGGGGCGATCCGTACTGCGCATGCACCCGAACCTCCGGGGATTCGATCCGCGGCAGGTGGTGCTGGTCCGCAAGCCCGACGAATGCGTTCGTTTCCGGATTGACGAACTGAGCGCTCGGGGGCCACTCGCGGCCGGTCATGAATTCCAGCTTCAGGAGGTAGGCGTCTTCCTCCTGGTCCTGAAGCCGGCCGGTCAGAGGAATAAGCAGACCGCGGGTGCCGAGGCGCCGCCAGCCGTGTGCCTGAATCGGATCGCCGCCAAAAAAGTCGGCCGCCGCCTGTAAATCCTGCTCAAGGACCTCGCGCCCCGCCGCGAGGTCCAAGGTCGGACGAACCGAGTGCGACGCCATCTCAGGCGCCGCCGGTCCCGGCGGCGATCTCGAAGTCCTTGTCGCAGAGCCCACGGCTACGGGCATCGTCGAGGGTCAGGCCAAGGTGATCCATCAGGCTGGTCGGTTCGCCCTGCTTGTTGGCGGCCTGCCAGACATCCCGTTCGGTCTTGCTGATACCCAGTTCGACATAGGATTCGTCCCACACCGCCTGAAGGGTGTCGTTCAGATCCGCCTTGAAGTTTGCTTTCTCGCGTTCGCCCAAGTGCCGAACGTGCACTTGGACCTTCTCGCGCCCGCCCTTGCGGTCGCCCGCGCCCTTGATGTCAATCTCGTCCGCCATTGCTTCCTCGAAATTTGGTCCCAAAATGGGAGCAATCACCAATATGAGCGCCAGCTCGATGGCGCGCAAGTGAATAAGCTCCCATTTTGGGACCAAGTATGTCAGAATCAACCTTGGGCTTAAATGCGAGGCTTATGAACGTGATCGGTCTGATCAGATTATTCGGTGCGGGTGCGCCGCGTGGGGCGTGTGCCGCGCTGCGCCTTGAGCTCGAATCGGGCCACTGGGCCTCAGCGGCCGAGGTAGCGACCACGTACCCAGCGGCTGACTGGGACGGCGCGAAGCTCATAATCCCGCTCGATGAGCGTCATTGCGCCGTAGTCGTTTTCAACTATCAATTGGGAATCGCCTTGATCGAATACGCTGGAGATCGCGTGAAGCGAGTCACAACGCCCTCAGCGCGCGGAGCGCGGCGTTGAAGGTCACGCCCATCCGTTCGCAGGACACCTACCAATCGCATCTCGCGAGGGCGGCGGTCCTAATGCTTCGATCGGACCAAGGGTCTCGCGATGAGCTCGAGGTACTGCAGGCCGTCATCGCCCAGTGGGAGCGGAAGCAAATTGATCTGACGCCGCCGTCGCCGGTCGAAGCGATCAGATTCAGAATGTTGGCCCAAGATCTGAAGCCGCGTGACCTGGAGCCCTACATCGGCTCGCGTGCGCGCGTCTCCGAAATACTCTCTGGCACCAGGCCGCTCTCGATCGACATGATCCGCGCCTTGCACAGCCATTTAGGAATCCCCGCAGAGTCCCTGATAGCCTCGGCGCCGCCCCACAGACAGACGCGCCGAACCCAGCCATCAAAGCTAGCTTTGGATAAGCTTCGGTCTTTCGGTTTGATGCGACCGCGAGAGGCTTTTGACAATTTCATAGCCCGGGCGATGGGGCCGAACTGCAGCCCCGCATTGTTACGGAAGACCCGCACGGACCGCACGAATGTCAAGACGGATTTGGCCGCGCTAGACGCGTGGTGTGCGGCCGTTATGCTGCGGGCAGAAGCGGTGAGCATCACACCGCGGAAATCTGTCCGGGAAACACTAGCCAGGGAACTTGCTGTCCTGAGCACGAAACCGGACGGCCCGGCCCGGGTCGCCCCGACGCTCGCCAAGCACGGCATCGTCTATGTCGCGCTAGAGCATCTGCCTGGCACATATCTGGACGGCGCAGCTCTCCGTCGCCGATCTGACGGTGCGCCGGTGATCGCGCTAACTCTACGGCATGATCGCGTGGACAATTTTTGGTTCACGCTGCTCCATGAGTTCTGCCACATCGCGCGTCATCTCGACGCGGACACACCGTTCATTCTTGATGACCTTGAAGTCAGCACTTCGGACGACATCGAAGAGGAGGCTGACCGTTTCGCTCAGGACAATTTGATCCCGCCAGATGTATGGCAGGAGCATGTATCGCCGGATCTGTCGAGCGAGGACGTCATCCAGATCGCCCGGCAAGCCCAAGTCCATCCCGCGATCGTGGCCGGCCGTTGGCAACGTGAGCACGGGGATTACCGACGCTTCTCCAAGATGCTTGGTCGAGGTGATGTGCGAAAGCTGCATCAAGCTTAACCACCCCTCCGGCACGTTAGGCCTGACGAGCCTTTGAACGGCAAACTAGGGTCTGCTTGCGTTGCTGGCCCCGAGTTCCGCTGTTGGTGCGAAGGTGTCCGCCCAAGCCGGGTTTGGCGACATCGCAGTCAAGCTAGTGCCAAACGCAGATTGTGGACCTGCTCAGCGAAGGCTGGGAAGAGATGGAGGAAGACATAGACTTGGTCGCGGTCCGGGGCCGCCGCGCCAGTCGGATGACCAGCGTCGTTGCGCGCTACGCGTAGGATCGCCTGGATTGCGGCGAGATTGGCGTCGAGGTTCTCGAACTTCTTCCGCGGCTCCAAGTTCGAGCGAATAGGCTCCAAGGCGCGCTGGAACTTGTCGATCTTTGTCTTCAGGAAGGTCTCCTTGGCGGGTGCCGCGAAGGTGCCGGGGTATCGAGTCGATCCTGCTGCTTCTGCCGTTAGGCGCAGAAACTCGCTCTCAGCCGCCACGCCGATCATCACGCAGGCCGAGAGATAACAACCGGCATAGAAGGCCGCGACCGCTTCTTCGAGATAGGTCGCTGCTTCAGGCGATAGATCCGGTGCGCGGGATTGCACTAGGTGGATGTAACTTGCAGTGTCATGGAAGCGGTTCTGAGCCGACGTTCCCAAGCTCTCGCGCCCAAAACGGCTTAATCTAAAGAATGGATAAGCCGGGTTGCTGTTGTTGAGGCCCAAGGTGATGTGACCTTGCCGGAACAAGTCCCAGAATACCTCTCGTACGCTTTCAGCATCGGCCGGATGCAAGTCATCGCCAGGTGTGTAGATCGTAATCCCGCCGCTCTGAGGCCGGGGTGCCTGGGCATGAAACCACATGCCTACGGCGGCGACTAGGCTAAGGAACTGGCTTGGATAGTCGTGGCCATCGGGCCGTAGCAAGACTGAGACAACCGCGTCCCGCACTTCCTCGTAGCTATGCTGGGGCAGCCGCATGTCGTCTCCATTTCGTCTCGCGAAGTCATCCATGAGCAACCAACCGCAGCTTCGCGCGGCTCAGCTTGGGTCCATCCCCGCCCGATGTGTCGAGCAACAGGAATGTCACGTACCTGGAGCCAAGCCAATGTCCGCTGCTGGCGCGAAGCTGCCACGCCGCGGATGCTAGACGGCGGGGACATCAGGGACTTCGGGGACGTTGATCATGCTATTGCGTCGTCCTCGAAGTGCACACACACCTCCCGTAGCAGGCTGACGAACTCGTCACGGCGGGGCATCTCCTCGATGGCCCGCACCAGTGCGCAATGTGACGTGTTTCGATCCCCGTCCCAGTCCGCCAGCAGACTGGGACTCGATTGGCGCCGACAGACCGCCGGGCACGGCTCGCGGAACCGCGCGTCGGTCGCCTGGGATTTGGCGGTCACCAGCGCCCATCAGGTCCGAACGCTGGTCGCGGCGTAGAAGCGGTTTCATTGTGATCGCCCTTGGGGCCCGACCGGTCTGCGCCCGGCGATTCGGTCGGCGACATGGAAGGGACGGTCCTTGGGATGGAATCGCGGAAGGCTGCGATGTCGTACGCTGGCGCTCTTGGACCGCGCGACCCCCGGTTCATTGACGAAGACCAACTATCGTCGTTCTCTGAGTGTCGGGAGTCGGTGCGGCAGGTATTCTTCCGCGCCCGGACTCCGTTGGGGGATGATAATGACCAAATTGGGAGTGCCCGATACGCCCGCCGGCACGTTGATCGACGCCGGTCTCGACGCGGCGGGGGTGGGATGGGCCTCGGGCATCTGGAAACTGTTCTTTCCGGGTGCGGAACCGATGTTCTCCGACGCCCAGATGAAACAGCTGGAAGACGCGATGGCGGAGGCGCTTAGCGAAGCGAATTTCAAAACGTGGTCGGCGACCTTTGAAGCTGTGATGTCGGACATGAATGAATACATCCAGGCTGGGGAAAAGGACCCGGTCATGCTGGCGGACATCCA
Source organism: Brevundimonas sp. (assembly GCF_035626975.1). GTDB lineage: Bacteria > Pseudomonadota > Alphaproteobacteria > Caulobacterales > Caulobacteraceae > Brevundimonas. Next base: position 107,102 of record NZ_DASPMQ010000061.1, read on the forward strand.
GGAAAAGACCTTGGAATGCGCAGCGCAGTTCAAGCTATCCAATGCCCTCGGCATCCAGATGTATGTTGCGGCCATGAGCCTTCACATCGCGGCGTTGAAAATCAAATGGGAGAAGGCCGACGAAGACGACAAGATCTCAGCGGGCTTGCTGATCGGCGAGGCCGCCTTCGACACGCTCAACACTCTGATCGATCTGGAAGCGTCGATGATCGAGGCCAGCGTGAGCGTCATGGATTACTGCCACTTCAAAATCTACACGACGTTCGGGGCGGAGGGCGAAATGCCAACGCCCCCTCAATCCGTGGCGCCCATGATTGGATCGCACTATCGCGAGGATATCTTGAAGCTGGTTGGACTGGTCGAGCGATGGAGTGGTGATCTCCTGCCCCAGGTGAAACGGCCGACACAGGTTGTGCGGTTTTTCGAACTGAACACCACCTTTGTCACGCCGTTCTGGAACGGCGCAGCGAGCGCAAGAAACAGAACGGATGGATGGTTCTACAAGGTCAGCCCCCAGGCGCCGGAAAACGCTTCCTCCGACTACAAGCCGCTGGGCGACCTCTTCTACGCCAGTTCATCCCCCGGCATGAACGCACCGGTGCCCTATATCCGGAACGTCAACGGCTCAGACCTCGTCACAGAGGTTACAGGTTGGGCATCGGTCTGGGACGACGCAGGCAGCCAAAACCCCAACTCGGTCAGCACTTGGTGGGGACCAGCCTACTACGGCGCTGACCCATGCTGCATCGCCTCCGTCACAGGATTCCTCGGCAGCGGTTCTATCCCCCCGGCGCTTACAGACTTTGCCGCTCTTAAGGGGGACGCGGTGACCTTGATGTCGGTGGGCGGCGGTCCCCAGGACAACGGATCCATCGACAGCTATCGGTACGATGAAGACTGCATCATCTACGCACACCCCCAGTTTGGCGAGTACGGACTTTTCTGGATTTTCCGCAGCCATTCGCGCCCGGACCCGGATACCGTCGCTTGCCTGAACATGGCCGTGCTGGGCGGCCATCCCTATGCCGCGCCGCATGACGGCGCGCGCCACCACCACCGCCATCATCACCACCAGAATACCCAAGCCGGGCCAACCTAGAAGCCGGCGCTCAGCGCGCGGAACTCAGGTGGGCGCGCCGGGACGCCCGGAGACAGGACGGGCCGCTCGAGGGCGGTCCGTTGACCTTGAACACGTCGCGCGTCTAGCCGGAAACCCGGTGGCGTAGTCCAGATTTGAACAGAAGGGCGCGCCCGGGCCAGAACGGGGATGTCGGGGACTACAGGGACATCGAAATGTCCCTATGCGGGCCCCTCCAGATCGACGACGGACATCAGGTCTCCTATCGCTTCGAGCGTCTCGTCCCGCTTGCCGCTCTCCGCGTGCGCTAGCATTTCTATGAGCCATTCGTCGGCCTCGTCCGAAGGTCGAAAAGTTCGAACATCGTCGACCAGCCCGCACAACCAAATAAGGTGTTCAGGTCAGGGAATCGAACTCCTGCAATCGCGAGGACCTACTCGTCCCACCAAGGAGTGGCCTCAGGAGCGCCGAGAATCCGGCCAAGCTTGATCTGGTACTCGGACACAAGTGTCACGAGTTCCCCAAGCGCGCTCATAAGGTCCAATCCGTGGAAGATGGCATCCAGAATATAGTCCTGAAATGCATCCTCGAGAGGTTCCCCGCCGGCGATGAAGTCATTCATACGCTAGTGGGTTCGAGAACTAATAACGGGCGCCCAAGACCATCTTGGCGCAGACGAGGGGAGGGCGCACGACGGCACATTGCCGTTCCGAATGGCGCGCTTGTAGCCAAAGAGAAAGGCCGCCCGGCACGAAGCGGGGCGACCTGAGAGGAGTGCGTCAGCCGGGAGACATTTTCTTCGCGGTCCGTATGATCGTGCAAATATTTTCGCGGTCGCGCTCCTTGGCTTTTTCGGGATTCTCGGTCCGAACTCGATCTTCGAGTTGAGTATCCTTCATAAAGACGATCCGGTTCAGGGTCTTGTCAGCCTGCATTTCTGCTGCGGTCGGCAGGTCACGTGGACGAACTAACATGGCAATTCTCCAAGGTTACAGCGAAACCATACTGTCCTCGTATAGTATAGCTCTCTTCGCCGTGGGCTGGCATCTTTGAGATACCGCATGAAAAGGCCCGCTCGCAACTTGTGCAAGCGGGCTGGGTCTCATCGTTGCCGCATTCTCCAGAGAATGGATTCGAATTCACGTTGAGCCGTAGGGTTGATCGCCTCGAGGCGCGCATTCTCAGGAGTAACGTCAGGTCCGGTATTTACCGCGCGGTACCCGATCTGGTCGTCATTTTCAAAGTGATAGAAGGAGTCTGGTGGCGACTCGTCTCGTTTCTTCTGAAGCCAGTCTGCAACACCCATTTTGAGTCTCCCGATTCGTAGTCAAATGAACTGTACATAGTTAGTATAGCGCCATTCGGCACTGGTGCACCCTCTATTCAAAACAGCGAGGGACGGGAAATCGGGAACTTTGGGGACTTCGATCCGGGCTACGCAGCCTTCTCCAGTTCCGTTGACATGAGCTCGTAGAGCTCGCTGGGCGCCGTTTGACATGCGTTGCTCTCAGCTGCAGATCGTATTTCCAGGAACCATGTTTCGGCCTCTCTTGTAGGCCGAAAAGTTCGAACATCGTCGACCCGCGTGCACCCTAGGAGAATTTCGGCATTTTCGCCGGTCCAGCGGAACAGTTTCGCGGCCTGAATGCTGAGTTTTTTGCCCCGCAGAGAAAAGTCGGATCCGACCAATTCGAGGATTCTCCGCCGGGTCGCCATGTCGCCGCTCGAAAACCGATCGACGGCCTGTTTGCTGAACGAAACGACGCTGTCCAAAAGTCGGATCACCTGTTCCGGGTCTGCGCCGTCCTGGTGGTCCTGAACCAGTTTGATCCGCCGGATCTCGAGCCTTTCCCGCTCGACGCTGAACTCGGCGTCATCGATCAGCCGCCGCAGCCGGAGGCTGGTCAGTTCCCGGGTTTCATCCTTGATGTCCTTTAGAGCCTTGTCCGATAGCCGTTCGCGCTCGCGCCGCGCCGCGGCCTGATCGTCGGCCGACCGACGCAACCGGTCGCGAGCCCAATCCGCGAGGCCGTCCGGAACCGCAAGGCTCCTGAGGAGGGTGACGATCTGGGCCTCAAGGGCCCGGACCTCCACGGACCGCTCCCGACAGCGCGGGCCGAACGGGCGTTTGACGCAGCGGTAGTAGACGTAGCGGGAGCCGTAGGGGTTGGTCTTGCCCTCCGCTGTGATCATCCCGCCGCAGCTCCCGCAGCGGATCAGGCCGGTGTAGGCGAAGACGTGACGGCTGGGTCGCGGCCGATCCGGACGTCCGAGACGGGCCTGAACCCGCTCAAACTCGGCTGGAGTGACCATGGGGCGGTGGCGGCCCGGCAGCCGCTGCCCATCAAAACCGAGTTCGCCGAGATAGAAGCGGTTGCGCAGGACCTTGTAGATCGTCGCGAGCGCCAGAGGGCGTCCGGCCCGGCCGCCGCGCACGCTGGTCAGTCCCCAGTCGTCCCGGGCCATGACGGCGATGCGCTTGGGCGGGACGCCGGCCATCGCCAGCTCGAACAGGCGTTTCACCAGCGGGAAACGATCGGGGTCGGCGACGATGGTGCGCGTCACCGGATCGTTGAGGTAGCCGATGGGGGGCTTGCCCGGTTGCCAGCCGTTCTCGCGCTTGGTGCGATTGCCGCGTCGGACGTTTTCGGACAGGGCGTCGGAATAGTATTTCGACTGGCCGAACATGATCTGCAGCATGAACTTGCCCTGCGAGTTGTTCTCGAAGGTGTAGGTCGAGAATTTCAGGTCCTTCAGCACGCCCCGGTCGAGCAGATAGATCAGCCGGCCGCCGTCGATGGAATTGCGCGCCAGACGGTCCGGAGCCCAGGTGGCGACGCCCTGCGCCTCGCCCCGTTCGATGCGCGCGACCATGGCGTCGAAGCGCGGCCGCCCCGGCGTCATGGCGCTCCTCGACTCCTCGATGATCTCCACCACCTCGATGTCCGGCTGGGCGCGCAGCATCCGCTCCAGCTCGCCGCGCTGGGAGTCGATGGACAGGGCCTGACGATCCTCGGCCTCCGAGGATTTCCGGCAGTAGAGAAAATATTTCATAGGGGAGGGGGACGTCCCTGACCTCCCTGACATCCCCAAGCGGGGTGGGTCGTCGGACGGTCGCAGGACGAATTGCCAGTCTAGGGCGCCGGGTCTCTGGGCGCGAGTCGCGGCTGGGGAGAGGACGCCAGACCGGCAAGGACATTGGAGCCCGGGCGCGCCCGATGCGCACGGCGGGCGTTCGCCTTGTGCGGGGCCGCCCGGAGCAGGGGAGGGCCGCCTTCGGCGACGGCCCTCCCACCCCGGTTACGCCGGAGCGGCCCCGGACCGACGCAGCACCGGCGGCAGCCAGCCCGTGCCGGAGAGGAGCTCTTCCGCCTTGGCGGCCATGCTCCCCTTGTCGAGGCTGGTCAGCTGTCCCGCCGCCTCGGGCGAGACGCCCTCGGCCACGGCCTGGGCGATCAGGGCCTTGGTGACGCGGGCGAGGTAGCTGGACGCGGTGGCGGTCCAGTAGCGGCGCATGTCGAGGTCGACGAGATCGGCCAAGACCCCGGCGTGGGCCAGGGCGCGCCGCGAGGTTCCGACGCGCTGCACCGCGTTGACGCCCAGCGAGACGACGTGGGCGAACAGCGCCAGCCGTCCCTCGTCGGGCAGGGCCTGCAAGGTCGCCAGCAGGGCCTCGGGATCATCGGGAAGCTGACCCGCCCACAGGGCGTGCCGCGCCTCCAGCGAGCGCCCCGCCGCCGTCTCCGCCAGACCTTCTGCATGACCCTCCAGAGCGAGGCTGGAAACCCGCAGGTCGAGGCAGGTTTCGCCGCCGCGATAGAAGGTCTGCAGGGTCAGGCGTGCAGGGCGGCGAGGAAGGCCATGCGCGGCTGCTCGGCCAAGGCGTCGCGCAGCGCCGCCGTGCGGTGGGCGGTGAGGTCGGCGACCAGCCGTTCGGACAGGGTCTTGCGGGTTTCGGTCCGATCGACGGTGTCATCGCCGTGCGCGTCGCCTTCATTCCCGACGTCGCCGTCCGGATGGTCTCCGACGTTCGGCTCCGTCTCCGGGTCCGCTTGCGCCTCGTCCTCCGGCCGGATGAAGCCGCGCTCGATGCGCGGCCCGTCCTGACCGAGAACGACGAACAGGCCGCCGCGCGCCACGGCGTCGGGGTCGTAGCGCTCGGGCCGGGCCGCCGCCAGTTCCGCGTCGATGACCGTCAGGCGCGCGTCCTGTGCCTCGCTGAGAACCTCATCCTCTCCACAGCTGGCGACGATGGCGTCGTATTCCTCGGCGAGGACGTCGAGCCGGGCCTGCGTCTCCACGTCGGGCTCGACCACGCGCGGATAGACCCGCCGGCAGCCGTGGTCGTGGGGGAAGTCGAGCCGCCCCTCCGCCCAAAGCCAGCCCTCGGCGGCGCGCACCGCCTCGGCCTCGTTGGCCAGCCTGTCGAGGGCGAGCCGGTCGAGCAGGGCGGCGTCCTCGAACCAGCCCTGTCCGTCCTCGCTGAACAGGTCGCGGCGGACGCGCCCGCCCGCCGCCTCATAGGCCTCGACCCCGAGGTAACGGGCGCGGCGGTCGGCGGCCTCGACCTCATGCTCGGTCATCATGCGGCGGATGAACACCGGCGAGCGGTTCCAGGACAGGTCGGCGAACACCTGTTCCTGCCGGGCGTGGTCCTCGCTGACCGCGAAGGCCATAAGCTGGTCGAGGGTCAGGTCTTCGGTCCGGTAGGCCGCCATCAAGGCCGGGCTGACCGCCCCGAGCCGCATGCGCCGCCGCACCAGAGCGGGGGAGACGCCGAAGCGCGCCCCGATCTCCTCGGCGCTCCAGCCCTTGCTCTCGGCGAGATCGCGGAAGGCCTCGAACTGGTCGGCGGGGTGCATGGCGAAGCGGGTGACGTTCTCGTCGAGGCTGATCTCGAAGGCGTCGTGGGCGGTGTCGATGACGCAGCGGATCGGCTGGGTCCTTTTGATCTGCTTGCGCTTGGCGCGCAGCAGCTGTGACAGGCGGCGGCCCTCGCCGATGGTGACGAGGTAATAGCCGGTCGGCTGGCCGTCCGGCCCGAGCTCCGGCTCGACCACGGGCGGCTGCAGAATGCCTTTCTCGCGGGTGCTGGCCGCCAGCGCCTCGATGTCGGCGGCGCTGTGCGGCGTCTTGCGCGCATTGCGCGGCGACTTCTTGAGCCGGTTGAGCGGGATGAAGACGACGGCCCCATGCTCGGGGGCTCCGGCTTCGGTGGCGGGGATGGTCTCGAAAGCGGCAGTCATGGCTCTTCTCCTAGGGTTGGGGAGCAGGCGGGGTTCCGCCTGCTCCCCTGCCCGTCGGCGAGACCAGGGGTAGCAAGGGCCAGGGCGGACCGCGGGGAGGGGGATCACCCGGTCTGCACGGAGCGCAGCGGAGGAAGACCGGGGACACCCCGCGGTCCGGCGGCGCAGCCGCGCACCCTGGCCCGCGCGAGGGACGGAGTCCCTTAGCCCTTGCGAACGACGCGGCCGCGCGGCCGCCAAGGGAAGGCCCGCCATCCCCAGCTGGCCGGAAGCGGCCAGGCGCGCCGCGCTATACTGAAAGGGGCCTGTCTCGAAAGACTCTCCTCGCGCCCGCCGACCGTCTTTCCGCACGCCCCGCGGGGCGTAGGCTGAAGGTCATGAGCGACCACTCCGGACCGACGCCGACCGTCTCGCGCGTTCTGCCCGACGGGCGGCTGGTCGAGCTGCTCTACGATCCGGACCGGCGCGCCACGGCCCTGGCGATCGCGGATGCGGACGGGACGATCGCCGTCCACGACGCGCTCGAGCTCGCCGATGGCGAGCGGCTCGTGCCTTACGCCGCCGACAACAATCTGATCGCCACCGGCTGCGTGCTGCTGCCCTCCGCCGTCGGGACGTTCACCACCCAGGCGGCCCTCGTCGCCCAGGTGCAGGCCTTCCTGCACCGCTACGTCGATCTGTCGCCGGTGTTCGAGGCGATCGCCGCCCACTATGTGCTGCTGAGCTGGGTCTACGACGCCTTCAACGAACTGCCGTACCTGCGGCTGCGCGGCGACTACGGCACCGGCAAGACGCGCGCGCTGACCGTCATCGGCGCGCTCTGCTACAAGCCGTTCTTCGCCTCGGGCGCCTCGACGGTGTCGCCGATCTTCCATGTGCTCGACGCCTTCGGCGGCACCCTGGTGCTCGACGAGGCCGACTTCCGCTTCTCGGACGCCACCGCGCCGCTCAGCAAGATCCTCAACAACGGCAACGCCGCCGGCCTGCCGGTGCTGCGCACCATGAGCAACCGGCACAAGGAGCTCAATCCACGCGCCTTCCGCGTCTACGGGCCCAAGCTGGTGGGCATGCGCCACAGCTTCGCGGACCGGGCGCTGGAGAGCCGCTTCCTGACCGAGGAGACGGGACAGCGGCCGCTGCGCGCCGACATTCCGATCCAGTCGCCGCCGGAGCTGCAGGCCGAGGCGCTCGACCTGCGCAACGCGCTGCTCGCCTGGCGGTTGACGCAGCGAGGCGCGGTGCGTCCCGACCCGAGCCGCCGCGCCCCCGGCGTCGAGCCGCGGCTCAACCAGACAGCCCTGTCGCTGCTCTCGCTGATGGAGGATCCGGCGCTGCGCGCCCGCGTCCACGACGAGATGGCGCGCGAGCAGCGGCGGCTGAGCGCCGAACGGGCCGCCTCGCCCGACGGGCGGCTGGTCCAGGCGCTCGCCGATCGGTTCGCCGACCCCGCCGGAGGCCGCGTCACGGTCTCGGCCGTGACCGAGGCGTTCAACCGGTTCGGCGCCGAGAGCCAGACGCCGGCCAGCCCGCGCTGGGTCGGCTGGCGGCTGCGCGACCGCCTCAAGCTGACGACGACCAAATCCAACGGCGTCTTCGTCGTCCCGGCGAGCGAACGCGGCAAGGTCGAGGCGCTCGCCGCCCGCTACGGCCTTTCGCCTGACCGGTCGACCGCCTGAAGCGTCGACGCCGCCAGGGGCCGCGGCCCCGGCCGGCGGCGGTCGCCGGACGGGGCGATCCGCCGTCTACGGCGGGCCGGTCGTTCAGGGAATGATGATGGAACGATCGTCACCCGATCGCTCACCTAACGCCCCGCCTATGTCTCACCGCAACTATCTCAGCCTGCATCGCAAGCGATGGGCGCTGTCCCAGCGCGAGCTCGCCCTGCTGCTCGGCCACGCCTCGCGCAGCGTGGTGTCCCGGCTTGAGCTCGGCCTCGGCCGGCCGAGCCTGCGGTTCGCCATCCGCTGCGAGGCGGTGTTCGGCGTCCGCGTCGCCGAACTGTTCCCCGACCTGTTCGAAGAGAACCACGACGTGGTCATGCGCCACGCCGCCCGCCTCGACCGGCAGCTGGGCGACCGCGCCGACGCCGGCGCGGCGCGCAAGCGCGTCCTGCTGGGCGAGATGGTCGGCCGCGTGCCTAACCCCGACATCGTATGAGCGTCTCCGCGGCGACGAGGGGGGAGCGGGTGCTCGGCTTCCATCCGACTGCCCGCGGCTTCGGCTGGGTGCTGTTCGAAGGCCCGTTCATCCCGATCGACTGGGGCCTGGTGTCGGCGGGGGTCGACAAGAACGCCAGCTGCCTCCGCCGCCTCGAGCGGCTGCTCGACCGCTTCGCGCCCGAGGCGCTGGTGCTCGAGGCCCACGATCGCCACACCACCCGGCGCGCGCGACGCATCGCCGACCTCTGCGCGGCCGTCATGGGCGCCGCCGATGCTCGCGGCGTCGAGACCGCGATCTACAGCCGCGCCGAGGTCCGCGAGGCCTTCGCCGAGGTCCAGGCGCGAACCCGTCGCGAAATCGCCGAGGCGGTGGCCAGGCACCTGGAGGCCTTTCGCCACCGGCTGCCGAAGCCGCGACGACCCTGGGAGAGCGAGGATGCGCGCGGGGCCCTTTTCGCCGCGGCGGCTGTGGTGATCACTCACCAACGGCTAGGCTAAGAACGTGCGTGGCCGGCACCAGCAGGTGACCGCTTTCAACGCCTGGCGACCTTCGCCGAGATCATGCAATCAAGACCGCCTTTGACTCAACGCGGCGGTTGGCAGTGTCCGCATTCGGGCATGAGAAGCGCCGCCCGGGCGCCGATGCGCTGACCCCACACCGGATCAAGTTCCAGAATTCGCGCGGCAGGCGAGGGGGGCGCTTTCCGGCAGCTTCACCCAGCTTGGCTATTTCGGAGTTGTGCCGCCTTTGCTAGCCTGACGTGAATAGTGGGGGTCTTTCGTTTCCCCGTTGAGTGTCGGGGGAAGTAATGCGGGTCATCGATTATCGCGCCAGCGCGCCGGCGCTGGCGATCCATGCAGGCGCTGCCAAGACCGGGGCGAGCGCCGTTCCGGCGCCGCCGCCGCAGCCGCCGGTCACCGCCACGGGCACGGCCTCGGGCGAGACCCTGCACGGCGGCACGGGTGCGGACGTCATCGACGGCGCCGGCGGCGACGACACCCTCTACGGCGTCGCGGGCGATGACTACCTGATCGGCGGTCTCGGCGACGATGTGCTGCGCGGCGGCGACGGCGACGACGTGATGGTCGGCGGCGACGGCCGCGACAGCCTGTACGACGACCGCGCCGGCGACGACCAGCTGTTCGGCGGCGATGGTGACGACTGGCTGGAGGTGTTGCGGTCGGTCGGCAGCGCCGAGGGTGAGACCGTCGCGGTTCTGGACGGTGGCGCCGGTAACGACGACATCCGCGTCACGGAGCAATGGGACAATCGGAAGATCACCGCGACCGTCTTCGGCGGCGCGGGCAACGATGACATCTCGCTTTCCTTCGCCCTGGGCGGCGCGGTGGTCGACGCCGGCGACGGTGACGATACCGTCAAGCTCTGGCGGGTCGCGGGCGCGGACCTGACGCTGGGCGCGGGGCAGGACAGCATCAAATTCGTGAACCTCGGCACGACGGCGATCCGCGAAGCGGCGATCGTGCGCGACTTCCAGACCGGCGGGGCCGGCGATCGCCTGGTCATCCTCGACTGGCTGACGGGCGTGCTGACGGGCTGGGATCAGGACAACCCCTTCGACAGTGGTCACCTGCGCCTGGCTCAATCCGGGGCGGACACCCTGCTGCAGATCGACCGCGACGGCGGCGGCGACAGCTGGGAAAGCCTGGTCGACTTCCGCAACACCACTCTCGGCGACTTCACCGCTTTCAACCTCGGCGGCTGGGCACCGGGCTCGCCGCCGCCGCCGGGTCAGACGATCGTCGGCACGCCGGCCCGCGACAACCTGAGTGGCACAATCGGCGCGGACATCCTCCAAGGTCTCGATGGTGACGACAGCCTACTGGGTCTGGCGGGCGATGACCGCCTCGAGGGCGGCCTCGGCTCCGACTACCTGAACGGAGGCGCCGGCGCGGACGAGGTGTTCGGCGGCGAAGGCGACGACTCCATCGGCGGCGACCAGCGCGACGCCCTGTACGGCGAGGCCGGCGACGATCAACTGCAGGTCACCCTCGAGGCCGGCATCGACGGCCATGCAGAGATCTGGGGCGGCGATGGCGCCGACCAGATCCATATGGACTTCCTCGACGGCGCGGTCGCCCAGGTCACCGCCCATGCTGGTGACGGCGATGACCGGATCACGATCGTGGGTGTCGGGACGGCGACGGTCGACGCAGGCATCGGCGCCGACACGATCAGCCTGCGCAAGACGGATGGCGCCATCCTGACGCTCGGCGCGGGCGGCGATGTGGTGAGGCTCGACTACCTCGACGACAACCGGAACATCACGATCACCGACTTCCAGGCCGGCGCCGGCGGCGACCGCCTGGACATCCTCGACTTCCTGATCAGCCGGTTCAACGGCTGGGATGGCTCGACCAATCCGTTCGCCGACGGTTTCCTGCGGCTGATGACGATCGGCGGCGACGTTGCGCTTGAGCTGAACCGCACCGGCGCCGGGACCTGGGAACCCCTGGTGCTGTTCAAGGACATGGTGGCCTCGTCGCTGACCGCGTGGAACCTCGGCGGTTACGCCGGCGACGGCGCGCAGCCCGCCGGCCAGACCTACACCGGGACGACGGGCGTCGACTCGATCCAGGGCGGCATAGGCGCCGACGTCATCAACGGCCTGGATGGCGATGACCGGCTGCGCGGCGACCGCGGCGACGACGTCATCAACGGCGGCGCCGGCGATGATCGGGTGCTGAGCTCCTATGGCTCTGACATCGTGCACGGCGGGGCCGGGGCGGACACCTTGGGCGACGACGCCGGCATGTCGGACCGCTTCTACGGCGAGGACGGCAACGACGACATCACGGCCTTCCGCTCCGCGGCGTTCGACGCGGGCGCGGACATCCTGCTGGACGGCGGCGCGGGCGACGATCAGATCACCTATCTCGGGGGCGAGGCGAATAGGGGCACGATCCTGGGCGGCGCTGGCGTTGACCAGATCACGGTCTTTGCCGGCCAGGAAACCGTGGTCGACGCCGGCGCCGACGCCGACGTCGTTCGGGCCGCGAACTACGAAGGACGCGACCTCGACCTCACCCTTGGAGCCGGCGCCGACCGTCTGGTTGTGAGGAGCGGTACGAACGGCGAAATCCTGGTCCGCGACTTCGAGGCCGAGGACGTACTCGATTTCACCGAACTGCTGGACTACCGGAGCGGGGCCTACGAGGACGGTCAGCTACGGATCATCACGGACGGCGCCGATACGGTGATCCAGCGGGGCTTCGGCTGGGAATTCGACGAGTGGGTGTCAGTAGTGCGGCTGCAGAGCGTTTCCGCCGATCAGCTCACGGCGGCCAACATCAGGGACTACGGCGTCGGTCCGCTCTGGCTGCTGGGCAGCGCGGGGGCGGACAGCCTGACGGCCGGGACGGCGCCTAACCTCGACGGCGCGTCGGGCAACGACATCCTGACCGGCAATGCCGCCATCAACCAGATGAGCGGCGGCGCGGGCGACGACATCCTCGACGGCGGCGCGGGCCACGACGTTCTCAACGGCGGGGCGGGCTCGGACGTCGCGGACTACGGCGCCGCCGCGAGCGGCGTCACGGCCGACCTGGCCGCGGGGACGGCCGCCGACGACGGCCATGGCGGTACGGACAGCCTTTTCGGCATCGAGAACCTGGTCGGATCGAGGTTCGGGGACAGCCTCGGCGGTTCAGGGGCGAACAACAGCCTAACGGGCGGCGACGGCGACGACATCCTGCGCGGCCGCGGCGGCGCGGACGTCCTGACCGGCGACGCGGGGATCGACACGGCGGACTATTCCGCCGCCGCCGCCGGGGTCACGGCCCGTCTGGACACCCAGCGGGCCACCAACGACGGCGACGGCGGGACCGACACCTTCAGCTCGATCGAGGCGCTGACCGGCTCGGCTTTCAACGACACCCTGATCGGCGGGACGCTGGGCGACACCCTGAGGGGCGGGCTCGGGGCCGACACCCTGCTCGGCTTCGGCGGCAACGACATCCTGTGGGGCGGAACGGGCGCGGGCAACACCCTGCAGGGCGGACTGGGCGACGACACCTATGTGCTCGAAACGCTCGACAGCATCGTCGAGGTGGCGGGACAGGGAACCGACACCGTCGAGGCCCGCATCGCGGTCTACACCCTGGCCAACCACGTCGAGCACCTGATCTTCGGCGGGAGCGGCGCCTTCACCGGCACGGGCAACGCCCTGGCCAACGTTCTCACCGGCGGGGCGGGGAACGACGCCCTGCGCGGCCGCGGCGGCGTCGATACGCTCAACGGCGGCCTGGGGATCGACACGGCCGACTACACCCTGGCCGCGGCCCGGGTGGTGGTGCGGCTCGACCTGCAGCGGGCCACCAACGACGGCGACGGGGCCACGGACACCTATGGTTCGATCGAGAACGCCATCGGCTCCAACTTCAACGACGTGATGTACGGCGACGCCGGCGCCAATGTGCTGATGGGCGGGATCGGCTCCGACGTGCTGGTCGGCGGCGGCGGCGACGACGTGCTGTGGGGCGGCTCGGGCGGGGTCAACAACCA